>JAFQFR010000005.1 GCA_017398595.1 Clostridia bacterium
CCCGCGCGGCATATGCCGCGCGGGTCTTATTTTATTCCGTCGCTTTTAAAAGCAAAACAAGCAGCGCCTTTTTTTCATCTGCGCCGAGCGGGGCAAGCATCCCCGCAAGCATTTCTTTTGCCGCGGTGAGCGCGGCGTCCTCCATTTCTTTTTCTTTGGTCTTCATGTTCCCGTTTCCTTTTTTCTCTTGTACTGTACTCTCGAAAAAGCGATATAAGCAGATCACATACCCGCAAAACGGGGAGCAGGCAGGATTTGCAATTGTCACCTTGACAAATGTGCGAAATTCCGTTATAATGAAAACACGAAAGCGATTTCGTCTATTATTATACTGCCGACTTTTAACATTGTCAATACAGAAAACGAAAAAATATTCGCCCCGAGGTGCCTATGGAGTTTAAGGACAGGATCCGCCTGCTGCGTTGCGAGGCGGGGCTGACGCAGCGCGCCGCTGCGGAAAAAATCGGCGTTACCTATCGAACCTATCAGAATTACGAGGCGGGTGCATCCATGCCGTCGGGCACCGTACTGGCAAAGCTGGCGGCGCTTTTCGGCGTGAGTATGGACATGCTCACCGACAAGGCGGAGACCGCAGAGTGCCGCAGCGCCGAAAACCCCGAGCTTTCGGCGCTGCTTACCGAGATGCAGGCGCTGTTTGCCGGCGGCAAGCTGCACGATGAGGATAAAAAGTATGTGATCGATGCCTTGACCGAGGCGTTCTGGCGCTCGAAAGAGATCAATAAAAAATACGGAAGAAAGAAGAAAGACGATGTCTGATTTTGAGAAGCTGTTTTTGACGGCGAGGGAGCTGACCGATTTCACCCTGCCGAGTTACGACGCGCTGCCCGAGATCGACCTGTATATGGATCAGGTCACAGGCTATCTCAACAAGCTGCTTTGCCGTGTCTGCCGCAGTGAGGACGGCATACCCCTCACCCCCAACCGTATCAACAACTATGTCAAGGGCGGGCACATTGACCGTCCCGTGCAGAAGAAATACAACCGCGATCAACTTGCCATGCTGTACATGCTCTGCTGTGCGAAGCAGAACCTGACCATCCCCGAGGCGTCCGCGCTGCTCGGCATGCACAAAGAGGAGAGCACCGCGGCGCTGTACGAAAAGTTCAAAGCGCTGCAGGAGGAGACCGTGCATACCTGCGCCGCGGAAATCGCCGAAAGTGCCGCGGACGATGCCGCGCTGTGCGAAAAGGCGCTGGAGCTCGTGCTGCGCAGTACCGCCGAGCGCTTCCTCGCCGAGGAGATCATCGCCGCGCTGACCGCGACCGACGCTCCCGTCCCCGAGGAGCCCGAAAAAGACAAAGAAAAAGATAAAAAAGCCAAAAAGGCAAAAAAACAGTAAGATTTTCCCGTTCTGTCACCTAACCCGTAGGGGAGGGGTCTCCCCTCCCGTGTACAACCGCCGCACCATAGCAAAACGGACAGTCCGGGAGGCAATGCGACCGCAGGTCGCTATGTCCCTACGATGTATATGCCGTCGTGGTGATAATTGCAATGGGTACTCACCAACTCTGGTAGGGGAGGGGCTTGCTCCTCCCGTGCACAATCCCGCACCGTAGCAAAACGGACAGTCCGGGAGGCAATGCGACCGTAGGTCGCTATGTCCCCACAAGTATGTGTGTTGCCGTAGCGATATGCGTTATTGGGGTCTACCCATCGTGGGGGAATATCAATTGACCGCCGCGCGATGCCATCGCAATGCGGATATTTTTCCCACGCGGGTAAATTTACGTTTTTCTACCGATAATATTATTTGAAAAGAGGTTTTCAAAAAATGGAATATACGATGAAGATCGCGGGTGTGGAGCGCGCACTGCCCCTCTGCCCCCTCAATGACAAGCTGCAGATCGGTGCGTTTGTCATGTTCGGCGACGTGGAACTGACGGTTGCCTGCGCCGAGGCACTGCTGAAGATCGCGCCCGAGTACGACGTGATGATCACCGCCGAGTCCAAGGGCATCCCGCTGGTCTACGAAATGGCGAGACAGCAGGGCGGCGAGCGCTACCTGCTCGCCAGAAAAGCACCCAAGCTCTACATGCGCGACGTGCTGAAGTGCGAGGTGCAGTCGATCACCACCGCGGCAAAGCAGGTGCTTTACCTCGACGGTTACGACGCCGCATACATGAAAGGTAAACGCGTGCTGATCGTGGATGACGTCATCAGCACGGGCGAGTCGCTGAATGCGCTGGTCAATCTCGTAGAGCAGGCGGGCGGCAAGATCGTCGGCAAGATGGCAGTGCTCGCCGAGGGTGAAGCTGCCGACCGCAAGGACATTCTGTTCCTCGAGAAGCTGCCGCTGTTCGACGCGGACGGAAATGCGCTGTAAGTACATAACCTAAATAAGGAGAAATTATGGGAATGAAAATTGTCGCCGACTCGTCGGCGGATATGCACGAGTTTGCGGGTGTGGCATTTGCCTCGGCGCCGCTGAAGATCATCACCGCCGAAAAAGAGTATGTGGACGACGCAGCGCTGGATGCCGCACAGATGGCGACCGAACTGCTTGCGTACAAGGGCAAGTCATCGACCTCCTGCCCGAATACCGAGGACTGGCTGCGCGCCTTCGGCGACGCCGAGGAGATCTTCTGCGTGACCATCACGAGCTCGCTGTCGGGCAGCTACAATTCGGCGTGCCTTGCCAAGGCGAAATATGAGGAGACGCATCCCGATCGCCGCGTGTTTGTGATCGATTCGCTGTCCGCGGGTACTGAACTGCGGCTCATTATCGAAAAGCTGGCGGAGCTGATCGGCGAGGGCAGAGATTTTGACGCGATCTGCAAAGCGATCACTAAGTATCAGCAGAAGACCGGGCTGCTCTTTATGCTCGAATCCATGAAGAACCTCGCCAACAACGGGCGCGTCAGCCCCGTCGTGGCAAAGATGGCGGGCATCCTCGGCATCCGCGCGATTGGCAAGGCGAGCGATAAAGGTACGCTGGAAATGCTCGGTAAAGCTCGCGGCGAAAAGCGCGCGCTGGAAACCATCGTGGAGCAGATGAAGGCGCTCGGCTGGGCAGGCGGCAAAGTGCGCATCGCACACTGCCTCAATGAAGGTGCTGCAAAGGCGCTGAAAGAGCAGATCCAAAGCGCATTCAAGTCTGTCAACGTGCAGATCTGCAAATGCGGCGGCCTGTGCAGCTTCTACGCCGAAAAAGGCGGCATGCTCATCGGCTTTGAAAAAGCGTAACATTGAAAAAAGGAGCGCGATGCGCTCCTTTTTTGTTGCTCTATGCCCAAATGCGCGGGTGAATACCATCCGCCCGTTTGCTTTGGTGTGATGTCGGACAAAACGGACAGTCGAGGACGCCTGTCCCTACAAAATGTCCATTTACCGCCATCGTAACGGTGACGCCCCTACACGGTTTACGATTCCGAATGTTTAGGTTTATCCCACCTGTGCGCCGCAAGCCTCGCACAGACCGCGCAGGGTGAGCGAGTAGGACGAGAGTTTTTGCCCGGTGGCATTTTCAATGGCGCCGGTGAGGTCGCCGCACCAGACGTCGATCACTTTGCCGCAGTTGTCGCAATAGAGATGCTCATGGCATTCGGTACAGCCGTCATAGCGGTCGGGGCCGTTCGGCACTTCAAGGCGGCGCACGATGCCGTCGCTGACGAGCTGTGCGAGATTGCGGTAGACGGTGCCCATCGCGATCTGCGGCATTCTCGCCTTTGCCGCGATATAGATCTCCTCCGCCGTTCGGTGGTCGCAGGTCTCGCGCACCACTTCGAGAACGAGTGTTTTTTGTTTGGTATTCATCGGGTGCTCCTTTCTAAGACTAAGAATGCTTCCTAATCTTATTATAACAGGAAAATTCCGAAAAAGCAAGAGGAAATTTTGCCCAAATCCAAAAAATGTACACCGCCGCGAGATTTTATGCTATACTGGAGAAAACAACAAAAGGAGAACCGTATGCAAGACAAAGAAATTTACGCCGGACTGCCACAGCTGCTTGTGCCGTGGTACCGCGCAAACAAGCGCGATCTGCCCTGGCGGCAGAGCAGAGATCCCTATCGCGTGTGGCTCTCCGAGATCATGCTGCAGCAGACGCGCGTGGAAGCGGTGCGCGACCGCTATCTGCTCTTTTTAGAGACGCTGCCGACAGTAAAGGCGCTTGCCGAAGCGTCCGAGGAAGTCCTGCTCAAGCTGTGGGAGGGACTCGGCTACTACAGCCGCGCGCGCAATCTGCACAAGGCGGCGAAAGCGGTCGCTGAGAGCGGCGGCGAGTTTCCGCGCACTGCCGCCGAGCTGCAAAAGCTGCCCGGTGTGGGCGAATACACGGCGGGCGCGATCGCTTCGATCTGTTACGGGGAGCAGGTTGCCGCCGTGGACGGCAATGTTTTGCGCGTGGTTTCCCGCGTTCTCGGCAGTGAGAAGCCGATCGACGACCCGAGCGTGAAAAAGGCGATCACCGAGTCGCTTGGCGAGGTTGTCCCAAGTGAGGGCAGCGGCGATTTTACGCAGAGCTTCATGGATCTCGGTTCCGCTGTGTGTACGCCGCGTTCGCCGCGCTGCGAGCTTTGCCCGCTTGCAGAGATCTGCCGTGCGAAGGCGCGCGGCATGCAGGAAAAACTGCCGAAAAAGAATCCGAAGAAGGAGCGTAAAAACGAGGAAAAGACGCTGTTTTTGCTCGAATGCGACGGCGCGTTTGCCATCTGCCGCCGCACCGAAAAGGGTGTACTTTCGGGGCTTTGGCAGCTGCCGTGCATGGACGGTATGCTTGGCGCGGGGGATGCGCTTGCCGCGGCGGCGGACTTTGGCGTGCGCCCGACGGCGATCCTGCGCGAGCTGCACCGCGAGCATATTTTCACGCACATTCGCTGGGACATGGTCTGCTATCATTTGCAGTGCGCGGTGCAAAGCGACTGCTTTGTCTGGGCACTTCCCGAAGAGCTGGAAGCGCGCTACGCGCTGCCGACCGCCTTCCGCAAGTTTTTGGAGATATAAAACAGAACGTGAGATGTGGGGAAAACTTTTTGAAAAAAGATAAAGAATGAATAAAGCACCGGCGCCGCACCAACCGTAGTGGCGGATACCATCCGCCCGCTTCGCAAAAAAAGACTGTCGCTTTAGGCGGGTGTACGTAAAACAGTTAATCCTCCCTATGAAAATCTCATAGGGAGGATTTTTTATAATCATGTTGTAGCACCATACGCACCACACCAAATGGTGTATAGAAGTGCGCCCTTGATCTGTCCGACATATTGGAATTGGTTATATCTGGGCTATTTTTTGAAGCTCTGCAACTATATCACTTATTACATGGGATATATGTTCTCTAAACATACCTTCAAATAATTTGTTCAGATTTTCATCAAAATGCTTTGGCAGAATGCTGCATTCCGCAGAGCAGATACTCTGCATCCTTTTTTCACCAGGATGCGTCATCTCATTCAAGGCAAAGATGATGTCAAAATAACTTGCCAGGAACTCTGTGACCCTGTGATTTACGCTGACCAGGTCTTCTCTGTTTTCTGCCTTTTTTATCTGCATATCAAAGGATGGAAGCATACCGTTAAGAAGCTTCAGATTATTGGATATAATGTTCTCTTTCAGCTTTTGCGGGTATGGAATCTTATATTTTTCCTGCAGTTCATGCAATTTTCCGTCTTTGTCCAATACAATTTTGGAAGTAATGAGATTATGCCACATACAGGTGGTATATCCATTCCAAGGTACGCAATCTATAACCACGGAGGACACCATTTTTTCAAAATCATCCATGTTTCTATATATGATGTCCATATCAATGCCATCTTTCAAAGTAACATCATCTTCCAACTCCCAAAAGGAATTGCCAATTTCCATATACCCACAGTATTTTTTCAGAATACTTCTTCGAACATTTTCGTCAATGCATCCTGTAATATACACATACACATCGTAGTCTGATTTCTCGTCATTTCGTCCGGTTGCTCTTGAACCACCCAGAGCAATTGCTTCCACCTGAGATAAATGCCCAAGTTCATCAAACAGTTTATTAACATCGACTGTCATTGTTATTTCCTTCCTTGTCAAATTCCAGTTATCTAGTTGTTTCGTCCATTTTATCACATTGCTGAAAGATATACAAGAACAGTACCGGCAGATAGTCTGTCGGTACTGAAACTGTTTTACGAGCACCGGCCTTTCGCGACAGTCTTTTTTGATAAAATTTACTTTGCGAGCTTTCTCTGCACGAACTTAACGATTTCAACGATCGGGATCGTGAGGAATGCAAGTCCGAGTGCGATCGAATACTCGGTCAGGTCGATCTGGCTGAAGCCGAATGCGTTGGCAAGGAAAGGAACCTCGCATACGAGCGTGGTTGCGATCAGGCTGCCGACTGCTGCAAGTCCGAGGACCTTGTTAAAGCTGCCGAGCGTGAACATCGAGCCGCGCTGCGAACGCATATTGAAGGAGTGGAAGATCTCTGCCATCGACATGGTGAGGAACGCCATGGTCATGCCGTGATCCGCGGGATTCAGCGCGCCGTGCTCTGCGCCGATGGAAGAACCGATGAAGTAGGAGAGGATGGTGAGCGCGGATACCATAAGGCCCTGGTATGCAACGTCAATGCCCATGCCGCCGGCGAATACGCCTTCGTTTGCCTTTCTGGGTTTACGCTTCATAATGCCGGGTTCTGCCTTTTCCATACCCAGTGCGAGTGCGGGGAAGCAGTCGGTAACAAGGTTGATCCAAAGCAGATGTACAGGCTTGAGAATGGTGAAGCCCATGAGCGTTGCCGCGAAGATCGAAATGACCTCGGACATGTTGGAACCGAGCAGGAACTGGATCGCCTTACGGATGTTGTCGTAGATACGACGGCCTTCTTCTACAGCGCCGACGATGGTTGCAAAGTTGTCGTCTGCGAGCACCATGTCTGCGACGTTCTTGGTAACGTCGGTACCGGTGATACCCATGCCGACGCCGATGTCTGCGGATTTGATCGAGGGAGCGTCGTTTACGCCGTCACCGGTCATGGCGGTGACATAGCCTGCATTGCGCCAAGCGTTGACGATTCTTGTCTTATGCTCGGGCTGTACGCGTGCGTACACGCCGATCTCCTGAAATACTTTCGCAAATTCTTCATCGCTCATCTCGCCGAGTTCACTGCCGGTGATCGCGCGTCTGCCCTCGGTGAGAATGCCGAGTTCCTTTGCGATCGCCACCGCGGTATCGATGTGGTCGCCCGTGATCATGATCGCGCGGATACCTGCGCTGTTACACTCCACGATCGCGTCCTTGACTTCGGGACGGACGGGGTCGATCATGCCGGTCAGACCGACAAAGCAGAGCTTTTCTTCAAGGTCTGCGGGTTCGAGAGATGCGGGCATTGCGTCATAGGTGCGCATGGATGCAGCGAGTACGCGGAGTGCGCGGTCCGCCATTGCCTTGTTTGCGGACATGATCTCTGCCATCTTGGCTTCGGTCATGGGAACGACCTTGCCGCCCTCGAGGTAGGTCTCGCAGCGGCGGAGGATCTCGTCGGGAGCACCCTTTGTGAACTGTACGAACTTACCGCCGGTAGAATGGATGGTGGACATCATCTTTCTGCCGGAGTCGAAAGGAGCTTCGCCGACGCGGGGAGAGGATGCCTTGAGATCGTATTTCTTCAGGTCGAGAGCTTTTGCATAGGCGACCAGCGCTGCCTCGGTGGGCTCACCGGTCACATTGCCTTCCTCGTCGAGCTCGGCGTCCGAGCAGAGCGCCATAGCGGTTGCGAGAAGCTTTTCGTCGTCGCCGTAGTGGTCAACAACGGTCATCTTATTCTGCGTGAGGGTACCGGTCTTATCCGAGCAGATGATCTGTGCACAGCCGAGCGTTTCTACTGCGGTGAGCTTGCGGATAATGGCACGGCGCTTCGACATGTTGGTAACGCCGATCGAAAGTACGACGGTAACGACCATGGCAAGACCCTCGGGGATCGCCGCAACTGCAAGCGAAACGGCTACCATAAAGGAGTCAAGGATCTTGTGGAACAGCTCAACGTCTGCGCCCGAGGGACGGAGGATCTGCACGGCGAAGATCACAACGCTGATGCCGAGTACGAGATAGGTGAGGATCTTGGAGAGCTGTGCAAGCTTGATCTGCAGGGGCGTCTGTCCCTCGGATGCGTTTGCAAGTGCGTCTGCGATCTTACCCATTTCGGTGTCCATGCCGGTTGCGGTAACTACGAACGCGCCGCGTCCGTAAACAACGGTGGAGCCCATGTAGACCATGTTCTTGCGGTCGCCCAGCGGAACATCCTTGCTCTCATCCGCAAGGTTGATCAGCTCGATAAATTTATTGACGGGCACACTTTCACCGGTGAGCGCCGCTTCCTCGATCTTGAGGCTGGCGTTCTCGATGATACGGCCGTCTGCGGGCACTGCGTCACCTGCTTCGAGCAGAACTACATCGCCGACAACGAGGTCCTCGCTCTTGACGATGGTGAGCTTGCCGTCGCGCAGAACCTTTGAGGTTGCCGCGCTCATTTCCTGCAGGGCTTCGATCGCTTTTTCGGCTTTCGATTCCTGGTAAACGCCCAGAACCGCGTTCATGATGACAACGAACAGAATGATGAATACATCCACAAAGCCTTCGCCGCCTTCGATAACAGCGGTGATGGCGCTGATACCTGCCGCAACCAGCAGAATGATGATCATCGGGTCAGCGAGCTGCTTTAAGAAACGCTTGAGCAGCGAATCTTTTTTCGCCTCTTGGAGCTTGTTCTTGCCGTTTTCGGCAAGGCGCTTTTCAGCTTCTGCGCTCGAAAGGCCCTGTTCGGTGGAGCCGACTTTTTCGAGTGCGGCTTCCTTACTTTCGGTGTAGAATTTCATGTTGAGTCCTTCCTTTAAATAATATATATAAATTTTTGCGTAAACAAATAAAAAACTCATGGATAGGAACGAACCTACCCATGAGTCTTGCCATTTCATTCAAGCCAGGCGCGTCGGCGCCGGATGTTGATCTTGAAACGATTCACAGATAGGTGGACCGTTGACTACTCCCTCACGGAATGTATGTATTATATCATGGAAATTTTTCCTTGTCAAGTGGAATTTATCTGTATACTGTGTGATTTTACGGGTAAAAATATCCACACAGGAAAGAAAGGATGGTACAGAATATGGCAACCGATTTTAAAACCAGTGAGACCGCGAAAAATCTGATGCGCGCCTTTGCGGGCGAGAGTCAGGCGCGTAACCGATACACCATGGCGGCGGAGCGCGCCAAGGAACAGAAGCTCGAGGTGGTGGAGGCGGTGTTCCGCTTTACCGCCGATCAGGAGCGTGCGCACGCGGAGGTGTTCTACAATCACCTGCAGGAGCTGGACGGCACCGAGATCACGGTGGACGGCGGCTATCCCGTCAACGTGACTTCCTCGGTGGCACAGCTTTTACGCTATGCTATGGGCAACGAGTACAAGGAGCACGACGAGGTGTACAAGGCGTTTGCCGAGGTGGCGGAGTCGGAGGGATTTTCCAAGATCGCCGTGGATTTTCAGAACATTGCCAAGGTGGAAAAGCTGCACGGCGACCGCTTTTCCATGCTTGCCGAGCAGCTCGAGAGCGGTAAGCTGTTTTTGTGCGACGTCGAATGCGGCTGGATGTGTCTCAACTGCGGCACCGTGATCGAAACCAAGGGCGCGCCTGCAAAATGTCCCGTCTGCGGCGTAGATCAGGGCTTTTTCATCCGCCTTGCGCTCGCACCGTATACGCAGGGAAACTAAAGGAAAAACGGATGTATCCACCCCTCATCCGCCAGCCTGCGGCTGCCACCTTCCCCCAAGGGGGAAGGCAAAATAAGACCCAAGGCTTTTACACAGAGCCTTGGGTTGTTTTTTATGCTTTTTTTTCTGCCACGATCGCTTCGGTCAGCGCGGCAACGATGGTCCGCAGCGCTTCTTCGATGGATGCGCATTCGAGTGAACAGCCTGCGGCGCGGACATGCCCGCCGCCGCCGAAGCGTTCTGCCACTGCGGCAACGTTGAGCCCGATCGAGCGCAGCGAAGCGCGGTAGGTGTTCTCCTTGGTGAGCGACGCTTTGATCACCGCGGCACAAAGCGAGCCGCGCACGCTGCGCGCAATGTCGATCGCGGTGTCAAAGTCGCCGATCGAGATGCCGTCGGTATAGTCGCCGCGGTCGATGGCGATGCAGCTGATCTTGCCGTCGGCAAACAGCTGCAGCTTGCGCTGGGCGACGCCCTCGGCGCGGAGCTGTGAGGCGTCCTTGGTCTCAAACAGCAGGCGGTTGATCTCGGCGGCGGCAACGCCCGCATCGATCAGCTTTGCCGCGCGCAGATGCGTGCCGCCCGTGACGTTTGCGTATTTGAAGCAGCCGGTGTCCGAGCTGATCGCGCCGAACATGGCGTAGAGCGCACGCGGCAGGGGAGCTTTCAGCTTGCCCGTCGCTATCGCATGCTCGTAGAGGTCGAAAATGATCTCGCCCGTCGCCGCCGCGCGGGGGTCTACAAACTCTGCCTTGGCATACGGCGTGCCCACGTCGTGGTGGTCGATGCGCAGTGCGACCTTGTCCGCCAGCGCGTCTTTCAGATCGCCGAGCTGTGTCGGCGAAGCGACGTCCACTGTGATAATAGTATATGCGTCGAGATCCTCGGGCACTTCGTTCAGTGCCTGCCGCTCGCCGAGCAGGAAAGCAAGGCGCAGCGGCACCGGGTCGGGCAGCAGGAGCGTTGCCTTGCAGCCGAGCGCTTCTGCGATCTCGCAGAGCGCCATCGCCGAGCCGACGCAGTCTCCGTCGGGGTGCGCGTGACCGATGATGAGCGCGGTCTTGCTGTCCTCGGCGATCCGCAGGATCCGGGAAAGGTCACTGCTCGTCATTGCTTTGCTCCTTCTTGGGTGCGTTGATGTCCTCGATCAGCTTCGCGATATGCGCGCCGTGCTCGATCGAGTGGTCGTGCGTAAAGGTGAATTCGGGCGTCTGGCGCAGGTTCAGTCGCTGCGCGATCTCGCGGCGGATAAAGCCCTTGGCGCTCTCCAGTCCCTTTTTGACATCCTTGGGATCGCCCGCCAGCACCGAAAAATATACGGTGGCAAATTTAAGGTCGGGCGTGACCTCGGCAGCGGTGATGCTGACCAGCGCGCCGCTCACTCTCGGGTCTTTTACCTCGCGCAGCAGGACCGACAGCTCCTTCTGCATTTCTTCATTGATTCTTCCGCGTCTGTAATTTGCCATATTTCTCTCCAAAATAAAAGTGGTTTCTTATTATGATACCACATTCTGCGGAAAAGTTCAATATATTTTGTACTTGCCAAAAAGTGTATGAAAGTATATGTGGGGGCGTTTTTGAAAAACCGCCCCCACACCCCCGTAAAACTTTTAAAAAATGGATATGTACGCAGTCAAAGCCTTCCCCCTCGGGACGGAAGGATAGCGACCTGCGGTCGCATTGCGGCAAACCGCGGATGAGGGGAGTACAACATCACCGCCCAAGATCCCTCGGGAGGAGCAAGCCCCTCCCCTACCGGGATGACGGCGGCTTTTTGCAACATTTTGCCGTAATTTGTGGATTGAAAAAGCATCTTCGATATGGTATACTGTATCCTATTGTTAGAATATACGCAGCACATGAATATCTGCTTACAAAAGAGGTGCTTTTTATGCTGTATCTTGTGTATGTGCTCGCGGGACTGGGCGCGGGCATCGTGACGGGGCTTGCCGGGCTTTCGGCGGCGGTCGTCATCACGCCGATGCTGGTCAGCCTGTGCGGCTGGTCGAGCTATAATGCGGTCACGGTGGCGCTCGCGTCGGACATGCTTGCCAGTCTGCTGTCCGCCTATACATATTACAAAAACAAAAATATCGATCTGAAAAACGGCTCTCTGGTGACGATTACCGCCTTTGTCGGTTCGGTGGTCGGCAGCTATTGCGGCTATCTGTTCAGTCAGGCGCAGCCCGACGGTCTCGGCTACATCTCGATGCTGACGACGATCTTCCTCGGCATCAAGTTCCTGTTCAAACCTATTACCAAGGGCGCGGACGCCGACGGGGCGAACGGTCGGCTCTCGCCGAAAAAGACCGCCCTTGCCATGCTTCTCGGCTGCGGCATCGGCTGGGTCTGCGGCTTTACGGGCAGCGGCGGCGGTATTTTGATGCTGACCGTGTTCACGATGGTGCTGGGATATAATCTGAAAGTTGCCGTCGGTACGAGTACCATGATCATGACCGTGGTCGCGCTGACCGGTGCGGTCAGCCACATCAGCATGGGTGCGGCGGTCGAACCGCTCCCCACGGCGGTGACGGTGCTCGCCTGCCTCATCGGTGCGTACATCTCGGCAAAATTTGCCAATCGCTGTGAGATCAAAAAGCTCAATCGCGTGGTCGGTGTCGTCCTCGCCATCCTCGGTGTTGTCACGATCCTGATCAAATTGTTTGCGTAAATAACACGAAAAACGCCTTCCGCTCGGGAAGGCGTTTTTTACCGGATACAAAGCGAGGACAGAAAATACAAATTTTGGTACAAAAATCAGCATGCGATTTTGGTTGATTTTCTATATAATTCGTGCTATACTATAAACGTAATTGGCAATTTTGCCTATAACAAGGAGGTTATTATGAAAAAGATTCTTTCTTTGGTACTTGCAGCATTGCTTTTGGTATGTGCATGCTCTCTCACCGCGTTTGCGGCTGACGGCACGGTTGCGTATATCAGCTTCACTGCCTCGAATGACAATGACGGTCTCACGGCAAGCACGGCTAAGAAGAGCTTCGGCACCTTTGATGCGACCGGCGTTATGAGCCTTTTGGCAAACGGCGGCACGATGGTCGTTGTCGGCAAGGCATACATCGGCGGTTCCTACACACTGCCCGCGATGAGCGCGCCTCTGACCATCACCAGCGTTTACGACGGTGTTGACTACAAGAAGGCAGAACCCGCAGAAAACCCCGACTGCGCATTCAAGATGGCGAGCGGTGCAAACTTCACGATCAGCAGCGATGTAACCTTTGACGACATCATCCTGTTCCAGGAAAACGATCAGAACACCATTACGGTTCCGCTCGGCACTACGCTGACCATTACCGATAAGGCTGTTCTGCAGACCAAGCCCGGCAACGACTATCACTACAAGATCGTTGTAGAGATGGGCGGCACTGCGATCCTGTCGAAGGCTGCACAGGAAGTATGCACGATCGAAAACCTCGGCGGTACCGTTTCGACCTACGGCGGCGATGCTCCCGTAGCTCCCGCATCCGGCGTAGAGCTCAAGATGACGGTGGGCAAGACCGACTATACGCTTAACGGCGAGACGAAGACCATGGACGTTGCTCCCATCATCATCAACAGCCGCACGATGCTTCCCGTTCGCTATGTAGCAGAAGCACTCGGCGCAGAGATCGGTTGGGACGGTGCAACCTCTACCGCAACGCTCAAGACTGCTGATACCGAGATCAAGATCACGGTCGGCGCGGACTCTGCGATCGTCAACGGTCAGGCTGTAAAACTCGATTCTCCCGCAGTTATCGTGAGTGACCGCTCCTTCATGCCCGTACGTTTCGTAGCAGAGACGCTCGGCGGCACGGTAGCATGGGACGGCGCAACTTCCACCGCAACCATTACCAAGTAAACAACGCAAACATGAAAGCAGCATCCCAATCGGGATGCTGCTTTTGCGCGACGGAACGCCGGTTCTGGCGGCAGATTATCGCACAAAAGAAAAAGGATCGCTGTTGCGATCCTTTTTCTTTTGGTGGAGACAACTGGAATCGAACCAGTGACCCCTTGCATGTCAAGCAAGTACTCTAACCAGCTGAGCTATGCCTCCGAACAGAAGTAGTATAGCACAACACAGCCGAAAATGCAATAGGAAAATCAAATTTTCTGCAATAAAAAGAGAAATATACCCGTTACAGCTCAATTATCGCATCTGCCAGCGCGGCTTCCTCGCGGTTATGCGTGACGAGGATCACGGTGCGCTTGCGAAGCAGGGGCATCAGATTTTCGATGATCTGCGCCTTGGTCGCGGCGTCAAGCGCGGAGAACGGCTCATCGAGCAGCCAGACATCGCCGCCGAAGGCGACAAGGCGCGCAAGCGCCACGCGCTGCCGCTCGCCGCCTGACATTTCGCTTGGCAGTTTGTCGGCGAGGGCATCCGCCTTGCAGAGGGCGAGCGCATGCTGTGCGTCTGCGTCGCTGTTGCAGACAAGGCGCACGTTGGCAAATGCGTGCAGCGTGGGCAGCAGGCGCGGCTCCTGAAAGAGATAGCCGACCTTGCCGTCTGCGTGCGCCTTGCCGCCGTCGGCTTTTTCAAGGGCGGCGAGCAGACGCAGGATCGTGGTCTTACCCCTGCCCGATGCGCCGAGCAGCGCGGTGATCTTCCCGTCGGCAAATTGCAGGGTGACGTTTTCGAGCACGGGCGCGTCATATGCTTTTGTGACATTTTCAAATACGATACTCATGCGGCACCTCCACGCACGCGGCACGTGAGCGTCCGCAGCAGTTTTTCGAGCGCAAGGCTGATGAGGACGATCAGCAGGGTATAGGCGAAGGTATCCACCGTTTCGAGGTAGGTTTTCGCCTCATAGAGATACTTGCCGATCGAGTCGCGCGGGGTACAGAGCACCTCGGCGGCGACGCCCGCCTTCCAGCCAAAGCCGAGCGCAGTGAGCGCTTGGCTGAGGAACTGCGGCAGGACGGTCGGAATATACAGCGCGCGCAGCTTCTTGCCGAACGAAAAGTGATACACCTTCGCCATCTCGAGCAGCATCGGATCGGTGGAGGACAGCGCGCTGAGCACGCACGCCGCCATCATGGGCAGCACCATCAAAAAGGTGATGAAGATCGGGATGACGGTGTCGGTGATGATAAAATACGCGATCAGAATAAACGACGCAACGGGCGTGCTTTTGACCACGGTGAGAAAGGGCGAAAAGAGCACGCGCACGGGTGCGAAAAAGTGCATCGCCGTGCCGAGCAGTGTGCCGACGAGCACGCCCGCCGCATAGCCGCCCATGATGCGCAAGAGCGAAAAGAGCGTCGCGCGCCAAAAGGGGACGGTCACGGCGAGCGCGGCAAAGCGCCTGCAAACGGCAAAAGGCGCGGGGAGAATCACCTCGCGCCCGACGGCAATTGCCGCCAGCTGCCACACGGCGATCCAGAACGCAAGCGTCAGGACGCCGCAGAGCAGTTTTTTTAATTTTTTCTGCTTAGTTTGCTCCATAGTAGAAGTCGTCGCCCGGCAGCTTGCCGCCTACCGACGCGGGATTTGCATCATAGAGCACCTTGAGGAACGCCGAAAGGTCGGCTTTCATCTCTTCGCCGCTGACAAACACGATGTTGCAGTTCGGCAGGGCGCGCTTTGCGATCGCGGCCTTGGGCACGATGCCGTAGGTCTCGCACAGCGTTGCCGCTTCGTCTACGTTGGCATTGACAAACTCTACGCTTGCTGCATATTCATCCATGAATGCCTTCAGCGCGTCGGGATTCTGCTCGGCGAATTCCTTCTTGACGATCACGCAGCCCTGTACGGCGCTGGTGTCGCAGATCTTGTCCCACTCGGCGGTGAGGTCGAGCGCCTGGCGCAGACCGGTGGTCTGGATCATCGCGGAGCTGACGTTGGGTTCGGGGAGCATGCCAAGCGTTACCTTACCGGTTGCAAACAGCGAAACAAGCGCGGTGTGCTCGGTCTCATATTCTACCGTAACGAGATCGGCAATGCCGTTCTGCTCAAGAATATAGTTGAGGATATACTCGGGCGTGGAGCCTTGACCGGTCGCATAGAGCGTCTTACCTGCAAGGTCGCGGATGGACTGGATGCTGTCGCCGACTTCGAGAATGTGGAGTACGCCGAGCGTGTTGATCGCAAGGCAGATATATTTGCCCTCGGTCTTGTTATAGAGCGTGCTTGCCAGGTTTACGGGCACGCATGCCACATCGACTTCGCCCTTGATAACGGCTGCGCTGACCTCGGTGGGGTCACCTGCAAGGGTAAAGGTGTAGTTGTTGGCAGTGTCACCTGCCGCGCTCGTATCCATGAGCTTTGCAAGTCCCATGCCCGTGGGGCCTTTGAGTGCAACAACGGTCATATCTGCGGGTTCAAAGACGGGGGCTTCTGTGGTGACGGGAGCTTCCGTCGTAGTGGGAGCGTCGGTGGTCACGGCGGGCGTGGTGCCGCAGGCACCGAGCGCAAACAGCATAGTGAGCGTCAAAACAAATGCGAGTACTTTTTTCATGGTGATTTCCTTTCTAAACGCGCGATAACAGTTCGCGGTCTATTATAATGATAACTTTTTGTTCTTTCCGGATCGCGCCGAGTGCGCAGAGCTCGTCGATGGCGCGGTAGAGCGATGCTCTGCCGAGTCCGAGCGACTCTGCCATGCGGCTGTAGGACACGGGCGGGGTGAACCGCTCGCCCTCACCTGCGTACTGCAAAATGTACCCCGCTAACTTTTCCGCGGCACTGCCCGCGGTAAACGTGGCGATCTTGCGGTTGAGGAAGCGGATCTTCTGCGACAGAAACGCAATGTACCCGAGTGCCGCGCGCGGATCGGCAAGCATGAGCGCTTCCGCCGCATCCTGCGGCAGAAAGAGCACGCGTGTCTTGCCCTTGGCGCGCACGACGGTGACATACGCCGCGTCTGCGGCGAAAAGCTGCGCCGCGCCGAATACGTCGCCGCTCTGCATGGAGCGCAGAAACACTTCGCATCCCTCGCGCGTGCGCACGACCTCGGCACCGCCGCAGACCAAAAAGCCGAGCGCGGGCATGGCGTGCGTGTCGTCGTACACCGCTTCGCCGTCGGCAAAGCGCTTGGATTGCAGCGCGCCGTCGTGCAGCAGCCGATGCGCAAGCGCGTCTGCCGACTCTGCGCCGAACACCGAGCAGAGTCCTTTTTGCAATGCAGTTTTTTCCGCTTCTGTCAGTCGCACGGTCGATCCTCCGAAAACTGTATCATTTGAGACAGTTATAGCATACCATATTCTAAACCATCTGTCAATTCCCGAATGTAAACTGTTCTTTTATCATATTGTAGAAAAATTAACGATAATTTTGTAACAAACTGTGCAATTTTCACAAAAAATATTTCAAAACACCTTGCAAAGACGGCAAGTTTCTGCTATACTCTTCTTACGGATAAAGTTTTTTTCGATAGAGGAGGTGCGTTTTCTTGAATATTCTCGTTTGTATCAAGCAAGTGCCGGGCTCGAGCAACGTAGAAGTCGATCCGGTCACGGGAGTGCTCAAGCGCGACGGCGTTGCCAGCAAGATGAATCCGTATGATCTGTACAGCATTGAGATGGCGATGTCGCTGACAGAAAAATACGGCGGAACGGTGGAGACCATCACGATGGGTCCCCCGCAGGCAAAATCCGTGATCGTGGAATCCATCTGCATGGGTGCCAAGAAGGGTACCGTGCTCAGCGACCGCAAGTTTGCGGGCGCGGATGTGCTCGCCACGGCGTACACCATCTCGCAGGGCATCCGCAAGGTCGGCAAGTTTGATCTGATCCTCTGCGGCAAGCAGACGACCGACGGCGATACAGCGCAGGTCGGCGCCGAAGTTGCCGAATATCTCGGCATCCCGCATGTGGCAAACGTGCTTTCCGTCGAGGAAGTCAAGGACGGCAAGGCGTATGTGACGGTTTCGCTCGATGACATGGTGGTCACCGAGAGCGTACAGCTCCCCTGTCTGCTCTGCGCGGAAAATGACATCAACTCCCCGCGTCTGCCCTCGTATAAGGTGCAAAAGACCGTCACCGACGATCTGGTGCGCTTCATTTCCTTTGCCGAATTTGAGGACCAGGACGCAAATCACTACGGTCTGAACGGCTCGGCGACGCAGGTCGAGCGCATTTTCCCGCCCGAGAAGAATACCGAAAAACACAGCATCACAGGCGACTCCGCCGCACAGGCGCAGGGCATCTTTGACCTGCTGGCGAGCCGCAAGCTGATATAAGGAGGCGTTTGGAATGGGACAACTGAAGATCAACCAAAACCTTGTAAACGCCGAGAATGCCAAAGAGCTCGTCAAGCTCTGCCCGTTCGGCGCCATCGGCTATGACGGCGCAAAGCTCGACATCAGCGCAGCCTGCAAGATGTGCAAAATGTGCATCCGCAAGGGTCCCGCAGGCGTTGTCGAATACGTCGAGGAAGAGGTTGCCGCCCCCACCGTGGACAAATCGCTGTGGAAAGGCATCTGCGTATACGTCGATCACGCGGGCGAGCAGATCCACCGCGTTACCTATGAGCTGATCGGCAAGGCAAAAGAGCTCGCCAAGGTGACAAACCACCCCGTCTATGCCCTCATCATCGGCAAGGACGCGGCAAAGAGCGCGAAAAAGCTGCTGCGCTACGGCGTGGACAGGATCTACGTCTATGAGGACGAGGCGCTTGAGGACTTCCGCATCGAACCGTACACGAGCGCATTTTATGACTTTATCGAAAAAGTGAAGCCGTCGAGCATTCTCGTCGGCGCGACCAACCTCGGCCGTCAGCTCGCGCCCCGCGTTGCGGCGCGCTGCCGCGCAGGTCTGACCGCAGACTGCACGGTACTGGAAATGAAAGAAAACACCGACCTTGTGCAGATCCGTCCCGCGTTCGGCGGCAACATCATGGCGCAGATCGTCTCGCCCGCGTGCCGTCCGCAGTTCTGCACGGTGCGCTATAAAGTGTTCCCCGAGCCGAAGCCTTCCGATACCGAGAGCGGCGAGATCGTTTTGATGCAGCTTGCCAAAGAGGCACTCGCGAGCAATATCGAGATCCTGCGCAAGGTGGAAAAGCCGAAGGATGTGGACATCTCCGAGGCGGACGTCATCGTGGCGATCGGCCGCGGTGCCAAGGGCGAACAGATTCGCGCGATGGCAAAGGAGCTTGCCGACCTCTTAGGCGGTGTGCTTGCCTGCACGCGCCCGCTGGTCGAGGAAAACATCATGGATGCCAAACACCAGATCGGTCTGTCGGGCAGAACCGTCAAGCCGAAGTTTATCCTGTGTCTGGGCATTTCGGGCGCGGTACAGTTTGCGGCGGGCATGAAGTCCTCCGACTGCATCGTTGCCGTCAACACCGATAAAAACGCGCCCATCTTTGACGTGGCGCACTACGGTATCGTCGGCGATCTCTGCGAGATCCTGCCGATGCTCTTAAATCAGGTAAAGGAGGCGCAGAGTGATGTACAATAAGGTAACCGAAGCGGATCTCTCGGTCCTCCGCACCATCGTTGGCGATGACCGCGTGCTCTACGGCGACGCGATCAGCCCCGACTACAGCCATGACGAGCTCGGCGGCATCAGCCGCATGCCCGAGGTGCTCGTGCGCGTGCTCTCCACCGAGGAAGTTTCCTCCGTGATGAAATATGCCTATGCGCACGACATCCCCGTGACCGTGCGCGGCAGCGGCACCGGACTTGTCGGCTCCGCCGTCCCCGTAGAGGGCGGCATCCTCATGGAGACCACGCAGATGAACAAGATCCTCGAGCTCGATGAAGACAACCTCACGCTGACGGTGCAGCCGGGCGTGCTGCTCATGGAGCTTGCCGCATACGTCGAGGAGCGCGACTTCTTCTATCCCCCCGACCCGGGCGAAAAATCCGCCACCATCGGCGGCAACATCTCGACCAACGCGGGCGGCATGCGCGCCGTCAAATACGGCGTTACCCGCGACTATGTGCGCGCGCTGACCGTGGTCCTGCCCGACGGCGAGATCATGCAGCTCGGCTCCAAAGTCGTCAAAAACAGCTCGGGTTACAGCCTTAAAGACCTGATCATCGGCTCGGAAGGCACGCTTGCCGTCATCACCGAGGCGGTGCTCAAGCTTCTGCCCCTGCCGAAAGCATCCATCAGCTTGCTTGTTCCGTTCCCCGATATGAAGAGCGCGATCGAGGCAGTGCCGAAGATCATCCGCTCCAAGGTCATCCCCACCGCGATCGAATATATGTCGCGCGATACGATCCTTTTCTCCGAGAGCTACCTCGGCAAGAAGTTCCCCGATACCAAGAATGACGCCTACATCCTGCTCACCTTCGACGGCAACACAGACGCACAGGTGCAGGGCGATATGCAGGTCGTTGCGGACCTGTGTCTCGAGATCGGCGCGCTGGATGCCTACATCGTAGACACCGATGAGCGCAAAAAGTCGGTCTGGTCGGCGCGCGGCGCGTTCCTCGAGGCGATCAAGGCATCGACCACCGAGATGGATGAGTGCGACGTTGTCGTACCGCGCAGCAAGGTAGACGAGTTTATCAAGTATACGCACAAGATCGCCGAGGACGAGGGCGTGCGTATTCCCAGCTTCGGTCACGCGGGCGACGGCAACCTGCATGTGTACATCTGCCGTGACGCACTTGATGCGGAAACATGGGAACAGAAGCTGGCGCACTGCTTTGATTTGATGTATGCAAAAGCCGAGGAGCTCGGCGGTCTCGTTTCGGGCGAGCACGGCATCGGCTACGCGAAGAAAGGCTACATGCGCAAGGCATACGGCGAGGATCAGATCGCGCTGATGCAGGGCATCAAAGCCGCATTCGACAAGAAAAATATCCTCAATCCCGGAAAAGTTTGCTATTAAAACAAAAAAAGGTCGCGTTCGCGCGACCTTTTTACCTGCCGAAAAAGTATTTATAATAAAATCTTGTTTTAAAGACGGACATGTGCCGGCTTTAAAACTCCTTAAAAACCGCGTGCGGTCGAGCACGACGCGAGTGAACGGTTTTGTATGCCGTCGTAAAACCAAGGTTTTACGACGGCGTCAAAGGTCGCGTCCGCACGACCTTTTTACCTGCGTATGGCTCCCTTGCCTAAAGGGAGCTGTCAGCGCAGCTGACTGAGGGATACGTTCCCGAGATTCTACCGCAACCCGTCTCGACGGAAGTTTTTGTTTATCACAATGGGGCAGTTTTTGTCAGTTTTTTTGAAAATATTTTGTTAGTACTTTACAATTCGGTTTTTTTATTATATAATAGAACAGAATATCTCTCGCCGATGGCGGGAGCGAAAAAAGCGGGGGAGCCATGCCAAGATTTTTTGTGCCGAGTGAAGGCTTTGACGAAAAAAATGTCAGCATCACGGGCGACGACGCGTGGCACATCGCGCGGTCGCTGCGTATGGCGGTCGGGGAGAGCATCACCGTCTGCGATCCGCAGGGATACGAGCATGTCTGCACCCTGCAGAAGATCACCGACGATCTCGTGAGCGCGAGTGTTTTGACAAGCGCGCGGTCCGCGAGTGAGATGCCCTTTGACGTGGTGCTGTATCAGGCACTGCCCAAGGGCGATAAAATGGATCTGATCGTACAAAAGGCGGTCGAGGAAGGGGTAAGCAGGATCGTTCCGTTTGTTTCGGAGCGCTGCGTTTCCCGTCCGGACGGTGCTGCGCTGCAAAAAAAATGCGCGCGCTGGCAGCGGATCGCACTCGAGGCGGCAAAGCAGTGCGGCAGGGGACGTGTTCCCACCGTGGGCACACCGCTTTCCTATGTGCAGATGCTTTCCGATGCGGCAAAAGCGTCGGTCGGCTGTTTTTGCTACGAGGGGGACGGCACCGTGTCGCTGCGCACGCTTCTTACAAAGAAGCATGCATCGGTGACGCCGACCGAACCTCTCAGGGAGATCTCTTTGGTGATCGGCAGCGAGGGCGGCTTTTCCGAGCGGGAAGCTGCGGATGCAAAAGACGCGGGACTTGCCCTGTGCGGTCTCGGTCGGCGGATCCTGCGCTGCGAGAGCGCGTCCGGCTTTGCGCTGGCGTGCATTTCTTATGAATTTGAATTGTAATTTGGAGTGAATAACCGTGGAAAACAAGGTACAGAAAAAAGAAGAACTGATGCGCGAGAAGGAAAGACTGTCGAACATTGTCACGAGCAAGATGATGGTCGTGTTCTTCGCGCTTATTTTTGCAGTTGTCGTGCTTTGCAAGCTGAGCAGCGGCTCGGGCATTGAGCTGCAATTCTATACGGTGCTGCCGTATATCCGGATCGCATCGGCTGTCTTGTTTGCCGCTGCACTCGTTTGGCATATCCTTTGCACCAAGCGCGGCGTGAACGCAAAGGAACATGTGTTCTCCTCACCGCTTCTGCTCGGACTCAGCGCTTCGCTGCTGTTCGCCGTACTCCTGTACGGTAACTTCGGCGGTGCGTTCCGCACCATCCTTGCGCTGCTGGCGCTTGGACTTTTGTTCTTCGTATATCAGATCTACGCCGTAGATTTCTTCCTTTGCAGCGTGGCTGTGATCACCGGCTGCCTTTCGGCTTCGGTCATCAACAGCGCAGGCTTCCGCGGGATGAACGTCCCTGCCAACTGCGTCGCAGTAGCGCTCACCCTGATCGCCGCTGTCGGATGCGCATGGCTGACCTATCAGCTGGAGAAAAACGGCAAGGTGCAGCTCTTCGGCAAGCAGATCAAAAAGCCGGCACATATGATCCCCGCAGCCGTATATGCGGGCTGCGCGGTAGCACTTTTGGCAGTGCTCGGCGTGCTCCTGTTTGGTCATCTTCTGTATTGTGTAGCGGTCGTTTGCGTGGTATATTTCATAATTGCTATAATTTATACAGTAAAACTTATGTAATTTTGTCGAAAATATCGAAATAGCTATTGAAATTTTACAAAATATCGGGTAAAATATAGGCATAATCTTACAAATTGACTGCAAGAGAGGATGTGCAAGATGTCTAACAGACTGTTTCAGGGCGTAATCCACCAAATGCGCGATGCTACCGATCGCGTGATCGGCGTAATTGATGACGGCGGTGTCGTCATCGCGTGCAGCGAGCTTGGCAAGATCGGCGAAACGCGTATCGGCGTGCGTGAGGAGCTTTCCTACACGGGCGACGCGGTGGTGATCGACGGATATACATACCGCTCGATCGGACAGGGAACAAAGCTGGAGAATGTCGTTTTTGTAGAGGGAGACGATCAGATGGCGGCAAGCACCGCGTCGATTCTGGCGGTCTCGCTGGCAAATATCAAGAATCTCTACGATGAGAAATATGATAAATGTTCGTTTATCAAAAACATCATTCTGGACAACATCCTGCCCAGTGATATTTATATTAAAGGTAAGGAACTTCGCTTCAATGCGGAGGAGAGCCGCGTAGTTTTCCTCATCAAGTTCTACGGCAAGTCGGACATGCTGCCCTATGAGATGGTGCAGAACATGTACCCCGATAAAAACCGCGATTATGTCATCAGCGTCGGTGAAAATGACATCGTGCTGGTCAAAGAGGTCAAGGCAAACGTCGATACCAAAGAGATTGAAAAGATGGCAAACGGTATCGCACAGACGCTGTCCTCTGAATTCTATACCAAGGTTGCGATCGGTATCAGTACCGTAGTCGATAACATCAAGGATCTCGCCCGCGCATACAAAGAGGCGCAGGTTGCGATCGAGGTCGGCAAGGTGTTTGACACCGAGAAGAACATCATCAGCTATGAGAACCTCGGCATCGGCCGTCTGATCTATCAGCTGCCGACCACGCTCTGCGAGATGTTCCTGCAGGAAGTTTTCAAGAAGGGCTCGATCGAGTCGCTCGACCGCGAGACGCTCATGACCGTGCAGTGCTTCTTTGAAAACAACCTCAATGTCTCCGAGACTTCGAGAAAACTGTTTGTACATCGAAACACTTTGGTGTACCGCCTGGAAAAGATCCGCAAGATCACGGGTCTCGACCTGCGCGAGTTTGAACATGCGATCACCTTTAAGGTCGCGCTCATGGTCAAGAAGTATCTGACATCGAAGCCTGTTAAATTCTAAGACTTTTCGATTGTGGGGATGCGCCTTTGCGCATTCCTGCAATTCTTGCGTAAAGGGGCATTTACAAGGGAGCCCGCAATCACCGGATTTTTTGAGAAGAGAGAGAAACGATGATCGAATTTAAAAATGTCACCAAGCGCTATCCCGAGGGAAAGATCGCGCTTGACAACTTAAATTTAAAGATAAACGACGGCGAGTTTGTTTTCATCATGGGTGACAGCGGCGCAGGTAAGACCACTATGACAAAGCTCCTGCTGCGCGAGGAGCGCGTTACGAGCGGCGAGCTGTGGGTGGGTGACGTCAACCTTGCCAAGATGCGTGCCTCCCGCATTCCGAAATACCGCCGCCGTATCGGCGTGGTGTTCCAGGACTTCCGCCTGTTCAAGCAGAAGACCGTGTTTGAGAATGTTGCATTTGCTCTGCGCGTCGTCGGCGGCGCAAGCGCTGCCGAGGTCAAAACGCGCGTGATGACCATGCTCAAGGTCGTTGGCCTTGAGGATAAGGCGAACAATTTCCCCGCACAGCTTTCGGGCGGCGAGCAGCAGCGCGTTGCACTGGCGCGCGCCATCATCAATAACCCGCATACGATCATCGCCGACGAGCCGACGGGCAACCTCGACCCCAAGCTCTCGATGGAGATCATGGGCTTGCTTGTGCAGATGAAGGAATACGGCAAGACCGTTGTCGTCGTCACGCACGAGGCGGAGCTCGCCAAGATGTTCCACCAGCGCATCGTTCGTCTCAAGGATGGACGTCTCGTCGGGGACGATATTTACGGAGGTGATACGCTGTGAGACGTTTGAGCGACGCGTTTGCCCAGGCGTTCAAGGGCATGTTCCGCAACGGACTCATTACCTTCGTCAGCATTTTTGTGCTCATCAGCTGCCTGTTGTTTGTCGGCAGCTTTGCGCTGATCGCGCTGAATGTTGCCTACAACCTCGAGGATGTGACCGATCTCAACGAGATCGAAGTCTTTCTCGATTTCGATGCGGATGACGAGACGGTCGCCCGCGTGCAGCGCGAGATCCTGCGTCTCGGCAATGTATCGGACGCTATCTATGTGTCGAAGGAGGACGGCCTCGACGACATGACGGGAGAATTTGCCGATTACGGGTATTTGTTTGAGGATATTTCGGACGAGGAGAACCCGCTGTCCGACAAGTTCCGCGTGCTGTACATAGACAACGACAAAGTAACCACGCTCGACTATGAGCTCAAGCAGATCGACGGCGTGCGCAAGGTCAACAGCCGTCTGGACATCGCGGCAACGGTCGATTCGCTGCAAAACGGCATTTCGGTGATCTTTGTTTGGTTCACCGCGCTTTGCACCGTGGTCTGCATGTTCGTCATCATCAACACGATCAAGCTCTCGGTGTATTCCCGCCGCGACGAGATCACCATCATGCGTTACATCGGCGCGAGCCGCACCTATATTGCGGCGCCCTTCGTACTCGAGGGTGCATTGATCGGCGTTGTGGGCGCTACGGCGGCATTCTTCCTCGAGAAGCTGATCTACTCTCTGCTGACCGGTTTCGTCACCGCGCAGATGAACATCGTCAAGCTGTACACCTATGCAGAGATGACGCCGACGGTGCTGACGGTATTCTTCGGCATCTCGCTGTTTACCGGCGTTGTCGGCAGTCTGATCTCGCTCGGCAAGTACGTCGAAGCGTAAAAAAGTATTGAAATATAAGCAAAATTCGCGGTCTTTTTACACACGGTTAGAGAATGAGGTGTTAAAATGAAAAAGACATGGAAAATAATCCTTTGCACAGCACTGTGCGTGCTGACGCTGGCGGCAGTCGCGATGCCGATCGTGTTCGCTGCCAAAACGTCCGCCAATGAGTTTGCGGACAATACGCAGGTACAGGCGTTTCAGGCAACGATCGCAGAACTGGAAAAAGAGCAGGCTGCACTGAAAAAGCAATTGCAGCAAGTGCAGAACGAGCGCTATACCGCGCAGCAGCAGGCAAACGACCTGAAAAATCTGATCCTTGCGACCGAGAAGAAGATCGAGACGACGCAGAGCCTCCTCGATGCACTCACGGTGCAGATCACCGAAAAGGAACAGCAGATCACCGAGAAGGAGCAGGAAATCGAGGCAAAGGCAACCGAGGTTGCGGATACCCGTGCAAAATTCCTGCAGCTCGTTCGCGCACAGTATGAGGGTGAATCGATCAACATTCTGACGGTCATTCTCGGTTCGGATGGTATCACCGATATGCTTTCGCGCGTGGAATATATGGCGAGCATCCTCGACTACAATTCCAAGCTGCTGACCAAGTATAAGACCGAAAAGCAGGAACTCGAGGACATGAAGAGCGTGCTCGAGTCCTCTCGAAACGATCTGCAGGCGGACTATGATGCGCAGGTCGCATACATGGATACACTGGAGAAGGAAGAGGCGGAGCTGGAACTGCAAAAGGGTACGCAGGATCAGTATGTTGCCACATTGCGCATGAGCGAGGCAGAGATCCAGGCGGACTATGATGCCAAGCGAAAGGCGGAGGAAGAAGAAAACCAGCGTCTCGAAAAGCTCCTTAAAGAGCTTGCCGATGCCAATAAGACTGAGTATGTCGGCGGTAAGTTCATCTGGCCCGTAGACATCAGCATTAAGCGCATCAGCAGTGACTACGGCTGGCGTACCTACTATTACAAGGGCAGAAAAGTAACCGATTTCCACATGGGTATCGATATTCCCGCGGCGATCGGCACCGATATTTACGCTGTGCAGGACGGCGAGGTCATTCTCGCGACCAAGCATTCCAGCTACGGCAACTACTGCATCGTAGATCACGGCGGCGGCATCACGACGCTGTATGCGCATTGCTCCAAATTGCTCGTCAAGGTCGGAGACAAGGTGCAGCAGGGCGACCATATCGCCGAGATGGGTTCGACCGGGCAGTCTACCGGATCGCATCTGCATATCGAGGTGCGTGTAGACGGTAAGCACCAGGATCCGATCGCAAACGGATGGCTTGTACAGCCGCAGTGATCTCTGCGGACAAATAACGCATTGTAACCCTAGAAAGGACAGCAAAAACAAATATGAAAAAGAAGATTTCGGTATGGCTTGCGCTCTTTTTGATGATCTTCGCGTGCGCCATCACCTTTCAGTTGACGATCGTCTTCGGCGGCGCATTTGCCCGTGAGGACAGCATCGGCGAGGTACCGAGCGACTACACCACCACGGAAGCCACCATACAAGAACCCGTGGAGGAGGAACCCAAAGAGCTCACCCTCGAAGAGGAGATCGTGCAGCGCACGAGCGAAAAGATCGCAGATCTGGCAAAACTGTATGCGAACTACTATGTCGGTGAGCTGGATGTGGATGACCTGGTCGAGGGCGTTGCCGAGGGCTTTGTTGCCTACACGGGCGACAAGTACGGCGCATATCACCCCGAGGAGGAATACAAGGAGCTGACCACCGCATATTCGGGCGAGTTTGCCGGCATCGGCGTCAGCGTGATCTATAATTCCGATTACGGCGCGATCGAAATTCTCAATGTCATGCCCGACAGCCCCGCGCTCGACGTGGATCTGCAGCCCGATGATCTGATCATCGGCGTGGAAGGCGAGAATGTTGCCGCGCTCGGCTACAACACGGCAGTCAATCGCATCCGCGGTGAGATCGGTACCGATGTTACCCTCACGATTGCCCGCGGCGAAAATTACGAGAACATTTTCGACGTTACGCTCACCCGCCGCAAGGTGGAAGAACAGTCGGTCACCTATGAGGAGATTCAGGTAAAGGGACTTTTGGCTCCCGTGGCGTATATCCGTCTGATGGACTTCAACGACAAGACGGCAGAGCAGTTTGCCGAGGCACTCGGCGAGGGCAAGCTCAGTTATGCACGCGGCTATATCATCGATCTGCGTAACAATGGCGGTGGCGAGCTGAGCTCCATTCTGGAGATCCTCGACATGCTTTTGCCCGAGGGACCGATCGTGCGCATCCAGTACAAGGATGGAACCGAGAAGGTCTACGAGTCGAATGCGCAATCCTTTAAAGAGCCGATCGTAGTCCTTACCAACGGCAATACCGCGTCGGCGGCAGAGCTGTTCGTTTCGGCACTGCGCGATTATAATCAGGCAACGGTCGTAGGCGAGACCACTTACGGCAAGGGCACCGTACAGTCGATCATCAAGCTGGATGACGGCGCTGCGCTCCGCATCTCGACCTCGATGTACGCGCCCCCCTATTCGGACAACTATGAGGGCGTCGGCATCACCCCCGATATTGAGGTTTCGCTGGCAGACGAATACAAAAACCTCAATCTCTTTAAACTGGATTATGAAAACGACACGCAGCTTCAGGCGGCGGTCAAACTCTTCCAATAAAATTATCGAAGAAGGAACGGTACAAGAAAAATGGCAGCTAAGCAGATGCACTATACCAAAGAGGGTTATCAGGCGCTCGTTGACGAGCTCGAATATCTGAAAACCACACGCCGTGCCGAAGTCAAAGAAGCACTGGCAGTCGCACGTTCTTATGGTGACCTTTCGGAGAACAGTGAGTACGATGAAGCAAGAAATGAGCAGGCAAAGGTCGAGTCCCGCATTACCGAGCTCGAATCGCTCATTATCCATGCGATCGTTGTAGACGAGTCCGAGATCGACCACTCCAAGGTCAGCGTCGGCTCGATCGTCAAGGTTACAAACACGGATGGCAAAGAGATCGAATACACCATCGTCGGCACCAACGAGGTCGATTTCTGGTCGGGTAAGATCTCGGACCAGTCTCCGGTCGGCGCGGCGCTGATCGGCGCACGCGAGGGTGACACCGTCAAGGTCGCATCCCCGAACGGCGAGTATCCGCTCGTGATCGTTTCGGTCACCAGAGCAAAACTGAACGGCTAAGGATTGGACAACATTATGGCAGAAAAGAACGTACAAAACAACGAAGTAAATAACACCAGTGAGATCGCGGTTCGCCGCGAGAAGCTTGCTACTCTTATGGCAGAGGGCCGCAACCCCTTTGTCATTACATCCTTTGACCAAGACGCATACAGCGAGGACATCAAGGCTTCGTATGTCGAGGGCGAGGAAAAGAACGTTAAAATCGCAGGCAGAATCGTCGCTAAGCGCGTCATGGGTAAGGCTTCTTTCGTTCACATCATGGACGCAAAGGGACGCATCCAGTGCTACGTCACCCGCGACGACCTCGGTGAGGAGCAGTATGCGTATTTCAAGAAGTATGACATCGGCGACATCGTCGGTATCAGCGGCTTTGTGTTCACCACCAAGACCGGTGAGATCTCGGTGCATGCTAAGGAAATGACTCTGCTTTCAAAGTCGCTCCTTCCCCTGCCCGAAAAGTTCCACGGCTTCAAGGACACCGACCTCCGCTACCGTCAGAGATACGTTGATCTTATCGTAAATCCCGAGGTAAAGCGCAACTTTGTTATTCGCTCAAAGTTTATCAAGCACCTGCGCAACTACCTTGATAACATGGGCTATATCGAAGTTGAAACCCCCGTGCTCAACACGATCGCGGGCGGTGCCGCGGCTCGTCCGTTTATCACGCACCACAACACGCTCGACCTCGATATGTACATGCGTATCGCTACCGAGCTTCCCCTCAAGCGTCTGATCATCGGCGGCATGGATCGTGTGTATGAGATCGGACGTATCTTCCGCAACGAGGGCATGGACCCAAGACACAATCCCGAGTTTACCACCGTTGAGCTTTATCAGGCGTATGCCGATTTCCACGATATGATGGACATTGCAGAGGGCGTCTACACAACTTTTGCAAAGGAAGTTTTGGGTACTTACGAGCTTGAGTGGATGGGTGAGAAAGTTGACCTCACTCCCGGCTGGCCCCGCATGACCATGGTTGAAGCGGTTAAAAAGTATGTCGGCGTTGACTTCGGCGCAATCACCGATGATGCAGAGGCAGTTGCCGCAGCCAAGGCTGTCGGCGTAGAGCTTGCCGATGCTGCGGAAAAAACATGGGGCAACGCGCTCTACGCTTGCTTCGACCAGAAAGTTGAAGAACATCTTGTTCAGCCTACGTTTATTACAATGTATCCCGTTGAGGTTTCGCCGCTTACAAAGAAATCTCCCGAGGATCCCCGCCTTACCGAGCGCTTTGAGTTCTTCATCTGCCGCAGCGAAATGGGCAATGCATATTCCGAGCTCAATGACCCCCTCGACCAGAGAGAACGCTTTATGAAGCAGGTTGAACAGCGCGAGCGCGGAGATGATGAGACCGAAATGCTCGATGAGGACTTCCTCACCGCTATGGAATACGGTATGCCTCCCACGGGCGGCATGGGCATGGGCATTGACCGCGCAGTCATGCTCTTCACCGGCGCCGATACCATCCGCGAAGTCATCCTCTTCCCCACAATGAAGCCCCAGGACTAAGGAAATAGTCAAAAAGCCTTGTAAATACAAGGCTTTTTGTTTTTATGCAGTGGTTAAAATGAGCGTTTTACCCCAAATTTACCCCAAATCCAAAAGATCTTTGGGCTTGCGTATAGAGTCTTGTCGAAAAAGAAATCATTCTTTTTCGAATGCGCGTAACTTATCTTTCAAATCTTCTTCGATTGCACGGGTAATGCCGTCTGTTTCTGAAGCCTGTCGCGACGTAAGTTCAGCTATTAGTCGTTGCAGATTCTTCTTACTCTTTTTTCTCGCTTCTATATCCATGTTTTTGAAAATTCGTAAAAGGACAAAGCACAGTTCGCGTTTTCGCATGTTTTTAGAAATAAAGAAGGAATTACAGAAAGAATCAAACAGGTCATCAGTAAAAGATTCGACGCTGAAATTTTGGATTTCATATCGGGATATATCGCCTGTTCCGTTGAGGTAAGCATTCAGTTGACTTTCGTTGTGCCATTTATACGATAGCTCCTCTGAGTCTCGAATTGTACTTAGTATTTTTTTGGCCTTTTCTGTAAGATCTATAGAACAGTCTACGGATATACGAAATTTTTTCGGATCGCCTCCTTTGTTATCTTGGATCCATTTTTTAAAACCGGTATGCATCAAAGTGTAATCGACGTTTTCAACAGTTGCAATGTGGTGTTTCTCTATGCAGTGCAAGACGATAAGTAACCGTATTAATTGGTCGCCGGAAAGTTTTCCGTCATATGCGTCTTGTAGCAGAGCAGGTAAGCCTTTCTCAATGGTGGATTGATCGAGATCCCAAAAACGATATGCGAGAATTGTTTCCTTGGGAGTTAATTCTTTAAGAACATATCGGTCATTGATTTCTTTAATGAAACAGTCTTCGTTCCATATCCCTTCGACTATCCATTTTTTTAATGTGTTCGGCAGATCTTGAAGAATCCCGGAAGGATATTTCTCTTCAATCTTTTTGGCTTCCTCCGAGCCGGAATCGTGATAAAAGCGATATATTAAGCCATCATTTATAAAATGATTTGCGTGGGATTCGTTGGAAATCACTCCAAAAGCATATAAAATGTCAACAAGATGATTTTCGGGTGCTTGACTTTTTTTATATGCTGCGAAGACACGTTCGAATTTTACCAATATTGATTTGATGGTGCGCAGATTTTCAAGTTGGCTATCTTTATATATTGCAAGAATAGTATGAAAGTTTTGATTTAAAAAGTCCTTATACCCGTCAGTATTTGCGGAATAAGAGTTTAAAATTTCATCAAGAGCGCCTTTGGCATCTTGCTGCAACCTGATTGTCGAAAAGACAACTTTTTCTTTAAATTCTGCATATGTTTCTTCTTCCTTTATTTTTTCTTCATCAGCAACAAGAACTGTTTTGATTTTTTTGTTTTCGATATATTCGTTGATGAATCCCATTAAAGTTTTAGTATCAATTGTACATCGTTCAAAATCATCAAGAAAAAGAACGAATTTACGTTCATCGTTTGGAAGGGTGTTTTTTACTTGAATTAGAGATAAAGGAGAAAAAGCGGAGATTGCAGTGAGGCTTTTTGAAACAACAGCGGCTTCGACAGATGCAGGAAATGCAGTAGATACAAGTTCAGACCCTTTTTTTATTGCGGAAAGGATTTCTTTATGAATAGTTTTTGCTTTTTTCCCGAGGTAGATGGAGGTTTTTTCTACGTATTCTTCTTGAATTCTTTTTTCCAGACCAGAAACAGAATCTATTCCAAAAAGGGAAATGCAGGCGATGGCAAACTCTTTATTAAGCTCTTCCGCTGCTTTATGAATGCAATGCGACTTTCCGGACCCCCATTGTCCTGTTATTAAAAGAGCACCGTTGGTTTCGGGGTGATTGAGGTAATTAGTAATTTCGCTTTGAATGTTCATAATCTCTCCTCGGTATGGATATTAAATTTGTATATAAATTATATCATATTTTTCAATTGATTCATAGAGTAAACACAAAAAGGAGAAGGCAGGTTGCCTTCTCCTTTACGCAATATAAATTTTTTCTTCGAGGTTTGCGATGGCTTCGGATTTTTTTGCTTCTGTTACTTCTGCGTAGATGTCCATCGTAGTTTGGATGTCGGCGTGGCCCATGATACTCTGAATGACCTTGAGGTTGGTTTCGTTTTCGCAGAGTCGGGTGCAGAAGGTGTGACGCAGATTATGCGAGGTAAATGGGCGAATGGGACAGGGAGTGTCGCCTGCGGCTACTCGCTTGGCTTCTTCCTCGTTGTAGGCGCGCAGGATGCGTTTGATTGCTGCGTTGACAGTTTTCAGCGAGTATGGATTGCCGAGACGGTTAACGAAAACAAAGTCATCGCTACCGTTTACAGCGAGTTTACTGCCGCCGAAAATGGCTTGCATTTCGCGCACCTGCAGCAACGCCTCTTTTACTGCCTTGAGCATCGGAATCATACGGATGCCGGCTTCGGTTTTTGGTGTTGTTATGCGAAATGCGGCTTTTCCGTCTATGGACGGACGGTAAGTAAGATTGTGATTGATGTGAATAACATTCTTTTCAAAATCACAGTCCGACCAGCGAAGACCAAGCACTTCACTGACACGGCCACCCGTGCCGAGAAAGACGGTGAAGAGCAGCCGCCAAGGGGTATATTTTTCCGAAGAGGCAAGAAAGTCGATAAATGCTTTCTGTTCGTCTATGGTAAGGGCGTGTCGTTTGCTTGTTTTCCAATTGTGCTCGCGTTTGATTTCTCGCATTGCGTCGGTCGTCGGGTTTGTGCGGATGTACTCGTCTCGTACTGCAAGGTTAAAGGTGGGGTGCAGAACCGTGTGAATGACTTCCATACTGTGGGGCTTAAAATGTTTGTCAAGGATCAGGCTGTTGTAGAACGCCTTAATGTCCGAATATTTGATGTCGGCGATCTTTCGTTTTCCAATCGTTTCGCGAACATAGGTGTTGTACATATACAGGTAGTTCACGCGCGTGGACTCCTTAAGTTTACGTTTGCCTGCAATGTATTTGTCGAACATGCAGTTCAGTGTTTCTTTTTCTGCAGCTGCGGTTCGGATGCCATCGCGCAGATCTGTGCGGATACGTTCCGCCTTCTCCCGAAGGCAAATGTCCTCGCGCTTTCCGACGGGTGTTCGGTCTGTTGGTAAAAGTCGGTTGCTGTAAATGTCATGGCGGACGCCGTTTGCGTCTGTATATCTGTAGCGGTAGGTTCCGTTTTTGAGCTGCGATTCGCCTTCTTTGAGGACACGATTTCGGTTGTCTCTTCTCTGTGCTGCCATGTTTGTCTCCTCCTTATGCAGAAATTGCGTCGAGATGCGTTTTAACACGGCTTACATTCCAGAGCACGCGCTTCCCGTACTGGATGCAGGCTTCGGCGTCTCTGCCGATTTGAATAGCAGTCTTTCTGCCGCAGCTGAGCAGAGCTGCAAGTTCTTCGGTGGTAACGGCGATTTTGTCGGTGATGTTCATTGTATTATTTCGCGTAGTAGCGTTCATTGTTTTTCTCCTTTGTTGATAAAAATTATATAGTCAAGAGGTAGCTTTCGACGGTAACGTCGTTTCGCCAATGGCTGAGGTGGAATATACTCGTTGCCAGTAGCGCCAGCTTGTCGTACCTCGTGGGCAAGTTGTGTTTGGTCGCAAATTTTTTGTTGTCACCTCTAAGGAAGTAAGTTCCGTGGATGAGGGTTCCTTTGAATTTTTTCGGTTTTCCCGTGCGTGGTTTGATATTGTATCGATCCCATCGCTTTTTAATTTCGTATTCCAGTTTTGCTCGGCCAAGCTTTGTTTGACAGAGTTGCAAGTAGTATTTGTAGGCTCGCTGTGCTTGCATTGCCCGAAGATAGTGATATGGGATTTTGTTTTTCAATTCGGCTCTGTCGAAAATCGGCTCGTTCGGAGCCTTGCCGTTGAAAAAACTTTTTACATATGCAATATCTTCCGGCAATATGCGTTGCAGCTGCTGTTTTCCGCCCTTGCCCCGGCGAATGCGCACGCAATAATGACTGGATTCATCCTGAAAGAAATCGTTGCCCTTGAGCCTTGCGAGTTCTGCTCGTCGTATGCCCACGCGCTTTTGAAATTCAACGGTTCGCGCGTATTTTTTGTTTGACAGATCGCTGTCGGTGCGCTGTACTTTTTCGTTAAAACTTCGCCCGCGTGTATATTGGGATGCTTTCCGTTTGGGTTTGGCAACTTCTTTCAGATTTATGCCGTGATACAGTGCCACAGGCGCAAGGTACGCATGAATTGTGCTCGGGGAATAGCCTTGTTTTTGTAAATGTACGGAGTATTCCGATATGTGTGTCCCGCACTCTTCTTTGCTTTTGCACTTATGCTGCTCACGGCAGTAGGTGATAAATTTGCGGTAATTTTGAATATATGCCTTTCGTGTGACATCGTTTGGGTAGCGCTTGAAAAAGCCTTTTGCCTCTTCAAACAGTATTCGGGAGGTGGTTTTTCCTCTGCCCATTTGCATTTGCTCCTTTCTTGTGTACTTTTCAATGAGTATGAAAGAAAGTTGAAATGCAAAATTGCTTTTGCAGGGGCATTTTTAGAATTTTGCAAATAAAAAAGCCGTCGCTTTACATAACAAATAAAAGGGGAATACCCCAATCGTCATTATGTAAAGCGACGGCTTATACCGTTCAAAAGTTTGAGTAGTTGCTGAATATAAAATGGGAAACGAGTGATTTCGTATCCCTAAAAATATGACATCTATAGTATTTAATTTTGAGAATATGTATACAGAATCTTGGTACACTTATATGCAACCATTTCTGTGAGAACCATTATATTCAAAAAACGGATTTTGTCAAGCGTTTTCTGAAAAAAGTCAAATATTTTTTTTTTTTGAAGAATAACGCTTCTTCCCGCGCCTGCCCGAAGGCTGCTAAACTTGTCCATGCGTCTCTATTTTTGATGCATTCACACCGCCGAGAAAAGGCCCGCCGCGTGCCGGAACATTCACGCGCTCAGAGAAACTGCTTTGTATCTGTCACTTGCAAAACTTCTGCTAACTGGTTATTCTCCCAAGGGAAACAACAAAACCCCGGGAGAATAACCATTAGCAAGGAAGTAAGATGCCGTTTCTGTCATCTTACTCCTATGTCGGCACGTCGCAGGAGGACGGCGCGCCGACGCAGATTCGGGGCAAAGAAGAGGATGGTAATGATGTAACCATGATGAAAGTTTCCCGAATCTGCATTGCTCCAATACATAACCTTTCATCTACTACAAGTATGACAGAAATGCTATAACGATAACTTGCAGTTTGGGCATGACATATAAACAAAAATAATAAAATAATAAAATAATAAATATATAATATTTTATCTTCTTTCTTACATGTAAAGAAAACATATAAATTTATATGTGTAATCTCAAACTGCACACTTTTCGAGAAAGCTTTCTTCCATACTGTTTGTGAAATTAAAAAGCACAGCAGTGCGGGAAGAGGTAAAAATGAAAAACAGAGTTGGAAAAAGTCAGATTGAGGCAGCGAAAAGTGTTAACCTTGTGATATATTTGCAAACGAAGCATCCGTATTTGATTATGCAGGACAAAAAATACCATAGTCGATATGTGCATCCCGAGCACGATTCCCTGGTGATCACAAGTCGCGGATTTTATCGTTTCAGCGTTGGAAAAGGCGGCGATCAGATTCAATTTTTACAGGATTATGTGTATAACGGTGATTTCATTGCCGCTGTACGGGCACTTGCCGAATATGCAGGTGAGTGTCCGATTTGGGATATCGTTGATGCTGAAAAGTCATCTCCTAAACCGTTTATGTTACCGTCAAAAGAACCGGATGCATACAAGCGGGTTTGGGCGTACCTCACGGTCAAACGTCATATTCCGGCGTCTATTGTGCAAGAGCTGTTCGATGAAAAAACACTGTATCAGGCAGAAAAGTATGGCAACTGCGTGTTTGTTTCGCGTGATTGCAAGTATGCGGAGATCGTTGGGACAAGCGATACGCGATACAAGGGCATTGCGCAGGGCGCTGATGCAGATGGGTATTGGGTCACGGGTTGTTCAGCCCCGGACAAGGTGTATGTTTGCGAAAGTGCGATTGATGCGGTTAGCCTAATGTCAATACATCGAAAAAGTGTTCTCAAGAATCAGCACGCATACGCCTCGCTTGGTGGATTGAAACACCAATCTCTGCAACGACTTATGCAAAAGTATTCGGATAAGTGTGTCCTTGCGATCGACAGCGACGATGCTGCCAATAAATTTGCCGAGCAACATCCTGAGCTTGAAAGAATCATCCCTACAAAAAAAGATTGGAACGATGTACTGCGAGAGCAGTAAGGGAAACTGTTGCTTTAGATATAATTAAAGTGGCTGCTGCAGATGAAATGCAGCAGCCACAGGGGTGCATCAATAGTATATGATATCGATGCTTTTGATTGCTTCTGTGATGGCTAGATTATGTCGTTCTTTTTGCAAATACTCTTCGTAAAGATTGATTACTTCCTTTAATGTGTCTGCGCGTTTAGAGTAAATGGCTTTCACCATCCAATTCACTGCAAAAGAATAGTGGTATTGTGCAGGGAGATCGGATCTTTTTAAATTTTCGGAAATTTCATCGATCTGAACTTTGAGAGCCGTAATTTCGTTACCGTGTTTCTTATACGCTGCTGCGATTTCTTTTGAGGTGCAATCGCGTGAATAGGATGTCTTTTTAATATGGTGCACCGCAATTGGATAAATAATGAATGTAGTGAGAGAGGTTAAACAAACTACCATGCCTCCACCTTCCATAGACCAAGCGTTGGAGAATAGAATTGCAAGACATATCACTAAAACAACGGTTCCCATTGTCAGCTTTCTGGTTGTTGATGTTCGCTTCTCTTTTTGAAAAAATGAAGAGTACTTGGTTTTAAGATTATCGTATTGCCATACGTATTTTTGCGTTTCAAATATATCCATATTTGCCTCACTGTCAAATCAAAATATTACCGTTATGATCGGATTTCTTGCAAAGTGCAATGATTAACTCTACAAATGCGATGATACTGGATATTCCCGTGAACGAAAGAAGAATATAAATGACTCCCCATAGAGCTTTTCCGGCATAGAATTTATGTGCGCCGAATGCGCCGAGAAGGAATGCCAGCAGGCAATAAATAAGCTTGTTTACCTGTTTTACTTGCGGAGCAGCCGTTGACGGTGAGGTATACTCCTGCTTTGCATCTAATCTTGGACGGACAATATCTTTGCCATCAAAGTGGATGATGTCTACTTCTTCTCCGACGACCGGAGAAAAAGAAAAATCTGATTTAGGGAAAGTTTTTGTTTTCCCTGTAGCGGTCTCGATAATAACGGAGTCTGCTTCTACTGCAATAATCTTTGCCATAATGTTAACCTCCATATTTATATAAGTTTTTCTTTAATTTCGTAAAAGTATATTCCACTTTTGGATTGACACCTACGTCATAGCATC
>JAFQFR010000006.1 GCA_017398595.1 Clostridia bacterium
CCTGCGATCGAACTGACCGTTACAGCACTTTGTGTTGTTCCCGGTGTTGAGGGCTGCACGCTTTCCGGCAAGCTGGATGGCGCAGATGTTCAGGTTGACTTCGATAAGATCACTGTTGCCAAGGACGGCGAAAACTGGGTTGCGTCCGGTCTGCAGTTGACCGGTAACGATGCAGATCATTACAAGCTGGCAAGTGCCACATTTGTGATGGAAAATGTTCCTGCGGATCATTTGATCACCATCACGGTTGTCGGCGGCACAGCTTCGCAAACGGAAATCTACAGAGGTCAGTCGTATTCGGTAACCGTAACCGCTGATTCTCCTGCCAAGGGTTATCGCTTTGCAGGTTGGCTCCTGGACGATGCTACGGAACCGATCAGCACCTCGAGCACGTACACCATGCAGCGCGTTGCAACCAATGACATCACGCTGACTGCTACATATGAGCTCGCTCCCGATGATGAACCGGAGAACGAAGGAAGCAGCAACAACAATCTCGCGCTTGCGATCGCACTCGCTTGCAGAAACAATAAGAAATGTGTTGTAACGTATAAGTCCACCGGTGCAAACGACCATGTATCGGTGACCGTAAAGAGGGGCACGGCTCTTGCAATGCCCGCAGCACCCACCAAGGACGGCTACACCTTTGTCGGCTGGTACAAAGACATCAACGGCACGAAGCCTTTTGATTTCAATTCCAAGATCACCGGCAGCGTATCCATCTACGCTAAGTGGGTAAAGAATTAAGTTTTGATCCTTACATAAGAAAGGCGGACACCGCATGGTGTCCGCTTTTTCGCTTTATATTGAAAAATAAAAAGCCTCGTTGCGAGGCTTTTCGTTAGGATCGTGCATATTTTTGCATGTGTTTTTTGATCGCTTCAAAGGATCTGTCGCTGATGTCGTGTTCGATCTTGCATGCGTCCTCTGCGGCAGTCTCCTCGTCCACACCGAGGTAGATCAGGCATTGTGTAAGCAGGGTATGGCGCTCATACATACGCTCGGCGACCTCGCGTCCCGCATCGGTCAGTTCCAGTGCGCCGTCTGCTGCCATCGTGAGATAGCCGCCGTTTTTGAGGAGCCCCACTGCGCGGCTGACGCTCGGCTTGGAATACCCCATATATTCGCACACGTCGATCGAACGCACGACGCCACCCTTTTTGGAAAGGACGAAAACAGTCTCAAGATACATTTCTCCCGATTCCTGTAAATGCACGCTAAGTCCCCCCTTGATCGTATTATATTTATTATACCACTTTCCCTTGCAAATAGCAAGTGTCGGTATTGTGAATTTTTAAACAAAATTTGCGCAATCGCGGATAAAACTTTGTTTTTTGTATTGACGCAGGAAACTTTTGCGCGTATAATAATATCAATTATTTTTTTAGAAAGGGGACCGCGAAAGCGGCCACGGTGTCTCAACCATGTCAAGAGTTTACAATTTTTCCGCAGGCCCATCCATGCTTCCGCTTCCTGTATTGGAAAAAGCAAGAGATGAGCTCGTATGCTATGGAGATAGCGGAATGTCGGTAATGGAGATGAGTCACCGATCTTCAGATTACGACGCAATTATTAAGGCTGCGGAGGCAAATCTTCGCAAGCTGATGAATATTCCGGATAACTACAAGGTTCTGTTCCTGCAGGGCGGTGCTTCCACCCAGTTTGCGGCTGTTCCGCTCAACCTGATGAATAAGAACAAGAAGGCAGACTACATCGTCTCCGGTCAGTTCTCGGGCAAGGCGTTCAAGGAAGCGCAGAAGTACGGCGATGCTGTATGCGTTGCTACCTCCAAAGAGGACAACTTTGTTTATGTTCCCGCTACCACGCGCGAGAGCTTCCGTCCCGACGCAGACTATGTACATATCTGCTTCAACAACACCATTTACGGAACCAAGTATAACTATATCCCCGATACCGGCGACATCCCGCTGGTTGCGGATATGTCCTCCTGCATCATTTCCGAGCCTGTTGACGTATCCAAGTTCGGCGTGATCTATGCGGGCGCACAGAAGAATATGGCTCCTGCAGGTCTTACGGTCGTGATCATCCGTGAGGATCTGATCGGCAATGCTCGCCCCGAAACGCCCTCTATGCTGGATTATCAGCTGATGGCAGAGAACGACTCCATGTACAACACGCCTCCTTGCTATGCGATCTACATGGCAGGTCTCGTATATGAATGGATCCTGAATGAGGTCGGCGGCCTCGAGAAGATGAAAGAGTACAACGAGAAGAAGTGCTCGATCCTGTACGATTATCTCGACAGCCAGGATTACTATATCGCACCCGTAAAGAAGGAGTGCCGTTCGATGATGAACGTTACCTTCGTTACCGGCGATGCAGAGCTCGATAAGAAGTTCGCATCCGAGGCTGCAAAGGCAGGTCTCAAGAACCTGAAGGGCCACAGAAGCGTCGGCGGTATGCGCGCTTCCATCTACAATGCTATGCCGATCGAGGGCGTAGAAAAGCTGGTAGAGTTTATGAAGGACTTTGCCGAGAAGAACCCGAAATAAGGAGAATTTAACCATGAATATTAAGCTTATGAATAAGATCGCCAAGGTCGGCACCGACGTGTTCGGCAGCGGATATACCGTTTCGGACGCTGTAGAGGCACCCGACGCGATCATGGTTCGTTCGGCAAAGCTGCATGACATGCCGCTGAACCCCGAACTGCTTGCGATCGCACGTTGCGGCGCAGGCGTCAACAACATTCCCGTAGATAAGTGCGCGGAAGCCGGCGTTGTCGTATTCAACACCCCCGGTGCAAACGCAAACGCGGTTAAAGAGCTTGCCATTTGCGCATTGCTTCTGGCTTCGCGTGATGTGATCGGCGGTATCAACTGGGCACTGACCATTGAGGATAAGGCAAACATTGCAAAAGAGGTCGAGACAGGCAAGGGACAGTTCGCAGGCAACGAGCTTGCGGGCAAGACTCTCGGCGTTATCGGTCTCGGCGCGATCGGCGGTCTGGTTGCCAACGCTGCCAAGGCGCTCGGCATGAATGTTATCGGCTATGACCCCTTTCTGTCGGTTATGGGCGCGCTGCATCTCTCGAGAGATGTGAAACTCGCAGAGAGCTATGAAGAGATCTTCAAGTCCAGCGACATCATTTCGCTGCATGTTCCTGCTACCAAGGATACCAAGGGCTTTATCAACGAGAAGGCATTTGCTTCCATGAAGGACGGCGCGAAGATCATCAACCTCGCGCGTGCAGAGCTGGTCGATCCCGATGCGATGAAGGCGGCAATCGACAGCGGCAAGGTCGCAAAGTATGTCGTTGACTTCCCGTCCACCGAGCTGATCGGTTACAAGAACGTGATCTCCATCCCGCACCTCGGTGCTTCCACCGCGGAGAGCGAGGATAACTGTGCTGTTATGGCAGCACAGGAGCTGGTTGACTTCCTCGAGAACGGCAACATCGTAAACTCGGTCAACTTCCCGACCGTTACGGTTCCCAAGTCCGGCGGCACGAGAATCTGCATTACTCACAAGAATGTGCCCACCATGCTGGCGCAGATCACCGCAGTTCTCGGCGAAGAACACATCAACATCGAGAACATGGGCAACGGCTCCAAGGGCGAGTATGCTTACACCATCGTGGATACGGGCAGCAACATTCCCGCAACCGTTACCGATAAGTTCAACGCGATCGACGGTGTCATCCGTACCCGCGTCATCGGCTAAAAGAATATGTAATCAAAAAACGCAAGGCTTTGCCTTGCGTTTTTTGTGCTTTGTTGAAGGTTGCGAAAGCAAGCAAGCATAAAACGAAAAAAGATGCAAATTTTGCGGACATATTGTTGAAAAAACACAGATTGACAAGTGAAAGCAAATTTGGTATGATGAAAGCAACTTTAAAAATCCGGAGGGCTTTTCATTGATACTTGCAATTGTACTTTTTGCTGTGACGTATGTGCTGATGCTGACCTTCAGCAAATATCGTCCTTATATTGCACTTGCATCGGGTCTGATCTTTATTCTGACGGGCATGCTGCCGCTCGGTGAGATCATTGGATCTATTGACTTTAACGTGCTGATGATGATCGCGGGCACGATGGGACTTGTGGCGTTGTTTATCGAAAGCAAAATGCCCGAGCTCCTCGCCGATCTCATCATGGAGAAGGTGCCGACCGTGCAGATCGCAGCAGTGGCGCTGTCGCTGTTCGCAGGCGTGATTTCTGCCTTTGTAGATAACGTGGCAACTGTGCTGATGATTGCGCCTGTTGCGCTCGAGATCTGCAAAAAGCTGAAGACCAATACTGTTCCGTTTATCATCGGTATCGCAGTTTCTTCCAACCTGCAGGGCGCTGCAACCCTGGTCGGCGACACCACGGCGATCATGCTCGGTTCCTATGCCGAGATGAGCTTCCTCGACTTCTTCTGGTATCGTGGAAGACCGTCGATCTTTTTCGCAGTGGAGCTCGGCGCAATTTTGTCTGCACTGATCCTTGCATGGCTGTTCCGCAAGGAGAAGGCACCCATTCCGAAGAGCGGTCAGCGCACGAAGGTGACCGACTATGTTCCCACGGTACTGCTCGTCGGCGCTGTGCTTCTGCTGATCGTTGCATCCTTTATCCCGACCAAGCCGAGCATCACCAACGGTCTGATCTGCTGCGGATTGCTCGTGGTTGGACTGATCTATAATTTCGTTAAAAAGAAGGATTTCCATGCGATCCTCGATCCGCTCAAGGAGATCGACTTCCAGACGATCGGTCTCTTGACCGGTCTGTTCCTGATGATCGGCGGTATCACCGCAGAGGGCGTTATCGCTGCGGCAGCTGATCTGCTGGCAAAACTCGGCGGCGGCAATGTATTTGTGCTGTACACCGTTATTGTTTGGGCATCCGTGCTGATTTCCGCTTTCATCGACAACATTCCGTATGTTGCGACCATGCTGCCCGTTGTTACCGGCTTGGCGGCAACGCTTGGCATTGATCCCACGGTATTGTATTTCGGCCTGCTGTCCGGCGCAACACTCGGCGGCAACATCACGCCTATCGGTGCATCGGCAAACATCACCGCGATCGGCATTCTGCGCAAGGAAGGCTACGAGGTCAAGAACAGTGACTTCTTCCGTATCGGTATCCCCTTTACCTTGGCAGCGATCATTCCCGCATACATCTACATCTGGGCGATGTACGGCAATATGTAATGCAAAAACATACAGCGAAAAAGCCGCAGCTTTGCGGCTTTTTCTTTTTGCCCCAATTTGGCTTTGTGTTTCCGCTGTTAGCGGAAGAACAACGACTCCCTCTGACGAGGGAGCTGTCAGCGCCGGGGTTCCCCGAAGCGAGCTTGTCGAGCTTCGGGAGTCTCGGCAAAGCTGACTGAGGGAGAGAATTTTTAAAAAAATATGTAAATAAAACTTGACACATCTGCGTTTGCATGCTATACTGAAAATGTAAACAAAACTTTACACAGGAGGGTACTATGAACAACAAAGAAATTTTAGAAAAGGCGCAGGGCAGGAAAGTGTATGTAGGCGAAATGGAGCAGGCGAAGATCAACCGTTCCTGCTGGATCGGCAACATCAGTGCTTGTTTGCTTGCCGTAGTGCTGATGATCGTGGAAGGCGCGCTTGGGCACTTTACCGCGATCTATGCGCTCGGCGCGGTATGCTTTACATGGGCAAGCGTGTTCTACTTTTGCCAGTTTTTCATGGCAAAGCGTCCGTGGCAGGTGCTGATCGGCGCTGTGCTCGAGGCGGCAGGGGCAATAACGATGCTTGTTGTCTATGTCCTGTATAATCTGGGAGTGCTGTAATGAACAACGATCTTGTTTTACAAAACCACATACGCGAAATTCGTCTGGCGAAAAAGCTCTCGCAGGAAGAACTCGCCAAAACCGTTGGTACAACGCGGCAAACCATCATTGCGATCGAGAAAAACCAGTTTAACCCCTCTGCAAAGCTCGCACTGCTTCTGTGCATCGCACTGGAAACAAAGTTTGAAGATCTGTTCTATTTTTAAATACAAAAAAGCCGCCGAAAGGCGGCTTTTTTGCGTTTATTTCAGCTTATTCAGCTTTCTTTTTCTTGACGATAACGACAACGACAACAGCAACTACAACAACTGCAGCGATGATACCAACGATCACGCCGACATTTGCACCGCCGTCAGCTGCGGGAGCTGTGGGAGCAGCGGTCGTAGCAGCAGGAGCCTTGGTGGTTGCTGCGGGAGCCTCGGTGGTCTCTACGGGAGCAGCAGTGGTCTCTGCAGGAGCTTCGGTAGTAGCTACGGGAGCCTCGGTGGTCTCTACGGGAGCAGCAGTGGTCTCAGCGGGCTCATCCTTAGTCGGAACAAACTTTCCGCGGAGCACGTTACCCTCAGTATCAATAACAGTGCCGTAGAACTCTGCGAACTGCTCATCGGTAACAGCGTCGCTCTCGTACAGAGCCTTGTCGATTACGATCGTACCGGTACCGGTGTACTTCTCAAAGCCGACAGCGTGCAGGAATGCACATCCGCCCATATCTACGTTCAGAATGATGTTTTCGGGAGCATCGGTCATCTTGACGATCTGTACGTTATCCTTGATAACGAGCTTACCGCCGAGACCTACGCTGATCTTACTCGTACCGGCCTGGTTTCTTTCCAGAAGGGTGATGTCGTCGAATATGTATTCGCCTTCGATGGTCATTACGCAGTCAGCATAGATCATGAACATACCGATCTGCGTGCCGTTCTTGTATGCATCGCCTTCTACATCGGGGGCAACCTCTGCAGTACCCTCATACTTGGTATTGGTCTGCGGGTCAAAAGCAGTGATGGTAACGGGACCGCCCAGCATCGGGAAGGTGTAGCTCGTACCTACATAACCCTTACCGGGGATAACGACTGTACCGCCGGAGGGGAGCATGGGGAGCGTACCGCCCCAGGTAGCAAGCAGCGTATCTGCGGAAGTACCGGCGTTGGTGTCGCTGGACTGTACACCACTGGTTTTCTGATAGGAAACATAATATACAGGCGTGCTGATCGTCTGGGGTTCGGTGGGAACTTCCATCTTTGCGCCGGCATCTGCCGTAACAGTGGCAGCGGATGCGAAAATTGCGAGCGGCAGTGCCATCAGTGCGGCAATTGCCAAGGATAAAATCTTTTTCTTCATAATGTCCTCCTGGGAAAATAATATTGCACATTTCTATGCAATAATACTGTATCATTTTTTTCAAATTTTTTCAATGTAAAAATCATGGAACTTTTTAACATATGATTTTACTGGAAGTTCTTTCTTTTTGCACATGTCGCACAAAATACATGCTGTCGGTTTGGACAAAAAGATTCAAAAACGCGCTGTATTTGCATCTATAATTTATATGTTGATTTATCTGTCGTGATACATAAGTTTTTTGTATCGTGTATTTTTACCGCTCTTGACTAATTGAACAGAATATGATAAAATAATATGCTAAATAAAATTGGCGTATTATACTTTGAAGGAGGCGAGGAAAATGGTAGAGATCACCGAGGTGCACGAACACAGCCGTGCCGAAAAGGCGGGCGTGCACGCAGGCGACATTTTGCTGTCCATTAACGGCAAAGCGATCGCGGATGTTTTGGACTATCGCTTTTATCTCGCTGACAGCCATATCACACTTTCTCTGCGCCGCGGCGGCAGCGATTTTACCGTTACGATCGACAAGGGAGAATATGACGACATCGGGCTGGAATTTGCCACGCCGCTGATGGATCAAAAACATCACTGCGAAAACAAATGTATTTTCTGCTTTATCGATCAGCTGCCGAAAGGTCTGCGCGATACGCTGTATTTTAAGGATGACGATTCCCGTCTGTCCTTCCTGCACGGCAACTATATCACGCTCACAAATCTGAGCGAAAGCGAAGTTGATCGTATCATCAACATGCACATTACGCCGATCAACATTTCGGTGCATACGACCAACCCCGAGCTGCGCGTCCGCATGATGAAAAACAAGCACGCGGGCGAGGTGCTTTCCTATCTTGACCGATTCAAAGCGGGCGGCACGCATATGCGCGGACAGATCGTGCTCTGCAAGGATGTCAACGATGGGGAAGAGCTGCTGCGCACCATGCGGGACTTGAAAGCGCTCTATTCCGCGATGGATTCGGTTTCGATCGTGCCCGCGGGGCTGACAAAATTCCGCGACGGACTCTATCCGCTGGAGAGCTTTTCCAAGGAGGAGTGCCGTGCCGTGATCGAAACGGTGACGGCGTTTGGCGACAAGTGCCTTGCCGAGCTTGGCACGAGACTTTTCTATCCTGCGGATGAGCTCTATATCAAGGGCGAGCTGCCGCTGCCGAATGCGGAATTTTATGAGGATTTCACCCAGATCGAAAACGGCGTCGGTATGATCGCTTCTATGCAGGAGGAGTTCGGCATCGAGCTTACGTTCCTGCGCGAGTATATTACCGCGCTCGACGGAAAAAAACGGTGTGTTTCGATCGCAACGGGCGCTGCCGCGTATGATTTCATCAAAGGCATGTGCGACCGCCTGATGCTTCTTTGCAAGGATCTGACGATTCACGTCTACAAGATCACCAACCGCTTCTTCGGCGAGGAGATCACCGTTTCGGGATTGCTCACCGGCAAGGATCTGTATGAGCAGCTGTCCGGACAAGAGCTCGGTCAGGTGCTGCTGCTCCCGAGAAACACGCTGCGTGCCGAGGAAGATCTCTTCCTGTGCGGCATGTCCAAAGAAGAACTGTCCGAAAAGCTTTCGGTACCGATCGAGTTCTGCTGCGATGACGGCGGCGAGCTGGTATCGAGGATCTTCGGTGCAACCGTTTGAATATACGAAAGGAGTAACGCATGAAAAAACTGATATGGCTTTGCGTGGCGCTTTGTGTTGTGTTTTGCGCCTGCAACCGCAAGGATCCGCCCGTGACGACGCAGACGGCGGTTACGACCGATCCCGTGGTCACAACGACGCAGACCGCCGAGCCGTCGTCCGCGCTTTCCTTTGCGACGGAAACCGTGGTACCTTCTCTCGGTAAGGGCGTTGCCGTCAGCTACGAGGTGCTTACGACGGGTGACGCGGATCTCGATGCGCTGCTCAAGAAGGCGGCAGAGACAGAGTTTGCGCGTTACATTCCCAACGCTTCTTCGGTCGCTTCCGATGGTGGAAGCGCCGATTACGCCGTGAAAATGGCGAGCTTTTATGCCGACGAGACCGTGATCTGTGCTACCTTTGCCGGGGAATACTCCCTCTTTTACGAGGACAGCATCGGTTCCGGGGAGAGCGGCGAAGTCTTTTATACCGTGCTGGCAGATCCCACAGCGAAAAAACTGCTGACCGCTGCAGACATCGTCAGCGACTTTGACAAACTGAAAGCGGCGTTTGCCGACGGCAAGTTTACCGCGTTCGGCGCACCGCCGTATGCGGAGAACCTTTCGCAGTATCGCACGGAATACGGCATTTATCCCTATGTTTCACTCGATGCGGATCACTTCTATCTCTTCATCACCGAAAGCGGCATGGACGGCTACACGACGGAGTATTCGATCGCCCGCGCGGATGCAAGTGACTTTTTGAAATACTAAGAAAAGGACGAACAAAAATGGCAAGACCGATCATAGCAATCGTCGGCAGACCGAATGTCGGCAAGAGCACCCTGTTTAACAAACTCATCGGTGAGCGCCGCGCGATCGTCGAGGATACCCCCGGCGTTACGCGTGACCGTATCTACGGGGAGGGAGAATGGTGCGGCAAGGAGTTTGTCGTCATCGACACGGGCGGTATCGAACCGAAGACCGACGATATTATTTTAAAGCAGATGCGCACACAGGCGCAGATCGCGATCGACACCGCGGATGTTATCATTTTTATGTGCGATATTCGCGCAGGCCTTGTTGCCGATGACCGCGACATTGCCGTGATGCTGAAAAAGAGCGGCAAGCCTGTCGTGCTGGCAGTCAATAAGATCGACCGCGTGGGAGCGGTTCCGCTGGAATTTTACGAGTTCTACGAGCTCGGATTTGACAAGGATCCGATTGCGCTTTCTTCGCTGCACGGCAGCGGCTCGGGCGACCTGCTCGATGCCGTGTTCGCCGAACTGCCCGAGGACACCGACTTTACCGAAGAGGATGACAGCATCAAGGTTGCCGTGATCGGCAAGCCGAACGCGGGCAAATCCTCGATCATCAATAAGATCCTCGGTGAGGAGCGTTTGATCGTTTCCAATATCGCGGGTACTACGCGCGACGCGATCGACACCAAGATCGAGTGCGAATGGGGCAAGTATACCTTTATCGACACGGCAGGTATCCGCCGCAAGGCAAAGGTGGAGGAAGTCATCGAAAAGTACAGCGTGCTGCGCGCGCACATGGCGGTGGAACGCGCCGATGTATGCCTTCTGATGATCGACGCCACCGAGGGCATCACCGAGCAGGACGAGCATATCGCGGGCATCGCCCATGAGGCGGGCAAGGCGTGCATCGTCGTTGTCAACAAGTGGGATCTTGTCGAAAAGGATAACGACAGCGTCAACGAATTCACCGCGAAGATCTACAATGCGCTTTCCTATATGACCTACGCGCCCATTCTGTTTGTCAGTGCGAAAACAGGTCAGCGCGTGCAGAAGCTGTTCGAGCACATCAATTATGTCAATGAACAGGCAAAGCTGCGCATCTCCACGGGTATGCTCAACGATATGCTGAACGATGCGACCGCGCGTGTACAGCCGCCGTCAGATAAGGGCAAGCGTCTCAAGATTTACTACATGACGCAGGCAAGCGTGGCACCCCCGACGTTCATTATTTTCTCCAACAGCATCGAGCTGTTCCATTTCTCCTACCAGCGCTATCTGGAAAACTGTATCCGCGATACCTTCGGTTTCCGCGGCACGCCGATCAAGATCATCATCCGTGAGCGCGGCGAATAACGCGTCTCCGGCTACCTGCCAAGGAAAACTTTGGGTTCCGACGCGTACTGCATATCGCGCAGGACGCGATATGCACTGACCGCAGTGCGGCGAATAACGCGTCTCTGATTTGACTGACTGCGAATTTACGAAAGAAGAGGAAAAGACAGACCATGTTTGTCGATCACGTTAAAATTTATGTAAAAGCCGGCGACGGCGGCAACGGCAAGGTCTCCTTCCGCCGCGAAAAATATGTCGCTGCGGGTGGTCCCGACGGCGGCGACGGCGGCAGAGGCGGCAACATCGTGCTGCAGATCCATGAGGGCACGAACACACTGCTTGCTTTCCGCTACAAGCGCAAATTCATCGCGCAAAACGGCGAGGACGGCAAGGCATGCAAGATGCACGGCGCCACGGGCGAGGATCTGATCATCTCGGTTCCGCCCGGAACACTTGTCAAGGATCCCGAAACGGGTAAGATCATCAAGGATATGTCGAATTGCGAGCCGTATGTGCTCTGCAAGGGCGGCAGAGGCGGCTGGGGCAACCGCCATTTCGCGACCCCCACGCGCCAGATCCCGCGCTTTGCCAAGGGCGGTACCAAGGGTGAGGAGCGCGAAGTGCTGCTCGAGCTGAAGATGCTCGCCGATGTCGGACTGGTCGGCTTCCCGAATGTCGGTAAGTCGTCGATTATCTCGCGCATCAGCGCCGCAAAGCCGAAAATCGCGAATTATCATTTTACCACCTTGTCTCCCAGCCTCGGCGTTGTGCAGGCAGGAGAGGGCAAGGGGTTTGTCGCGGCGGATATTCCCGGACTGATCGAGGGCGCGTCCGACGGACTCGGACTCGGACACGAGTTCTTGCGCCACGTCGATCGTTGCCGACTGCTGCTCCATGTTGTGGACGTCTCGGGTCTGGAGGGACGAGATCCCGTCAGCGATATTGAAACGATCAACGCCGAGCTTGCGCGTTACGACGCAGGACTGGCAAGCCGTCCGCAGATCATCGTTGCCAATAAATGCGACATGATCGAGTCGGGCACGACCGACATCGAAGCCTTTGAAAAGTATGTCAAGGACAGCGGCAGAGAATTGATCTATGTCAGTGCGCTCGAGGGCAAAAATCTCGATAAACTTGTGCGCATGACCGCCGATATGCTCGAAACGCTCCCGCCCCTGACCGTGTATGAGCCGGAATATACCGAAGAGGACGCGGCAGTACCGAGCGGCGAGCGCACCACCACCGTCCGCCGCGAAAACGACACCTACTATGTCGAGGGCGAATGGCTCTACAACCTCATGGGACAGGTCAACCCCGAGGATTACGAGTCGCTTTCCTTCTTCTCGCGCGTCCTGCAAAAAGCGGGCGTTATCGCGATGCTGGAAGAGAAGGGCTGTAAGGACGGCGACACCGTCAATATCTACGATTTCGAGTTCGATTTCGTAAAATAATCGCAAATTGTATAATTTTTAGAAAAAACGCAAAGAATAGGACATTCCACTTTGAGGAGGTCAAATTCTTTGCGTTTTTTAAAAATCTTTTCGTTGCTCACCGTACTCTCGGTGATCCTGTATCTTGCCTGCTTTGCCGCGGACGACAGCGTATACAACGATGTGGTTCGGATGCATGTCATCGCCAATTCGGACAGTGAAGCCGATCAGTCGCTGAAAATAGAGGTGCGCGACCTTGTGCTCGAAAAATATTCGACCGTGCTGTCGGGGTACGAGAGCAAAGACGCGGCACTGGATGCCGCGCGGCAAATGCTCCCGGAAATCGAGCAGGACGTCAACGCCTATCTTGCCGACCGTGCCGCGTATACATGCACGGTCAGTATCGAGGAGAGCTATTTTCCCACAAAATCCTACGGCGATTACAGCCTGCCGCGCGGCAATTATACCGCGCTCTGCATACGGCTCGGTAAAGCCGAGGGGCAGAACTTTTGGTGCGTGCTCTATCCGCCGCTTTGCCTCGGCGCAAGCTCTGCAGAGGATGGCGAAGAATTGTTTTTAAACTGCGGACTCACCGAGGATGAGTACGAACTCATGCGCGGCGAAAAACCCGTTTACAAAGTAAAATTTCGCATCCTGGAGCTGTTTCGCGGCGAGGGGTAGGAAAAGTTCTAAGGCTCCCTTGCCTAAAGGGAGCTGTCACCGTAGGTGACTGAGGGATACGTCCCATAGTATTCAAACATTATTAAGTTGGTTTGCTATGGATGTATCCCACCACCGCTGCGCGGTCAATGCGCCGCTATCCTCCCATTTAGGCAAGGGAGGCGTCGTCAACGGCGATTTTTTTCATTGAATTTTAAAATTTTTGAAAAGGGTGCGGGGAAAACTTTTTATAAAAAGTTTTCCCCGCATTTCATCGTATTCTACTTCCCAAACAGATTCAAATTTCCGCGCAGAGAGTCGGCAATGATGCCGGCGGCTTCGCGCGCCATATAGTGAATGAGCAGCGCATCCTTGTACTGCGAGGCAATGCCGCTGACCTCTTTGCCCGACAGGTTTTCGGCGATCTTCACCGCGCGGAATACATGGAAATTGTTGGTGACCACGCCGAAGGTCGCATCCTCTTCCATAAGGGCAAGGCTGAAACGGATATTTTCGCCCGTGTTGGTGGACTTGTCCTCCAAAATCAGCCGATCCGCATCAATCCCACGTGCGATCAGCGCGTCGTACATGCACTGCGCCTCGCTCATCGGTTCGTCCGAACCCTGACCGCCTGAAAGGATCGCCTTGGTGTTCGGATTTTCCCGCAGGTATTCTTCCGCAGCATCGATCCGCCAGTAAAGCGGCTTCGAGGGGACACTGTTTTTGTTCACGCGCGCACCGAGCACGACGATATAGTCGAGGTCGGCTTCTCCTTCGGCGCCCATCTGTGAGATCACCAAGCCTTCGATCACACAGAAGAAAATGAAACCGATCGCGATCAGGACGCAGATCGTGGCAAACATCCATCGCGGCAGCGGCAGCTTGCCAAAGCGAAAGGTCAGCGCCGCGCAAAGAAGGCAGACGGCGCCGAGTGCCGCCCAGATCCAGAGCAGGGAAAAGCCGAAGCCTACAAAGAGCGCTTCAATGCCGTAGTAACCGATGAAAATAATACCGAGGATGAGCCAGATCCATGCTTTACAATTCTTTTTCTTCATCATTTCTCATATAGGGAATATCCCTTGGCTGCAGATGTAAAAAAATAAGGCAGACAAGCCTGTCTGCCTCTTTTTTTGCGAATTTGTTGTTAGATTGCGCGCTCGACCTTGCCGGAACGGAGACAACGGGAACAAACGTAAACCGTCTTCGGAGTTCCGTTAACAACAGCCTTCACCTTTCTGATGTTCGGCTTCCAGGTTCTGTTGGTCTTACGATTCGAGTGAGAAACGTTGTGACCGAAAACCACGCCCTTGTTGCATACGCTGCACTTTGCCATGTGAATTACACCTCCCAAATTAAGCGGTATTTATATTTATAATTATTATAAACCTAACGCGACAACCGATATTATAGCATAGAGCTTTGAAAAATGCAAGAGAAAATTACAATTTTTTTTAAAAAGATCAAAAAGTTTTGTTATTCGCCGCGATATGGATAGAGCAGGGCATCCTCGTACATTTTTTCGGGGATGTTCGGCCAGCTATCCACCGTGTCAAACGGAAGAAAGATCAGGTCTATTGTTTTCGGTAAGCCGTAAAATTCCCGATAATACTCCGCGCGTTCCCACGTCTGCGGGTTGTATCCCCAGGAATAGACATACAGATCGTCATAGAGCGGGAGCGCAAGGACCTCGGCGTTTTCTTCTATGGCTTCCTCTATCAATTCCGCACGCAGATCGTTGCATGCCCCGATGGTGGAATAGACATGCATATGGAATACGACGGTTATGAGCAAAACCGTCGTGGGCAGGCAAATGTGCGCTTTTTTTATATTTGCGTCGGCGAATGTGAAAAGCCCGACACCCAGCAAGCATACCTGCGCCACGAAGAAGCAGCGCGGTCCGAGATTGTGCATGACGCAGAGCGGCACCACCAGTGCATAGGCAACGAGCGCGAGCAGAATAGCAGGTCGTTTGCATTTTGTTTTTCCAAACAGAAGCGCACATGCGAAAATAACGGTGAACAGGATCGAACCCCACATCCGTACTTCCGGATACGGATGCACCCAGTAATACGCCTGCCGCTGCATTTCTGCGGCATAGATGCAGTGAAAGCTGTATGTTAGCAGGAGCATGCCGGTGAGGATCGCAAAGAATTTGTTACGCTTCCAGAGCGAAGCGCCTGCGCTTACGGAGAGAAACACGCAGAGTGCGGGATGCGTTTCGTACAGCATCGGCAGAGTCTTGTTTGTTAAGGTATGCAGGATGTCGAACAGGATGTCTCTCGGTGAGTCCTCTACCGAAAAGGAAAATTCACGTATACCCTCCAGCGCCACTCCGTTTTCCAAAAGCTCGCCGTATATCGGGTTGTAAAACATGAGGACCGCGCCGCAGATGCTGCCGGCAAGTCCGAAGAACATAACGGTGCGTGCCCGCTTCTTTCGGCAGGCATAGATACATCCGCCGAGCATAACAAAGGGCAGCAGAAGCGATACGTTTTCGGTAAAGAACTGCGTGACGAACACCAAAATGAAAGTGAGTACGCCGCAGCATAAGGGGGGATGCGGAGCGGTAAAGCACCTTTGCAAAAGCAACAGGATCATGAGTATAAAAACAGTTGCCAAGCAAAAATTTGCAAAAGCGGATACCCATCCGTAGGTTTGCCGCCATGTAATGGCGGGCATGGAAGTGAATACGCCGACAGCCACAAGGGATAAAAACAGGCGATTGCTTTTTTCGGTCGCTTTCGAAACGAGCTTTGCCGTAAGCCATGGGATCAGCAGCATGGAAAGCCCCATGATGAGCGTTTTTGCGGCGGCCGATCTCGTCATCAGCAAAACAAAGAAGGTGCCGGTATAGCGGTTGTTGAGCTCGCCGGACAGCCAACGGTCGGCGCCGATCTCCAGACCCCAGTCCCAATCGTCGTGCGTATACGGAATATTGTGTGCAATATAGAGAAACGCCGCTAAAAGAATCGGAAAAACAATGGCACACAATCGTTTATCTGTTGTGGATCTCAAAGCTTAACTCCTTTTGCAGATATGCTCTATAGAATCGTTCCTTTTAAATATCCGTCGCAAACATCGCATAAGCGCACTGCCTGCAAAGTGCCGTGCAGATCGCGTTCGCTTTTGACGCGCACTTCGATAAAGGACGCGGTGTGTCCGCTCCACTCGCCGTCGATCTGTTGCTCAAAGAGCACATTTTGCACGGGGCGCAGGATAATCTCCTCACGGAGCAGTGCCGCCGTGCTCTCGCGGCTCAGCGCGATCAGCGCCTGCGATCGCTCGTGCTTGACATCCTCGGGAACTTGGTTCGGCATGGTCGCCGCGACCGTTCCCGCGCGCTTCGAGTATTTGAACACATGCGTTGCAAGGAATTTTGCCTGCTTCGCAAATTCCATTGTCACGGCAAAGTCCTCGTCGGTCTCCCCGGGGAATCCCACGATAAAGTCGGTGGTGAACTGCACGCCGTCGATCGCCGCACGCACGGCATAGATGTTCTGCATCGCGGTCTCGGCGTTGTATTTGCGCCGCATCGCGGCAAGCGTGCGTGAGCAGCCGCTCTGCATGGAAAGATGAAAATGCGGCGTCAGCTTTTTCAGCTTCGCGATCGTTTCGATGAATGCGGGGCGCATCAGTGTCGGTTCCAGTGAGCCGAGACGGATCCGCTCGATGCCCTCGATCTTTTCCACCTCGCACAGCAGGTCACACAGATCCTCACCCGTGTCTCTGCCGAACGACGCGGTCTCAATGCCCGTCAGCACCACTTCGCGCACGCCGCCTTCGGCAAGCGCGCGAACCTCGGCGACCGTGTCGGCGATGGTCTTGGAGCGCACAAAGCCGCGTGCCTCGGGAATTTTGCAGTAGGCACAGCGATTTTCGCAGCCGTCCTCGATCTTGACATAGGCACGCGTGCGCGGTGCGCGCGTGATCTGCATTTTTTCAAACGGTGCGTCGGCAAGCTCGCTCACTTCGATCTTCGGGATGCTTTCGCCTTCGAGCAGCGCAAGCGCACGGTCTACCACGCGTAGCTTGTCGCGCGTGCCGCAGACATAGTCCACGCCGTCGATCTTTGCGATCTCCTCGGGGGCGACCTGCGAATAGCAGCCGCAGACGAGAATTTTTGCATCGGGCGCGATCTTGATAAAGCGGCGGATCAACTGACGGCACTTGCGGTCGCCCTCGGCGGTGACGGTACAGGTGTTGATCACATACACATCGCACACGCTGTCTTCTTCTGCCGCGACAAAGCCGCGCGCCTCGGCGGCTTCGAGGATCGCTTCGCTCTCGTATTGGCTGACCTTGCAGCCGAGCGTATGCACACTGATCGTATAGGGCATGTTTTCACCACCTCAAGAAATTTCAACATTCTGTATTCTATCATATTTTATGAATTCTGTCTACAAAAATCGAAAAATATCTTGCGTGTGCAGGGAAGTGCGTGGTATACTAATAGATAGAAATCAATTGCCAAGCGGCGGATAGGAGAAATAAAATGAGCAAATTGCATGTTTTTGACCATCCTCTGATCACGCACAAGCTTTCTATCATGCGCCAGTCGGGTACCGGCTCCAAGGATTTTCGCGAGCTTCTCAACGAGATCGCCATGCTGATGGGCTATGAGGTCACGCGCGACCTGCCTATGGAGGAGTACACGATCAAAACGCCGATGGAAACCATGAAGGCAAAGAAGATCTCGGGCAAAAAGCTCGCCATTGTTCCGATCCTGCGCGCAGGTCTCGGCATGGTAGACGGTATGCTCACGCTGGTTCCCGTGGCAAAGGTCGGTCACATTGGTCTGTACCGCGATCCCGAGACGCATCAGCCTGTCGAGTATTACTGTAAGCTGCCCGAGGATATTGAAAAGCGCATTGTCATCGTGGTGGATCCCATGCTCGCCACGGGCGGCAGCGCGATCGACGCGATCACCATGCTGAAAAAGCGCGGCGTGACCAACATTCGCTTTATGTGCCTTGTTGCCGCACCCGAGGGTGTCAAGGCTTTGCAGGAGGCGCATCCCGATGTGGATATTTACGCGGCTGCGCTCGACCGTGAGCTCAACGAGAACAAGTATATTCTGCCCGGTCTCGGCGACGCAGGCGACAGAATTTTCGGAACCAAGTAAAAAACTTTGATGGGGTTTGAACGACCCCATCTCTTATTGCACAGTCCCGCCCGCTGTCATCCTGAGCGGAGCCATCCCCACGAGATTCGTTCGACTTCGCTCAGAATGACGCGTGGGGATGGCGCAGTCGAACGGATCTCGGGCGGGGATTATTTTGAAAGGAGGCGTACTATGCGCGAACTGATGATCGGCAAGAACGACGCGGGGCAGAGACTCGATAAGTTCTTGACCAAAACGCTCTACGGCATGCCGCCGTCGCTGATGTATCGGCTGATTCGGCAGAAGAAGATCAAGGTCAACCGCAAGCGTGCCGAAAACGGACAGATGCTGTGCGAGGGAGATACCCTGCAGCTCTTTATCGCCGAGGAATTTTTTGAGAGCGGTGAAAAGGCAGGCGACAGTGCAGGACTTTCGCGCGTGCGTCCCAATCTCGATATTGTCTATGAGGACGAAAACATCCTCCTGCTTTCCAAGCGCCCGGGCGTGCTGGTGCATGACGACAAGGAGGGGCAGAACAATACGCTGCTTTTCCATGCCAAAGCCTACCTCTATCAAAAGGGCGAATACGATCCCGAAAAGGAGCAGTCCTTTGCCCCCGCGCTCTGCAACCGTATCGACCGCAATACAGGCGGCATTGTGATCCTTGCCAAGAACGCCGAGGCGCTCCGCGTGATGAATGAAAAGATCCGCGACGGACAGACCTCGAAATTCTATCTTTGCGCGGTGCACGGCATCCTGCACAAAAAGAGCGACACGTTGCACGCGTGGCTGAAAAAAGATTCCGCTACCAACACGGTTAAAATTTACGAAGCATCCAACAAACCGCGCGACGCCAAGAGCATCGGTACAAAATACAAGGTGCTCGCCGAAAAAGACGGAAACTCGCTGCTCGAGGTCGAACTGCTCACGGGCAGAACGCACCAGATCCGCGCGCAATTTTCGTATATCGGACATCCGCTGCTCGGCGACGGAAAATACGGCGTGAACCGCGACGACCGCGCAAAGGGGTACAAATATCAGGCGCTCTATTCCTACCGCCTGCGCTTTGATTTTGCCGACCAAAGCGGCGCGCTCGGTTACCTGTGCGGAAAGGAATTCTCCATACCGAAATCGGCGGTGTGGTTTACAGAAGATTTCAAATAAGAAAGGATATATCACCATGGTACAAATTGAAATGGAAAACGGCGGCATCATCAAGGTTGAGCTTGACAAGACCGCAGCGCCTGTTACGGCGGCAAACTTTGAGAGACTGGTCAAGGAAGGCTTTTACGACGGCCTGATCTTCCACCGCGTTATCAAGGGCTTTATGATCCAGGGCGGCGGCTACACCGAAGAGATGGAGCACAAGGAGACCGAGTCGATCAAGGGCGAGTTCAAGGCTAACGGCTTTATGCA
>JAFQFR010000007.1 GCA_017398595.1 Clostridia bacterium
ATTTATTTTTACAACAATGAGCGAATTCAACAGAAAACCGGACAAACCCCGATGGAAGTCCGTTATGCTTATGTTGCATAACAGGTGTCCGATAAAAATGTCTACTTGACAGGGGGCGTGTCACATTTCTGTCCGATTTATGGGACACTTCTTTTGCTATACTTACCATGCAAAGGAGGGATGTTCCATGATCGCATCCAAGGAAGTGATCGCCCGTGCCGACAGCATTCTGCAAAAATGCCGCTGCCGCGATCCGTACAAGATCGCGCGGCAGTGCGGCATTGAACTGATCGTCAAGGAGCTCGGCGCGCTCAAAGGCTTTTACAAGGTGATCTATCGCAATCCGTTTATCTTTCTGAACAAGTCTCTGCCGCGCTCCGCGGCTCGCATCGTATGTGCGCACGAGCTCGGGCATCATCTTTTACACCGCGAATTTGCGGCATTCGGCTTTGAGGAGACTTCCCTGTACTCGCCCGCCTCCCGCAGAGAGTACGAAGCGAACCTGTTTGCCGCCGAGCTGCTGATCTCGGACAAAGAGATCGAAGAACTGCTCGAATACGGCTATACCGAGGAGCAGATCACCGCGGCGATCGGCATGGACAAGCAGCTCACCTCGCTCAAACTCGCGGCATACAAATACAAAAATGCAAAATAATGTCTTTACTTTCTCCTAAGATATGATACAATAAGATATATTGCTTTGGGGAGGTAAGGATGAGCACCGAAACCTTGCACGCAGGTTGGAACAGCCTGCTTTTTGATGCCGCAAACGGCGTAGCGCTGCAATATCAGCTCTACATACCCGAAAATTTTCATACCGATACAAAATACCCCGCGATTCTCTACATGCACTCGGCAGGCGTGCGCTGCAACGATAACTCGCACATCTACACAGGTGAGGCAAAATTCCTGCGCAACTTGGAAACAGGCGCATACAAGGACGACTGTCTGGTGATCGCTCCCTGCTGTCCGAACACCGACAGTTGGGTGGCGCTGAACGCTTGGACACAGCCTGTTTTCGATGCCGATGTGCAGCCGCAAAGCGCGCACATGGCGGCGGCGATGGAGCTGTTTTGGCAGTTTACAAAAGAATTCCCCGTGGACCTTTCCCGCCTTTACCTCTACGGCATGTCGATGGGCGGCTTTGCCGTTTGGGACATTGCATCGCGCTATCCGCACACCTTTGCCGCCGCGATCACCGCAGCGGGACGCGGTATGCCGCAGCACGCCGAGCGGCTGCGTGATCTTGCGATCTGGATCTTCCACGGCACAGCGGACACAGTCATTCCGTATACTTGCGGCGTAGAACTGCACGACGCGCTCACCGCGACAGGCAGAACCGATGTACGCTTTACCACCTTTGAGGGTGCGGGGCACGGCATTTGGGAGCGCACTGCGGATACCGAAGGACTGTACGACTGGATGTTCTCAAAACGGAGGGAAAACGCATGAAAATTGTAATTTTAGACGCGGCTACGCTTGGCGAAGCCTTAGACTTTTCAGTACTGGAACGCTTCGGCGAAGTAGTTTTACACGATAACACGCCCGCAGAGCTCGTTGCCGAGAGACTGCACGATGCGGACATCGCCATTATCAACAAGATCAAAATCCACGAAAATATCTTGCATCACACCAAAAACTTAAAGCTTGTCTGCGTATTCGCCACGGGCTATGACAACGTTGATCTCGTTGCCTGCCGCGCGCACGGCGTCGCGGTCTGCAATGTCAAGGGATACTCCACGCACAGCGTGGCGCAGCTCACCGTGCTGATGGCGCTGACGCTGATTGAAAAGATCGGCGCATACACCGACTTTGTCAAAAGCGGCGGCTATCTCGCCGCGGGCGTGCCAAACCGTTTGATCCCCGTATTCCACGAGCTGTACGGCAAGACCTGGGGTATCGTCGGCGCGGGCGCGATTGGCGGACAAGTGGCAAAAGTCGCCGAGGCGTTCGGCTGCAAGGTGCTCGCCTACAAGCGCACACCGACAGACGCATTTGACTGCGTACCGCTGGACGAACTGCTCCGTCGATCGGACATCATTTCGCTGCACACACCCCTAAACGACGGCACGCGCGGCTTGATCGGCGCGCGTGAACTCGGCATGATGAAATCCGACGCTATCCTCATCAACGTGGCGCGCGGCGCGGTCACGGATGAAAGCGCGGTTGCCGACGCGGTGCTGGACGGCAAGATCGGCGGCTTTGCCACCGATGTATATTCGGTCGAGCCCTTCCCCGCCGATCACCCGATGACGCGGCTGCTGCACTGCGACAATGTGATGCTCACGCCACACATGGCATGGGGTGCACTGGAAGCACGCGTGCGCTGTCTCGACGAGATCGTGATGAATATCGAAGCCTATTTGAAAGGTGAAAAAAGAAACAGGGTAGATAGCGTGAAAGTTTAATTTGCAATATGTTTTGCATAAAGGATTTCACGCTTTTACCTTTTGTGCCGCCGTTTGGCGGCGGAATGGAGATCAAAATGCATAACTTTCAATGTGACTATACCGAGGGCGCACATCCGAAGCTGATGGAAGCGCTCGTAAACACCAACATGGAGCAGACCTGCGGCTACGGACTGGATCCCTACTGCGAACAGGCGCGTGAAAAGATCCGCGCGGCGTGCGAAGCACCGAATGCCGATGTACATTTTCTCGTCGGCGGCACGCAGACCAACACCACCGTGATCTCGTCGGTACTGCGCCCCTATCAGGGCGCAGTCTGTGCCGCACAGGGACACATCGCCGTGCACGAGACGGGCGCGATCGAAGCCACGGGACACAAGGTGCTCGGACTTCCCTGTGAAAACGGCAAGATCCACGCCGACCAGGTCAAAGCATACTTCGCGGCGCATTATGCCAGTGAGACCGCCGAACACGAGGTACAGCCGGGCATGGTATACATCTCCTTCCCGACTGAGTGCGGCACCATCTACACAAAGGATGAGCTTACCGCACTGCACGCAGTCTGCAAAGAATACGACGTGCCGCTGTTCATCGACGGCGCGCGTCTCGGCTACGGTCTCGCCGACCCGAACTGTGATCTGACACTGCCCGAACTGGCAACGCTCTGCGACATTTTCTATATCGGCGGCACAAAATGCGGCGCGCTGTTCGGCGAAGCCGTCGTGATCCCGAACGACAAGTACAAGCGCGACTTCCGCTATATGATCAAGCGCCACGGCGGCATGCTGGCAAAGGGCAGATTACTCGGCATCCAGTTTGACGCACTGTTCACAGACGGTCTCTATTTCGAGATCACGCGCGGCGCGGTGGAAAGTGCTCTGCGCATCCGTAACGCATTCGAGGCACGCAGCATCAAATTTTTCGGTTCGTCCATGACCAACCAGCAGTTCCCCATTCTGACCGATGCACAGCTTGCGTTCCTGTCGCAAAACAGTCTGCCCGAGTTCTGGGCGGATGCCGAGAACGGCAAAAAGATCGTCCGCTTCTGCACCAGCTGGGCGACCACCAAGGAAAGCGTCGATACCTTAGTCGAAGATATTGCAAATATGCCGATATAAAAAACTTCCGTCTGTCAAAGCAGACGGAAGTTTTTTATTTATGCTTTTTTTGTCTCCATGAGTTTCTTTACACGCTCGATCGCCGCTATGAAGCGATCTTCGTTTCGCACGCCGTTGAACCACTCCCAGCCGCTGGGTGCGGTCATGCCGTAATACATATTGCCGACGTTGAAACTAAAGAGCCAATCATACAGGATCGGTTCGCGCGTGCCGTCGGGCAGTTCGATCACCCCTTTGCCTTTGACGACCTTGATACCGCCGTAGATCTGCTCATTGCCCACCTCGAGCAGTGCATCGTCGGGGAGCTCCAACCACCGCGGAAGCAGTTCAAACGTGCGGTCAAGGTATGCATAGCCTTCCTCTTTATTGCCGTAGCCAAAGGTTGCGCAAGCCGTTAAAAAGCAGGAATGGGCATAGATTCCCCACCATGCACGAGGGATCTCGCCATCCTCGGCTAAAAACTCGATCATGCGCATGCGATATTTTCCCCACGCAGCCGCTTTCTTCGCCGCCGCCCAGTTGCGGGTTGGGCGTCCGAGGAAATGCAGCAGGATATTGAAGTTGTTCACATCGTGGCGCAGACGGCTTTCCGCGCGTTTCTTTTCCCTCCACAGCTGCGCCTCGATCACTTCGCCGAAGATCGCGCTGTACTGTGTGATCGGTTCCGGCTTCTTACGGATACCACAGCGATCTGCGAAGATCACGATATTGCCCTCCTCATCTGCCGCATAGGTATACTCGGCACTGCCGACATAGCCGTCCGTGAGATCGAGCGCGTCATAGCGGCGCACCATGCCGTCGGCGAGCGGCATGTATCCCTCTCCCGTTCCCTCATATGCGGTCAGCTCATACACTGCCTTGCACGCATCCATGCAATAATAGTTTACCATGCGCACAATGCCGACACCGGGAGCGAAGGCATATTCCTTTTTGCCGCCGCGATACGACAAGCCCGCGTCCATTCCGTCAATATCCAGCGAAAGCTGCATACAATCGGTGAAGGTGCCCGCCTTTGTCGTGATACTGCCGACCGCCGCGCAGCAGATCTCGGTTTTGATCTGTCTGTCTCCCCATAGCATGTATTCCACCGTGCGCTCTGTGCCCGGCTGCCATGCATCCGACCAGATACAGTCTGTTGCATCCTGCAAAATGCCGTAGACATCGTTGTACAGGATCGGCTTCTCTGCATTCTCCATTCCGCCGGCGCTTTTCCACTCAAACGACCAGCGGCAATCATCCCCAAACGTGATCCTGCCGTCCTGTTTTTCTGTATAGTTCCGTGAAAAGAAGTTCCAGTGTCCTGTTGCGGTGCAGTCCGGATTGAACACCGGATCGGTGGCAAGAATACGGCGCGCCACCGAACATGCCGCTTTGGTATGTGCCTTTTCCATCGGTGTTTTCGCCAGCGCTTCTGCGCGCTCGATGGGGTACGATACATCACAGAGCTTATACCCATGCTCGATCTCGCAATAATACTCATTGCGGATCTGCTGGATCATATCGACCCAACTGTTTTCATCATATCTGAGCCGTTCCATACTGCGGTACATCGACAGAATAACGGTCTTGTCGTCTGCATAGTGCATCGTAAACTTGGATGCCTGCAGCATAACGCTTGTATCATAGCCTGCGGTGTATTCCCATGTGTTGCCTGCGGCGCAGGGGATCCGTCCGCTTCCTCCGACGACTGTGTATGCTTTCAGCGTGCGCGCTTCGGCAATGCCGTCGCAGAGACGTTCCTGCCTGACGATGCCCACCCCGTTTTTGTAATAGGTGCGATAGGTCGCTCCGCTGTGCCGCGTGACCCAAAGCTCGCAGCCGTCAAAACTGCCGCAGGGCGTTTGTACGGTCTCGGCATCCGACGCGAAAGTCAGCGTTGTTCCGTCCGAACCCGTATGCCGCTCGCCGACCCGCAAGCCTTCCACCGTAAAATTGCCGTCACAATAGGACGCATTGCGAAAGATGTGATCTATCTCGCGGTCACACGAATTCAGCATTCCTTTCCCATTGTATTCATAATTCCAGCGGCAGAGTTTTCCGTCCAGAATACGGTATTCTTCACCGGTAACACGCAGTCTGTAGCGGTCTTCGGGTTTATCTGCATATACATCGCCATGCTGTTTTTCCATCTCCGCGGTGGCAAGCGCATAGGCATAGTAGACATCCGAGGGCTGCAAAAGAGAGAGCACTTTTTCGTATGCCGCGAAACCGTTTTCGGGCTCTTTCTGCCTGAAATACGCATCGCCCAGCCAATACCACTCGCGGGCAAGCGCCTTGACAAATCCGCCCGCCTCCAGGCGCGGAATCTGCTTGTCGCGCATAAACTCGATCCGTGCTTTGCCGTGCAGCCTCTGATCCTCTCTGCCCACGATAAACTGCATCACTTCGTCATTCTTGCCAAGCTCCGCCGCCTCGCGAATGCGGGCAAACAAAGCATCGTTCTTGTCCCCGGGCAGCCACCACCAGCCGCGCATGAGCACATCCGCGAGCGCATGGTATTTATCCGTCGATTCGGGCAGGTTCTCCACCTCACAAAGAACGTCCTCGTATACAACAGCAAAGCCGTTTTTGCTGTTTTTCGGCTGCCAGCGCTTCAGTTCTTCCACCTTCTTCATGACGCGCTGTACCAAAGTATCGTTCGCCTTTTCATTCATAGCGCCAAGCTCCTTTCTGATCTGTTTTCTGCCGTTGTGCAGCTGCGCTTTGACAGTGCCGGCAGAAATACGCATTCTGTCTGCAATTTCCGCAACGGAAAGCTCCTCAAAATAGTGCAGATGGATCACCTGCTTGACTTTTTCGGGCAGTCCGCTAATACTTTCATGCAGTTGCTTTCGCTCCTCGGATGACACATATAAAAACTCGGGGTTTTCACCTTGTTCATCCTCGGCAATGCAGTTTTCCAAAACGTCGAGACTGAGATAGCTGCGGACGCGCGCCACCATGTTCTTTGCGCAGTTTTTGGCGATGCGGCATACCCATGCGCCGTATTGTGCAGGCTCGCGCAGCACATTCAGCTTCATCCATGCCGTGATAAAAGCATCCTGTGCCGCGTCCTCTGCCATGTATCGGCTGTGGATCACGGAATACGCGGCGGCAATGACGGTTTGTTCATATCGTGTGACCAGCACCTCATAGGCACGCTGCTCTCCCGCAAGCGTCAGCATTACGAGCGTTTCGTCGTTTTGATCCCGATATAGCAAAATGCATCATCCTTTCATTTAAAATTCACGCGTGTACCTTATAGACACATTTCAGAAAGAAAAGGTTTAGAAAAAAATAAAAATTTTTATAAAAATAGGCAGATGTTCGCCATCTGCCTATTGTATTCAGTTTCCGACTTCGATGCTGATCTGGTTGAAGATCTGCAAGAGATCGTCCACCGAGGCATTTTTCTTTTCGTCGCCGCGGATATCGACGATGCATTTGCCCTCGTGCATCATAATCAGGCGCGTGCCGTATTCAATGGCAAAGCGCAGATTGTGCGTGACCATCAGCGAGGTAATGTTGCTCTTGTGTACGAATTTATCCGTGAGGTGCATGACCGTTTCGGACGATTTGGGGTCGAGCGCCGCGGTGTGCTCGTCGAGAATGAGCATATCGAGATCGGTCATGTTGGCGATGACCAGTGCCAGCGCCTGTCGCTGACCACCGCTGAGCGAACCGACGACGGCGTTCAGACGGTTTACCAGTCCCATTTCGCACTCTTCCAGCAGTGTGCGGTAATAGTCGATGCGCTTGGGATTGACGCCGCGGGTGAGACCGAAGAGCTTATTTTTATTGTCGGCAAGCGCCATGTTCTCGAGGATGGTAAGGTTTGCGCAGGTGCCCATCTTCGGATCCTGGAACACTCTGCCGATCTGTCTTGCACGGCGAAACTCGCTCATCTTTGTAATGTCCTTGCCGTTGAAAACGATCTTGCCCGCGTCGGGTGCAAGCGAACCGCAGACAAGATTGAGCATGGTGGTCTTGCCGCTGCCGTTGGAGCCGATGACCGAAACGAATTCGCCCTCGTCGATGGTGAGGTTGAAGTCGTCAAACAGGGTGCTGGCATCGGGTGTGCCGGGATTGAAGGTTTTATAAATGTGTTCAAGCGCGAGCATGCTTCTCCGCCCCCTTTTTCTGCATCATTCCGCTTCCGATCAGTGCGATCGTAAAGAGCGCCGCCATGATGATCTTGTTATACGCCGAGGGCACGCCAAGCAGTGTGGCGATGCCGAGGCAAGCCTGGTAAATGACCGCGCCGAAGATGACCATGGTGGTCGGCTTCATGAACCGAATCTTGCCGAACACCGAAAGTCCGATGATCAGCGAGGCAAGTCCGATCACGACCATGCCGATGCCCATGCCCTGGTTGACGTTGCCGCGGCTCTGCACGATGAGTGCGCCCGAAACGGCGGCGTAACCATTGCCGATGGCAAGACCGAGCACCTTATATACGCGCTGATCCTTTGCCAGCATGGTGACGAACTGTGCGTTGCCGCCCGTCGCACGGAGCAGCAGTCCGCTCTTGGTTTTGAGATAAGCATCCAGCAGCAGCTTACAGATCAGAGCGATCGCAAAGAAAGTGATAAGGCGCTGCAGATTCAAGCCGAAAAGGTTCGTAGGGAGCAGATTTGCGGGAAATGTGCGAAGCAAGGTAGGCACGCCTCTTCCGAGGTCGATCGTGGAGAGCGCACCGTCACCTGCCCAGGTACCGCCCATGCCGACGACCGTGATGACCAGATTGACCGAGATCAGCGCCGTGGATACCAGAATACCGCAAAGCAGCGGGCGAATGCCGAGCTTGACATGGAGAATACCCGTGACCGCGCCGAACACAAAGCCGACGAGGAAGGAGCAGACCAGCGCGATCCAGGGATTCACGCCCGCGCGGACGAGCAGTCCGAACGCAACGCCGCCCGAAAGCACCGTTCCCTCTACCGTGAGGTCGGGAAAATCCAAAATCGTATACGAAACATAATATCCCATTGCAAGGATGGCGTACATAAAGCCATCCTGCAATATGACATCCAACGAGCTGAGAAGTGCAGACATTTCATATGTCCTTTCTATTATTTGTTAGTAGTAACGGTCTCTGCGTTTGCATATGCCGCGGGCATGGTCATGTTGAATGCCGCGAGCACATCGCTGTTGACAACGGGAGTTGCATCCGAGATGGTCTTGACCGCCATATCCGCAAGGCTTGCACCCTCGAGTGCGTCTGCCGCCATGTCACCGGTAACCTTGCCGAGTGCGACATAATCGATCGAAACGGATGCGAGACAGCCGTTCTTGACCTGCTCGATCTCGGAGCCGTATACGGGGATGCCCGCGCTGTTTGCGGCGTCCAAAACGACGGAGAGATTGTTGACGACCTTGTTATCGGTGAAGTTGTTGAGGCAGTCTACCTTCGCGCAGAGTGCTGCTGCCGCAGAAGGAATGTCGGAATCGCTCTGGATGCTCTGTGCAACGATCTCGATGTCGTAAGGCTTTGCAGCCGCTTCGAGCAGGGCGAGCTGTGCAATGGAGTTTGCTTCGCTGGAGGTGTAGAGCACGCCGATCTTCTTGACATCAGGCTGCATAGAGGTGATCAGCTTGACCTGTGCGTCCATATCGAGGACATCCGAGGTGCCCGAGCAGTTGTAACCGGGCTTATCCATGCTCTCGACCAGACCAACCGAAACGGGATCGGACACGGCGCAGAATACAACGGGAATATCCTTTGCCTCAGCCGCTGCAAAAGCGGAGGAAGCCGCGGGCGTTGCGATCGCAACGATCATATCGTAGTTCTGTGCGGCAAACTGGCTTGCATAGGTTGCGCAGTCGCTGTCCGCCGAGGAATCCGAGCCGATCTGACGGGTGATCTGCACCTTGTCGCCAAATCTTGCGACGAGTGCCTGTTCTACGCCGGCGTAGCAGTTATCCAGCGAAGGATGGCTGATGTATTGTACAACGCCAACGGTAAAGGTGTCGTCTGTATCTTTGGTCTCGCCGCAGGATGCAAGCATGGTCAGCGAAAGAATCGCGGTGAGAAGAATCGCAAAAAACTTTTTCATGGTAAGTACTCCTATTTATAACTAAGATGTAAATTCATCGGATACCGTATTTTTCAATAATATAATCCATATCCTTATCACCTCTGCCGGAGAGGTTGATGAGGACGGATCCCTTGCCCATTTTCTGTGCAAGCTTTACGCCGTATGCAACGGCGTGCGCGCTCTCGATCGCGGGAATGATACCCTCGAGTCTCGAAAGTGCATAGAAAGCATCGATGGTCTGTTCGTCGTTGATCACATCGTATTTTACTCTGCCGACATCGCGCAGGAATGCGTGCTCCGGTCCGGAGGAAGGATAATCTAAGCCGCTGGCAACCGAATACACGGGAGCGGGATCGCCGTTTTCGTCTTTCAGCATGATGCTGTTAAAGCCGTGCATGACGCCCTCTGTGCCGTACTGCAGGCTTGCGGCGTGATCGCCGAGCTTCTCGCCTCTGCCGAGCGGTTCGATGCCGTAAATGTCTACGGGATCATTGAGGAAGCCTGCGAAAAAGCCTGCCGCATTGGAACCGCCGCCCACACAGGCAACGATCGCATCGGGAAGCTCGCCCGTCAATGCGAGGAATTGCTCTCTCGCTTCGATGCCGACAACGCTCTGAAAATCGCGTACCATCATCGGGAAGGGGTGCGGTCCGACAACCGAACCGATGCAGTAGATCGCATCCTTATATTCCTTGGTATATGCGGCAAATGCAGCATCGACAGCCTCTTTCAGCGTAGCCAGTCCATGGGTGACCTCGATCACGTTTGCGCCGAGGATCTTCATTCTGGCAACGTTGGGCGCTTGCTTTTTAATATCTACAGAACCCATATAGATGTCGCACTGCAGACCGAAGTAGGCTGCCGCGGTCGCCAGCGCAACACCGTGCTGCCCTGCTCCCGTCTCGGCAATGACCTTTTTCTTACCCATATATTTTGCCAGCAGCGCCTCACCCATGCAGTGGTTGAGCTTATGTGCTCCCGTATGGTTGAGGTCCTCGCGCTTTACATAGAGCTGCACATTGCCGAGCGAGGAAGAAAGACGCTCGAGATAGGAGATCGGCGTAGGTCTGCCCTGAAACTCGCGGCGGATGCGGCGCAGCTCGCTGATAAACTTCGACGACTTGCAAATGGTAAAGTACGCCTCGGTGATCTCTTCCATCGCCTTTTGCAGTTCGGGGCTGATGTAGGATCCGCCGTACTTTCCGAAGTAGCCGTTTGCATCGGGATAATTCTTAAAATATGTATCAAAGTCAATTCCGTTATATTGCATGATGATATTCTCCGTTACATTTCAAAATTTTTATGCCGTGAACAATCGCGGTCACGCCATCGTCTCGCCAGAATAAACATTCCAAAACACCTCGTAAATAAACAAAAATCCTGTCCCATAACTATGGGACAGGATCAAAACCTGCGGTACCACCCAAATTCGTATGCCGCGCATACGCTCTCAACGTGTACAATCATACACCCGGCGCTCTAACGGTCGCCTACCGTCGCCCCTAACCGATTTGCATCGGCTCGGTTTGCCCTCCGAAGTCCATTCGCTCTCGCTGTCGTTACCGCAATCCCACCGCCTGCGGCTCTCTGTAAACGCTGAAGCGGAAGTTACTACTCTCCGTCACAGGTTTTTTGGTATGGTGTAATCATAGCACAGCGCTAAAGTGTTGTCAAGTGGTTTTGCGAAATTTTTGCCCGGATTTATTTTATGACCGTGACCGTACCGGTCGCCTTCGGTGCGGAAGCATCCTGATAGGCATCCACTGTACCGCCAAACTCGCCGCCCGTGATCTTCAGCGTAATCGCACCGCTGTACGAAGCGGCAGTTCCGGTCGTGTTGGGACCGATACTGCGGACAGCATACACGCTGCCTGCGAACTTTCCGCCGCTGATCTCCATATAGATCTCTCCGTCACAGCTGTTCATACCGCTCGCACTGTTTACATTTGCCCCGATCGCCGTAAACTCGCCGCCGCGGATGTAGATCGACACCTTTACCCCCTTGTCTACCATGCCGATGGGATTGCCGTCGGAGGTACGCAGATTGCCGCCGCGGATAAACCACCACTTGCCGCTCTCGATCTGTACCGTGCAATCCGCATGGCAGGAGATCTCCTCGGGCAAGATCGCGCCCGAACCCACACGGTAACCGACATTGATGCTGATGTCGCTGCCGATGCAGGACACGCCCGCGCCGACCGTAAAGTCATGGTAATTGCAATTGATCGATTTGCCCGATGCGGCACCGTTCACCGTCAAATTCTCCAGCACAAGCGCACTGCCGAGCGTAACAGCGCCTTTCACGGACAGCTGTGCCCCCTTGGTTCTGTAATCCACACCGCCGTACACGCTTGTGACCGTCACAGGCCCGCCGCACGCAACAAGGTGCAGCTCCGCGGTCTCGAGCGGACCGCAAACAACGACCGTACCGCCCTTTTCCCGCAGCATCGCCACGGCAAGACCGAGCGTGTCCACCGCATCACTCGGCGACGTTCCGCCGTTTGTAAGTTTGCCCGATGCGGAAACATACACAACATCGCTGCTTGCCTTCGGCAGTTCGGGCAGTGCCGTACTGTGACCGAACACTTCGTTATAGAAATTGATCGCAAGCGCACCATAGGATACATCCGTGGGGTGCACACGGTCATTATACGGGAGCATCACATAGTAGTAGTCACGCAGTGTCTCCCCCGTTTCGATCAGCGGCAGACCGAGATCCCGTGCAATGCCGCGCAACAGACGCGGCAGGGTGCAGACCGTTCCCTCGTGCGTAATATCGGCATTGGGAGCAGGGATCATCGTAGAGAGATAGATCTCTGCATCCGGTGCTGCAGACTGCAGATCCGCGATCAATTCTTTGTAGGACGAAATGAACGCCTCTTCGGCAGCCGACACCGTCATACTGCGCGCATCGTTGGTGCCGAGCATCACGATCATGATGTCGGGAGAAAGCGTCCGGAACGTTTGATATGCCGCGGTATTCGGGTACCAAAGATCTGCCCTGTCCTTTTTGACATTGTATGCGGAATCTGTCCGCATCACATAGGCGCCCGACTTGCCGCAGTTCACTACTTTAAAGCCTTGCCCCAACAACTTTTGCAGCTGTGCGGGGTAGCTGTATTCGCTCTTGACCGATGCAGAATGCCCCTCAGTCACGCTGTCGCCCACGCAGGCAACCACGATGGTCTCACCGTCTGCAATGCGCTTGGCATAGCCATACGCCTTTTCGGTGATCACATTTGCCGCGATCAACTTATCGGCAACGGTTTTTCCGCTTTTGGTTTTGGATACAAGCGCGTTTTTACATACCATAAACGCATCCCCTCTCGAAAAACTGCCTGCTTTTGCCGTGTCATTGATCAGACCGACCTTGTTTGCAAATGCAAACGGATCGCTCCATACAAAATCGCCTTTGGCATCGCTGTATTCCATCGCACGGAGAAGAAGTGTCAGAAACTGCGCTTCGTCCACGGTGTCGTCCGGGTCAAATGCAGTCGCACTGCGTCCGGCGGTAATACCGTTTGCATATGCATAGCCGATGTACGGCACCGCCCATGCGGGAACATCGGCAAACGGGACGGTATAGTTCCCGGTCAGCGCCTTTTCCTCTGCACCGAGGAAACGCACGATCTGCACAATGGATTCCGCACGGCTGAGGCTGTTTTCGAGGCGAAAATCGCTTCCGCTGTCGTCATACCCTTTCACAAGTCCGAGCGCATACAGCGCGTTTGCCGCGGCTTCTCGCGCATCGACCACTTGCGGCGCATTGTTTTCCAGCACCGTAACGCCATCTGCGATCACGATATTTCCCTCTCCGCTGATCTTTTGATATGTGCCTGCCTTGACGATCAGTGTAGAACCCGCTTCGGCATATAGGGACATATAACAAGGCTCGGTAGAATACGGACTTCCCTTGGTCTGTACCTTTTCACCGATCACAAGCGTACAGCCGTTTGCGGCAATCATGGTATTGGAATTTGCATATTCCTGAAAGAGAAGAATATCATCGATGATCGTATCGCTCGTAAATGTCAACGTAACGCCCTTCGCCATTTTCAGCGCGGTAGCAGGATTGTTTTCGGGCAATGCCGTTTTATAATCGGTCGTACCGTCGCTTGAAGTGATCAGCAACGTGCTTGTCAGTTCGGGGAAAACATAGTTGCCGCCGACAAACATTTTGCCGCTGACCACCAGCGTGCCGCCATCCTTTAAAAGCGAGACGACACCGTCAGACGTCAGTGTCAGAAGTGTTTTTTTCGCAGTCGAAGCGGAGAGACCGTCATTGGCATTGTCGCCTGTGTTAAAACTGATATAGGCTTTGACATCGCTCTGCAATTTAGGCTCGTCAAGCGCAAAAGACGGAAGTACAAGCACTGCCGCCGCAAGCAACATGGCACATATCGCTGTGAAAACAATTTTTTTCATTTAATCCTCCTGCTAAGCTTTTTTATTTCAGCATAGCATACCGGGAATCATCCCGCAATGTATTTTTCGTTTTTTTTAATTGTATTTTTTACAAGGGAAAAGGCTTTGAAAATTTATAAAAATAAGCGGTGGTCTCCACCGCTTATTTGCTGTAATAATCGTAGTTGCAAAAAGGACATTTCGGATAGTCCCAGTCATGCTTCTCTCCGCACTTCGGACACTCGCGCTTGGCTATGCGGTCTTCGTCCTCTTGGGGCTGAAAAAACTCGATTTTGCCGCACTCGGGGCAAACATAAATATCCACTTCGAGTGCCCCTGCCAACAGATTCGGCCAATGTCCCGAGAACCAACCCATTTCGCCGAGCTGCAGTTTGCTTTCCCCTGCGTGTTCCATGGCTCTGTTGCATCTTAAACAAGCTACATTTTTCATACGATCACCTCAAATTTATCATACCATGAAATTCCGGCTCATGCAAGAGGTGGATTGAATTAAAAAGAAAGCGAAAACGGAACAAAATTCAGGTAAAATAACGTAAAAGCACACCTAAATAATTAGATTGAAAGCATTTGCAGTAATATTCCCGCTAAGGTCTGATCTGCTTCGAATTCAAAAATCAAGGAATGAGAGGAAAAGGAAGCTCCAAGTTGTCCCTTAATAAGTAAACGACTGTTGCTCATCGTAAAATTAACATATCCATCTGTATCTGTACCGACATCATCGATACGAAAAGTTCCGTTCAAGGAATGATACGCATTTTCAATTGCACTGACTGTATCAATGTAGAATTGATCAAATAAAGTGAATACATCACAGCCTTTATAGTTTTTGTTTTCGTATGAAATTGCAAATGTTATACAGGGGATACCATCAATGTATTTGTACTGTTGCTCAATTGGTACCGAAAGCAAGGATAACCTATCTTTACCATTATCCCACAGAACAATATCGTCCTTTATAGTCATTTTTCTTTCTCCCTTGCGGTGTTGATGGATGCAATCAAAATACGCCGGATAGTGCCGCATTGGTTATAGAGGTCAGCGGCGACTTCTTTATTTAAGATCTCGGATTTTACGAATAATTCCAACCAATATTCTGTTTCATAGCATTCTTTTAATGCGATTTGGAGTTTGGCGATGAAATCAGGTTTTCCGTGGGCGTAATTCGCTTCGCGGATGTTGGCACCGATAGAAGTA
>JAFQFR010000008.1 GCA_017398595.1 Clostridia bacterium
CATGCGGGAGGAGCAAGCCCCTCCCCTACCGATGTTACAACAACTATCTTCGTATAATCCCGCCCTTGTCATCCTGAGCGTAGCTTTCTCGCGCTCGTCATTCCGAGCGTCAGTCGAGGAATCTTGCGCGAGAAAGCGTAGTCGAACTTTTGAGACATCGTCTCAAAAGCGCGTAGCGGGATCTCGTGGTGGTGCCGCAATCGAAAGCCGAAGGATCTCGGGCGGAGATGTTCGTTCCATAAACATTCATTTTTACTCCGCGCTACGACAAAAATGCCGTATACCTTTTCCGGTATACGGCATTCGTTACTTTTTCATATTCAAAACGTATCGGGCAGCAAATTTGCAGCGCGCAAAACAGCAATCGCCTGTGTGCACTCATTGTCGGAAAGCGTGCGTACCCACGCGGCAAGTTTTTGGCGATCATCATTTCCCTGCTCTTTTCCGAGCAGAAAATCCACCGAAACATCAAAGTAATCAGCAATTTTTTGCAGCGTTTCTCCGCTCGGCGTATTTTTGTGCTGTTTCCAATAAGTATACTGATTCTTTCCGATTTTACAATCAGCAAGCAGCTTTGCGGCAGACACATTGCGTTCTTTCAAAAGGAAATCCAAAGTATCTATAAACACAAAGCCACCTCCCTTTTGCAAAAAAATAAAAATTTTTAAAAAATTGTATTGACTTTCCCTATTTTAGGGATTATAATAATCACAGAAGCCTATTTCTCGGCTTCACAAATAACCATATGAGCGGTGGCACCTCTGCCATCGTCCGTTTCCCTTAAAGTTCGGGCGCAGATACGCCACAGAGAACGGCAATTCTCTGCGGGTTTTCGTTATGCGTCCGATACTTTATTAGTATAACACACAAAAATCAAAATTGTCAATGCCGAACATGGCAAAGAAAGACACCGCGCCGTATACCTTTTCCGGTATACGGCATTTTTATTTTTGCCTATTTACTTTTATCTTTCTATTTGATATAATATACTGTATAAAATAGGGATAATAGTTTGTCCCGATTATTTTCAACTGAAAAAAGGAAAAATTATGAAAAATACAAACAAACCGAAAGAGGGGGCAAAGCGCACGACCATCTGGTCTGTGCTGATCGGCGTTGTATCGCTGATACTCTTTCTCCTGCTGCTAAGGGAGCAGATCTCGCCTCTTGCCTGCTTTGGGGCATCGCTGGTCTTCATGCTGGCGGCAAACGGCATCTGTTCGCTGATCCTGCGCCGCAAGAGCGGCAGCGCCGAAGAAAAATTCGGACGCAGTCTCGGGCAGATCATGCTCGAGATCGTAGTCAAGATACAGCACCCCATGGTCATCTGCGACATGAGCGGCAAAATCATCTGGCGTAACCGCGCATTCGGCTCGGCAACCGAGACGATCGGTTCGGTCATGGGCGTCGGCATCGACACGATCTCCACGGTGGATCCGGAAGCGCTTGCCGAGGGCAAAGAAACCTCTGCGGAGCTGTGCGAGCGCCGCTACAAGATTCATCCTTTCGCTTTCAAGACCGATGAAAAAAGCTACTGGTTCCTCGTCTTTGACGACTGCACCGAGCTGGACGCACTCGCCGCAAGAGTGGAAAATGAGCGCAGCGTCGTCGGTTACATCCTCGTAGACAACCTTGACGAGCTCTCGCAGCACGGGCAGGACAACTACCGCAGCGAGGTCAACGACGTGACAGGCATCCTGCGCGAATTTGCCGCATCGCTGCACGCCATCCTGCGTGAATACGACCGTAACAAATACATCCTGCTGACCAACCGCGAGGGACTGCGCAAGTGCCGCAAGAGCAACTTCGACATCCTTGACAAGATCCGCGACATCCGCGTGGGCGACCTCGGTCTGCCCATCACCATTTCCATCGGCATCACCGACGTCGGCGAGACGCTGAGCGACCGCGAGGCGGGGGCGCGTGAAGCGCTGACCATGGCGCTGGCGCGCGGCGGCGACCAGGTCGCCTACAAGTCCGAGGGCGCGATGGAATTCTTCGGCGGCAATACCCGCCCGGTACAAAAGCGCTCGAGCGTGGCGGCGAAAGTGCGCTCGGTCGAGCTCGTCACCCGCATTTCGCGCGCGTCCAACGTCATCATCATGGGACACCGCGGCGCGGACCAGGACTGCTTCGGCGCATCGGTCGGCATCGCACGACTGGCAATGTATTGCTACGTCAAGCCCTACATCGTCGTCGATAAAAACGACCGCAACACCCAAAACTTCATGAAGAAATTCGCGAAGCTGCCCGACTACACCGACATTTTCGTGGACGAAAGCGAAGCGCAGGATCTGATCCAATCGGACACGCTGCTCACCGTCGTCGATGTCAACAACATTGACCACATGCTCTCGGGCGGCATTGCGCTCGCCGTAGACGACGCGGTCATCATCGACCACCACCGCAAGACCGATTCGCGCACCAAGCGCGACTGGATCGCCGAATACATCGAGCCTTCCGCTTCCAGCGCATCCGAGCTGGTTGCCGAGATCCTCGAACAGTCTATCGGCGAAGGACAGCTTCTCAAAGAGGAAGCCGACGCCCTGCTCGGCGGCATTCTGCTGGATACCAAGCAGTTCACCAAATCCACCGGTACGCGCACCTTCAACGCCGCGATCTATCTGCGAAGCGCGGGTGCGAGCATCTACGAATCCGCCAAGGAGCTGAAAAGTGACTTCGGCGAGTTCAAAAAGCAGTCGAAGATCCTCTCGGATCTCGTCATCTACAAGGGTCGCTTTGCGATCGCCAAGGATGAAGCCGAGGGCGAGTCGATCGACCGCATCGCCGCAGCAAAGGCAGCCGAAAGTCTGCTCGGCATCAAGGGCGTAGACGCAGCGTTTGCGCTGATCCGCGTGGGCGGCGAAACACACATTTCGGCGCGCTCCAACGCATCCGTCAGCGTACAGCTCATTCTCGAAAAGATGGGCGGCGGCGGACACCTCGACAGCGCGGGCGCAAAATCGGCTGACCCGATGCTGAACGTATTGGAACAGCTCAAGGGCGCGATCGACGCGTACCTTGCGGAAAATGATCATACAAAGAAATGAGGATATAATACCATGAAAGTAATTCTGTTAAAAGATGTAAAAGGCAGCGGCAAGGCAGGCGCAGTCGTAGACGTATCCGACGGCTTTGCACGCAATTTTCTGATCCCCAAGGGACTGGCAAGAGTAGCCGACGCAGGCTCGCTCAACGACCTCAAAAACAAAGAGGCGGCAAGACTGCACAAGATCGAAGTGGACAAGGCAGAGGCAAGAGAGCTTGCCGCAAAGCTTGAGGGCATCCTTTGCAAGATCGAAGTCTCCCACGGCGCAGACGGCCGTCTGTACGGCAGCATCACCTCGCAGCACGTCGCCGACGCGCTGAAAGCCGCAAGCGGCATCGACATCGACAAGCGCAAGATCGTGCTGGATAACCCCATCAAGGCATACGGCAAATTCGAGATCCCGGTCAAGCTCTACGGCAGCGAGATCCAGGGCAAGATCAATCTGATCGTCACCGAGAAATAATCCGTTGCAAGAGTCCCAAAGGCTCCCCTGTGTAAGGGGAGCTGTCAGCGAAGCTGACTGAGGGGTTGTATTTTACCGATCACAATCCCTCCGCCCTGCAGGGCACCTCCCTTTGCACAAGGGAGGCTAAGGAAAACAATCCGGAATACGAAATATTAAGGAGAAATACCCGTGAACGGCGATTTCACCAGAAGAATGCCCGCCGCGATCGAAGCGGAGCAGTCGGTGCTGGGTTCCATTCTCATCAGTCCCGACAGCTTTGATAAGATCGCAGGGCTTATCACCGCCGACGATTTCTACCTCGAAGAGCACAAAAACATCTTTGAAACGATGAAGGAGCTCTACAAGAAGAATAAAGAGATCGACCCCGTCACGCTGATCGACGCGCTGGTGCGCGACGGCGTGTACGACAAGGCGGGCGGAACCGAATACATCAAGCTCGTGGCAAAGACGGTGCCCACGGCGGCAAACATCCTCGACTATGCCAAGATCGTCAAGGACAAGAGCACGCTGCGCAGTCTCATCACCGCCTGCGACGAGATCTCGGGCGAGGCATACAGCGAGATCGGCGAGGTCGAGCATCAGCTCGATGCCGCCGAGCAGCGCATTTTTGCCATTGCCGAGAAACGCGAAAGCAAAAACTTTGAAAAGATCAGCGATATTCTGACGCGCGTATATGCGCAGCTTGAGCTGATCTCCAAGGATAAGAGCGCGCTCAAAGGTACGGCGACCGGCTTTTCGGGCATCGACCGCGTGCTCGTCGGCATGGGCGACAGCGACCTTGTGCTCGTCGGCGCGCGTCCCGGTATGGGTAAGACCTCGTTCTGTCTGAACATCGGCACCAACGTCGCAAAATCGACCGGCAAGGCGGTCGCGATCTTCTCGCTGGAAATGTCCTCGGACCAGCTCGTGCAGAGAATCCTTTCGAGCGAAGCCATGGTCGAAAGCAACGCCCTGCGCGGCGGTAATTTGACCGAGGAAGACTGGACGAAGCTCGCGCACGCCGCGAGCGAACTCGCCGAGTGCGACATTCTCATCGACGATACCACCGGTCAGACCATCACGGGCATGAAAGCGAAGCTCCGCCGCGTCAAGAACCTCGGGCTCGTCATCATCGACTACCTGCAGCTGATGAACTCCGACCGCAAGATCGACAACCGCGTGCAGGAAGTCGCCGACATTTCGCGTAACCTCAAGATCATGGCAAAAGAGCTCAACGTGCCGATCATCTGCTGCGCACAGCTCTCCCGCGGACCCGAATCGCGAACCGATAAGAAGCCGATGCTGTCCGACCTGCGTGACTCGGGTGCGATCGAGCAGGACGCCGACGTTGTCATGTTCATTTACCGCGACGAATACTATAAGACCGACCGCCCCGCAGGCGAGGAAGAACAGGCGGCAAACACCGCGTCCATCCTGATCGCCAAGAACCGCCACGGCGGTACGGGCGAGATCAAGGTCGGCTGGATCGGTCAGTACACCAAGTTCCGCACCATCGATAACGAAATGGATATGTAAACCACTCCAAAGGAGCCGCTATGGAAACAGCCGAAACCAAATTTCTCGCCGCGCTGCGTGAGATCGCGCCGAGCGGCGGCGTACTGGTCGCCCTGTCGGGCGGGGCAGACTCGGTCTGCCTGCTCGATCTGTTTCTTTGCGCCAGAGCGCGCGGCGACTTTCCCTTTGCGGTAACGGCGGCACACCTCAACCATTCCCTGCGCGGTAAGGAATCCGACCGCGACGAAGCGTTTTGCCGTGCCTTTTGCGAGAGCCGCGGTGTTCCGCTCGTCTGCGAAAAAGCCGACGTCGCCGCGTTTGCTAAGAAAGAAGCCCTCGGCACCGAAGAAGCGGCACGCAGGGTGCGTTATGCGTTTCTCGAACGCACGCTCCAGATACTTCCCGACATTGCCTGCATCGCCACCGCACATAATAAAGATGATTTCTGCGAAACCATGCTCTTAAACCTCGTGCGCGGCAGCGGACTTTCGGGGCTGTGCTCCATCCCGCGCCGCCGCGGCGCGATCATCCGCCCCCTGCTCGACATCAGCCGCGCCGAGATCCTCGCATACAACGCCGCACATGCACTTTCCTTTGTCACGGACAGCACAAACGCCGATACATCCTACAGCCGCAACCGCGTGCGGCACTGCGTCCTGCCCGAATTTTCCAAGATCTCGGCGGGATACGCCGACAGCATGACGCGCACCGCCGCACTGCTTCGCCGCGATGCCGAATATCTGGACGGCGAAGCGCAAAAACTGTACACCGAATGCGTACAGGACGGCGTCTTGTACACCAAAAGCGCACAAAACTTTCACCTATCCATGCTTTCACGCATCGTAAAAATGCTGTATAATGAACATGGATTTTCAAACCTTGCCGAAACGCATATTGATGCGATCTGCACGCAGATCCGCCTCGGCAAGGAAAACTTTACCCTTTTTCTGCCCGAAAGCTATGCCCTTTGCGAGCGCGGCAAGCTCCGCTTTGTACGCGAGCTGCCTGCGGCGGCAGAATTCTGTCTGCCCATCCGCATCGGCGAAACCGTCACACTGCCCATCGGCATGTCGCTGACACTGTCCGACGAGCCGACGGCAGGCGCAGTACCGCTGTGCCGGGACGCACTTTGCGGTTCGTTGACCGTCCGCAGCCGACGCGCGGGCGACACGATCACCGTATTCGGGAAAACGCACAAGATCAAACGCATGATCGCAGATAAAAAATGCACCGAGGCGCAAAAAGCCAAACTTTTCTTTCTCTGCGCCGACGATACCATTCTATATACCAATCTCCCCGCCACCGCCGACCGCGCATTTTGCCGTGCGGGTGACGGACCATGTATTTTTATCACAATAAAGGAGACGCTGTAAAGCGGAAAAAGCCATGCAAAACGACATTTTGAAAATCTTAGTCACCGAAAAAGAGATTGAAGAAACCACCGAGCGCATCGCCGCCGAGATCGACCGCGACTACGCGGGAAAAAGCGAGCATCTGGTACTGCTGGGCATCCTCAAAGGCTCGGTTCCCTTTTTGGCGGAACTGATGAAAAAGATCAAATCCAATCCCGAGATCGAGCTGATGAAGGTCTCTTCCTACGGCAAGGGCACAAGATCCAGCGGCTCGGTCAAGATCATTCTCGACTGGCAGAGAGAAAACATTGAGGAATGCGACATCATCGTGGTCGAGGACATCATCGACAGCGGCAGAACGCTCTCCTACCTCTGCGAATATTTGAAGCAAAAGGGCGCAAAGAGCGTGCGCACCTGCACACTGCTCGACAAACCCTCCCGCCGCGAGGTAGAGTTTGAGCCCGATTACTGTGGCATACAGGTCCCCGACGAGTTTGTCGTCGGCTTTGGTCTGGACTACGACGAAATGTACCGCGCACTTCCCTACATAGGCGTCCTCAAACCCGAGGTTTATACAAAATGATTTTCCTGCCTGCGGGCAATACTATTCTCAGCACTTCTATTTCCGTGCGGAAAGGCTTGGTTATTACTGCATGAACAAAAACGTTAAAGTCATCCTCTCCTACCTTCTTGTATTTGTCGTGATCATCCTGATCGGCGCAAATTTCATGAATCTGTTCGAGACCGAGGACGAGATCAAATACAGCGACATCTTAGAGTATTTCAAGACCGAACAGGTCAAATCCTTTACGGTCACCGACAGCAATGAGCTGATCCTGACACTGCACGAGGAAGTCACGCTGCCAAACGGAAAGTCGGTCAACAAGCAGATCACGACCGACCTGCGCGACCTCGGCATGTTCTATGAAGACACGCACGAGCTGGCAGAAGCACAGCGCGAGGCGGGCATTCTCGAGGACTACCACTATCAGCCGCTCCAGTCGCTGCCGTGGTGGGTCAGCTTCCTGCCCTACCTCATCATGATGGTCGGCTTTATCGCACTTTGGATCTATATGGGCCGCCAGATGAACGGCGCGGGCGGCAAACTCAACAACTTCGGCCGCGCACGCGTCAAGATGGGCAGCGATGAGAAAAAGCGCATCACCTTTGCCGATGTGGCGGGCGCAGACGAGGAAAAAGAAGAGCTGCAAGAGGTCGTCGAGTTTCTCAAAAACCCCAAAGAGTTTGAAAAACTCGGCGCAAAGATCCCGCACGGCGTGCTCCTCATGGGCCCTCCCGGCACGGGTAAGACCCTGCTGGCAAAGGCAGTTGCGGGCGAAGCCAATGTTCCCTTCTACTCCATTTCGGGTTCCGACTTTGTCGAAATGTACGTCGGTGTCGGCGCATCGCGTGTGCGCGACCTGTTTGAGACTGCACGCCGTCACCCCGCTTCCATCGTCTTTATCGACGAGATCGATGCGGTGGGCAGACAGCGCGGCACGGGTCTCGGCGGCGGCCACGACGAGCGCGAGCAGAC
>JAFQFR010000009.1 GCA_017398595.1 Clostridia bacterium
CCCGCCCTTGGTCATCAAGGCGACTCTGACCGATCGCGAATAATGACCTTGTGTTCTGTCGCCTTTCGACCATGCCCACACCACCGCTTGTCATCCCGAGCGTAGCCGAGGGATCTTGTGGTGGTGTGGGCAGGTCGTTGCACCTTGCAAAAGAAGCCGAGGGATCTTGGGCGGAGATGCCCGTACATGCGGGAGGGGAGACGTAATGCGACCGCAGGTCGCTATTCCCCTACGGATGGGTAGAAACCAATTCACCCGCATCGTTAGGCAATATTCTCCCCACTACGCAAAAAGGACGGCATATGCCGTCCTTTTTGTTCACGTATAGCTTTTTTACTTGCGGATCAATAATAGAATATGTGGTTGCCGATCGTCTCTGCATACGAGCGATTGGCCTCGATCCAGCTGCCCTTGTTGGCATAATTTGCGCAGAAGAAGAGCGCGTCGTCCACCAGCTCTACGCCTTCCATAGCTGCTTTTGCAGCCAAAACGGCGCTGTCAGTGGGATCGTTGTAAATAGAACCGGTCGCCGCAGGGGTAAACTGCGTGCCGTACTTGCGGTCAAAGATTACGCCGTACACGGTGTCCGGGAAGGAACCGCTCTCGGTGCGGTTGAGCACGACATTTCCGACGGCGATCTGTCCCTCAAAGGGCTCGCCGCGGCTCTCCGCCGAAATGATGCGGGACAGCCAGTAGATCACGTCTTCATCGTAGAATTCGTCACCGTTTTGAATCGGTGTGGGTTCGCCCGTAAGAACCACAGATCCGGTTGCTCCGTTCCATGCGCACTCGAGCGTATACGCACGAGCGACCAAACGGATCGGCACATACAGCGTGCCGTTCAGGATAAGATTTTTTGCGATCTCTGCATAGAGAACTCTGTTGTTTGCTATGATATAATGCTGATCCGCATACGCAGTCATCTGCACGCCGGTTCCCTCGGAAACCGATGCGTTGCTGGCAGCATCCCAGGTAAAGGTCGCTGCGGGATCGATCGCATTTACCAAAACGCGGTAGGGGGCGTACGCCGTGCCTGAGATCAGTCTTGCACCGGCGACAGGGGTATCGTTGATAGAAAGTTCAATTGGTTCGCCAATATTTTCCGAGGCCGCGCAAGTAAATGACATCAGCAAAACAGTGAGCAGGACCGCAACAAAGCAGACCGCCGCTTTTCTGCATGTATTCATTTTGCTTCTCCTTTCAAAATAAGGGTTTATCCGTTGCTTTAAAGCATAATTATTCTTGTCCGGAATGCTCGATTTTGAGCAGGTTGTGCACGTTCTTCCCGACAAAACATTTACGATAGTACCACATAAGTTCGATTTTGTCAACACTTTTTTGCAAATTTTGATTTTGGCGCGCTTTATCATACATCCGGATTGTTGCCCGCGAATTTGATTTTTATACATACATACTATATATTTTTTCAGTTTTTCATATTCGCGTATCCGCACACATACCTAAAATTTCCTATGAAAAAGAGAGAAGGGCAGTTTTGCCGTTTTCGGTTTTGCCGCGGAACAGTAAACGGTATTTTCGGGCACAAAATTCGCTCGGTTTCCCGCGGCGCTGAAAATTTCCTTCTTTTTATTATATATATGTTTGTACGGAAGATATTACCGATGCACGGAGCGCGCACGGATGCCAAGCGGATTGCCTCCGGCAGGATTAGACACGATTATACAAAATCATATTTTCCTATATGTAGTCGTCATGACCGCCATACCGCAAGATATAGTGGCTCCGAATGTTTCACGTGAAACATTTGTAGCTGCACCGATCGCCTGTTCCATGTTTCACGTGAAACATTTCTGAATTTTCGCTTAAAATTCACACGTTTTCTTCCCACAGCGGTTGACTTGCGCACTTACGGATGCTATAATAGGTACAGCAAATAAAATTGGAGGAAACCATGGGAAAAATCATCGCTTTTGCCAACCAAAAAGGCGGCGTGGGCAAGACCACATCCGCAGTCAACATTGCCGCATCCGTAGGCATCCTTGGCAAAAAAGTACTCTTGATCGACCTCGACCCGCAGGGCAATACCACCAGCGGCGTTGGTATCAATAAAAAGAATCTGAAAGCAACCTCCTACGAACTGCTCATCCACGAGACTACCGCGGATAAAGCAGTCATCCAAACCGAATTTAAAAATCTTTCGGTCATCCCATCGAATATCTCCCTCGCAGGTGCGGAATTTGATCTGTATCAGCTCGACAACAGGGAATACCGCCTCAAAGATCAGCTCAATCAGATCAAAGACAACTACGATTATATCTTCATCGACTGCCCGCCTTCGCTCGGCATGATCACCGTCAATGCGCTCGCCGCAGCCGATGCCGTAATTATCCCCATGCAGTGCGAATACTACGCGCTCGAGGGACTTTCGCAGTTGATGCTCACCATCCGCAAGATCAAGCAGCTCTACAATCCCGAGCTTGAGATCTGCGGCATCCTCATCACGATGTTCAACGGACGTCTCATTCTCACGATGCAGGTCATCTCCGAGCTGAAAAAATACTACTCGGATAAGCTGTTCAAGACTCCCGTTTCGAGAAACGTGCGCCTGAGCGAAGCGCCCAGCTTCGGCACGCCGGTTTATTACCACGACAAGTCCTCCAAGGGCTCCAAAGAGTATCTCGACGTTGCAAAAGAGCTTTTGGAACGTATTTAATCATTGAAATATCATATAAGGACGGAATACAGACATGGCAAAAGGTGCGAACGGTCTCGGAAAGGGCTTTGATACCATATTTTACGACAACACGGTAGAGGAGAAAAGCGGCGTTACCAAGCTCCGCATCTCGCAGATCGAGCCCAAGGCAGATCAGCCTCGCCGCATTTTTGAAGGCGAAGCGCTGGCAGAGCTGGCGGATTCGATCTCGGCACACGGCGTATTACAGCCGCTTTTGGTGCGCGAGATCGCCGACGGTCACTATCAGATCATCGCAGGCGAGCGCCGTTACCGCGCTTCCAAGATGGCAGGACTGTCCGAAGTACCGGTCATCGTCCTCGACAAAGACGATATTGAAGCGGCGCAGATCTCCCTCATCGAAAATATTCAGCGTGAAGATCTCAACCCGATTGAAGAAGCGCAGGCATACCGCGCGCTGATCCAAAGCTACGATCTCACGCAGGAAGAAGTCTCCCTCAAGGTCGGAAAGGGCAGAAGCACGATCACGAACGCACTGCGCCTGCTCGATCTCTCGGACGACGTCATTGCGATGCTGAACGCGGGCGAGCTATCCGCGGGACATGCACGCGCACTGCTTTCGCTCAAAGATAAGCGCAAAGAAGTACCCGTCGCGGCAAAGATCGCTGCGCAGGGACTCTCCGTGCGTGCGGCGGAAGACCTTGTCCGTAAGGAAAACAAGCTGACGCAAAAAGAAGAAGCCGAGGACGAAAAAGTGCCCGAGATCGGTCTCGAGATCGATTATTATGCCGAACTCTCCAAAAAAGCCATGGATCTGATCGGCAGACGCGTAAAAATCAATCACAAAGGTGTTTCCAAGAGCATCTCCGTCTCCTTTGAGGACAACGAAGACCTCGAAATCCTGCTCAAAAAACTCTGCGGAAACGATATTATTGAGTAAAGCAACGTAATTGCAGAGATTTCTGCTGAAAAAGGAGGAGCGCAAATGGATTTTCAATATCTTTGGGAAGGACTCAAGGAGTACTACACCGAAACCTATTTATCGCCCGACCTCTCGGGCATCACGAGCTTTGACACGACCGATGTACAGCGCTTTTTGCCCACGATGATCGTAGGTATCTGCATGGGTATTTTTCTGGCTGTCTGCTTCTCCTACTACCACGGGCAGTACCTCGGCAAAGTCGTGCGGCGTCTGTACAAGCTGGATGCTTTTTCACCCGAATGTGCAAAACCGCTCTCCGAGATCGGCTGTGACTCGCTTTTGATCCGCAGTGCGCTCCGCCGCGAGACGGTGCTCTCCAAATATGTAAAGACCGCAGGCGACGTGAGATCCAAGGATGCACGCTTTTACATCCTCGAAGAGCAAAAATACATCGCAGACAAGCGCTTCAAAGAAGTACGCGGCGGAATACTGACACTGCCGCTTGCGTTTATTATCTGTACCACGGCATGTCTGATCCTGTTGTACTTCGTCCCCGATGTTTTGCAGCTTGCCGACAACCTCTACAATATGCTGAAGCCGGAATAATATATAAGGAATAAAAAATGAGTAAAAACGAAGAATACACGCCGATGACACCGGCACAGCGCGCTGCGCTTGCCGATGCGCGCGAAACACAGGCACAAAATCGCCGCCGCGCCGTGCAGAGCAACACGCAGGCGACCGCGCCGCGTGCCGCCGCACCGCAAAGACCTGCGCAAACCGTCCCGCAGCAGAAACCTGCGCAGACACAGCGGCAAACTTCCAACGCATCTGCCGCGCAGACAGCGGAATATCCGCGCCAACCGCGCACTGCACAGGGCAATGCACCGCAGAAAAACGTTCAAAAACGCCCTGCCACACCCCAAAACGCGCCGAAAAAAGAGGATACCAACGAGTTTCCGACCTATGTGCGCGCCGGCAAAGGCGGTTACCGTCCGCCCAAGGTAAAGACGCGCCGTGTTTCCAGACAGCGCCGCCGCAAGTTAGATCCCCGTTTCAAGGCGGTTTTGCTCGCCGTCGGTGCGCTGGTACTGCTCTTTATCATTCTGCTCGCGTGCGGTGTCCGCTATACCAAAACGCCGCTAGCGGGTGACGCGGAGATCCGTTTCTTCGGCATCGTCAAGGACGGCGTGGCACAAAACGGCTGGCTCTCCTACAGCGAGGGCACCCGCGGCAGTTTGAAAGACGGAAACACCATCGAATATGCCGACGGCAGTGTGTATACGGGCAGTCTCATCGACTGCAAGCGCTCGGGACAGGGTACGTTCACCTATGCCAACGGCGATGTGTATGTCGGTTCGTTCCTCGAAGATGAGATGAACGGACAGGGCACATTGACCTACGCAAACGGCGACAAATACGAGGGCACGTTCCAAAACGGCATGCGCTCGGGACAGGGCACCTTGACCTATGCGGACGGCAGCACCTATGTGGGCGCATTTGCCGAGGATCGCAAGAACGGCGAGGGCACCTACACGAGCGGCAACACACTTTTTGTGGGAAATTATGTAAATGACATCAAGGAAGGCTACGGCGAACAGACCTTCTCCAACGGCGACACCTACAAGGGCGAGTACAAAAACGACATGCGCAACGGCGAGGGCACCTATACCTTTGCCAACGGCGAAGTGTACACCGGCAATTTCAAGGACAACCAGATGTATGGACAGGGCACTTTCACATGGCCCAGCGGACGCACCACTTCCGGTTGGTTTGAAAACGGCGTAATTGTGAATTAAAAATAAAGAGAAGCGGGGGAAACTTTTTATAAAAAGTTTCCCCCGCACCCCTTTCAAAAATTTTGAAAAAGGAAAAGGCTGTAGCCATATCTTTTTTCAAAAGTTTTACGGGGGTGTGGGGGCGGTTTTTCAAAAACGCCCCCACATTTTTCGCATAGAATTGCATCTTTCTGCCATACTAACTGTAGTTGAAGAGAGTCGAGTACGACAGCCTCTCGCCGATTGTTTTTTGCATCTTTCGCCGTGGCGAATCTTGCAATGTCCGCACATTACTGCACTTCGCCCCAACAAAATCTGCTAAAAAACAATTCGGCGAGAGGTGCGAAGCAGTCTTTGCGGAGCAAAAATTTGTTCCGACAAGGGAAAAGTTCGCAGTAATATGCGGATATTACAAGAAATTTTGCCGATGACGGAGCGGATTTTTGCCCGCAAGGACCTATCGTACTCGACTCTCTTCAACTACAGAAAGGAGCAATCTACGAATGGATATTAACAAGGAAGAATACAAACAATACGTAAAAAAGACGGCGCCGAAGTCGCCGATCTTCAAAAACTGCTGTCTCGCCTTTGTGTTCGGCGGCGGCATCTGCGTGCTCGGGCAGCTTCTATTTGACCTGTACCAAAACGTCACAAGCTACGACAAGGACAACTGCTACGCGCTCGTTTCCATCACGCTGATCTTCCTCGCGGCGCTGCTCACGGGCATCGGCGTGTTCGACAACATCGCAAAGTACGCGGGCGCGGGCACGCTCGTCCCCGTCACGGGTTTTGCAAACTCGGTCGTCTCCCCCGCCATCGACACCAAGGCAGAGGGCTTTATCCTCGGCGTCGGCGCGAAAATCTTCACCGTCGCAGGCCCTGTCATCCTGTACGGCATCCTCTCCGGCGCCGTCTACGGCGTCATCCTGTGGATCATGGAAATGGTGTAAAACAAAAAAGGCTTGCCGATGGCAAGCCTTTTTATTCTTCATAACAAACTTTACAAGGCGTGTACCCCGCGCTCATGGCGCAAGCCTTGGCGACTTGTCGCGGATTCATCATATTGCTGCAGTCAGCTTTGCAATGATATTTTGTGCCCGCCTGCGTGATCCAAACCATCTCATCATCCGCGGAAGAATTTCCGCAAGGTAATGTTGTCGTTTCGGCGGGTTGCGCTTCTTCGGTTATTGCATCCACATGGATTTCTTGCTGCACAGAAACGGCTGTTGTTGCATCCGCAAATGCATCCTTACAACCGACAAAAATGCATGCGGAGAGAAATGCCAAAAGAACTACTGCCAAAGACGCTGTTTTTTTCATCACAATGCCCCCAAACAATAAAAAAAGTGCGCAGCCGAAACCGCGCACTGAAAAACGCAGCTTCGTACTGTTGCGACACAGTCATCCCCAAACGGCATGTTAACAAAGCATACATTTTTACCAATAGTAAATGTATGCCGTTTGGTGGTATATTAAACTGTGTCGCAAGATAATCATAGCATAAACATTCTGAAAATGCAAGAGCTTCCATAAAAGATAAAGGCTTGCCGAAGCAAGCCTATTTACGTTTGGTGTTGCTTGATCCAATTCAAAACAGCAGAATACTCCCATGCGCCGCTTGCGACGGACAAACCCACTTCTACCAGCTCGACTTGTGTATAGTCGAGATCCACACCGTTCAGTTTCAAGGTCATCAGCATAACAAATACGCCGATTCTTTTGTTTCCATCTACAAAAGCATGATTATTCACCAGCGCATACAGCAATCTTGCGGCTTTTTCCTCGATCGTAGGATAGGCTTCTTCTTCACCAAAGCTCCCCTGTGCACTATATACCGCCGATTCAAGCAGTCCCATATCCCGCAAACCATCGCTGCCGCCGGTGCGTTCGATCAGCTTTGCATGCAGAGAAATAATTTCATCCACCGTCAGCAAAATCATTTCGCCAACTCCAAAAATGCTTCGATATTCTCCTGCAGAATCGTATCGGCAGCCGCGTCTATTTTGGCTTTGCGCATCTGCATCGCCGCCGCAATGGCTTCGTATTCTGCAAAATCCACAACGACATAGCGCGGTTTGTTATTTTTCATGATCACCGCCATGCCGTCCTCGTCCACCATGCGAACGACCTTTGAAAAATTCTGATTTGCGTCCGTCATCGGAACAAGCAAATTGGTATTTACCATCATACAAATCACCTCTGTTATTAGTATATCCGAAACTTAGGATAAAATCAACCTATTTTTAAAAAAAGGCTTGCCGAAGCAAGCCTTTTTTTACTTTCAATGCGTGTCAAAATACTTTTTCAGCGGGTTGTTTTCGATATATTTCCATGCTTCCTGATGCGCTTTTTCATTTCGCAAAATGCGATCGTTAAAGGATTTTTGCCATATGGAAACGCCGATCTGCTTTGGTTTCATTGACCCGATGACAGTTGAAACCATAGGGATACTTTTTTATTTGCAACACAGACGGTTACAAAATACGCACCGGCTGCGGAATAGTCGTATCCCTCCAGCCGTATCTTTTTCCGAACACGGAAACTTTCATTTTCATTCATAGCTTTCAATATTCTCCCTCAGCACATCGAGCAGGACGTACACGTTTTCGTCGGAGTATTCGATCTCGCTCGAGAACATGCGGCAGAGTTCGACTTGCTCGGCAAAGGTGAAGTCGCCGCTTTGCGTCCACATAAGCGCGCCGAGGGCGTACAGCAGCGTGTAACCGAGGGCGGCGAACGCCGCACGCGCGGTGGCTTCATTGAGATCGGGCGCGTTGGCAAAGTGGCGGTAGATGAGGTAGACTAACAGTTGTTCGTATTCGGTCTGCCGTGCGGACATGTGCGCGGCAAAGCCGCCGAAATCTATGGTTTGCCACCTGTCACGCAGTGTTTCGAGCAATTTTGTCCAGTGCTCGTCCAAGCGTTCGAGGTCGAGGAAAATTTCCGCCCACTCGCCAAGGTCTTTTTCGGGCAGTGCCGCGCCGCAGAGCGTCAGCATCTCGCCGATGCGCGCGGAGACAGGCTTTTCGCGGTTTTGCAGCAGGGCGATCACCCGGTCGCGCAAAGTGATGATCTCGTCGGTGCTCTCCCCGCCGCCGATCAGCACAGTCGGCGTTTTCTTGCCGAGGATCAACCGCGCGGCTTCCTCACAGCAGAGTCCCAGCCCGATCTCCACGCGGTCGGGCAGTTCGTTTTTGAAGCGCGGATGGTCGGTGCAGATGCCGCAGAGATGCTCTTCGCCGAGGTGGATATAGATGTCGCAGAGGTTGGATGCATTCAGAAACGGGCAGCGCTCGTCCGCGCCGAGCACAAAATGCGGCTCGCCGTCCCAGGCAATATTGGCACGCAGCCGCGCACCCATCTCGCCCCAAACGGTGCGATAATACGCCGCCGTGTCCGCGTCAATGTCGATCTCCCACCCGATGCAGCAGTTGTGCTTGCACGCACCGCCGATGCACCGAAAATCCCTGTAATAATCCGGAAAAATATGCTCCATCCCACTCACCTCTTTACGGATAGTATAACAGATTGTAGATAAATTGTCTATAAGAATTTATACGATACCTCCATCGAATCCCGCCCCTACATTGGTACAGCGGCACCCGTCAAACTTTCTTTCTCCCTTGCATAAAATCCCACCATTTGCAAACACTAACGGCAAAACGGAGGGATGGCTATGATCGTAAAAACCAACAACGCATACATTATGTCCTTTGCGGCGGCGGTGGGCAAAAAAGAGGGCGAGGGACCGCTCGGAAACCGCTTTGACTACATCGACGAGGATGACCGCTTCGGCATGAAGACCTGGGAGATGGCGGAGAGCGAATGCTCGCGCCTGGCGCTCTCGCTGGCGTTCAACAAAGCGCCGATGGCGCCCTCGGATGTGGATTATCTCATCGCGGGCGACCTCGAAAACCAGTGCGTGGCGTCCTGCTACGGGCATCTCGCCTTTGAGATCCCCTATATCGGCATCTACGGCGCGTGCTCCAACCTCACCGAGGGCATGGCGCTCGCCTCGATGCTGATCTCGGGCGGTGCTGCACGCCGTATCGCGGTGGTGACCTCGTCGCACAACTGCGCCGCCGAGCGGCAGTTCCGCTCCCCGATCGAGTACGGCGGACAGCGCACCCCCACCGCGCAATGGACGGTGACGGGCGCGGGCGGCTACGTCATCGGCGAGTGCGGCAAGGCGAAGATCGCCGACTGCATGATCGGTGTGGTGCAGGACAAGGGGCAGAGCGACGTCACCAACATGGGCGCCGCCATGGCGCCTGCGGCGGCGGACACACTGCTGCGCTATTTCAAGGAATCGAACACCAATGCGCACGACTATGACCTCATCATCACGGGCGACCTCGGCGACCATGGCAGCATGCTGTTCAAGCACATCTGCGAGATCAGCGGTTACGAGGTCGGAAACCACACCGACTGTGGAAAACTCATGTACTCGGACGAGCAGGACGTACACGCGGGCGCGAGCGGCTGCGGCTGCATTGCGACGGTGTTCGGCGGGCACTTTCTGCCGCACATCGAGTGCGGCAAGCTGAAAAATGTGCTGTTGATGGCGACGGGCGCGCTGATGAGCAAGGATTCGGTCACGCAGGGGCAGAACATCCCGTCGATCTCGCATCTGGTGCACATCGTATACGAGGAGGGAAAGCAATGAGCGACTGGACGACCTATTTGTATGCCTTTTTGATCGGCGGCGGCTTCTGCGTGATCGCGCAGATCCTGATCGACAAGACCGAGCTGACGCCCGCGCGCATTTTGGTGGTGTACGTTTCGGCAGGCGTGCTGCTCGGCGCGCTCGGCTGGTACGACCCCATCAAGGAGTTGGCAGGCAGCGGCGCGACCGTGCCGCTGACAGGCTTTGGCGCAAATATCGCCGCCGGCGTGAAAAAAGCCATTGAACAGGACGGCTTTCTCGGCATTTTCAAGGGCGAATTCACCGCCGCCGCCGCAGGTTGCTCCGCCGCGCTCATCTTCGGCTACCTCGCCGCGCTCATCTTCAAAGGCAAACGAAAAGGGTGAGGAGTTAGCCTCCCTTGTCTAAAGGGAGGGGGACCGCATCGCGGTGGAGGGATACAGTTTAAACAAGCATCAAATTTTCCGTATCCCCCAGTCAGCTACGCTGACAGCCCCCTTTAGGCAAGGAGGCCTTTATAACGATAAACTTCCCTTTATCAAAGTAACACTAAACGATTCCTTTTATTTTTATCACACTTCTTCTTTCTTCTGCATATACTTGTAGCAGACGGGTATGTTAGGAGGAGTACACATGCACAACTTGAAATGCGCGGCAAAGCTGATCGGACTGACGATCCTTGCGTTCGGACTGGGACTGCTTTTGTCCTTTTTCCTGCCGGACGGCTTTTTGGTCGTGATCGAGGCAGTCGTCATCATCGGTATCGGCTTTTTGTTCTTCTCCACAAAATGACTTGCCCCGCTTTGCGAAAGGTAGAGCACCGATATGAAGATCATCACCGTAAAATCGCCCCGCGTCCTGCGCGGTATCTTAAAGAAATTGTTTAGAGCCAAATAAAAAAGAGCCGCAAGGCTCTTTTTTTGGTGGGGAATGTAGAAAACGGACAGTCGAGGACGCCTGTCCCTACAAATATACCCATTTGCGCGCATGGTTATGGCGACGCACAAACCTGTAGGGGAGGGGTCACCCCTCCCGAAGGATCTCGGGAGGAGATGATGAACAAAACGGGTCGTCGAGGACGCCGACCCCTACAAATTTAACAATTTGCGCGCATCGTAGAGGTGACGTACAAACCTGTAGGGGAGGGGTTACCCCTCCCGCGAGCCGTGGCTTGATGTCGTACAACCCCGCCCTTGGTCATCAAGGCGACTCTGACCGATCGCGAATAATGACCTTGTGTTCTGTCGCCTTTCGACCATGCCCACACCACCACAAGATCCCTCGGCTACGCTCGGGATGACAAGTGGTGGTGCCGTTGTAGGGGACGGCGTCCTCGACGTCCCGCAGATCTTGGGCGGTGATGTTGTGCATGTAGAAAAATCCCTCATCTGTCAAACGCTCCGCGGTAAATGTGCATCGCCGCAGGCGAGGCAGGACGCGACCAAGCGAAATGTTTCTATTTTACCTTTGTCAGAGTCGCGTTCGACACCTTCCCCCATTGTGCAAAGCATGTAGCCATATCTTTCTTCGTTGGGGAAGGCTTGCGCATTGCTGCGGCGTCACACCCATCGTAGGGGAGGCAGGAATTTACACACGGGCGATGGTATCCGCCTCTACGATGCATATATTTTTTAAAATTTTTTGAAAAGGGTGTGGGAAAAACTTTTTTATAAAAAAGTTTTTCCCACATATATTTATTTTTTCTATCTTATTCCGCTTTTTTGACCGCGATGACGGCGGCGGTCATGTCGTCGCGGCAGAGAGTATGTTTTTTCGCTTCGGCGAGGATCTTTTCGGCGGCGTCGGGCGCGGTGAGGTCGGTCGCACTCAAAAACTCACACAGCCACAGCGGCTCCTCGATGTCCTCGGTCACGCCGTCGCTGAGAATGATGATGCGGTCGCCGTCCTCACAGTCAAAGGTCGTGCGCTCGGCGTCCACATCCTCAAGGATCCCCAGCGGAAAGGTCTTGGAGCGGATCTTGAACAACTTGTTCCCGCGCTTGACAAACGAGGGCGCCGCGCCGCTCTTGATAAAGGATCCGCGCCCCGTGATTGTGTCGAGCTCAAACAGATCCAGCGTCGTGAATCCTTCCTCGCCGTCGGCACGCGCCAGCGCCGACAGCATCTCGATGCCCGAGGAAACGCTGTTGCCCGCGCGCAGCATTTTTTCGAGGAATACCGCGGCGGCAGTGCTCTTTTTCGCGGCGGCTCTGCCACTGCCCATGCCGTCGTTCACGAGCGTGTAAAAGTACCCGTTTTTGCCTGCGAACGCGGTCACGCGGTCGCCGTTTTCCTCGTCACCCTTGCCCGCCAGCGAATAGCTCGAACAGTGCACCGTAAGGATCGGCGCGGCATGGCAGATCATGTTGATGCCGCCGTCGGCAAACTCAAACATCGGGTCTTCCGCCCTGCCGCCGAGTGCCTTTTCGATGGCGCCTTTGATCGCGTCTGCCTTGCACTGCATCGCGCCCGACGCAAGTCGAAACGCGTACACTTTTTTACACCGCGTACCGTATACGCAGACTGCGTCCGCGCGAAAACCAATCTTGGCAAACTCGTCGAGCACGCGCCCGCGCGCCTCGCTGTTCGGCGCGTATTCGGCTTCGTTTTTTTGCAGTGCCTCGGACAAAACGCGGGCGAAAACCGCATAATCCACGGCAAATGCGCGAGTTTTGTCCTCTTTGAGCATGGTTTTGATCATGCGGCGGTTTTCGATCTCGATGTCCTCGAGCAGCTTGTCCGTGTTGTGGCAGCGCTGTACAAATGCGGGCGGCAGATCACTTTTTTGCACCGTTCCGTTTTTGTAAATTTTTGCACTGATCTTGTTGAGCGTGTCGAGCGTCACGGCATAGTCCCGCTGCCAGCAGAGGTCGCACGCCGCACAGCGGCGGCAGTAGCGGTCACACACGCGGTCGCAGAGCTGACGCGTGTCGAAGATGCCGATGCGCACATTTTTGTCCGAAAGGTCGAAAAAAGTCTTTGAGAGCTCCTCAAACGACGCGGATATATCCTTGATCCTTTCGCGGCTGCTTTTCTCTTTGTAGGACAAAATTTCGGCTTCTGCGCTGCTTTTCTGTATCTTGCCCCCGCTGAAAAAGGGCAGGATCTTTTCCGCGGTCTTTTCACCCACGGGCGCGGAGAGTGCCGCACCGATCATAAACTCGGGGAAAAAGGACGCGAACAGCTCCACTCTGCCGATAAAGAACGTGATCGCGGCAAAGGAGATGGAGCCGACGCAGACCGCATAGAGCTTGGAGCGGGGAAAGAGCAGCGCCGCCAGTGCCGCCGCCACCGCAAAGGCGGGGGACAGCAGCGGCTCCGCCGCGAGGATGGAGAGCAGTGCGAAAAAGCAGGCGGTAAACGGATTTTTGCGCTTGGCGAGCAAAAAGCAGATGAACGCCGCGAGCAACACCGAAAAGGAGATGCCGAGCGGGTTTATCTCCGAGATCGCGTAGATAAAGCTGACGAGCAGCGCCACAAGTCCCGCTTCATAGCGAAATCCGCCCTGTTCGGTCGCCGAAAAATATCCCGTATAGAGATATGTAAGACAAGGGCACAGCAGCACGCAAAAGCATGTCCCCACGAGGTCGCCGACCGAAAAGCCGCCCATGGCCGTCTGCAGCATGCCCGCGGTGAATGCGGCAAGCGCCGCCGTGGCAAGGCGCAGCGTCTCGCTCTCGCAAAAGGCTTTTTCTCCTTTTAAAAAGGTATCCCGAAAGCTCTGTTTGATCGAAAGCGGCGAATCGGATGTGAACACCTTGGAGAAAATAAATCGGAAGAGCAGCAGTGCGACGGCGCCCGCGCCCGTGGGCAATTGCCGCCCGAGCAGGGAAAACACAAGCGTGCCGAGAAAGAAGAAGACCGTGTCCCCCCGCGCCGCCGCGATCAGTGCAAGTCCGAGCGGGTAGGTGGAAAGGGGCAGTACCTTTTGCGACAGGATCAGCGAAAACACACTCGGAGACAGCGCCGCGAAAATGCGGCGTATCCAATGCGCGATTTGCTCGGCGTCGCTCCTCTGTGCGACCTTTTGCCGCGCTTTATCCGCAAAATCGCTCACAGCCCCCGAAAAACGCCGCCAGGGAATAGCATCGAAGTATTTCATTTTGATAGTCCTTTGAATGTCCTTTCTTTTTATTTTCCTTTGTGTATCTACATTCTACAAAGGCGATCCGCAAAAGTCTGTCGCGTCGGTGCTGTCCGAGAAAAGTTTATTTTGCGAAAAAGAAAGGGCAAAAGGCGGGAAATATCGGAGCTGATCATTTCCGCCGCGAATAAAAAAAAGACCTGTCGGAAAAAATAATTTCAGAAAGATGAAAATTATTTTCAAAAAAATGTTGACAAATCGTTTTTGTCCTGCTATAATAATCAAGGTTCGCTGCTATGGCTCAGTTGGTAGAGCACATCCTTGGTAAGGATGAGGTCCCCAGTTCGAATCTGGGTAGCAGCTCCAAACAAAAATCCTCCGCAATAGCGGGGGATTTTTTGTTTCGTGTTGTAAAAGGATTCGAACTGCACATTTTTGCGTAGCAAAAATGTAAGCGTTTGCGGTCGAAGACAGCCGCGGTAAGCGAGAAGTTATCCGCAAACGTCAGTTCTGAATCTGGGTAGCAGCTCCAAAAAATCCGTACACGTATGGTGCGTGTTCTTAAGGACAGTTTTAAGAATGCGTTGCCTACTGACAGGAAGAAGACAGAGAATGTTTTACGTTCTCTGTCTTCTTTTCTTGACAAGCACTATATTTGTAGGCACAAATGCTTCTATGTAGACTAATTCACAATTTTATGATATAATATTTTCAATAGTCTTGTCAGCAAATCGAAAAGTATCACACTATATGAGTGAAAGGAGGCGAGAAAATGCAGGAAACGAACAAAATGCGTGATCGGCTTGTCAACGAATTTGCCGAAAACTATATGGAGAAGCTGTTTTACTTCTGTTTGAAAAAGGCAGGAAGCCATACTGAAGCTGAAGATCTGACGCAAGATATAGCTCTTCAAATTATTACGGCTTTGAACAAAGGTACTATACCAACAAGCTTTTCGGCGTGGGTATGGCAGATCGCGCGAAACCGTTATTCGGTATGGGCGAATGAAAAGCATAATCGAAACGAATCGGTAACCGGTTCCGATATCGGCGATTATGAAATCGAGGATAAAAGCGAAAATATCCTTGATGAAATTATACATACAGAGCAAATGACTCTGCTTCGGCGAGAGTTGGCGTTCATCAAAAGCGATTATCGTAATATCGTCGTTGCCTATTACATAGAAAACAAGAGTGTTCGTGATATAGCATTGTCGCTTTCTATTTCAATTAGCGCGGTTCAGCAAAGGCTTCACCGTGCAAGAATCATATTGAAAGAAGGTATGAATATGGCAAGAGAATTTGGAAAACGCAGTTATAATCCCGAGCAAATAGCTTTTGTTCAAAATGGCAGAGATGGCAAAAAAGGACAGCCTTGGTCTATTATCACACATTTGCTATACAAAAATATTTTCCTCGAAACGTATGAAAACCCGCAAACTGCAGAGGAACTGGCACTTGAATTGGGCATAGCTTTGCCTTATATGGAAGATGAGCTTGAATTTTTGACCCGTGAACAGCTACTTACTAAGAACGAAAATAAATACCAAACAGCATTTAAGATAATCAGCAAAGAGGATCAGCGCAAAAAATACGATAATAACAAGAAAATTCAGAAGCCGATGACTGACAAAATTTGTGAACTGATCGACACTTATATCGTTGAGGATGGCTCGAAAGTAAATTGTGATTATGTGGGATATGAAGCGGCTAAATGGGCGTTAATTGTACGTACATTTGATTGGTTGCAGTGGTCAGCAAATACAGCAAATAACACTTCGGTAGAATATAGAAGCACCTATCCCGTGCGTCCGGATGACGGTGCTTGGATATTGACCGGATACGAAAACATTGATTGGAAAAAGCCCGATTTTGTTGGACAACATGGATATCTTTCACATGATAAAAACGAAGTAAAAAAGGATGTAGAGTTCGGTCAATTCAAGTTTATGTTCAAAAATATTCACGAAAAAACTCCTGAACACTTAAACTGGCCAGAGGCATACACGTTATGGTTGGTTTGTAGCGGACGTACTGAAGCGTGTAAGAAATCTTATCTTGAAAAGCTACTTGAATACGGCTATCTAAAAAAAGATGACGCTATCCTTCCCAATGTTGTAATTTTTGATAGAAATGCAGAAAAAACGTATAATGAGCAATTGACCGAGAAGCTGACATCATTGAGGGATGATATTTACAGCTTGTTCAAACAGGCTCCTGATATCGAAAGAGGCTATATTGTTGAGCAGGCTATACTTGATGGATGGCTTAAATACGATGACAATACAAGCAAAACTATTGGAGCATATATTTATCTTTAAAAAGCATAGTATAAATGCACCGCCGATAGTAACCGTTTGGTCGCTCTCGGCGGTCTCTTTTTATCTTGCACAACCACCGTCGGTGGTGAGTAAGTGCGCACTTGCGGGGGGATTATATAAGCCTTCCTCCGGGAGGAAGGTGGCACGCAAAGCGTGACGGAAGGAGCCCGCATGCCTTTGAGTTTCGGTTTGTTTTGTTGTAACGCACTCTCCCTCAGTCGCCTACGGCGCCAGCTCCCTCCCGGAGGGAGCCTCTGATTGTAGTCGCTCACTTCTCAGCTATGTCGTTACAAAAACTGTCCTTTAGCACCCGAAGCCTAAGTGTGCGGATTTTTTACTTATTACCTTTTCACTCTTCACTCTTCACTTATTTTGTGTACGGATTTTTTGGAAAGTAATAGTGAATAGTGAAAAGTGAAGAAGTAATCAAAAAAGAGACTGCTCACGCAGTCTCTTTTTTCTTTTTTCTTTTCTTTTCGATCTTCTCCCGGATCCATTTGACAAAGTACACCGCTGCGACGCCGCAGAGAACGCCGATCACCACGCCGCCGAGGACATCCGTGGGATAATGCACGCCGACGTACAGGCGCGAAAGCGAGATCAGCACCGCAAGGACAGTCATCGGGATGGAGAGTTTTTTCGGTGCGCACAGCAGCAGCACGGTCACCGTGGCAAAGGATGCCGCGGTATGTCCCGACGGGAACGAAAAGTCGCTCTGCTCACCGATAATATTGATGAGTCCTTCGATCTGTGTATACGGGCGCGGACGTGCGACGAGATTTTTGATCAATACGTTGACCGAAAGCAGGTCGAAGATCAATGCCGTCGCGCTCATGGCGCCGACTTTTCGATATTTCGGCAGGATCAAGAGCAGCAGTGTCAGTGCGATCCAAAAAATGCCGCCGTTGCCGAGATAGGTGATGCATTTCACGATCGGCGTCAGCCAATCGGCACGCAGGTTTTCCTGTATCCAGAGAAGAATGTTCGCTTCCATGATAGTCTCCTTGTCTTTTTTACAAAGCATACCATATCACGACCGAAATTGCAAGAGGGAGTTTGTGTAGAGATGAGAGACAAAAATATATCTTTCGGGAGGAGCAAACCTAATGAGACCGTAGGTCTCTATTCCCCTACCGATGTAGCCATTACGCACATTGTTATGGCAACTCATAACCTTGTAGGGACAGTCCGGAGGCCTGTCCGTTTTATTTTTATTTTATATTATATATTTAATAATATATATAATATACTTGAAATAAACTAAAATTTATGTTATACTGTAAGATGTATAAATAGTAATCTGAAGAAAGGAGACTTTGATGAATTCTCTTGACGAACTGAAGGAAATATGGCAGGCGGTGTATGGTCTGCTGAGTAAAGATTTTTCTTCCTCCACGCTGGAGCTTTGGTTCGGCGGCATCCGTCTGGTGTATTTAGACGACGAAGTGGCGCTGATGACCATTGACAAAGACTTTAAAAAAGAATTTATTGACCGTAAATATATCGACATCCTGAAAGATCATTTTTATATGTGCCTCGGCTTCGAGGTGGAGACCGAAATTTTTTCGGACGCAAAGATCGAAACTCCCGAAGAGGCAGCCGCGCTGTACGAGCGGTACAAGGCGGCAAAGATTGCCCGCGACGAGGCGGAGAGCAAGCAGGAGATGGAGAGTGCCATCAAGGTCATTTCTCCCGAGAAAAAATCCACTTCTTATTTCACCTTTGCAAACTTCATTCAGGGCGATTCCAACAAATTTGCCTATGCCGCGTGCTACGCGATCGCCAACAGCGACGAGGTCAACTACAACCCGCTGTTCATCCACGGTAAAAGCGGACTCGGCAAGACGCACTTAATGTACGCGATCATCAATACGATCCTCGAGCGCGATCCCTCGCTCAAAGTCATCTACATCAAGGGCGAGGAATTTACCAACAAGCTCGTCGAAGCCATCAAAAACAACTCGACCGAGCAGTTCCGCGAAAAATACCGCACCGCAGACATTCTCTTGGTGGACGATATTCAGTTTATCGCCGGCAAGAGCGCAACGCAGGATGAATTCTTCCATACGTTCAACGCGCTGTACGAAGCGCAGAAGCAGATCATCGTTACCTGCGACCGCCCGATCCGCGAGATGAAGAACCTCGAAGAGCGTATCCGCACCCGTCTGGAATGGGGTCTTTCGGCGGACATCACGCCCCCCGACACCGAGCTGCGTATGGCGATCATCCGCAAAAAAGCCGAGGAAGTCAACCTCACACTCCCCGAAGAGATCGTCGAATTCATGGCGAAGAAGCTCAAGGACAACGTGCGTCTGATCGAAGGCGGCGTCAAAAAGCTGTCGGCGATCCGCTTCATCATGGGCAGAGAGATCACCATGGATATTGCCAAAAACGAGATCTCCGATCTTGTACCCACCGACGAGCCGAAAAGTGCCAAGGTCGAGAAAATAATCCTCGGCGTCTGTGATAAATATAACATTTCCAAGGAGACTATCCTCGGCAAAAAGCGCACCGCCGACATCGTTACGGCGCGCCATGTCTGCATGTACACCCTGCGTGAAGCGATTGACATGACCTACACCGATATAGCCACGATCTTCTCCTGTGACCATACCTCGGTCATGTCCGCTATCCGCAAGATCACCCGCGAAAAATCCGACAGAGCCGATTTCGGCGAAGAACTTGATTCCTTTATCAAGGATGTAAAGGAAAGTCTGAGTTGATGGAAAGTTTGAGAGACATCTCCTCTCAAGATCCTTCGGGAGGAGCAAGCCCCTCCCCTACCAATGTAGCCATTACTAAACTTCAAATAAATTCTACAGCACAAATCGGCGCAGCCTGAACTGAAGTTTATGTATCCGCCGTGTTTTCTTAAAACCGCGGACACCATTGTCCGCGAGGCGGAGACAAGACGCGACGGAATAATAAGTCTCCATTTATAAGACTGTTAGTGTCGCGTTTTCCACAAAACTCACATAGTTTTACACACAATTGCAATGTGGATTTCTTTTCCACAAAGTTACGCAAGTCTTTTCCTTTAAAAATCCACACGCAAAAGTCGGAAATAAAAGCGATTTTTCGCAGGCACTGCAAGGGTTTTTCCGCTTTCCACATTTTTCAGTGCCCCTACTACCGTTACTACTAAAAAATAAATGAATTATCTCTTTGATAGACGGAGAACACGAAATGAAGATCAAATTTGAAAAAGCCAAGATGCTGGAAAAGCTCGTCCGCGCGATGGGCGCGGTCTCGCAGAAGAACACGCATCCTTTTACCGAGGGCGTTTTGATGGAAACGACCGAGGACGGACTGAAAATGTCTACCTATGATATGGAAAAAAGCGTGCGTGCCGTCGTGGAGGCGGAAGTCATTCTGCCGGGCTCCTGCGTCATCAACGCGCAGCGTCTTCTCAGCATCGTGCGCATCCTGCCCGAAAGCGTGATCACGCTGAGCGTGGACGAATCGCTCGTGGCAACGATCCAGAGCGGCAGAAGCTCCTTTTCGCTGCATGCCCTGCCGGCAAAGGATTTCCCGCAGATGCCTGTAATCGCGGGCAGAGAATCCTTTACCATGGAGCAGTGTGCGCTGAAGAAGATGATCGTGCGCACCGCACATTCGATCGCGCAGATCGACCAGCGTCCGATCCTTTGCGGTGCGTACTTCAAGCTCGAGCAGGACAACATCCGCGTGGTCAGCTGCGACAGCTACACGCTCTCGCTCTGCAATCTGCATACGCCGATCGTCACTGTCATTGATAATCTGGAAAGAACTTCCTTTATCGTGCCGGGCAAGACGATCACCGAGCTTGTCAAGATGCTGTCGGATGAACCCGGCGAATTTTTGACGATCATGGTAACGGGCAAAAATATTATCTTTAATATGGATAATCTGGTGTTCTCCTCGCGTCTGGTCGAGGGTGAATACATCGACTACGACCGTTTGATCCCGAAGGATCAGCCAATCGAAGCGGTTTTGGATACCAAGGAGTTCGCGGCGGCACTCGAGCGTGCGGCGCTGATCTCCGAGGAAAAGATTGCGGGCAGCACGAAGAACTATGTCAAGCTTTCGTTTGTCGGCAACGCGCTGCAGATCACGTCCAAGAGTGCCAACGGCAACATTTATGAAGAGATCGAAGCGGAGCACACGGGCGACGACATCGTGATCGGCTTCAACTGCCGCTATCTGATGGATACCATGCGCACTATCACCACCGAAAAGGTGCGCGTCAAGCTGCTGACGCCCTACATGAGCGCAACGTTCGAGCCCATCGACGAAAACGCCGAAGACCAGTACATTTACATGGTTCTGCCGCTTAAAATGAAAGAGTAAAACGCGACTCTGACCAACCGATAAAATAGAAATAATAGAAAATTTTGTGCACATACCGTAGGGACAGGCGTCCTCGACTGTCCGTTTTGTACAACATTGAATCATTGCTTTTTCGGACAGTAGAGGACATAGCGACCTGCGGTCACATTCTGTCCCTACAAAATTAAAAAAAGTGTTATCATAAAATAACCGCACAAAACGGAGAAATTATATGGTTCTTAAAGAAATAGAACTGAATAATTTTCGGCTGACCGAAAGCGAGCGCATTTCGTTTTCGGACGGGGTCAATCTTTTGTACGGCAAGAACGCACAGGGAAAGACCAACGTGCTGGAAGCAATTTACTTTTTTGCACGTGGGCGGAGCTTTCGCGGGGGCAAGGACAGCGACATTGTGCGCTTTTTTGAAAAAGGATACTCGATCAAGATCGGATTTACCCGCAGTGATGGCGAGCATACGCTCGAATACCGCTACTACGACGGCCAGCGGCAGAGACTTTGCAACGGCGTAAAGGTTCCGATCAAAGAAATGATCGGCAAATTCAATGCGGTTTTCTTTTGCCCCGACCATCTTTCCATCATCAAGGATGAACCGTCCGAGCGCCGCGAGTTTTTGAATATCGCACTTTCGCAGCTCTACGGCGAGTATGTCTCCCTGCTTTCCGACCATAAAAAGCTGCTCGCCGGCAAAAACGCACTGCTCAAAAGTGAGGAACCGTTCGATATAGAACTGCTTCGCGCGTACAACGAGCAGTTTGCCGAGGTGTCGGCAAAAATTTACCTCTATCGCCGCGAATATATCGAAAAGCTCGAAAACAGCGTGCAAAATACCATCTACGAGATCAGCGGCGGCAGAGAAAAAGCAAATATTTTTTACAAATGCGACATTCCTGCCGAAAAATCCCGGCTCGCAGATGTTATAACTTATTATAGAAATTTGTTTTTCCAATATGAGAGCCGCGAGACGGCGGCGAAAATGAGTCTTTGCGGCGTGCAGCGCGACGATCTTTTGTTTACGATCAACGATCGGGACGCGCGGCAGTTTGCTTCGCAGGGGCAGCAGCGCTCGATCGCGCTTGCGCTGAAGATTGGCGAGGGAGAGATCATCGCATCCGAAAAAGGCGAATCGCCTGTCTATCTTTTCGACGATGTGCTCGGTGAACTCGACGAGGACAGAAAAAATTATGTACTTTCGCGCACGAGCGGTCGGCAGATGATCGTCACCGCCTGCGAAAAAGGAGATTACCTCAACCTCGCAGACGTGAAAATGATCTCCGTCGAAAATGGAAAGTATAGAGAAGAAACTGATAATAGCCTTCCTTTCCTAAATGGGAGCATAGCAACCTGTGGTTGCATTGCGCCGAATGGCGACGGAGGGATACGTATAGAAACGCAAAAACATAATAAAGAATTAACGGTTTTTGCGCAAACTCTACGAAAAAATATGACTCCGGAAGAAAAACATCTTTGGTATGACTATTTAAAAGAATATCCTGTTCGTTTTCTGCGTCAAAAAGTAATAGATAACTATATTGTTGATTTTTACTGTCATGAAGCCAGGTTGATTATAGAGCTTGATGGCTCGCAGCATTATGAAGAAAAAGGAATTTTAAAAGATAGAATAAGAACAGAAAAATTAGAAGAAAGAAATTTGACTGTTATACGAATTCTAAATAGAGACGTAAATAAAAATTTCAAAGGTGTATGTGAGTATATTGATGAATTTGTAAAAGGCTCCCTTGCCTAAAGGGAGCTGTCGCCGAACGGCGACTGAGGGATACGTTTTATATAAAAAAATTAAATATATTTTAAATTATAAAAAACTAATTTGTAGAAAAATGTATCCCTCCACCGCGATGCGGTCCCCCTCCCTTTAGGCAAGGGAGGCATAAACTGAAACTTGACAGTGAAATAATCCCTTTAGGCAAGGGAAGCAGGAGGTTTCACATGTACCTACACGCAGGAAACAACAAGATCATCCGCACGAAGAGCATTATCGGCATATTCGACATGGACAATGCGACGATGGGTGCGGACACGCGCGCATTTTTGCAGCACGCGCAAAAGGACGGAACGCTCGAGATCTCCAAGACCGAGATTCCGAAATCCTTTATTCTGTATGACAAAAACAAAGCCGAAAAAGAAACCGCGGTATGCATTTCGCAGCTTTCCACGCTGTCGCTTGCCAGCCGCGTCAAAAAGAAACTGGATAATAACTTCTAAAAAATAGAATTTATCATAAAAAATCCCGTTTGAAAGTCGGATCTTCCGATTTTCAAACACCTTACAGGGTCGCGCCCCTGTCAGTCGAAAGACTTGACTTTCGGCTGAACGAAAAGAAAGGACAAATCACATGGAAGAATTGCACAAGGACCAAAGCACCTACGAAGACAGTCAAATACAGGTGCTGGAAGGACTCGAAGCAGTCAGAAAACGCCCCGGTATGTACATCGGTACTACCTCGGAGAAAGGTCTGCACCACCTCGTTTACGAGATCGTCGATAACTCGATCGACGAAGCGCTCGCGGGCGAGTGCTCCAAGATCACGGTGGAGATCCACACCGACGGAAGCGTTTCGGTACAGGACGATGGCCGCGGCATTCCGAGCGGCATTCACCCCACAAAGGGTATTCCCACATTGGAAGTCGTTTATACAATGCTTCACGCGGGCGGTAAATTCGGCGGCGGCGGTTACAAGATTGCGGGCGGTCTGCATGGTGTAGGCGCCTCGGTCGTAAACGCACTGTCCGAATGGCTCGAGATCGAAAACTATCACGGCGGCAAGCGCTGCACCGAACGCTTTGAAAAAGGCAAGGTCGCACGTCCTTTCTACGAGGAAGAATCGACCGACGGCAGACACGGCGTGTACGTCCGTTTCAAGCCAGACCCCACGATCTTTACGGATACGACGACGTTCAGCTATGACATTCTGCTCAACCGTATGCGCGAGCAGTCCTTCCTAAACGCAGGCGTTCGCATCGTGCTGCGCGACCTGCGCACCGATCCCGTCACCGAAGCAGATCTCTGCTATGAGGGCGGTATCGTCAGCTATGTAGAGTACCTCAATGCGTCGCGCGCGGTCACGCCCATCCATGAAAAGGTCATCTACATTTCGGGCAAAAAGGACGATACCATTGCCGAGGTGGCAATGCAGTATAACGACAGCTATAATGAGATGGTCGTTTCCTTTGCCAACAACATGTCGACCATCGACGGCGGTACGCACGTCGAGGGATTCCGCTCGGCACTGCTTCGCAGTATCAATAAGTATGCCAAGAAGCTCAACATGATCAAGGAAAAGGATCCGAGCCTTACGCAAAAAGACGTGCTCGAGGGACTTTGTGCGATCATCAGCGTCAAGCTGACCGATGCGCAGTTTGAGAGCCAGACCAAGGCAAAGCTCGGTAACTCCGAGGTGCGCACGCTGGTTTCGGGCGTCGTTTCCGAGAAGATCGAAGAATTCTTCGAGGAAAACCCGACCGAGACCAAGCAGATCATCGAAAAGATCCTTTCGGCAGCCATCGCCCGCGAGGCGGCGCGCAAAGCGCGCGAAAGTGTCCGCCGCAAGGGCGCACTGGAGCATACCACCCTGCCGGGTAAGCTCGCCGACTGCCAGTCCAAGAGCCGCGAACTCACCGAGCTCTACCTCGTAGAGGGAGACTCCGCAGGCGGCTCTGCCAAGAGCGGACGCGACTCGCGGTATCAGGCGATCCTGCCGCTTCGCGGTAAGGTACTCAACGTCGAAAAGAGCCGCGCCGACAAGGTCTACGGCAACGAATCGCTCACGCCTATCATTCAGGCGCTCGGCTGCGGCATCGGCGACAACTTCAGCGTGGATAAGCTCCGCTACGGCAAGATCATCATTATGGCGGATGCCGACGTGGACGGTTCGCACATTCAGATCCTGCTGCTCACGTTCTTCTACAGACACATGAAAGAGCTCATCGAGCAGGGTCACATCTACCTCGCGATGCCGCCGCTCTATAAGGTACACGACGGCAAGCGTCAAAAGTACGCATACTCCGATGCGGAGCGCGACGCGATCATCGAGGAGTTCGGCAATTCCAACCGCATCAAGGCGGACCGCTACAAAGGTCTTGGTGAAATGAACGCTGATCAGCTCTTTGAGACCACGATGGACCCGCGCACCCGTACCTTGAAGCTCGTTACCATCGAGGATGCGATCACCTGCGACCAGATCTTCTCGGTCTGCATGGGCGATAAGGTCGAACCCCGCCGTGAATTCATCGAGAAAAACGCAAAGTTCGCCGAAAATCTCGATATTTAATGGAATGTAGGGGCGATTATCAATCGCCCGTCTGTCTCGGTGCGATGTCAAACCTTTAGGCTTCCCCCCAGGGGGGAAGCTGTCACCATAGGTGACTGATGAGGGGGAACAGGTAAAGGTTAGATATTTCAAAAACCCGCCCATGTCATCCCGAGTGCAACATCCCCCACCGTCATCTTGAGCGCAGTCCCGCCGAGATTCCGCTTCGCGCTTTTGCTACGCAAAAGTTCGACTGCGCCTGCGGCTCCGCTCAGAATGACAGCGGCGGGACGTAGTCGAAACCCGCAGGGCAAACGCGATAGCGTTTGGATCTTGTGGGGGATGTGCAACCGAGGGATCTCGGGCGGAGATGCATGCAAATCCCCGGTTTTCCACAGATCGAAAAACTGCACCGACCCTTTTATAATAAAAGGATAGAGACAGTTTCCCACATTTGCACACAGCAGAGTTTTCCACATCCAATATTGTGGATAATGTGGATAAAATCCCGAAAAACAGAGTTACAAATAAGCCTCCCCTGTGCAAGGGGAGGGGGACCGCGATAGCGGTGGAAGGGTTGTTTTTTTAAAAAACAATCCCTCTGTCGCTCCGCGCCAGCTCCCTTTACACAAGGGAGCCTTCATTTGAGATATTTCTATAAGGAATAATTAAAATGGCTAAAAAGAACGTAATTTTAAGCGAAACCATCGAGTTTCCGGATCAAAAAATAGTACCCGTGGATATGGAAAAGCAGGTGCGCCAGGGCTTCATCGAATATTCGATGAGCGTTATCACCAGCCGCGCACTGCCCGATGTCCGCGACGGTATGAAGCCGGGACAGCGTCGTATCCTCTACGCAATGTATGAGGATAACCTCACTTACGACAAGCCGTTCCGCAAGTCGGCGACGACGGTCGGTAACGTGCTCGGTCGCTACCATCCGCACGGCGACGCCGCCGTGTACGGCACGATGGTGCGCATGGCGCAGGACTTCTCCTATCGCTATCCGCTCATCAAAGGACAGGGTAACTTCGGTAACGTAGACGGTGACGGCGCGGCTGCATACCGTTACACCGAGGCAAAACTCTCGAAGATCGCGGACGAAATGATGACCGACATCGAGAAAAATGTCGTCGATATGGTGCCGAACTTCGATAATACGAGAAATGAGCCGACCGTGCTGCCCAGCCGCTTCCCGAACCTGCTGGTCAACGGCGCCGTGGGTATTGCCGTCGGTATGGCGACCAATATCCCCACGCATAATCTCGGCGAGGTCATCGACGGCACGCTTGCCATGATGGATAACCCCGAGATCACCGTGCCCGAGCTGATGGAGCACATCAAGGGACCCGACTTCCCGACCTATGCGACCGTTTACGGCACCAAGGGCATCCGCGACGCGTATGAAACGGGTAAGGGCCGCGTGGTCGTTCGCGCGACCGCCGAGATCGAAGAGGACGAAAACCGCATCATCTTCACCGAGATCCCTTACATGGTCAACAAGTCCATGCTGGTCAAATCCATCGCCGACCTTGTCAACGATAAGCGAATCGAGGGCATCACCGACATCCGCGACGAGAGCGGACAGGCAGGTATGCGCATCGTGGTCGATTACCGCCGCGATGCCAATGCGCAGGTCATTCTGAACCAGCTCTATCGTTTCACCGAGCTGCAGAGCACCTTCTCGGTCAATATGCTCGCACTCGAAAACGGCGTGCCGAAGATCTTCACACTGAAAGACATTCTCCGCAACTATATTGATTTCCAGGAGGAGATCATCACCCGCCGCACCAAGTTCGATCTGGACAAGGCACTGGCGGAGATGCATATCTACGAGGGCTATAAGATCGCGCTCGACCACATCGACGAGATCATCGCGCTGATCAAGCAGAGCGCATCCGTTTCGGCTGCCAAGGCGGCACTCATGGAGCGCTTCCTGCTCTCCGACAGACAGGCGCAGGCGATCGTAGACATGACGCTCGGAAAACTCAGCGGCATGGAGCGTCAGAAGATTGAGGACAGACTCGCATACCTCACCGATCTCGTAGCAGAGCTGCGCGGTATTCTCGCCGATGAGGAAAAGATCAAGAACATCGTGCGCGAGGAGCTCACCGAGATCAAGAATAAGTTCTCGGACGAGCGCCGCACCGCGATCGTTGAGGCAGAGGAAGAGATCGACCTCGAGGATCTGATCGAGCGCCACTCCTGCGTGCTCACGCTGACCAACGCGGGCTATATCAAGCGTCTGCCCGCCGATACCTACACCGCGCAGAACCGCGGCGGCAAGGGCATCATCGGTATGACCACCAAGGAAGAGGACTTCATCGAAAAGGTCGTCGTGGCAAACAGCCATTCGTACATCATGTTCTTTACCAACCGCGGCAGGGTGCATATGCGCAAGGCATATCAGATCCCCGAGGCGTCGCGCACGGCAAAGGGCTCCAATATTATCAACCTGCTCGAGATCGAGCAGGGCGAGCGCGTCACCGCGATGATCGAGGTAGACGAGTTTACCGAGACCGATTATCTCACCATGGTCACCCGCCAGGGTATCATCAAGCGCACCCTGCTTTCCGAGTATGAGTACCAGCGCAAGGGCGGCAAGATCGCGCTTTCGCTCGACGAGGGCGACGAGCTCGTCTTTGTCAAGCGCACCACGGGCGACAGTGAGCTCATCATCGCAACGCACGACGGCAACGCCGTCCGCTTCGCCGAGGAAGAAGCCCGCGCCATGGGAAGAACCGCGCGCGGCGTGCGCGGTATCCGCGTGCTCGAGGGAGACGAGGTCTGCGGCGTAGCACTCGTCGAGCCGGGCAAGAAGCTCGTCACCGTCACCGAAAAGGGCTTCGGCAAGCTCAGCGACTTTGACGAGTTCCGCCTGATGAAGAACCGCGGCGGCAAGGGCGTTGCAGCGCACAAGATCACCGACAAGACAGGACTGCTCACGTCGATCGCATCGGTCGACGAGGACGACGACCTCATGCTCATCACAAACGAGGGCACCATCATCCGTATCCCCGTGGCGGGCATCCCCACCTATTCGAGAGCCGCAGGCGGCGTCATCGTGATGCGCCTTGCCGAGGGGGCAAAGATCGTCAACTTTGCAAAGGTTGCAAAGGCAGAGGAGATCGAGAATGCGGAGGGAGAAAGCGTTGAAGAAGTCGTTGAAAATGCAAACTAAGGCGGCGGCGCTCGTCTTTGTACTTTGTCTTTTGCTGTGCGTTTGTGCCTGCGCGGATACGCGCATGACCGCAGACGAGATCAAAGAAGTTTTACCCGACCTTGTGGAAAACTCGTTTGTCCTCAATGAGATCTACTTCGGCGAGGGCTTCCCGCCCACGAGCGAAGCGGCAAAGGCGGCAAATGTTTCGGGGTACTATTACGTGGACTGCGAATTTCTCGGGTTCTACTCGATCACCGAGATCAAGGAAGCCACCGAGAAGATCTTCACCCCCGAATATGCCGCGCTGCTTTATCAGACCGCTTTTGACGGTTTCGCCACCGACGACACCGTCGTGGCGGCACGCTATATCGAGGGCGAGCTCGGACTGATGCAGTCGATGCACTCCACCGTGTATGAGCTGCCCGAGCGCAGCTATGACTATTCCACCTTGCAGATCGTCAAGAACAGTAAAGGTCGCGCGCGTATCACGGTCGAGACCGTTGCCGACGGCGATCGCTCTACCGTGGAGCTGATCGTGGTCCGCACCACCGATGCGGACGGCGCATATGTGTATCGTCTCGATAGCCCAACGTATTAAAAAAGTAAAATGAGAAATAGCCTCCCTTGCCTAAAGGGAGGGGGACCGCGTTAGCGGTGGAGGGATACGTATCCCCCAGTCGCTTCGCGCCAGCCCCCTTTAGGCAAGGGGGCCTAATGCACACACTTGGTAAGAGAAGAAAAAATGGGAAAGAATACTACTCCCGAAAGGAATTTTTGAACGCATGAAAACAACAAAAAAGGCAGCAAAGCCTGAAACTTCGGAGCAGGGAAACGACAAGGCAAAAGCCCTTGGCACCGCGCTTTCCCAGATTGAAAAAAGCTACGGCAAGGGCGCGATCATGAAGCTCGGTGACACCATCGAGGGCGACGTGCCCGCCATTTCCACGGGTTCGATCTCGCTTGACCTCGCACTCGGCGTCGGCGGCGTGCCGCGCGGACGTATCGTCGAGATCTACGGCCCCGAATCCTCGGGTAAAACCACCGTTGCCCTGCACATCATCGCCGAGGCGCAGAAGGCAGGCGGCGAAGCGGCGTTTATCGACGCAGAGCACGCGCTCGATCCCCGCTATGCCAAGAAGCTCGGCGTCAATATCAACGATCTGCTCGTTTCGCAGCCCGACTGCGGCGAGGACGCACTGTCCATCGCCGAAGCGCTGGCGCGCTCGGGCGCAATTGACGTCATCGTTGTAGACTCGGTTGCGGCACTCGTACCGCGTCAGGAAATTGACGGCGACATGGGCGCGTCGCACGTCGGCTTGCAGGCGAGACTCATGTCGCAGGCAATGCGCAAGCTGTCGGGCATCGTGGCAAAGAACAACTGCATCATCGTCTTTATCAACCAGCTGCGCGACAAGGTCGGCGTGGTCTACGGCAATCCCGAGGTCACCTCGGGCGGTAACGCGCTGAAGTATTACGCATCCGTGCGCATCGACGTGCGCAAGAAAGAAGCACTCAAACAGTCGGGCGGCGAGGTCTACGGCAACCATGTCAAGTGCAAGGTCGTCAAGAACAAGGTCGCGCCTCCGTTCCGCTGCGCAGAGTTTGACATTCTGTTCGGCAAGGGCATTTCCAAGACGAGCGAGATCATCGACATCGGCGAAATGCTCGGCATCATCAAAAAGAGCGGTTCCTGGTTCTCCTACAAAGAGGATCGCATCGGACAGGGTAAGGACAACGTGCGCAAGTTCCTCGAAACGCACCCCGACATTGCCGCCGAAATCGAGGAAAAAGTGCGCGAAGCGGCAAAACCCGAGCTGCTCGACGAGGACATCGAAAACAGCTTCGAGCTCGACGACGAATTCGACGTGCGCGAGTTTGAACTCGACGGAGAATAATGGACGACAGCTACTACATACAGTCGCTTGCCGCCACAGACGGCGGAGAGGGCATCACGCTGACGGTGCTTTGTGCCGACGGTGCAAAAGAAAAGCTGACCGTTTCTGTCGAGGACTACACCGCGTACAAACTGCAAAAAGGGGAGATCGACGAGACGCTGTGCTTTGCACTGCGCGAGGCGGCTTCCCGCTACGGCGCAAAGCGCGCTGCACTGCGCATCCTCGCGGCAGGGCAGTGCAGCCGCCAAAAGCTGTATGAAAAGCTGCTACGCCGCGGATTTCGCTCCGCGGATGCGCGCGCCGCTGCCGATTTTGCCGCCGAGGGCGGCTACATCGACGAGACCTGGCAGATCGAAAGCTATCTGCGCGAGCTTGTCGAAAAGCGATATATCGGCAGGCGAAAAGTCGTCCCTATGCTGCTCGCCAAAGGGTACAGCGGCGAGCGGATCCGCACCGTGCTCGATGAGAAGTACAGCGTCGCGGATTTTGCAAAGTATAAAAAAGCGTTTCTTGTCAAAAAGTTCGGCAAAACCACCCCCGACACCCGCGAAGAAGCCGAAGAAATGAAAAAAGCATTGTATAAACAAGGCTACTAAATAGCCTCCCTTGCCTAAAGGGAGGGGGACCGCAACGCGGTGGAGGGATACGTATCCCCCAGTCGCCGTTCGGCGCCAGCCCCCTTTAGGCAAGGGGGCCTAAATACTAAAGGAAAAATCATATGAAAATCGGATTTGTTTCGCTCGGATGTTCCAAGAATCTTGTGGACACCGAGGTCATGCTGAAAATACTCGCAGATCATGGCTACGAGATCACGCCCGACGATACCGAGGCGGACATCATCGTGGTCAATACCTGCGGATTTATCCAGAGTGCCAAGGAAGAAGCCATCGAGAATATCCTCGATGTCGCCTGGCTCAAGAAAAATCGCTCCCTGCGCGGCATCATCGCCACGGGCTGCCTTGTCGAGCGCTACCGCGAGGAGATCTTCACGGAGATGCCCGAGGTAGACGCACTGCTCGGCACGGGCTCTTATCATAAGATCGCCGAGGCGGTCGAAGCAGTCGCGCGCGGCGAAAAATATTCGTCCTTTGAGGACAAAGAAAAAGCGCCGCTCGGCGGCGAGCGCGTGCTCACCACGCCCGATTACACCGCGTATCTCAAGGTCGCCGAGGGCTGCGACAACCGCTGTACCTATTGCGCCATCCCCCTCATTCGCGGCGGCATGCGCAGCCGTAAGATGGAGGACATCGTCCAAGAAGCCAAGGAACTCGAGAGCCTCGGCGTCAAGGAGCTCAACCTGATCGCGCAGGACACCTCGCGCTATGGTCTCGACATCTACGGTAAATACATGCTCCCCGAGCTGATCCGTCAGATCACCAAGGAGACGGGCATCCCGTGGATCCGTCTGCTCTACCTCTATCCCGATAAGATCACCGACGAGCTAATCGCCGAGATCCGCGACAACGACCGCGTGTGCAAGTACATCGACCTGCCCATCCAGCATATCAGCGACAAGGTGCTTTCGGCGATGAACCGCCACGGCGACAGCGCCATGATCCGCGACGCGGTCGCGCGCATTCGCGCGGCGATCCCGGATGCCACCCTGCGCACCACGGCGATCGTCGGCTTCCCCGGCGAGACCGAGGAAGATTTCACCGAGCTGTGCGAGTTCGTCAAAGAAGCTGAGTTTGACCGCTTCGGCGCGTTCACCTACTCCCCCGAGGAAGGCACCGCCGCAGCCGAGTTTGCCGATCAGATCGACGAACAGGTCAAGCAGGATCGCTACGACACGCTCATGCAGGTACAGCTCGCCGTCTCCGAAAAGAAGCTGGCAGCCGCCGTCGGCAAAAAGATAGAGGTCCTCTGTGAGGGCTACGATGCCGCCGCAGGCGTGCACTTCGGACGCAGCCGCGCCGATGCCCCCGATGTGGACGGCAAAGTGTATTTCACCGCACCGAAGAAGATCCGCGCCGGCAGATTCGTAGAGATCGAAGTGACCGAGGCGATGGACTACGACCTGTTCGGTGAGTGGGTGTCCACGCGATAAGCGGCGCGATACGGCGTAAGTCCCTCATCCGTCGGCTCCGCCGACACCTTCCCCCGTTATTCTTTGTTCGTAGCCGATGCTTCCTTCGTTGGGGAAGGCAAAATAAGGCTTCCCGGGCGCACAGAGATATGGCTTTGCACTGTGTAAAATGGGGGGAAGCATAGCAACCTGCGGTCGCATTGCGGTAAACCGCTGATGAGGGATAGAACAAAGTACGGCGCGCAGGCAAATCATGAGCACATTGTGCTCAAATCATGCAACCGTTCGGTTGCAAATCATTGCGCACAAAGTGCGCGAAAAGGAGAACACCATGAAACTGAATCTTCCGAATCAACTGACGCTGCTTCGCTGCGTCCTTGTGCCTGTATTTCTGGCAGTGCTGATCCTGCCCGAGAATATCTATGTCGCCTGCCTTGGCTCGGCGGCGCTGTTCGGCATCGCGTCGTTTACCGACATGCTCGACGGTAAGATCGCGCGCAGCCGCAATCTGATCACCAATTTCGGAAAGTTTATGGACCCGCTCGCAGACAAGCTGTTGGTTTTCGGCGCGCTGCTGGGCATTCTCTACCGCTTTGAAAACATCCGCCCCGCCTTTATTTGGTGCGCGTTCATCGTCATCTTCCGCGAGCTCGCGGTCACGTCCATGCGCCTGGTCGTTTCGGGCGCGTCGGGCAAGGTCATCGCCGCAAAAATGATCGGCAAGATCAAGACCGTCACGCAGATCGCGGCAGTGCTTATCATCCTGCTTGAACCCGTGGCAATGGAGCTGATTGCGTCCTACACCGTTCCCGTGGCAAGCTATATCGCCATGGCGCTGATGGCACTGATGACGCTCATTTCGGGCATCGACTACATAAAGAGCTATTGGGAGTTTATCGATCCATCGAAGTAAGGGGTAAGCGTATGCACGAAAGCGGAAAAATTGTCAAGGCTACGATCATGGATGCGCCCGCGATACAGCGTGCGCTGACGCGCATTGCGCATGAGATCGTCGAACATAACCGCGGCGTGGAAAACGTCGCCCTGATTGGCGTGCGCCGCCGCGGACTGCCGCTCGCCGAGCGGATCGCCGCGCGCATTGGGAATATCGAGGGGGTAAGACCCGCAGTCGGCGAGGTAGACATCGCCTTTTATCGTGACGACATTGCGTGCAAAAACAAGCAGCCCGTGCTCAACGCCACCGGCGTGGATTTTGACATAAACGGCAAGGACATCGTGCTCGTGGATGATGTTATTTTCACGGGGCGCACCGTGCGCGCCGCGCTCGAGGCGGTGTTCGACCTCGGCAGACCGAAAACCGTGCAGCTTGCTGTCCTCGTGGATCGCGGCTTGCGCGAGCTGCCGTTCCGCCCCGACTACGTCGGCAAAAATGTCCCCACCCGCCATGCCGAGCTCGTCTCCGTCAACCTCGTTGAGATCGACGGCGAAGACATCGTGACGATCATGGAGTGAAAATAGCACTATTCATAAGCCTTCTCCCTTGGGAGAAGGTGTCGCCTTCGGCGACGAATGAGGGGATTTAACCAAACAAAAATGCATCTGTCTGCATATGCAGACAGATGCATTTTTTATGAAAAGTGAATAGTGAAGGAGTAGGGGAAAATCTGCGCTTATAATATAATGCAGATGAGGCCACCGGAGCCCTCGTTGATGACGCGCTCGAGCGTTTCGGACAGGCGCCTTTGCGCATCCTCGGGGATGTGCGCGAGCTTCTGGCGTAGTCCCTCGTTGACCAGTTCGTAGAGCGACTTGCCAAACATGTTGGTGTCCCAGATCTTCTCGGGGCTCTCGCTAAGCGCCGCCGTGATCGACTTGACCAGCTCCTCCGACTGCGCTTCGCTGCCGACGATGGGGTTGACCTCGGCTTCGATGTCTGCCTTGATCATGTGGATGGACTTCGCCGCCGCGCGCAGCCGCACGCCGTAGCCGCCCGCCTGCTTGACGATCTGCGGCTCCTTGAGCGTCAGCTCCTTGACCGACGGCATCACGATGCCGTAGCCCTTGCGCTCGACCTCGTCCAGCGCCATCGCCACGCGGTCATAGTGTGCCTTTGCCTGCGACAGCGTGCAGAACGCGTCGAACAGCTGCGCGTCATTTTCGATATGCATGCCCGTCAGCTCGGAGAGCACGGCGAAATACTTTTCGCTCGGCACCGAGAGCTTGACGACCGCTTCGCCCGTGCCGAGGTCGGTCTCCACATCCTCAAAGAAGGCGCCGACCGACTCGCCCATGCCCATGGAAAAGGCGCGGCGGATCTCCCCCACCTTTTCCAGTTCCTCTGCCGCCGCCAGCGCGCCGCGGTAGATGTTTTCGCGTAAGGGATGCCCATCCTGCAGCGCGCAGATCCACGCGGGCAGGTCGATGTGGATGCGGCTGATCGGAAATTCGAGCAGCAGCAGCGAGAGGATGCCCTCAATGTCCTCGGCGGATAGCTCCATGCAGTTGACCAGCGCGACCGCCGCGCCGTATTTTTCCTCGAGCGCACGTCCGAGCCGCTGTGCTTCCTCGGAGTGAGGCTGCGTGCTGTTGACGAGGATGATGAACGGCTTGCCGCTGTTTTGCATCTCGTCGAGGATCTCCGCCTCGGCAGCGGCATAGCTCTGCCGCGGGATCTCGCCGATCGAGCCGTCGGTCGTCACCACGATGCCCACGGTGGAGTGCTCGCGCATGACTTTTTTGGTGCCGAGCTTTGCCGCCGCGGAGAATTCCATCTTCTCGGCGCTCCACGGCGTATTGACCATGCGCGGCGCGCCGTTTTCCTCGCCGCCGAGCGCCCCGTCCACAAGGTAGCCTACGCAGTCCACCATGCGGATGTTCATTTTCATGCCGCCCGCGGTCCTCAGGCGCACGCCGTTTTCGGGAATGAATTTCGGCTCGGCGGTCATCACCGTCTTGCCGCTCGCCGATTGCGGCAGTTCATCCCGCGCGCGTGCGCGTGCGTCCTCGTCCTCGATGTTCGGCAGAATCATCTTTTCCATGAACTGCTTGATAAAGGTGGATTTGCCCGTGCGAACCGGGCCGACCACGCCGATGTAAATATCGCCGCCCGTCCGCTTCGCGATCGTATCGTAAATCGTCGCTGTGCCTGTCATTGTATGTTCCTCCGCATAAATCTTTTGTTTGTACAAGATATGACAAGCGGTAAAGAAATATGCAGAAATTGTTTGCGCGCGATCGTGCGCAAACATCTCCGCCCGAGATCTCTCGGCTTCTTTTGCAAGGTGCAACGACCTGCCCACACCACCACAAGATCCCTCGGCTGCGCTCGGGATGACAAGTGGTGGTGTGGGCATGGTCGAAAGGCGACAGAACACAAGGTCATTATTCGCGATTGGTCAGAGTCGCCTTGATGACCAAGGGAGGGTTTATACGAAGATCGTTGTTGTAACGCCGTAGGGGAGGGGTCTCCCCTCCCGTTTTGTACAACATCAAGTCGCAGCTTTTCGGGAGGCGAAACCAATGCGACCGAAGGTCGCTATTCCCCTACCTTCGTTAATCCTTC
>JAFQFR010000001.1 GCA_017398595.1 Clostridia bacterium
CGCTCAACCAGCTGCTCGTGGAGATGGACGGCTTCGGCAACGGCAGCGGCATCATCGTGATCGCGGCGACCAACCGTGCCGACATTCTCGACCCTGCGCTCCTGCGTCCCGGTCGCTTTGACCGTCAGATCACCGTAAACTATCCCGACATCCAGGGCAGAGAGGCGATCCTCAAGGTACACGCCAAGGGCAAGCCCTTTGAGAGCGATGTCAACTTCACCACCATCGCAAAATCCACCGTCGGCTTTACCGGCGCGGATCTTGCCAACCTCCTCAACGAAGCGGCTCTGCTCGCGGCACGCCGCAAAAAGAGCCTCATCGGCATGAACGATATTGAGGATGCCTTCACCAAGGTCATCGTCGGACCGCAGAAGAAGTCCAAGCAGATCTCCGACAAGGAAAAGAAGCTCACCGCATATCACGAAGCAGGTCACGCAATTGCCACCAAGATCATCAACCCCGACGAAAGCGTACACCAGATCTCCATCATTCCGAGCGGCATGGCAGGCGGCTATACCCTCTCGCTGCCGAAGGAAGATCGCTCCTATAAGTCGAAGGGCGACATGGAGGCAGAGATCGTTACACTGCTCGGCGGACGCTGTGCAGAGGCGCTCATCATGGGCGACATCTCCACGGGCGCGTCCAACGACATTCAGCGCGCTACGTCCATCGCACGCAGCATGGTCATGCGCTACGGTATGAGCGACAAGCTCGGACCGATCGTTTACGGCAACGACCAGTCGAGCGTGTTCCTCGGCAGAGACTTCTCCACCTCGCAGAACTACTCGGATAAGACCGCGTACGACATCGACGAGGAGATCCAGCGCATCGTAAAAGAAGCGTATGCCAAGGTAGAAACCATTCTGAAAGAAAACATGGATAAGCTGCACTTCGTCGCAGGCTTCCTGTTCAAGAACGAAGTCATGGAAGAGGATCAGTTCGAGGCTGCAATGGCACTCGAGAATCCCACCATGGACGAGATCGAAGCCCTCAAGAGCGAGCGCGCAAAGCGTTCGGAGTTTGAAAACGCCGAAGCGAAGAAGCGCCGCGACGCAGAGGAGGAAGAAAAGCGTAAAAAAGCGGAAGAAGACGCCGCAAAGCGCGTGGATGAGATCTCCCCCGAAGGCCGCACGGACGATAACGATCCCCCGAAACCGAAAGATTAAACGAAAAAAGGAACAGCAAAATGCTGTTCCTTTTTGTTGCAGATACGGGAAAGCAATATCCCTTACCCCATCTTCCCCCGAAAGGGAGGGCTTAAACATAAGGCTTCTCCCTTGGGAGAAGCTGTCACCGCAGGTGACTGATGAGGGGGTTACAGGGGCTCACTGAAATTTCCTGCTTACTGTAACGCAAGAAACGGTCTGCATTGCAGACCGTTTCTTCAAAATTTCATCTTCAGTTTCTTGCGCCAAACGAAAACATACGCGTTCAGCAGTCTTGTGAGTGCAAAATCATACACCACAAACACGATATTGACCAGCACCAGCGTCAGGATCTCGAACCACAGCGCCTCGGCGACCACATACCGCACCGCCAGCAGCATCAAAAACGTGCAGACATTGAGCAGCAGAAATTTAAGCACGAGACAGCGCCAGCCGCGGAATTTTCGTTCAAAAAAGGATTTTGCCATCGGGTAGAACCCGAGAAAACCGAGAAACAGCACCGCCGCGAACTTCTGCGGCAAAAGCAGCAACGACAGCACACCCGTGACCGCGTAGGTCAGCCAGGCATACCGCCCGCCAAGCTCGGTAAGCACGAGCAGCACGCAGATCGAAGCGATCGCCGCCGTCGAAAGGTCGAGCACCTCAAAGAGCGCGCCTGCGTACATAAACGCAACGCCGAGCGCCGACATCAACGCCGAAAATGCGAGTTTCTTTGTATTTTTCAAAACCTCGCCCCCTAACAGCAGGAGATCAGATCGCCGCCCATGCACTCACAGCAGCAATCCGCACAGATCAAATTGGTGCAGCAGTCACAGCCAGAGTCTCCGCAAACAGTCGTGCCTGCCTGCGTGTGGCTCTGCGCCATGCGCTCCACCTGCAAGCGCGCGTTGCGGTACTCCTGATTGTAGGGATCCATGCGGCATGCGGTGTCAAAATACTTTGTCGCATCGTGATACCAGCCGCGGCGCAGCAGCACACAGCCGCGCAGAAAGTGCCATTCGGCATCCCGCTTGTCGGCGGGGACGTTGCCGAGTGCCGTGTCCGCTGCGGTATACTGCCCCGCGTTGATCATGCGGCGGATCTCGGCAAAGCTTGTACTGCCGCCATACCCGGTGTTGTACCCGCCCGCACTGTATCCGCCGTAACCGGTACTGCCGTAGCTGCTGCCGCTGCTCTTGCCGGAGCGCATGTCCTTGATCGCGTCATACGCCTCGTTGATCTGCTGCATCTTTTCGGTCGCCATTTCCTTAAGACCGTCGTCAATGTAACGGTCGGGATGATATTTTTTCGCCAGCGCGCGATAGGCTTCCTTGACCTCGTCGTCGGTCGCGCTCTCGCTCACGCCCAAAACTTCATACGGATTTTTATTCACCCTGTTGCTCCTTTTTGTGCAATGCCTTTTGCGCCGAAGACGGCATGCCCAAATATAGTATATTCTCTATGATCGGCGTCAAGCTGTTCTTGTCCATAAGATCGAGTGCCGCCGCCGCGGCAGTCAGATCATATTGCATTGCCATGGCGGCATAGCGGCGCTGCTCAGCATCCATCTCGCCGCCGTAGAGCAGCAAAAACGGATTGTATCCGCCGCTCTCTGCGTCCTCGTCCATGTCGTCCGCCGCATCCACGGCATAGATCCACCGCCCCGTGCGAAAACCGATCTCCCGCGCGATCTTCTCGGCGCCGCCGTCAAGGCCGTAGGCAAAAACCTCGGCGAGCAGCTTGCCAAAAATGTCGGCAGGCGCGTCCACACTCGGCAGCTTCTGCGCTTCCAGTGCCGAAAGCTCGGAAAGCAGCGATTCCATGCTGTTGTAAAGTTCCGAAAGATCGGCGCGCTTCTTCGCCGCGCCGAAAACAGGACGGAGCAGCCGTTTGCCAAAGCGTTTGATGCCCCGCTCATCGGTAAGATCGTCGCACAGCTTGCCATAGGTGAGCAGCGCACTGACGCGCGCCGCATAGGCAAGCTCCTCGTCATGCACCAGCATCTGCCGTGCGTGAAAAGGATGCAGAAAGCATCTGCCCTTCTTCGCCTGCGGCTGTATGCCCGTCAGCGCCGCGCGGACGAGATAGAGGTACACCATGTCGTAGGAGAGCGTCAAGCGCGAACACTGCCCCGTGCAGCGTCCCATTTCCTTGCAGAGCCCGCAGTAGACCGCACGATAGAACGTGTCCTGCCGCACCGTCAGCTCCTGCCGCTGTGCCCGCACATATCCGAACATGGCTTTCCTCCTTCATTATTTCCTGTATACTTATATAATATAATACACCAAGCACCGCCCTTTCGCAAGGCATAACCGCTAACTTTCACATATCCGACAAAAAAAGCACCGATTCCGGTGCTTTTTAATATGTGCAACAATTCATATAGCTTATTTACCATCCTGCATGCAGTCTCCCCTGCACTCCAATTCTTTACTACGACATGTCGTAATAAATATACGTCAAAAAATATTACTTTTTGGGATTATATCATGTACAATAAAGCATTATAAAGCGAAGCGGAGGAAATCATGTTCAACAATCAAGAACCGGAAGAAATTTTTACACATAACATGCTATACTTGCGAAAAGAACGGCATTGGTCTCAAAAAGAAACCGCAAAAAAGCTGGGAATCGGGATTTTAACACTGCGCAGAATCGAAAAAGGCATTCTTCCTAAATGGTTCAGAAGCTCCAAAATTTTTACCATCAGTGAAGTCTTCGATATTTCAGTTCACGACCTGTTTTATACATTTTTACAATAGAAAGCATCGCACAAACCAAGGCTCCCTTGCCTAAAGGGAGCTGTCACCGTAGGTGACTGAGGGATACGTTCCATAGATAAACTAACTTTTTATTCTTTCTCATGATAATGTTGGCAAGGATATATCCCTCCACCGCTAACGCGGTCAATGCGACGCTTGCGTCGCTATCCTCCCATTTAGGCAAGGGAGGCTTTTATGAATTCGTCAATATATGTACAAACACCTTTAAAATTTTGATGAATCTCTCGATTAGGTATACGCATAACGGTTAAATTCCTTGCTTCTAATCGTTCCGTGCGAATTTTATCCTTCAAAAGTCCTTGCTCCTCGTAATGCTGTGCCCCGTCAAGTTCAATAATCAGCCTTGCATCATGGCAGTAAAAATCAACTATATACTCATCGATTACCTTTTGGCGAAGAAACCGAACAGGATACATTTTTAAATAATCATACCAAAGATGCTTTTCCTCTTTGGTCATATTTTTACGCAAAGTCTTGGCAAGAGAAGTTAAATTACTATTATGTTTCCGATTTTCCATATCACATTATTTTACAGCTGCGCGAGTTTATACAAACACGGTTCGAGTGCCACGCCGTCGCGGTGGGGCGTGTCGTACTTTTCGGAAACCGTGATGACATCGCGGACAAAGGCACTGGCAGCTGCAACCGACGCGGGGAACGCGGCGCCGCCGAGCAGCTTGCCCAGTAGCACGCTGGCAAACAGATCGCCCGTGCCGGGGTAGGAACCGCCCTCACGGTGCAGATTGACCGAAAACGGCGTTTTATCCAGCGACTTTGCACTGAGATCGAGTCCCGCCGTGGCAACATTGCTGCACTTGTCGGTCACAATGCCCGTGATGGCAACGCGCTTCGGTCCGAACTCCGTAAGCTTATAGAGCAGTTCGGCAACATATGTATTCAGCTCGGACGGCTGCATCGCCGCCGTGTCGAGATACGGCATCTTGCAGAGCATGCACGCCTCGGTCAGGTTGGGCACGATCACGTCGCCGAGCGCGCAGAGATCGCGCATACGCTCGACCAGCGCCTCGGTGCAGGACGAATACAGCACGCCGTCGTCGCCCAAAACGGGATCGACCAGCGTGAGCGTGTCCGCGCCGCGAAAACGGCGAATGAACCGCTCGATGATCGCGCACTGTGCCTCGCCCGAGAGAAAACCGGTGTACACCGAATCGAGGCGCACACCCAGCGACTCCCAGTGATCGGCGATCGGCTCGATCGAATCGCTCATGTCGCGGAAATAATAGTCATCGAAGCCGCCCGTGTGCGTGGACAGCAGCGCGGTGGGCACCGGCAACACCTGCACACCCATCGCAGACAGCGCAGGAATCACCACGGTCAGCGCACAGCGCCCGAACGCGGACAGATCGTGCAGCGCGGCAACGCGCTTGATCGGTTGTGTTGCCATGGTGTTCCCCCCCTTTTGCAAAAAAATAATATACAATTTATTATACTATACCGCACCTGTACTTTGCAAGAATAAGTTTGATTTCTTTCAATTTATTTCTATGCTTTCCCTTGACAGTAGACATAGAATTGTATATAATAGATTTGTGTAAATATACGTTTCGACTATGCATTTTGCATAGTCGGCGATTCTTACATAATCCACTGTATAAAAAACAAGGAGGTACGCTGCAATGGGAATTTACATTGCAGTCGGTGCCATCGCCTTGGTTGTGGGATTGCTGCTTGGCGCGGTGATCGGTATGGTCTACCGCCGTCGCGTTGCCGAGAAAGAGATCGGCAGTGCCGAGGAACAGGCAGCAAAGATTGTTGAAGACGCTATCAAAGCGGCGGAAAGCAAGAAAAAGGAAGCTTTGCTTGAGGCAAAAGAGGAAATTCTCAGAAACCGCACGGAGACCGAGAACGAACTGAAGGAACGCCGCAAGGAAGTTACCCGACTTGAACGCAGAATTCAGCAAAAAGAAGAATCACTCGACTCAAAGACGGACGCTCTTGAGAAAAAGACTGAACTTCTCAACCAGAAAATCAAGGAGACGGAAACTCTCCGCGATGAGATTCAAAAAACGCTCGACTCCCATCTCGCAGTTCTCGAAAGAATTGCGGGCTTCACCAAGGAGCAGGCTAAAGATGAACTTCTCTCCCGCGTAGAGACGGCACTGACACACGAAAAAGCGCTTAAGATCGCGCAGTTTGACGAACAATTCAAGGAAGAAGCAGACGAGAAGGCAAAGAACATTCTGTCTCTTGCCATTCAGCGCTGCGCCGCTGATCATGTCAGCGAGATCACCATTTCGACCGTTCAGCTTCCCAATGAGGATATGAAAGGCCGCATCATCGGTCGTGAGGGACGCAACATCCGCGCGATCGAACAGCTCACCGGCGTGGATCTCATCATCGACGACACCCCCGAGGTCATCACCATTTCGGGCTTTGATTCTGTTCGCCGCGAGATCGCAAGGATCGCGCTGGAAAAACTCATTTCCGACGGACGCATCCATCCCGCGAGAATCGAGGAGATGGTGGAAAAGGCTCGCCGCGAGGTGGAAAACACCATCAAGCAGGCAGGCGAAAAGGCAATTTTCGAGACCGGCGTACACGGTCTGCACCCCGATGTGATCAAGCTGCTCGGCAGATTGAAATACCGCACGAGTTACGGACAGAACGTTCTGCGTCACTCGATCGAGGTTTCGCTGCTTTCGGGCATCATCGCCGACGAGATCGGCGCCGACAGCACACTGGCAAAGCGTGCAGGTCTGCTGCATGACATCGGTAAGGCACTCACCCAAGAGGCGGAAGGCTCGCACATCCAGCTCGGCGTTGAGGTTGCCAAGAAGCACAAGGAATGTAAAGAAGTTATCAACGCGATCGAAGCACACCACGGCGACGTGGAAGCGCAGTCGCTCATCGCCTTTATCGTACAGGCGGCAGACGCGATCTCGGCAGCTCGCCCCGGTGCAAGACGCGAGGATCTGGAAAATTACATCAAGCGTCTCCAAAAGCTGGAGGAGCTTGCAAACGACTTCCCCGGTGTGGAAAAGACCTTTGCCATTCAGGCAGGCCGCGAGATCCGCGTAATGGTCAAGCCCGAGCAGGTTTCGGACGATCAGATGACCATTCTCGCGCACGACATCGCAGCCAAGATCGAAAGCGAAATGGACTACCCCGGACAGATCAAGGTTCACTTGATCCGCGAAAGCCGCACAGTCGATTTTGCAAGATAAATTGGAAGCATCAGGCTGCTTTGGGCGAAGTTCGCCCAAAGCAGCTTTTTGTATAGTTGAAGGGAGGGGAACCCCTCGCTGTCATCCCGACGGCAGGGGAATAGCGACCTACGGTCACACTCAGCTTGTTCCTCCCGAAGAATCTTTGTGAGAAAGCGAAGTCGAAGTTTTGCCCCGTGAGATTCCGCTTCGCGCTTTTCGGCTACGCCTCAAAGTTCGACTGCGCATCCCCACGGTGTCATCTTGAGCGGAGAGCGAAGCTCGTAGTCGAAACCCGTAGGGCAAACGCAGTAGCGTTTGGATCTCGTGGGGATGCTCCGCTCAGAATGACAGCGTGGGGCAAAACCGCCGCAAAGTGGATCTCGGACGGAGATACTTGTTTTCCCATACTTGCTTTACTTTTATTTCAGAAAGGATTATCCCATGAAACTCTTACTTCTCGGCGACATTGTCGGCAGAAAAACCGTAGAACACCTCAAAAAAACGCTGTGGGCGCTGCGCCGCGAGCACAAGATCGACATGGTCATCGCCAACGGCGAAAACGCCACCGACATTATGGGACTCTCCGCTGAGGACGCGCAGACGCTGCTCGACAGCGGCGTGGATGTGCTCACGGGCGGCAACCACTCCTTCCACAACCGATCCCTCTACCCCATGCTGGACGATAACCCGAGCGTCCTGCGTCCGCTGAACGCTCCCGCCGCCGCACCCGGCAGCGGCGAAACCATCTTCGAGACAACCGGGTACCGCGTGCTCGTGCTGAATCTTTTCGGCATGATGGGCATGGAATACAGCGGCAATCCCTTTGAGGTCGCCGACCGCGCTCTCCACCGCAACGAAGGACGCTACGACTTCGCCGTGGTGGATATGCACGCCGAAGCGACCGCGGAAAAACAGGCGCTCGGCTACTACCTCGACGGCAGAGCCGCCGTGGTATTCGGCACGCACACCCATGTGCAGACCGCCGACGAATGCATCCTACCGCACGGCACCGCGTACATCACCGACCTCGGCATGTGCGGCCCCGAGGGCGGTATCCTCGGCACCGACCGCGAAGTGATCCTGCGGCGCATGACCACGGGACTGCCGCAAAAATTTACCGTGGCAAACGGCGAGATCCGTCTGCGCGGCGCCATCGTAGAGATCCAAAACAACAAGGCGCTTCATATTGAACGTTTTGCTCTATAATTTTTCCAAATATTAAATAAATCTTCATTCTTCTGTCACAATTGCCCTGTATACTAAAGTCATTATAAAGGCAGCCGCAGCGCGGCGAGCGCAGAAAGGAAGTTTTATTATGAACATTTTGAAAGTATCGTCCAAATCCAGTGCCAATTCGGTAGCAGGCGCCCTTGCCGCCGCAATCCGCGATGAGTCCGCAGCCGAGATCCAGGCAATCGGCGCAGGCGCTGTCAACCAGTCCGTCAAGGCGATCGCCATCGCTTCCGGCTTTTTAGCTCCCACCGGTGTTTCCCTGTACGCACAGCCCTCTTTTGAAGAGATCGAGATCGACGGCGAAGAGCGCACCGCGATCCGCTTTAAGATCACCTCCGCAAAGATCTAAAACCATCGGACGGTATTTCCGCCGTCACAGATTCTGTCGCATTTTCCCGCTATTTGTCGCGCAACGAAAAAAGATATGAAAAGATGAAAAATTATGAATTTTTTTCAAAAAATCCATTGACAAACGCTGGAGAAAATGATAATATATTGCCAGAATATAGAAACTGATAGTAATTTGTGGATGAAAATTACGAATATCTACTAAGGAGGAACGCTTATGAAATCTACCGGTATTGTTAGAAAGATCGACGCTCTCGGACGCATTGTACTGCCGATCGAGTTGCGCAAGCACATGGAAATCGCAACGGGCGATGATATCGAGATCTTTGTCGAGGGAAGCACCATCGTACTCGAGAAGTATTCCCCGTCCTGCCTCTTCTGCGGCAGCAAAGAAGCGCTTACCGAGTTCTGCGGCAAAAATGTTTGCAAGACCTGCCGTGAAAAGCTCGCAAAAGACAACTGATAAAAAGCAGTACAGAAGCCATCCAAGCGATGGCTTTTTTGTTTTGTCACGCCAAACATCTTATTGACAAACCGCACACTGCGTGTTATAATTTTGTTTAGAATCGTTTTAAATAAAACTGTTTTGTTTATACACAGTTGGAAAGGAGCGCTATGGCAAAGTCGAAATTCAGCCCGTATGAAATTTTTACAAAACTCATGAGCCTTGGAAAATCCATGCGATCCCACTGCCACCGGGCGATCGAATCGGACGGCTTCACGATGAACGAGACCGATGTACTGCTCGCGCTTCTGTCCGCGGACGACAACAACACGGTCAAGGCGATCAGCGAATCCTCCACCATTTCCAAGGGCAACATCAGCCAGGCAGTCGAATCGCTCAAAAAGAAGGGGTACATCACCACCGAGACCAGCAGTGAAGACCGTCGTTCGGTCACGATCACGCTAACGGACAAAGCCGCGCCGGTGGTCGAAAAGCTGCAAAACGCCGAGGAGGATTACTTCAATCAATTTATGGTCACGCTCTCCAAGGGTGAGGCGTCCCTCGTCAAGCGCATTTTCAGCGCCCTGCAAAACTTTTCGATCAAAAATTTTCTGAATAAACTTTCTAAAAAGGAACACGACTATGAAGAAAAAAACTAAACAGGATTATACCGAAGTCCAAAATGTAAAAGAGCTGGTGCGCGTGTTTGCTTCGCACGGCGAAAGAGTTGCATTTGACTATTTTGACCGCACCGGAAACGTGCGCACGATGACCTATATCACCTTCGCGGAGAAGATCGGCGCATTCTGCGCAGGTCTCAAAGAGATCGGCAAGGCAGGCGCGCGCGTCGCCGTGATCGGCGAGACTTCGCCGAAGTGGTATATCGCCTACCTCGCTGCTATCTGCGGCGGCGGCGTTGCGATCCCGCTCGACAAAGAGCTTGCCCTCGAGGAGATCGAGAACTTTCTCGTCCGCAGCAGTGCCGATGTGATCGTTTTCTCCCGCCTGTTTGAGAACAAATTCCGCGAAATGGCACAAAGACACCCCGAGATCCTCTTTATCCCGATGTCCAAGTGTGCCGCTCCGGGTGCATACGGCAAAAACATGAATGAGATCATGGCGCTGGGCGAGGGTAAACCGAGCGCGTTCGCCGAGAACAGCGACACGAGCAAGATGTCGGTCATGCTCTTCACCTCGGGTACCACCGGCACCAGCAAGTGCGTCATGCTCTCCGAGCGCAATGTCTGCGCGGCAGTGGTCGCAGCATGTGCATCGGTCTACTTCTTCCCGGAAGATAAGCTCCTCTCCGTGCTGCCCGTGCATCACACCTACGAGCTCTGCTGCTCGCTGGCGGCGATGAACTTCGGCATGGAGATCGCCATCAACGACTCACTCCGTCACGTTCTGCGCAATATCAACAAGTTCCGTCCCACCGCGCTCGTGCTGGTTCCCCTCTTCGTCAACACCATGGAAAAGAAGATCTGGGATGAGCTGCACAAGAAGAATCTGGACGGCGTCATGCGCAAGATGATGAGCGCTTCCGACGCTATGCGCAAGGTCGGCATCGACGCCCGCCGCGTGCTGTTCAGTGCCGTGCTGAAATCCTTCGGCGGCAGACTCCGCAAGATCATCTGCGGCGGTGCTCCGCTCAACCAGGAGATCGCAAAGACCTTCCGCTCGCTCGGTATCGAGGTTTGGGAAGGCTACGGCATCACCGAGTGTTCGCCGCTGGTCGCTGTGGATGCGTACTATGCACCGAAGCCCGGTTCCGTAGGCCCTGCCGTTCCCTGCTGCACCGTTCGCATCGACGGCGAAATGGAAAATGAGAACGGCCACGTCATCGGCGAGATCTGCGTAAAGGGCTCGAACGTCATGCTCGGCTACTACGACGATCCCAAGGCGACCGCCGCTGTCTTCACCGAGGACGGCTACTTCCGCACGGGCGACGTCGGCTATCTCGACGAGGACGGCTACCTCTACATCACCGGCAGAGAAAAGTCGGTCATCGTACTCGAAAACGGCAAGAACGTATTCCCCGAGGAGATCGAGGAATATCTCGAGCCGATCGACATGATCGCCGAATGCGTGGTTGTCGGCAGAAAGGCAGAAGATTCGGACACGATCATTCTGACCGCCATCATCTACCCCGACATGACCAAGTTCCCCGAGGGCACCGACACCGATGCGGTACACGCCGCACTCAAGGAGAAGATCGACCCCATCAATCGCAAACTTGTCAGCTACAAGCACATTCGCCAAATCGAGATCCGCGACACAGAGTTTGAAAAGACCACCACAAGAAAAATCAGAAGAAATTTAGTAAAATAAGATCAAAAAGGACAGATGCTCATCTGTCCTTTTTGATTTGGAGAAGAACTCTGCAACTTCATAGATAAACACAGATCTCCCCGCAAGATCCTTCGACTGCGCTGCGCTCCGCTCAGGATGACAAGCGGGGGTTCTACAGAGTGCTCTACGCTTTCTCCCGCCCGAGATCCGACGGCTTTGCCGTCGCCCTACGGGTTTCGACTGCGCTACGCTCCGCTCAAGATGACAAGGGCGGGTTTAAGCTAAGTGCTAAAAATGCTTGATCCATCTGTTTTGTAACATCCCCCGCTTGTCATCCTGAGCGAAGGACGAAGTCCGAAGTCGAACTTTGAGGCATAGCCTCAAAGCGCGTAGCGGGATCTCGCGGGGAGATGTTTGCTCCACTAAACTATTCCTGTTTCGCCATATAAAAAACAAACCGCCAAGAGTGACCGTTGTGGTTCTCTCGGCGGTTATTTATTGTTTTAATCTTTTAGAAAGCGATCTTTGCTTCGATGTAGGCTTTCAGATCTGCGATCTTGATGCGCTCCTGCTCCATGGTGTCGCGGTCACGAACGGTTACGCAGCCGTCCTCCACAGACTCAAAGTCGTAGGTGATACAAATGGGCGTACCAACCTCATCCTGGCGGCGATAACGCTTACCGATCGAGCCGGCTTCGTCAAAGTCGACCGGGAAGTACTTGGAGAGCTCTGCCTGGATCTCTTCCGCCTGCTCGGAGAGCTTCTTGGAAAGGGGCAGGACTGCTGCCTTGAAGGGTGCGAGCGCGGGATGCAGGTGCATGACCACGCGAACATCGTTCTTCTCTGCGTCGATCACTTCTTCATCGTATGCATCGCAGAGAACAGCCAGCACGCTTCTCTCTACGCCGAGCGAAGGCTCGATAACGTACGGAACGTATCTCTCATTGGTCTCGGGATCGAAATAGGTGAGATCCTTGCCCGAGGTGTTCTGATGCTGCGTAAGGTCGTAGTCGGTACGGTCCGCAACGCCCCAGAGCTCGCCCCAGCCGAACGGGAACAGGAACTCGAAGTCGGTCGTTGCCTTGGAGTAGAAGCAAAGCTCCTCGGGATCGTGGTCGCGCAGACGGAGATTCTCGTCCTTGAGACCGATGGCAAGCAGCCACTCATGGCAGAAATTGCGCCAGTAGTTGAACCACTCAAGGTCGGTGCCGGGCTTGCAGAAGAACTCGAGCTCCATCTGCTCAAACTCGCGCACACGGAAGATAAAGTTACCGGGCGTGATCTCGTTACGGAAAGACTTACCGATCTGACCGATACCGAAAGGCAGCTTCTTACGCGTGGTTCTCTGCACGCTTACAAAGTTGGTGAAAATACCCTGTGCGGTCTCGGGGCGAAGATATACGGTGTTCTTAGCATCCTCGGTAACGCCCTGGAAGGTCTTGAACATCAGGTTGAATTGACGGATGTCGGTGAAGTTGTGCTTGCCGCAGGTGGGGCAAGGAATGTTGTGCTCCTCGACAAACTCCTTCATCTCTGCCTGCGAAAAAGCGTCGATCGGCTTCGGCAGCGTAAAGGAAACCTCTGCGCAGTAGTCCTCGATCAGCTTGTCCGCGCGGAAACGCTCGTGGCACTCGCGGCAGTCCATCAGCGGGTCGGAGAAGCCCGAAAGGTGACCCGATGCGACCCAGGTCTGGGGGTTCATCAGGATTGCTGCATCGAGACCGACGTTGTACTTGTTCTCCTGTACGAATTTCTTCCACCATGCTTTTTTAACGTTGTTTTTCAGTTCAACGCCAAGCGGGCCGTAGTCCCAGGTATTTGCGAGACCGCCGTAGATCTCGGAACCGGGGAAGATAAAGCCGCGGTTCTTGCACAGCGCGACGATTTTGTCCATTGTCTTTTCGGAATTGTTCATGATGTGCTCCTATATTTGCTATAATAAATTATTTATTCAAGTGATTACTTATACTCTGCCATGGTCGTGATCGCAAGCGTGATGTTCGGGCTGAAGTAGCGCACGCCGTTGCTGTAGTAATAGCTGCCGGGATACTCCACCGTGCCAACCGTGAACTTGCTGTACATGAAGATCAGATCGAGGTTGTTCAAGAGATCGTCCGCGGTAAAGTTGGTGTACACATACTGCTCGGCGTTGGCAAAGATGTCTGCCGCCTTGTTGAAATAGGTCACGTTGGTCATCTTCTGCGCCAGCGCTTTGAGGAACGAAAGCAGCGTTTTTTCGCGCGAAAGATTTGCGCTCGTGTACGAATCAAACGACAGGAGCCCTGCCACATCCGTGCCGGTGAGCGTCTGTGCACCGGCTTTGAGCGAAATGGTCAGTCCCGAGATCTCGTCGGTGTATTCCATATCGCAGGGGACGGTGTAGGTGATCGAATCCATCGCATCCACGATACCCGCGATCTCCTCGATGCCAGTAAGCGCATAGTAGTCGATCGTCACGCCTGTGATGCCCGACATCTTGTTGACAAAATAGGTCAGTCCCATGTCATAGTACAGGTCGGCGACCGTGGTGGATACGCCGCTGACGGTCAGTTGCATATTGGTCGGGATCTGCATATAGGTAAAGCTGCGTTTTTCCTTGTTGACGCAGATGAGCATGACCGCATCCGCAGAAACTCTGCGATAGCCGTACTCGGGCAGGTCGCCCTCATAGCCGATCAGCGCTTTGGGATCGTTGAACGCGGGATACTGCTCCGCGATCAGGGGATGATAATCGGTGAGGATGCTCGGACGGTAATCGGTACCGATCAAAAGGATGTTGAAGGACTCACCCTTGATCTCCTCATCGGGATCGACGGGGGAAAGTGTTTCGCCCGACTCGCTCGTCGTAGTGTCGGCAGGATCCGTCACATGCGATCCATCCAGCAGGCCGTTGATGCTGTCGGTTACAAACCCGGTTATAAAAAAGGCGCAAACGCCGAAAACGAGCAGCGCGATCAAAAACGTGATAAAGAAACTGCGCAGTGAATTCACACCCGGTTCCTCCTGTTTTTTGCATAATTTCTCATGGTAATAATTCATTATATAATACTTTAACGGATTTTTCAATATAAAATCAAAATTTTACCCGCACTTGACAGCAATCCTATAGAAATGATAGAATATTTTCATATCAGTAAGGTGGGAATACAAATGCTTAAAAAGAACGAAGTCTACACAGTGGATATTACCGATATGAATTTTCTCGGATTCGGCGTTGCGAAGATCGACGGCATCGCCGTTTTTGTCAGCGGCACGGTCACGGGCGACCGCGCGCGCGTCAAGATCATCAAAACGGCAAAGAGCTACGCCATCGCGCGCTGTGAGGAGCTGCTGACGCGCTCGGCACACCGCACCGAGGATGCCTGCCCCGTTTCCACCGCCTGCGGCGGCTGCGCGTTCCGCGCCGTCACCTACGACTACGAAAAAGAGCTCAAGGAAAACGCGGTCAAGCAGAGCTTCATCCGTCAGGGGATGCGCGACGTGACCGTTGCGCCCCTCACGCACGCCGCAAGGCTGTCGCATTACCGCAACAAGGGGCAGTACCCCGTGCGCAAAAACGCCGCGGGCGAGATCGTGATCGGCTTTTTTGCGGCAAAGAGCCACCGCGTATTGCCTTGCGTCGGTTGCGATCTGCAAAGTGACGCATTTTCGCCGATCATCGAGGAAATTCGCGCATTCCTGCTCGAAAACAACGTCAGCATCTACGATGAGGAGAGCGGCAAGGGACTCGTCCGCCATATCTATCTGCGCATCGGCGAAAAGACGGGCGAGATCATGCTCTGCATGGTGCTTTGCGGCGACAGGCTCCCGCACGAGGACGCGTTTGTACAGCGCATGACCGAAGCCTTCCCCGCCATCCGTTCGCTCTATGTCAATACCAATACGAAGGATACAAATGTTGTCCTCGGCGACAAGTTCCGCCTGCTCGCGGGCAGAGAGTACATCGAGGACATCCTCTGCGGTGTCAAGCTGCGCATCACGCCGCAGTCCTTTTATCAGGTCAACCGCGATGCCGCCGAGCTGCTGTACGAAAAGGCTGCCGAGCTTGCCGCCTTTGACGGCAGCGAACTGCTCCTCGACCTCTACTGCGGCATCGGCTCGATCGGTCTTTCGATGGCGCGCAAGGTCAAAAAACTCATCGGCATCGAGGTCGTTCCCTCGGCGATCGAATGTGCTAAGGTGAACGCCGACCAAAACGGCATCACTAACGCCTCTTTCTACTGCGGTGACGCCGCCGACGCCGAACAGCTGCTCGCATCGGCGAGAGCCGCCGAGGGCGACTTTGTCCCCGATGTCGTGGTGCTCGACCCCCCACGCAAGGGCTGTGCCGAAGAGCTGCTCGCATATATTGCAAGACTCGGGGTGCAAAAGATCGTCTACATCTCCTGCAACAGCGAAACGCTCGCCCGCGATGCCAAATTCCTGACCGAAAACGGATATGTAATGGGCGAAGTTTTCCCGTATGATCTGTTCTGCCGCACCGGTCATGTCGAATGCGTCACGAGCTTTGTGAAAAAAGGATAAAAAGCCTTCCCTTGGGGGAAGGTGTCGCCGCACGGCGACGGATGAGGGACTTTTCTGAGAAAATATTCTTGAACCACGAAAGGAACCAACCATGTCAAACACAGAATCTTTCCGCTGTCCCGCGTACAAGAAGTGCGGCGGGTGTCAGCTGGATGTCACCTATAAACAACAGCTTTCCTATAAACAGCGCACCGTCATCAAACTGCTCGGCAGATACTGCCGCGTCTCCCCCATCCTCGGCATGGACGACCCCCTGCACTACCGCTGTAAGGTGTCGAATGCCTTCGGCTTTTCGCGCGGACAGGTCATCACCGGCGTGTGGCAGGCTTCGGCAGGCAAGATCGCCAAGATCGACCACTGCGCCCTCGAGGATGAGCGTGCGGGCAAGATCGTCCGCACCATTGCGAAGCTGCTGCCCGCTTTTAAGATCAAAACCTATGACGAGCGAACAGGCGTCGGCTTTCTGCGCTTTGTCACCATCCGCATCGGCAAGCAGAGCGGACAAATTTTGGTCGCCCTCGGCACGAACAGCGGCGCGTTCCCGTCCAAGCATGATTTCGTCCGCGCCCTGACCGAGCAGTGCCCCGAGATCACCACGATCGTGCAAAATGTCAGCACCGACCGCCTGAACCTCGTGCTCGGCGCTAAAGAAACCGTGCTGTACGGCGACGGATATATCACCGATTCGCTCTGCGGCTGCGAATTTCGGATCTCCGCGCGTTCTTTCTTTCAGATCAATCCCACGCAGACCGAAAAGCTCTATGCCACGGCGGTGGATCTTGCGGAACTTGACGGCAGCCAGACCGTGATCGACGCATACTGCGGCGTCGGCACCATCGGCATCATCGCATCAGGCAAGGCAAAAAGCGTTCTCGCCGTGGAGCAAAACAGCGACGCGGTCAAAAACGCCATCGAAAATGCATCGCGCAACGGCGCGGAAAACGTGCGCGTGCTCTGCGCGGATGCGGGCGAGTTCATGGAAGAGCTTGCGGCACGCGGCGAAAGTGTCGACGTGGTTTTCACCGACCCGCCGCGCGCAGGCTGCTCGAAGCAGTTCCTGCACGCACTCCTCGCCCTCTCCCCGAAAAGAATCGTCTATATCTCGTGTAACCCCGAAACCCTCGCCCGCGACCTGTATTTCCTGACCAAAAACGGATACGAAGCCAAGAAGATACAGCCCGTAGATATGTTTCCTTTTACCAAACATATAGAAGTTGTGGTGGAGCTTGCGCGGATCGATTGAAGAAAGTCTTATCCCGCCTATGTCTCCCGAGCGGTAGGGGAGGCGTTTCGCCTCCCGTCGATCTTGGGCGGACGTGCCAAAGCCAATCATCGTCCCCTCCGCCCTTGTCATCCCGAGCGTAGCCGAGGGATCTTGGGCGGAATTTAAACGAAAAAATCATGTATTACATTTACATACTTACCAACTTTACCGATAAAGTTATGTATATCGGCATGACAAATAATCTAATGCGCCGCTTATACGAACACAAGAATGCTTGCGTCGAAGGCTTTACAAAGAAATACCATGTACATAAATTGGTGTACTACGAAGCATACAAAACCCCACTTGAAGCCATAAAACGAGAGAAACAATTAAAAACCTGGTCGCGAAATAAAAAGGATGCACTGGTCAAAAATACAAATCCCGCATTTCACGACTTGGCAAACGAATTGTTCCCCGATATGTTTAACAACATCTCCCCACAAGATTCCTCGACAAGCTCGGAATGACCGTGGGGGAAAAACATTGTGCGAAGTTGTGCCTATTTACTCTTTTGCAAAAAACCGCCTATGTCTCCCGAGCGGTAGGGGAGGCGTTTCGCCTCCCGTCGATCTTGGGCGGACAAGCCGATTTGGCTTAAACACCGTCACTGAAAGGAGCCACCTATGTCCATTTTCAAAAACGACATTCCGATCTTAGAATACGACACCGACGCGTCGGCGGTGATCATGCCGGATCACGAGGGGCTTGACCTGCATCTGCCGAAAAAGGCGGTGTTCGCCTTTCTCGGCGAGCACATCGACGCATATGCACAAAGCAACGGGGCTGTGCAAGTATCCGAATTCCTTTCCGCAACGAAGCGCTACCCGATCTACATAAAGACCTACAAGGGCGAGGAGATCTGCCTCTGTCAAGCACCCGTGGGTGCGGCGCCCGCGGCACAATTGCTCGATTGGCTGATCGGCTACGGCGTGCGCGAGATCATCTCTGCAGGCTCCTGCGGCGCGCTCGAAAGCTTCCCCGAAAATACGTTCTTGGTGCCGTGCAGAGCCTTGCGCGATGAGGGCGCGTCCTATCACTACGCGCCGCCGTCTCGCTTTATGGATATAAACTCGACGGCACTTGCCGCGATCGAAAAAGCGCTCACCGCGCATGGGTTGCCGTACCGGGAAGTGACCACCTGGTCCACCGACGGCTTTTACCGCGAAACGAAAGCCAAAGTCGCCTACCGCAAAGCCGAAGGCTGCTCGGTCGTGGAGATGGAATGCTCCGCGCTTGCCGCGTGTGCCGCCTTGCGCGGTGCAGTATGGGGTGAGATCCTGTTCACGGGCGACACCCTCGCCGATGTAGAAAAATATGACGAACGCGGCTTCGGCGGCGACTCCTTTGCCTATGCGCTGCAGCTCTGCCTCGACGCGGTGCTGTTGATGTAAAATTGTAAAATCTTTTACGAACTTACACACTTTCGCATAAATTCTCCCTTCCATGGTAAGACTACAAGCGTACAAACTTCTCTTGAAAGGATTTCTTACCATGGAACAAAAGAAAAAAGAACAAAAAACCGCGCAAATTTTATACATTACAATGATCATGGTCCTGCTCATCATGGCGATCGCCGTGGGACTTGTGACGGCGGCGGGAAAGCGCAATCGCCCTGCCGAAACCTCCTCGGACGGCTCTGCCATGGTCACCAGCGACACGCTGCCCGACAAGGATCACACTTCCCCGTCGGTGACGACGAGTGCGCCTGTGACCACTACGGCTAAGACGGACAAGCCTGTTACCACCACGCCCGCTATGACGACAAAGACCGTCACCACGACACCGAAGCAGGTCGCCGAGGTGGAAGCGCCCGTGAGCGTGCTGCCCGAGTTTATTATGCCCACGATCGGCAACGTATCGAAAACCTTTTCGATCGACGTGCTGGTCTGGTCGAACACCATGGAAGACTACCGCACGCATAACGGCATCGACATCTGCGCCGCGCTCGGCGACGGTGTCATGGCGGCAGCCGACGGCATCGTTACCGAAGTCTACGAGCATCCGATGATGGGCAACACCATCGTGATCGCGCATGACGGCGGCGCCGAAAGCGTCTACCAAAATCTCGCCGATGACATCCCCGTTTCGGTAGGGGACACCGTCAAGGCGGGCGAAGTGATCGGCGCGATCGGAGAGAGCGCGATCATCGAGATCGCCGAGGATCCGCATCTGCACTTTGAGCTGCAGGTAGACAGTGTGCGCGTCAACCCCCTCGACTATATCGCCGCTGCCACCATGACCGTTGTGTACGAGGATGAATAAGGCAAAAAGCCGCCCGCGGGCGGCTTTTTTATTTCACGATCGTATGCTTTACTTTCCGCAAAAGTGCGAGGAGCTTTGGGTTGCGGCGGTAAAAGGGGAAACGGCGGACACACTCGCGCATGTATTTTTGATACATCTCGGTATTGAGCGCGCGGTATTCCTCGCCCGCATAGTAACCCACGACCTTGGCAAGCACCTGATGCTCCGCAATGCCGTGCTCCAGCTCGCGCTGATTGTCGCCGCACATGGTCAGCGTGCCGTCCCGCCGCTCGATCAAGCGGTGCAGCACAAACGCACCGTTTTCCCGGCGATAGAGGAGCACGTCTCCCACCTCGATCGTATCCGCGGCACCGAGCAGCACCGAATCCCTGCCCTCGTGCAGCATCGGCTCCATGCTTTTGCCGCGCGGATACAGGCGAAAGCTGCCGCCCTCGGCGATCACATCGGCGATCAGCGGATAGAGATCGGCAAGCGCAACGGTCTCATGCAAGTGCGCCGACCTCCCTCAGCATTTGAATATACGCCTCGGCGTCCTTTCTCGCGGTCGCCTCATCGATGCCATACTCCCGGACGAGTGCCTGCACAACGGCATCCATGTCAGTCTCCTCCGTCAAAAGCTCCCACAAAAACGCGCCTGTCTCATTGAGCGCGATCATAGCGCCATCCTCGGCAACGCGCGTGACGGAAACCGCATAAAACTTGCTGCCGATCTTCCGCACGACATATCCCTCTTGTATCTTCATGGCGGCTACCTCCGTACGCATGCAAAATTTGTATCATTTATATTATATATGCTTTTCCCCCGCCCGTCAAGGATAACTTTGCTGCCGCCCGCCGCGCGGAAATTCTTAAACTTTATTGAAAAGGGAAAATAAATATTTACAGCGCGCGGTGTTTATGATAAAATATAAAAACACAGAGCTATTGTATGATGAATGGAGTATTGACATGGATTATCGTCCGGATATGGATGCGCACCTTGCCGCCAAAAAGCGGCAGTATGCAAAACGTAAAAAAAGAGGCAAGATCATTCTGATCGTGCTGCTTTGTATCACGATCGCCGCCGTCTGGGCACTGATCGGCGTGATCGCCGTTCGTCTTGCCGGCAGTGTGGATCGCCCGGTGCAGACGACCGTGTCCGCTCCGATATTGACCGCGGAGCCTGTCGCAACAGGCGAGACCACCACAGCACCCATTATAGAGACCAAGGCGCCCGACATGCAGACGGTGCTGATCGAGAAAGAGCAGGTCTCCAAGGGTTCGCTGATCCTGGTGTCCTCCCTGCTCGGCCGCGCCTATGATTTTGAACAGGAAAGCAACCTCGTCACGCTGTACGGCAACAAATCGGGCAGCTACCGCATCTCCTCCACCGCACTGAAGCTCGACGCCGAAGCGCTGGACGCGATCAACACGATGTTCGACGCATACTACGCCGAAACGGGCAACCGCGACTATCAGGTCACACAGGCAAGCCGCACCTTTGAGGAGCAGAAGTCGATCTACGACAGCTATCTCAAGACCTACGGCGCCGAGCAAGGCGCACTGCTGGCGGCGCAGCCCGGTTACAGCGAGCACCATTCGGGCTATGCCATCGACATGAACGTATACACTTCCGCAGGCATCAGCCATTCGCTCGCCACCGCGGGAGAAGTTGACCCGATCTATGCCTGGATCTACGAAAACGCTGCGAAATTCGGTTTTGTGCAGCGTTATCCCGAGGGAAAAACGAGCGTGACGGGCATCACCAACGAGCCCTGGCACTTCCGCTACGTCGGACGGGGACACGCCGCGTACATGGTGGAAAACGATCTTGTCCTCGAGGAATACATCGCCCTGCTCTACAAATACCCCTACGACGGTGAGCATCTCACCTTCTCGTACGACGGCGTTTCCTATGAAGTCTTCTTCGTTCCGTTTACAAAGGACGCCGAGGCAGTGGAGATCGATCTGCGCGCCGACGCAAACTATACTCTATCCGGCAATAACTGGGACGGCGTGATCGTCACAGTAAGCAAATAAGCAATATTTTCAGGAGGTACATAGTATGTATTGCAAGAAATGCGGACAAGAGCTGCCCGAAGGCGGCAAATTCTGCCCCAACTGCGGCACGGATAACTCCGTCGCAGAAAGCACCCGGGAAAATACCCAGGAAAACCAGCAGCAGACCGTGTTCAACGGCACGGTAAACCAGGGAAATGCAAACCCGATCTCCAACCGCAGCATCGGTCTGTGCATTCTGCTCTCCGTGATCACCTGCGGCATTTACGCATATGTGTGGCTGTATCAGATGGCAGAGGATCTCAAGCGCGCCTCGGGCGACGCAAACGCTCCGTCCGGCGCTATGGTCGTGCTGCTCAGCATCGTGACCTGCGGCATTTATATGTGGTATTGGCTCTACAAGGCAGGCGAGCAGGTCAACGCAGCGAAGACCGCACGCGGCATGGCAGAGGATTCCAATGCTTCGATCATCTATCTGGTGCTCGCCATCTTCGGTTTCGCGATCGTTTCCTACTGCCTGATCCAGAATGAACTGAACAAGCTGACCGCTTAACCGATGCAAAAGCGGCTCAAACAGGTCCTTTTGTATACGGCGATCGCGCTTTTCGCGGGGCTTTTGTATGCATGGTTGATCTCGAAGATCGGATTCGGCATTCCCTGTATGTTCCACATACTCACGGGGTTGGACTGCCCCTCCTGCGGCATCAGCCGCATGTGTATGGCACTTTTACAGCTTCGGTTTGCCGATGCCTTCCGATACAATCCCGCCATATTCTGCCTGCTGCCGCTGCTGCTTGCGGTTGCGGTCGGCTGGATCGTGCGCTATGTGCGCTGTGGCAGCGTAAAATTGCAGCGGTGGATGAACATTGCGGTCATTTTTATGATCTGCGTGCTCATTCTCTTCGGATTTGCGCGAAATTTGGTCTAAATACTTCTAAAAAACGGTGAAAGCTTTCGTTTTCGCCGTTTTTCTTTGTTTTTGACCGCTTTTTCTTCGCTTGACAACCCAAAGTCGGGAGTGGTATAATTATATAAATATCTAAAAAAATATGATTAAGGAGTTGGTATTTTTTCATGGACGCGGGCGCGGGGAGTATAATCTTCTACATATTGCTCATTTTGGGCGGCGGCTATTTTGCCAGCGCGGAAAGTTCGTATGCGAGGGCGAATAAGATTCGTTTGAAGAACGCGGCGGACGACGGAAATCGCAAGGCAAAAAAAGCACTGCAGATCACAAACAACTTTGACAAAGCGTTGACCACCATTCTCATCGGCAACAACATCATGCATCTGACTTGTTCTGCCCTGGCAACGGTGATCGCAACCGACTGGGAGATTCCCACATTTTGGGCGACACTGCTCACTACAGTCATCGTATTTCTGTGCAGCGAGATAATCCCCAAGAGCTTCGCCAATGCCAACAGTGAAAAGGTGGCACTGGCATATTCGGGATCGCTGAGTGCGCTGATCAAGATTCTTTCTCCGGTTGCATTTGTGTTTGTCAAGATCAGCGAACTGTTTTCCAAGCTGTTCGGCGGCGGTCAGGACGAGAGAATGACCGAGGAAGAACTGGAAACCATCATCGACACGGTGGAGGAGAGCGGCACGCTGGATGAAGAGCAGACCGACCTTCTGCAAAACGCAGTCGATTTTACCAAAACACCTGTAGAGAACGTCATGACCATGCGCGAGGATATATGCGGCGTGGAAATACATGACGATCCGCAAAACATTCTGGAAATTGTCCGCACCACCGGTTTTTCCCGTCTGCCGGTATATGACGGGGATATTGACCATGTGGTCGGCATTCTTTCGGTGCGTGAATACCTGCGCACCTATCTGCGCCGCGGACAAGTCAATCTGCGCCGCGTAATGATGGCACCTAAGTTTGCCGCACCCGATGCGGCGATCGATGATCTCTTCAATGAGATGAGCATCAGCCGTCAGCAGTTTCTGATCGTGCGCGACGGCGATACGACCGTCGGCGTTGCCACTATCGAGGACTTCCTCGAGGAGCTGGTCGGCGAGATCTGGGACGAGTACGACGAGTACGATGAGAACTTTATCAAGCTCGGCGGCAACTACTTTGAGATCTCTCCGAAGATGAAAGTGCGCGATGCATTTGCAAGACTCGGCTGCAGCGCACTGCCTCCGCTTGAAATGCAGAAAAAAACGCTCGAGGCATGGCTGCGCGCCAATGTCGAGGGCGATCTGGAAAAAGACAAAGGCTTTGCTTTCGGCAGCCTTGCCGTTATGGCAGGCGAGATGGAGGACGGCAACACGCTCTCCGGCGTGATCATCCGCCTTTGTGACAGCGAAGACGAAGCGCGAGAGGAGGTCGAGGCATAATGGTATATGTACTCATCGTGATCCTGATCTGCTTCTCGGCATTTTTCTCGGGAACCGAGATCGCCTATACCTCGGTCAACCGCGTGCGTCTGCGCAACATGGCAGAGTCCGGCAGTAAGCTGGCGGCACTCGCCGTACGCCTCGGCGACAAGTTTGAAAAATCCCTGTCCGCGATCCTCATTGGCAACAACTTTGTCAACATCGCGGCATCTTCCGTATCCACCACGATCGCCCTCAAGGTCTCCGGCGGCAAATCCACCGGCGTTGTCATCGCGACGGCGATCATCACCGTTTTGATCCTGATCTTCGGCGAGATCGTACCGAAGGTCGTCTGCAAGCAGAATTCCGAGCGTATCGCCTGCTGGTTTGCATACCCGCTCGCGATCATCACCATCATCCTTTCCCCGATCTCCTTTATCGTTTCGCAGATCCTCAAGGTCGGCGCCATGATCTGGGGCAAGTCGGATGACACGGTCACCGAGGAAGAGCTCGCTACCCTGATCGAGACCGCAGAAGAAGACGGCGGCATCGACGAGGAAAAGAGCGACCTTTTACAGAGTGCGCTCGAATTCTCGGACATCACGCTGGACGAGATCTTTACCCACCGTAAAGACGTGATCGCGCTGGACATCGACAAAACGACCCTTGAAAACCTGCGCGTGATCAACGCTTCGCGTTACAGCCGTTTGCCCGTCTACAAGGATTCGATCGACAACATCGTCGGTATTCTCAACATCAATCAGTTCTATAAGCGCTATGCGTCCGACGACTCTGTTACGGTCAAGGACGTCATGCTGGAACCCACCTTTATGCACAGCACCGTCAAGCTGCCCGCCGCACTCGAAGAGATGCGCGATCGTCAGATACAGATGGTCGTTGTGCTGGATGAATACGGCGGAACGCTCGGCATCGTCACCATGGAAGACATTCTCGAGCAGATCGTCGGCGACATTTGGGACGAGAGCGACGAGATCGTCGTCGAGCTGACCAAAAACGAGGACGGCACCTACAAAGTGCTCGGCGAGATGAACGTGTATGACATGTTCGACGAGCTCGACGTGGACGACCGCGACTTTGAATCCGACTGCAACACGGTCGGCGGCTGGTGCGTGGAGATGCTCGAACAAAACCCCGAAGTCGGCATGTGCTTTGATTACAAGAATCTGCACATCGAGATCAGCGCCGTGGACGACGTCTGCGTAGAGGAAGTCCGCGTCACCGTAAACGAAGTCCCCGAAGAGGACGAAGAAGAAGTCTGACTGAAAAGAGGTTCGCATTAGCCGAGGTGCGATAACGAAGTATTTATGTAAGGTGGCGGTACAGCGAAAGCTGTGCCGCCGCTTTGCGTTATCAGGCTGTTTTCTTTTTACGGTTTTGCATACCGAGTCTGCCATCGAGGGCAACGCAATCCTCATCAGCAATATTAATGATTCCAACAGCCTTGTAGTAAATTTCAATCTTTTGTTTTCTGTGACCGCTACTCTTGTCGGGAGCGTGTATCACAATTTTGTCAACCAAGTCATTGAGTATTTCTGCGGTAAGCTCTTTCGGATCGGTGTACTTGCGGACATTTCTGAGAAATTCCTGCAAATCAACCTCGTTCTGCTCGCCGTTGTCAATAAGCGTTTGCAGTTCAACAATAGTCTGTTTTACTTGGCGCTGTTCTTCCTCGTATTCAGTAGATAACTTGTCAAAACGTTCCGCCGAAAGTCTTCCCGATACCATATCTTCGTAGATACGTTTGAAAAGGGTGTCTAAATCCTCGTCACGTCTTTTCAAAGTTACAATATCCACCTTTGCCTTATCCACCGACATTCTGTGCTGCATATCCGCCTTTTCTCGTTCTTTTTTAACGAAAGACGCTTCAAACTGTTGGATATAGGATAGAACGCCTTGAATGTGCTTGAAGACAAGTCGGTTTAGCGTAACCGCACGAATATAGTGGATTGTGCAACTTCCCGTATTGCTACGATAATTGGAACATACGAAACAGTCTTGCCGTTCTTCGTGGTAATTGGAAGTGTTATAATGCAGTTTTGCTCCGCAATCCGCACAGAAAACTTTTCCGGCAAAGATACTGATTTTGCCCGTTGCAATAGGTCTGCGTTTGTGCTTTCGGATTTCTTGCACCGTATTAAAGATATATTTATCTACGATAGCAGGGTGAGTATCCTCAAAAAGTTTTCTGTTTTCTTTGTCGTTCCACACTCGTTTTTTACTGCGGTAATTCTTTGAGGAAGTCTTGAAATTTTCGGTATGCCCGATATACTCTACTCTCTCCAAGATAGCCGCAACGGTTTTCTGTGCCCACTTGAACGGGTTTGGCGGCAATAATTTTCCGCTTTTCTGCAAGTTGTATGCCGTAGGTGTCAGCACCTTTTCGTTCTGTAATCGCTTTGCAATCTGTGTCGGTCCGAGACCGCCTGCACACAGTTCAAAGATATACCGTACTGTTTTGGCGGCTTCTTCGTCAATCAACCACTTGTCTTTATCTTCCTTGTCCTTTTCATATCCGAAGGGCGGGATAGTGGTCAAGTGCTTTCCGCTTTCACCCTTCATTTTGAGGGTGGATTTTATTTTCTTTGCGGTATCTCTTGCGTAAAGTTCGTTACAGAAATTTCGGATTGGAGTCATATCAAACTCTGTCTGTACGGCGGAGTCCACGTTATCGTTGATGGCGATAAATCGCACGTCATTTTCGGGGAACACAATATCCGTATACATACCGACCTGCAAATAGTTTCTGCCAAGACGGGACATATCCTTAACAATGACTGTTCCAATCTCTTTGTTTTCAATCATCTGCTCCATTCTGCGAAAATCGGGGCGGTCAAAACTCGTTCCGGAATACCCGTCATCCACAAAGAATTGCAGATTTTTGAAGCGGTGCTTTCGTGCATACTCATTCAAAAGCGCCTTTTGAGACGAGATTTGTCAAGGTTTTTTTCTGCGAAAAACGATGGCTCCTTGGAATATTTCAATCTTACAACTGTTGTCAGCCCATAATTGCCTTAATAATAACATCACGAACGGTCGATTCCTGTGAATCATATTTTTTGAATGATTCTTCACTACTCTCTATAGCTGCTAAGTAGTTTTGATAAGCCACATCAGAAATTATTCCACCCTCACTTAAAACAGGATTGTCTATATCTTGTCCATAGATACTTATCCATTGTTCTGTACCATTTATATTTACATACATTTCTTCATTTATACCGCCCTCTGGTGTACTGCTATTGATCTGTTGCCCAACAAAACGTGCAATCACCAAAAGAACAATCACAGCAATAAACAGAATACACACCCATTTCAGTATTCTCAAAGCCCAAATAATAACCTTTTTCATATATCCCCTCCACTTTAAAAAATTAATGACCTTCATTCTATCACACGCCCCCTGCCAGTTCAATGATATTATTTATCTAAGTATCTGAAACAAAGGCGTGTCACGCCCCTGTTCCATAATTACTTAAAATGCTGGCAGTGCATCTGTAATACAAATGCCTCATGTTGGGAAATTTCCCAAGCCCTTCAGAACAGTTTTTTCAAAACTGGCTACGCACATAAATGCGCTAATAAATTGCTTCCGCAATCTCATTGAACTGCTGTAACACGTTTCCATAGACTTGAATCAACTCATCATATTTTGCTTTCAAGCTATGAATGTCTTCCAGATAAATACTTCCCGTTGCGTTTGCTTTCTTACACGGACGTGTCGGGGCGACTGAATATTACAATTTTCGCAGTTTTGGGTAGGGCTACTCTTTATAGGAGTAGGGCTTTTTTTGACAAGTCAGATGGATAGATAAAAAAGAAAAGCACAGCGTTACCTCCTAACGGTTGCCGTACCTTCCAAAGAAAAAGCCGA
>JAFQFR010000010.1 GCA_017398595.1 Clostridia bacterium
CCACCGCAAGGATAATGAGGAATTCTATGCTTCTCATTCCTTCTATTCCTTCGACGACTTCAAAAGCCAACTCGCCGTTCGTCAGCGGCAGTACAACAATTTCCCCATGCGACCCCTACTTTGGCACTCGCCCAAGGACACGCTCTTTTCCTTCCCTCACTTTGTCACATATCATTGACAAACCAACAAGTACGAGAACGCTTTTTTGTCGGCAGTCAATCTGCATCGTCGTTTTACTCGGTTTTTCCAACCTTCCTCACAAAACCCGATTAGTCGATATCAAATTTTTACTGGGGTAAATGAAAATCATATATCGTTATCGTTTCACTTTTCCTTGTTGGCTGCAGTGAAGACAGCGATACGGATACGATCTATCAAAAAGGATATGATGAAGGCTATAAAGAAGGTTATTCTAGTGGATTATCAGAAAATGGAGATGCGGAAGATACGGCATGTAATAAAGGATATGAAGCTGGATATAATGATGCTTCAAAAGATAGCCAAACTTGCATTTACAGTGAAAAGTGACCCTACATTCACAACTGAAAAGAATGACCGGCTGTTTTCACAGCCGATCAAATCTTGCGCCCCTCGTCAATGTCTTAAGTTGATGACATTGCTAAACTTAGGGCTTTTTCTATGACACGTTGCACCCAAAAAGATATTTTGTGGCGCTTGTAAGAGATATGATTGGTAACCGTCACGGCCATCAGCATCGATAGGGGACTTTCCATGAAAAGCAGAGAGCGGTTTCCGCCGGGGAGGAAACCGCTCGAAAGGCAAAGCGGGTATCGCTTTGCTCTGCTTGCTTATGAGATCGAATATCAACTTTTTCCCGTCTCTTTCAACCATATAACCATATCGCGGATGCTGCTTTGCAAAGAGCGCGGGGCATATCCAAGGGCGGCTGCCGCGGCGCTTCTGTCGAACCGGCCGTTGGAATCAAGAACGGCGACGGAATACGGCGTGAAGTACAGGGGCTGCTTTTTTTGCAGGTTCCGTTTTTCATAAAGGGGCGCTATCAGCTTTGCCAGGCGGATCGGAAAAAACGAGACGGTCCGTTTTATTTCCAGTGTTTCTTTTGCCGCGTTGAGTATGTCGCGTATGGTCGCATACTCTCCGGAGAGGATATAGCCGTGTCCCGGTTGCCCCTGTTCTGCACAGGAGACAATGCCAGCCGCCACATCGCGCACGTCCACAAAGTCGTAGCCACCCTTTACCGCCACAGGGAGCTTTCCCGCAAGGAAGGACAGCAGCATATGGGTGATGCTGCCTTTTCCCACATCACCGGGCCCAATGATTCCGGAGGGGAATACCACGCTGGCGTTCAGCCCGCGGTCTGACGCTTCAAAGACAAGTGAGGTTGCAATGGCTTTGCTCTTGGCGTAATCGCCTTGCACCGCATCCGGCGAAAATACGGCGTCCTCGGTAATCTCCGTTCCCTTCGGCTTTTCGGGAATCGCGTGAACGGAGCTGACATAGACCAGCTTGCCGACGCCCGCCTTTTCGCAGTGCCGCAGGATATTGTTTGTGCCGCCCACGTTCACCCGGTAGATCCGCTCTCCCGGATGCGACGCCACCAAAACGATTCCGGCACAATGGATAACACAGGTTCTCTCGTCTGCGCCGGAAAAGAAATGCTCCAGCGAGCCGTCGTCGCATACGTCGCCATAGACGACGGAAACGTCCTCCGGCAGCTCGGCGGCCAACGGGTCGTTTTTTATCACCAAAGCACGGACCGGCGCTCCCTTCTTTTCCAGTTCCGCAAGCACGGCCCGTCCGAGAAAGCCGCTTGCGCCTGTCACAAGATAGGTATGGAACATCTGTTGTCGCCTCCATTAAAAGACAAATGTTGATTATCTTTCACACTTACAGTATAATAAAAAGAGAAAGGGTCGGCAATCAACAATGTTTCAATTCGAGAAAGAAAAGCAACACCGCGCGAGACGGTGTTGAGAATAACGGTAAACTTTTTGTGTACGGAGGAAGCGGCATGAGAAAGAGCGATGCGAGAGTGCGCTATACGCAGCGTGTATTAGCGTGGATCACATCAGGCTTTGCAAACAGCTCGCTTTCGCTGATGAGGAAGAGGATGTCAATCTCGTGATCTCTGTTTCTGATTTTGATTTGGGTACGATCATTCCCTGCAACAAGAAATTCGCCCCGACACCGTATGGTGTCGAGGCGAATTATGGTTGCGGGGGAGATTTTTATTCACTATACAGATGAGCGGTTTCCCTTTTTGCTTGGCAGAAAAGGCACTTTTGACAGAGAAGGCGTATATTTATCGGTGATTTGAAGATGGCCTCGTTCTTTGGCGAACAACCTGGGTTTTCTCGTGTAAATGCGCATCTGCTGAATACATGACGCGGGGGTCATTGAATCACGCAGAAATACGATAAAACAGCACGGAAAGCCCGTGCTGTTTGATTATGAGGTGTCGTTATTTCGATACTTCGATCAATTCGATCGTAAAGTTCAGTTCCTTGCCCGCCATTTCGTGGTTGGCGTCGAACGTGATCGTGGTTTCGTCCTTTGCGACGACCTTGACCGGCACCGGTTGACCGTACGCGTTTCGCAGATACACCCGTTGTCCGACCGAAACGCTCTCTGCGCCAGGCATGCGCGCGATCTCGACGGAGAAGATCGCGTTGGGATCGGACTCGCCGTACGCTTCGGCGGGGGAGAGATGCACTTCTTTGATCTCGCCGACTTCCATATCCGCAACTGCGGCGTCAAAGCCTTTGATCATCTGACCGATGCCGCAGATAAACTCCAACGGTTCGCCGCGATCATACGAGGAATCGAACTGCGTCCCGTCGTTGAACGTGCCGCGATAGTGCGTGCGGACCTTTTTGCCGACGTTTTTACCCGTAAGCTCCGGCTCTGTGTGACAACCGGCGCATCCGGCGCATCCGCCTTCGCCGCACGAGGCATGTCCATCGTCGTGACAGGAATGGCCTTCTTCATGGTGATGGTCACAGTTCGCTCCGCTATTTTTCAATTCTCCCCGAAGAAACGCTTCCACCGCTTCATCGGCGCTGCCTTTTGCACCGGCGCAAAGCTCGACGCCGTTTTCCTCCAAAGCAGCCTGTGCGCCGCCGCCGATGCCGCCGCAGATCAGAACGTTGATCTTTCGCTCCCTGAGAAGTCCGGCAAGCGCTTCATGACCGCTGCCGTCAGAACCGATCAGCTCGGAAGAAACGATCCTGCCGTCCTTTACCTCATAAACCTTGAACGTCTCCGTATGTCCGAAGTGCTGAAACACATCGCCGTTTTCATACGTCACAGCAATTCTCATTCAATACTCTCCTTATTTCCGATATTGCGTCCATTATAACAAGACTTGCCTAAACGTGCAATCTACAGCTAAAAAATTATAAAGCGATTTGTAACAATATTACAGAAGACGGTTTGCTTGTATGGTACACTCCGGGTATACTGAAACAGGAGGATCAGAAAATGCTGACGATCACGAAGGATAATTTCAATGCGCAGATCCTGCAGTCGGACAAACCTGTACTGCTGGATTTCTGGGCGACCTGGTGCGGACCTTGCCGCATGTTCGCGCCGATCCTGGCGCAGTTTGCCGAGAAGCACCCGGAGATCAAGGTCGGCAAGGTGGATGTGGACGAAGAGCCGGAGCTGGCGATGGAACACAGGATCGTGAGCATCCCCTCCTTGGTTTTGTTCCGCGATGGGAAGCTCGAAAAGACAGCGGTCGGCGCTATGCCGCTCGCTGCGCTGGAAAACTGGATACGATAATCAGGAGGTGTCCATGAGCGAACAGAGAAAAACCGTCATCATCGGTGGCGTTGCTGGCGGCGCAAGCTGCGCAGCCCGATTGAGAAGACTGGACGCGGACCGCGAGATCGTGATCCTGGAATGCGGCGCGTATATTTCTTATGCAAACTGCGGCCTGCCGTACCATGTGGGCGACGTGATCAAAAACCGGAGTGCGCTCCTCCTGATGACGCCTGAGCGCATGTGGGAACGGTTCCGCATCGACGTGCGCGTGCAGAACGAAGTAACGAAGATCGACCGCGTGAAGAAGACGGTCACCGTCCGAAAAACCGAGACCGGTGAAACGTACGAGCAGCCCTACGACGATCTGGTGATCGCAACCGGTTCGTCGCCGCTGCGTCCGCGCATCCCCGGCATCGACGATCCGAGGATCAAAACACTGTGGACCGTGCCCGACACGGACGAGATCCGCGCCATGGTGCAGAGCGGTACGCTGAGGACCGCGGCGGTGATCGGCGGCGGGTTCATCGGCCTGGAGATGGCGGAAAACCTGCGCCATGCGGGGCTTGAAGTCTCGCTGATCGAAGCCCTTGATCAGGTCATGGCGCCGGTTGACTTTGAGATGGCGCAGATGCTGCACGAAAATATCCGGAGCCACGGCGTGAGGCTACACCTTTCCGATGGCGTGGCCGCCTTTGAGGAGGCGGGGGAGCAGGTGGCCGTGAAGCTGAACAGCGGCAAAACCATGGCGGCGGATCTGGTGATCCTGTCCATCGGCGTGCGGCCCAACAGCCAACTCGCTAAGGATGCGGGTCTTGCCCTCAACCAGCGCGGCGGCATCGTGGTGGACGAGCATATGCGCACGGACGACCCGTCGATCTACGCCGTGGGTGACGTGATCGAGGTCGAGGATTTTGTGTTCAAAGGACGCACCATGGTGCCGCTGGCAGGTCCCGCCAACAAGCAAGGCAGGATCGTGGCGGACGTGCTGGCGGGCCGGGATTCATCCTATCAGGGCACGCAGGGCTCCTCGGTGGCGAAGGTCTTCGATCTGACGGTCGCCTCCACCGGCGCCAACGAGAAGACGCTCAAAAAGCGCGGCATGGAGAAGGGCAGGGATTACGAAAGCCTGATCATCACTCAGAATTCCCACGCGGGCTACTATCCCGGCGCCACGCCCATGACGCTGAAGCTTTTGTTCGCTCCCGATACTGGACGCATCTTCGGCGCCCAGATCGTGGGCCGCGAGGGCGTGGACAAGCGCATCGACACCATCGGCGTCACCATGCGGCTGGGCGGCACGGTCTCGGACCTCAAGGATCTGGAACTGGCCTATGCGCCGCCGTACTCCTCAGCAAAGGATCCGGTCAACATGGCGGGGTATGTGGCGGAAAACATCCGCACGGGGCTGGTGAAGATTGCCCCCTACGACGCCCCGGCGACCGATCCGGACGCGGTGCTTCTGGACGTGCGGGAGGAAGCGGAGGTCATGGCGTACGCGATCCCCAACGCGCTTAATATTCCCCTGGGCAAGCTGCGGGAGCGGCTTCATGAGCTGGATCCCGAAAAGCGCATCATCGTGCTCTGCGGGATCGGCGTCCGCGCCTATACGGCTGCACGCATCCTGGATCAGAACGGATTCAAAAATGCGGAAGTCTACCCGGGCGGCGTTCGCTTGTATCAGGCCAACTATCCCGAACCAGAAGAACCGATCGCGGACGTTAAGAAGGAGGTCTCCGTGGAACAAGCAACCATTACGAACAAGATCCGCCTGGACTGCTGCGGCATGCAGTGCCCTGGCCCGATCATGGAGGTGTTCAGATCCGTCAAAGAGATGAAGGACGGCGAGCTTCTGGAGGTCTCCGCGTCCGATCCGGGCTTTGCGAAGGACATCGCTTCCTGGTGCAAGCGCACCGGCAACACGCTGGTTTCCAACGAGGAGCGCGACGGCGCATACATTGCCATTATCCGCCGCGGAACGAACGCGCATGCCGTGCAGAAGGCAGCGCAGGCCGACGCTGCGCCGAAGGGCAAGACCATCATCGTGTTCGACGGCGATATGGATAAAGTGCTGGCGAGCTTCGTCATCGCAAACGGCGCTTTAGCCATGGGCCGGCCGGTGACCATGTTCTTCACCTTCTGGGGATTGACCGCCCTTCGCAAGACGGAAAAGGTGCCGGCAAAGAAGTCTTTGATCGAGAAGATGTTCGGGTTCATGCTGCCTCGGGGTGCAGGGAAGCTCAAGCTGTCCAAGATGAACATGGGCGGCATGGGCACCGCCATGATGCAGGGTATCATGAAGGACAAGAACATCGACTCGCTGGAGACCATGATGAAGAAGGCAATGGAAAACGGCGTCAAGATCATCGCCTGCTCCATGAGCATGGACGTCATGGGTATCCATCCCGAGGAACTGATCGACGGCGTGGAGATCGGCGGCGTCGGCACGTATTTGGGCGACGCGGAGGAATCCGATGTCAACCTCTTCATCTGAAATCAGAAAGCAGCTTTCGGCGCTCCCTTTCTGGGGAGCGCTGACGGCGCGCGAACAGGAAACCATGCAGTCCTGCGCTCAGATCAGAAGCTATGCAAGGGACGAGCTGATCTACTCCAAGGAGCAGGAATGTCTCGGGCTCATCCGTGTGCTGTCCGGCTCGGTCCGCACGTTCATGCTGTCCGCCGAAGGCAGGGAGGTGCGGCTCTATCGCGTCGACGAAAAAGACACGGACGTGTTGTCTGCATCATGCGTGATGAATCAGATCACATTTGAAACGCAGATGGTCGCGGATTCCGACTGTACGCTGTTGATCGTGCCGGCGGTCTGTCTGTCAAATTTCAAGGAGAATAACCTGCATGTACGCAGTTTCCTGTTTGAAAAGCTAGGCGAACGGTTTTCCGACGTAATGCTGAAGATGCAGGCAATCCTGTTTACGCGGCTGGACCAACGGATCGCACAAGCGCTCCTTTCACGCGGCAGCACGACCGTACGTATCACCCACGAACAGATGGCCGGCGAGATCAACTCGACGCGCGAAGCCGTCTCCCGCATTTTGAAAGACATGGAGCGTCAATCTCTGATCCGTCTCGGCAGAGGACAGATCACGCTTTCCGATCCAGACGCGCTGCGCATGCTCGCTGGCGAAGAGAACCCGTAATCTCAGTTGGCTTTGTTGCAATGGGAGAAGACAATTTACGGCACACCGAAACCCGGTGTGCCGCTCGCAACCAAACCGCACTGTTTTTATGTTCATATTATCCATTGTGTGGCAATAGATCCATACAGTGCCGATTTGGTTGTGGAGGAGATTTTTATCCGTTACACAGAAGAGCACTTTCCGCTTCTGCTGGGCAGGGAAGTGCGGTTATTCCTATGATTTCCTCGAAAAACCTAAGTTGCACGATGACCGCATCGTGCTTTTTTACTGCTTAATTATCATCAAAGACATGTCAGAACGGGTTTTGCACATTTGTTTGTTTCCGAGGACAGTGATACACTTAGCTCAAATAGAAAAGGAGAGCTTCGTATGAGCAGAATTATTAAAAACATGATACGGTGTAATACCTGCGGCGACACTATTGAAAGTACATCGCGGCATGAGTTCAAATACTGCAAATGTGGCCGCGTGTTTGTCGATGGAGGCCATGACTATCTTCGAAGAGGCTATACTGATTCTCCTGAAGATTATACTGACCTGTCAGTGGCGGTAGAGGATGATCCGCCTGTAGACCGTCCATCTTGATTTCAATATGCTATGGAAAGGTATGGCCTCTTCTTCGGCTGATCTTATACTCGTCTATAAGATTGGTCGAATTGTTTTTGGCGCATCGCAATTACATAAAGATCTATACAGTGGATTTGCATCAGAACATTGTCATCTCAAATAATCTCAAATTACGCTCTCTGAATTTGTCTAAATGAAACAAATTTGCGTAAATTAGATAAATAATTTAATAAACGGTGCAATTTCTTTTCTAAATTAGGTAAATTATTATTGAAATTAGATAAAACTTATGATAAAATGCTCTTGTATAAAGGAGATACTGCTATGCTGAGTGAAGAGTTGATTCGTCTTGCCGACAAAATCTGTCGGATACAATCGGAAACCCAGACCGTGGAAGTGAAAGCGGCGCATCATGGCTGCCCGACGCGGTTGTACGATACCCTTTCCAGCTTTTCCAATCAAGATGACGGCGGGGTCATCCTCTTCGGCATCGATGAGGACAGCGGCTTTGCACCGGTTGGCGTCTATGATCTCAACGATTTGCAAAAGAAAGTGACGGAGCAGTGCAACCAGATGTCGCCTGCCGTTCGCGCCATCTTTACCACGGCGGAATATAACGGCGTGTTTATTTGCTGCGCGGAGATTCCCTCACTGGACATTACGGATCGTCCTTGCTATTACAAAGGAACGGGCAAGGTCAAGGGTTCTTATGTCCGTGTGGGCGATGCCGATCTTCCCATGACCGATTATGAAATCTACAATTACGAAAGCTTCCGCAAGCATCAACATGATGACGAGCGCCCGGTGGAACGTGCGAAGCTGTCCATGCTGAAAACGGATATGCTGCAAAACTACCTGCTTCGTAAGCGAATGGATCGTCCGGGCTTCGCGCAGCTCAATGAAGAACAGGCATATGAAATGCTGGCGATCATGCGGAACGGCGTTCCGACTTTGGCAGCAGTTCTGAACTTTGGTATCTACCCGCAAGGGTATTTCCCGCAGTTGGCGATCACGGCGATCGTTGCGCCCGGAAAGGAGATCGGGGAGACCGATACCGACGGCGCACGGTTTTTGAACAACAAACGGATCGAAGGAACCTTGTCGGACATGGTGGAAGAAGCCATTTCCTTCTGCAAACGCAACATGAAGGTCAAAACTGTGATCGATCCGAACACAGGCAAACGTACCGACACTACGGAATACCCGATGAACGCAATCCGCGAAGCCGTATTGAATGCGCTGATTCACAGGGATTACAGCCCGTATACGGAGGGAACGCCGGTACAGATCGACTTCTTCTCGGATCGGTTGGAAATACACAGCCCCGGCAACCTGTATGGGCGTATGACGGTGGAGGACTTGGGCTCGGCCCGTCCTGATCTTCGCAATCCCACCTTGGCAACAATGGCGGAATTCATGATGAATACAGAGAACCGCTATTCCGGCATTCCTACGATTCGTCGGGAGATGGCAGCCGCAGGGCTTCCCGCGCCGGTGTTCCAGAACCGCAGAAACGAATTTGTGGTAATCCTTTACAATCACGCGAAAGAAGAAACCGTTGCACCGAACCAGCCGAAAGACATTGTTGCGTTCTGCAAAACCCCGCGTACACGAAAGGAAATTGCTACCTATTTGGGCATTGAATCCGTAAGCTACGCGATGAAACAATATGTACAGCCGCTTCTCAGCGCCGGTCAGCTTCGCATGACCATACCGGATAAGCCAAAGAGCACGAAACAGCAGTTTATAGCGAATGAGTAATGAACAACAAGTGACCGTAAAAACTGCGGTGGAGGTTGAGGGCTTTAAGGAAACATATGCACAAAACAAATGATAAATTCAAATAGTATATGGATAAAGATAAGATGACGTTGGATTTGTTTTATCGTGACCCTTATGTGTTGGACTTCCTTGGCTTGAAGGATACTTACAGTGAGAAGGACCTGGAAAACGCGATCCTTGTAGAGCTTGAAAGGTTTATTCTGGAAATGGGTTCTGATTTCGCATTTCTGGCAAGGCAAAAGCATTTTGTGCTTGATGGCAAAGATTATTACATGGATCTTTTGTTCTATCACCGTTCTCTACGTCGATTGGTTCTTGTGGAGCTTAAGCTCGGTGCTTTTGAGCCGGAGCATAAGGGACAGGTAGAATTGTATCTGCGTTGGTTGAAGAAAAACGAAATGCGGAATGGAGAAGATGACCCAATTGCCTTGATTCTCTGCGCTGAGAAGTCTAAGGAAACGGTAGAATTGATGGAGCTGGATCAAGGAAGCATTCATGTGGCCCAATATCTAACAGAGATGCCACCCAAAAAGCTTTTGGAAGAGAAGCTGACCATTGCTATCGTCAATGCGAAAGAGCAATTGGAACAGAGATAGAGAAGATCATCCTAACAACGATTGGAAAGCATCAACATAACATCCTAGTATAAAGTAGAATCAAATCAAACGGCATACCCCATCTTGTAAACCGAGTATAGCAAGATGGGGTTGTGTTATTGCTTGGCAATTTTTTTCAAAGAGATAGAAGAAAAAGATAAGGGAGGGATGTCAAAAAGAATAGAAGGGTGTGGAAGCATCCGACAATTCTTGGACCGGGGAGGAGAAAGCCATGAACGAGCACGAGGAGAGGGTATTGCATCTGGTAGGCGAGGACGCCCGGTACCGGGGAGAGAATCAGAAGCAGTTCCGGCGGGAAGACGGGATGCGAGAGAGCATCGTGTACGATCATCCGGTGCATTACAAGAAGGACGGAGCCTGGGAGCGGATAGACAACACGCTGCGGCGGGAGAAGGGCAAGGACGGGAAAGAAGTCTACCGGAACACGGAGAGCTCCCTGGAAGCGGAACTGGCAACGGAGCTAAGCGCGAAGGAGATCGTCGCACTGACCCATAAAGGAAAGACGCTGAGCTGGCAGATCGAGGGACTGGAAAAGAGCAGCAAGGGCGAGGTACTTCCCGTCGAGGAGGAGAAGGACCACGACCAGGCGCTGATCCATCCCAAAGAACTGTTCAGCTCTGTTCAATATGAGAAGGCGCTTCATGGCGCGGACCTGGTATATGAGCTGGACAGCGTGCTGCTGCGGGAGCGGATCGTATTTCACAACGCGGAAGAGGGCCGGGAGAAATACGTATACACCCTTAACTGGGACGGTGAGATCCGGGAAACGGAGGAGGGACTGCTGTTCTGCGAAGGAGAGGAGACCATACTGCGGCTGCATGCTCCGGAGCTGATCGACAATAAGGGCGAGTGGTCGGAAACGAAAACCGAGCTCACGAAGACGGGAGCAGGGGAATACACCTACACGGTGACGGTGCCTTTGGACTGGCTGCAGGCAGAGGAGCGAAGCTACCCAGTGGTGCTGGACCCCAGCGTAGGGGTACCGTTCAAGGATTATATCGTAGATTATCATATTAGTTCGACAGGTGTGGTCCATGATCGTGATAGCCTCATGGTCGGGAGTCGGAACGCGTACCGGTCCGTGATCAAGCCGGACCTGTCCACCGTCGTATTCCCAGACGACTGTTTCCTGCAGGAAGCAGATATCGTCATGTCCCGGTATGTATATGACGGGACAAACGACGGGGACACAAAAAACGTGGCGGTACAGCTATATCAGTTGACAGCGACATGGCCGACAGACACTTCGCAGCTTGGGACACTATATAGTGCGATCGACACGACGCAGGCGGACAGCCAGGCAAAGGCAGGATCAGCCAACCAACGGAGCAGCTGGGATATAACGGAGATCGGCAGGAAATGGAACGCGGGGCAGGATACGGACAAAGGGCTGCTGCTGAAATC
>JAFQFR010000011.1 GCA_017398595.1 Clostridia bacterium
ACTTTTTATAAAAAGTTCCCCCGCACCCCTTCAAAAATTTTTTAAAAAAATATATCAACTTGTCGAAAAAGTATTTTTTAATAAAATCCTGTTTTAAAGACGGACATGCGCCGGCTTTAAAACTCCTTAAAAACCGCGTGCGGTCGAGCACGACGCGAGTGAACGGTTTTGCATCCTGTCGAAAAACCTTGGTTTTTCGACAGTCTCATATAGGACACTGATCTACTTTTTCAAAAGTTTTGGGAAGGGTGTGGGGAGACCTTTTTGTAAAAAGGTCTCCCCACTTCTTTTTTATCCTTGATTCAATCTTCTGAAATCGGCGGTGAGCTGATAGAGGCGTTTTTCAACTGCTTTAGAGGGCATTTTTGTCATGCGCCATGCCCAGTTGCCAACCGAGGTAGAAGGCGTGTTCATACGCGCCTCGCTGCCGAGGGAAAGCAGATCCTGCATGGTGTAGATGGCGGTATCCGAGATCGAAGCTGCCGCGCCGCGGATAAAGCCCCACGCATATCCCTCTTTTTTGTCGAGGTTCAAATACCGCTTGGCATACGCAATATCGTCGGGCGCCGCGGTATGCATCCAGCCTTCGGCAGTGTCATTATCGTGCGTGCCGACGTAAACCACCGAGTTGCGGTTTTTATAGGTGTGCGGCAGGTAGTTCGACTCCTCGCGGCTGTCAAACGCAAACTGCAGCACCTTCATGCCGGGGTAACCGCTGTCCGAGAGCAGTTTTGCCACCTCGGGCGTGATGTATCCGAGATCTTCGGCGATGATTGAAAGATCGCCGACCTTCTTCTTGATCGCGTGAAAGAGCGACATGCCCGGTCCCTGTTTCCACGAGCCGCCGCGAGCGGTATCCTGCCCTGCGGGAATGGTATAAAAGGACTCGAACCCGCGGAAATGGTCGATGCGCAGGACATCGTAGAACTGCGCCTGCCGCGCGATGCGGCGGCACCAGAAGTCATAGCCGTGCGCACGCTGATACTTCCAGTCGTAGATCGGATTGCCCCAGAGCTGACCGTCTGCCGAAAAGGCATCGGGCGGACAGCCCGCAACGAGCTTCGGTGCGAGGTTTTCATCGAGCAGGAAGCAGCGCGGATTGGTCCACACATCGGCACTGTCGCGCGCCACATAGATCGGCAGATCGCCGATGATTCGGATGCCGTTGTCGTTGGCGTATTTTTTCAGTGCCGTCCACTGCTGCGAAAATTCATATTGCAGGAATTTATAAAAGCCGATCTCTCTGCCGAGCTTGCGCTCGGCTTTTTCGATGGCTGCCTTGCGGCGGAATTTCAATCCGTTCTCCCAGGCATCAAACGATGCACCGTGGTTGGCATCTTTGAGCGCCATGAACAAAGCATAGTCATCCAGCCAGTCCTTCTCGGCGCGGCAGAAGTCAAAAAACTCTGCCGTTAAATGCGCAGCAAAGCGCGCATATGCCTTGCGCAGGAGCGGATAGCGCCGATCATACTGCCTCTCAAAATCAACATGCGACGGATCGCCCACGAGCTCTGCCGCCTCGATCTCCTCTTTTTTGAGCAGTTTTTTGCGGCGCAAAATGTCTAAATCAATGAAATAAGGATTGCCCGCGAAGGAAGAAAACGACTGATAGGGCGAGTCGCCGTAGCCGGTCGGACAGATGGGCAGGATCTGCCAATAGCGCTGCCCCGATTTTTTCAGAAAATCTACGAATTTATATGCTTCTTTGCCCATCGTGCCGATGCCGTAAGGCGACGGCAGAGAGGATATATGGAGTAATACACCGCTGCTTCTCATGGAATGTGTCCTTTCGTGTATGCCTGGATTTTTTTGGGATGCATCTGTTTAGAATGCACAAAAACAGTATATACCACAGCGCACTTTTTGTCAACCCTTATCATACATAGGAAGCTAATTTGTAGAGTAATAAAGGCGCGCCGCAGCGGCGTTTCCTTTGCAAAAAAATGTCACACGGATGCGTCTTCGACACATCCTTCCCCTCATCCGTCAAACGCTCCGCAGAAAATGTGCATCGCCGCAGGCGAGGCAGGACGCGACCACGCAAAACGCTTCTATTTTACCTTTGTCAGAGTCGCGTTCGACACCTTCCCCCGAGGGGGAAGGCTTTTGTCTGCGGTGCGGTGTTGTAATGGCATTGCACAATATTGTAGGGCGCGACGTCCTCGACGCGCCGCCTGCCAAGACGCATACCCCTCTTCCACCCACGCAAAAAAGCTCACGGCTTTCGCCGTGAGCTTTTTCATTTTATATAATGTTCAAATTAGTTGAACATTTCGCCGTACTTGAGAAGTCTCTCGTACTTAGCCTTTGCAGCTTCCTCAGCCTTGGTGAAGAGAACTTCTGCTCTCTCCGGGAATGCCTGTGCAAGGCGGCTGTAACGCGTCTCGCTCGTGATGAAGTCACGGTAAGAAGCGGTGGGAGCCTTGGAGTCAACGGTCAGCGGGTTCTTGCCCTCTGCCTTGAGCGTCGGGTTGTAACGGAACATCTGCCAGTAACCTGCCTCAACGGCTCTCTTCATTTCGAGCTGGCAGTTCTGCATCGTGCCCTTGATACCGTGCATTTCGCAAGGAGCGTAGCCGATGATGAGCGAAGGACCGTTGTAAGCTTCAGCCTCGGTCATTGCCTTGAGCGTCTGGTTCATATCCGCGCCCATAGCGATCTGTGCAACGTATACGTAGCCGTAGGACATTGCGATCTCTGCAAGGTTCTTCTTGCCGATCGCCTTACCTGCTGCTGCGAACTGTGCAACCTGACCGATCTGGGAAGCCTTGGACGCCTGTCCGCCGGTGTTGGAGTAAACTTCGGTATCGAATACCATTACGTTTACGTTCTCGCCGGAAGCCAGTACATGGTCCAGACCGCCGAAGCCGATGTCATATGCCCAACCGTCGCCGCCGAAGATCCATACGGACTTCTTGGAGAGGTAGTTCTTCTCTGCGAGGATCGCCTTGGACTCTTCGCAGCCGTCTGCAGCCCACTTCTCGAGCAGCTCAACGAGAGCCTTGGTAGCCTTCTCGTTTGCTACACCGTCGTCGAGGGTGTTCAGATAGTTGTCGATGACTGCCTGGCAGTTGTCGCAAGGAGCCTTGAGAGCCTTAACCTTTGCGATGAGTCTCTCGCGGATCGCCTTCTGACCGAGAGCCATACCGAGACCGTGCTCAGCGTTGTCCTCGAACAGGGAGTTTGCCCATGCGGGACCGCGGCCGCTCTCGCGGTTTACGGTGTAAGGCGTTGCAGGTGCGGAGCCGCCCCAGATAGAGGAGCATCCGGTTGCATTGGAGATGTACATTCTCTCACCGAAGAGCTGGGTGATGAGTCTTGCATAAGAAGTCTCGGCACAACCTGCGCAGGAGCCGGAGAACTCAAGCAGAGGCTGCTTGAACTGGCTGCCCTTAACGGTTGCGTTGATGAGCTCGGACTTCTCGGAAACGTTTGCTACTGCGTAGTCAAACGGAGCCTGCTGGTCGAGCTGCGAAGCCTGCGTGGTCATTTCGATCGCAGCCTTCTCGGGAGCGCCGTCCTTGAGTGCCTTTGCGGTAACAGGGCAAGCCTTTACGCACAGCGTACAACCCATGCAGTCCATGGGAGAGATCGCCATGGTGAACTTGTAGTCGGTCTTAACAACGGGCTTCTCGGTGAACTTGGTAGCTGCGGGAGCGTTTGCAGCCTCCTCAGCGGTCATAGCAAAGGGACGGATCGCAGCGTGCGGACATACGAATGCGCAGTTGTTACACTGGATGCAGTTTTCGGGATGCCATACGGGCACGTTGACTGCAACGCCGCGCTTCTCATATGCGGCAGCACCCTGCGGGAAGGTACCGTCAACATAGTCAACGAAGGTGGAAACAGGGAGTGCATCGCCGTCCATCTTGGATACGGGCTCAACAACGTTCTGTACGAACTTAACGAGCTCGGGACGGTTGCCGGTAACGGTGCTCTCTGCAGCCTTGATCTCCACGGTCTTCCAAGCCTCGGGAACATTTACCTCTACCATTGCGGAAGCGCCTGCGTCGATTGCCTTGTAGTTGAGGTCAACGATCGCCTGACCCTTCTTGATGTAGGACTTGTATGCCATCTTCTTCATGTACTCGATTGCTTCAGCAGCGGGCAGAATGTTTGCCAGTGCGAAGAATGCGGACTGAAGAACGGTGTTCTTAACCTTTGCGTTACCGATCTCTTTTGCAGCGATGTTGGTAGCGTTGATGATGTAGAACTTGATGTTGTTGTTTGCGATGTAGGACTTAACGGATGCAGGCAGGTGTGCATCGAGCTCGTCAGCCGTCCACTGGCAGTCGAGCATGAAGGTTCCGCCCGGCTTTACGTCCTCAACGATCTTGTAGCCCTTGAGGATGTAGGAGGAGTTGTGGCAAGCAACGAAGTTTGCCTTGGTGATGTAGTAAGGAGACTTGATCGGCTTGTCGCCAAAACGCAGGTGCGAGATGGTTACGCCGCCCGTCTTCTTGGAGTCATACTGGAAGTATGCCTGAATGTACTTGTCGGTGTGGTCACCGATGATCTTGATGGAGTTCTTGTTTGCACCAACGGTACCGTCGCCGCCCAGACCCCAGAACTTGCAGGAGATAGTGCCTTCTGCGGAGGTGTCGGGAGCAGCCTTCTCGTCGAGGGACAGACCGGTGACATCATCCACGATACCGATCGTGAAGTTTGCCTTGGGCTCATCCTTTGCGAGGTTGTCATATACTGCAAATACGCTTGCGGGAGTGGTATCCTTGGATCCGAGACCGTAACGGCCGCCGACGATCGTTGCATCCACACCGGTCTTGTTGAGCGCTGCAACTACATCGAGGTAGAGAGGCTCGCCAAGAGAGCCGGGCTCCTTGGTTCTGTCGAGAACGGCGATCTTCTTGACCGTCTTGGGCAGTACTTCTGCCAGCTTCTCGGCAACGAACGGACGGTACAGTCTTACCTTAACGAGACCGACCTTCTCGCCCTTAGCGGTGAGGTAATCGATAACTTCTTCTGCAACGTCGCAGATGGAGCCCATAGCCACGATCACGCGATCAGCGTCCGGAGCACCGTAGTAGTTGAAGAGCTTGTAGTCAGTGCCGAGCTTGGCATTGACCTTATCCATGTACTTCTCAACGATCGCGGGGAATGCGTTGTAGTACTTGTTGCAAGCCTCTCTGTGCTGGAAGAAGATGTCGCCGTTTTCAGCCGAGCCGCGCAGAACGGGATGCTCGGGGTTGATGGAGCGGGCACGGAATGCCTCAACAGCATCCATGTTTGCCATTTCCTTCAGATCGTCGAAGTCCCAGACCTCGATCTTCTGGATCTCGTGCGAGGTACGGAAACCGTCGAAGAAGTTGAGCACGGGAACTCTGCCCTCGATGGTTGCAAGGTGTGCAACCGCGCTGAGGTCCATAACTTCCTGCGGGTTGGTTTCAGCCAGCATTGCGAAACCGGTCTGACGGCATGCGTAAACGTCCGAGTGGTCGCCGAAGATGTTCAGCGCGTGGGAAGCTACGCAGCGGGCAGATACATGAAATACGCAGGGCAGAAGTTCGCCTGCGATCTTGTACATGTTCGGGATCATGAGGAGCAGACCCTGAGAAGCGGTGTATGTAGTCGTGAGAGCACCTGCTGCCAGAGAACCGTGAACGGTACCTGCTGCACCTGCCTCCGACTGCATCTCGGTAACCTTTACAGGCGTGCCGAAGATGTTCAGCGCGGGCTTGCCCAGAATATTTTTGCCGGATGCAGCCCACTGGTCTACGTTGTCGGCCATGGGGCTGGAGGGCGTGATGGGATAAATGCCGGCTACTTCGGTAAACGCATAGCTTACATGAGCGGCGGCAGTGTTACCATCCATGGAAAGTTTTTGTCTTGCCATTTTGGAATACCTCCGAAAATTTAAAATTCATTTATATAAATAACTTATTAAATGCCATCTGTTATTATAGCATTGTGCGGTATAAAAGTAAAGAGCAATTCATTTATTTTTTGCAGTTTATACACGTTTTTTGGCGGCAGAGCTGTCATTTTTTCGACGAGCTGTCAGAAAAATTTGATCTGCGTCATGCCCTGATACATGGCGCGCAGCTCGCGCGGCGTGACATGTTCGTGCTTTTTGAGCATGTCGCCGAAGTATTTGGCGCTCTTAAAGCCGCATTCCCTCGCGATCTCCTCAAACGAGAGATCGGACGCTGCCAGCAGTTCCTTCGCCGCTTCGAGGCGGACGCGGATGAGATACTGCACGGGCGTGCAGCCGTACACGCGCTTGAAATGGCGGGTGAACACGCTCTCGCTCATCGAACAGCTGTGTGCCAGCACGCGCACGGTCAGCGGCTCCATATACCGCTGCTCGATCTGCAACATCGCGGGCGAAAGGCGGTCGGTAAGGGTATCAAAACGCTCCAGCCGGCTGATCATGCCGTCTCGGGCAATGCCCGCCAGTGCAGAATAGACCGCGGCGCAGATCCGCAGGCGGTCGTGGTAGTACTCGAGTGCATACGGGCTCATTTTGACCACCGAGGAAAGTCCCGTGCCCTCATGCGTTTCGCCGACGGCGACATCCGCAAGTTCAAGGTGCGCGAGAAAATCCTCTTGGGCATCAAAGAGCACATATTCGCAGAAAAAGTCCTCGCTTTTTTCCGAAAAAGTCAGCGGCGTATCGCGGCGGACAAACAGCATTACCCCCGCCGAAAGTTCTTCCCCGCCGGTGATCACGGTACTGCCCTCCTTTACCGAAAGCAGCAGATGCACTCCGTCGGCAGACGGCGTCTTTTTACCGCTGCCGAACGCCACAGGTGCGATCGGCAGGCGATCACGCTCCTCGATTTCTCTTTCGAGATCTATGTATTTTTCCATACCCATTCCTTTCCGAAAAGCAAGTGCTTTTCAGATTGACTTTTTTCTTGAAAAAGGCTACAATACTCTTGTATTATTCCCAAACAGGAGAGCCGAACATGGATATCTGCATTGTAACAAAGGATGCGCTGCTGGCGCGATTTTTGATTTTGGAGCTGGACGAAGCGGGCTTTGCCGCCGAGCAGCACACCGATTTTGCAAACGAGGCAGCGCTGTATCTCTGCGACCTCGATTTCTATGTGGATGAAGTCCCCGAGGAGACCATCGGCTTTTCTTATGATGAAAGCAAACGCCGCCGCGTGCAGAGCTTCCTGCACCGCCCCATCGATGCCGAGAAGCTGCGCAAGCTGGTCGCGGAGCGGCTGCTGGCGCCGAGGCGGCATGCAGAGACGAACACGCTGACGATCGACTGCGTGTCCCGCCGCGTAAAGACCGCGTTCGGCGAGGTGGGGCTGTCCGAAAAGGAACTCGCTCTCCTGCTCGCACTCTGCGAGACACCGCTGCTGCGGCGCGCGGAGGCGATCAAGCTGTTCGGCGACGGCGAGAGCAACGTGGTGGACGTCTACATGCACTATCTGCGCAAAAAGCTCAAAACCGTCTGCCCCGGCGGCGTGATCGAAGCGAAACGCGGCGAGGGGTATGCACTCAGTGCCGCCGTCTCCGTACAAATACGGTGATTCTCTATGAAAATTATACCAAAAAAGGCTTGCATGCGCAAGCCTTTTTTGCATTTGTATCATTCTTTGAAATATGCACTGTAATCCAGATTTACGAAGCCGAAATCGCTGACCGCCATGCCGGGGATCAGCTCATCGAGCCACATATCCATCATAAGCAATGTTCCGACGACGGAAGTCGGTGCCACCGCCTCCAGCTCCGACTTATACGCCGCGGGGCCGTTAAAGGTGTCAAATTTGATCGCATCGTTTCTGCCGTCACCGAAATCATACGGATCGATCGTGGCATAGCCGTATACCGAAAGACCGGGCATGCCGATAACGACCGTGATGTCTTCCGACTGCTCCGCTATGCAAATATCCACGGAAACAGACTGCGTACCATTGGAATAATAGTAACGCAGATAAAGTTCCGCATCCGCCGGATAGCAGATCGCAAGCAGCGTTATGGTATCGCTCAGATACTCCTCCACGCAGTAATACTCGTCTCCCGATGTGCTGCCGATATACGCCGTTCCGTTTTCCAGAATATATTCACGCAGTTTTTGATACGATGCCGCATACTGATCGCCCACCGTGACCGGCAGGGTGAATACTTCTTCGGTCAGATCGTTTGTGATGCGGATCTCCGCCGTACCGTTTGCAACGCCCTTTACGGTCAGAATGCCGTAGTTCGCATCCTCGGGATGCTCAAGAGTTGCCTTGATGTACTTACTGCTCGAAACCTTTACGGTATACTCGGTCGGTTCCTTATCGCCGAGCGAAACACCTTGAATGCGATACTGCTTTTCCGCTCCTTTTTGCAAAGCGATCTCTTCCGCTTCCAGGAAGTACTGCACACCGGAAGTCTTTACCTCGGCAGTCTCTTCATTTTCGACGACCGTGACCTGCATGACAAAGGTATCATCCGTGCGGTCATCCGAAAGCGTGACTTGCACCGTACCGGGCGTACGGCCGACCATGCGGATAAAGTAGTCCTCAAAACCGAAACTTGCCTTAGCAACCGCAGGATCGCTGCTCTCTACCGTAAAGACGGGGACCGTATCATCCTCGGTATACATAACGCAGTCGAGCTCGACCGTCAGTATCTCACCGACCTTGACCGTATATTCGGTCTCCTCGGTCAGATACAGGATATGGTTCCAGTTCACCTCGGCAAGAGGCGTGAGCGTATCGGTCTTGGCAACTGCAATACAGGAGATCGGTCTTGCAAAATTGAGGTTCTGTCCGTCGGTATAGGAATTGCTCGTGATACCGATAGCCTCGCCGTAAGCATTCAGCAGAACACCGCCGCTGGAGCCGTTGGAGATCGCAGCCGTCGTCTGGATAAAGCTGCTGCTGACCAGTCGGCTCATCTCGATCACACGGCGGGGATTGGAAATGATACCTGCCGAGACCGTGTTCTGCAATCCCTTGGGGCTGCCGATCGCATATACATCCGACGCGCCGCGCGGCATCATGGCATTGATCGGCAGCGTTTCAAAACCGCTGCCGTTTACCTGGATCAGCACGTAATCCGATGTGGAGCTGTACGCATATACACCGGTCACATCGTACTTGGCACCGCTGCCCGGCAGCGTGATCACTGCCTTTTCGGCACCGTTAATGACATGCCAATTCGTGACGGCAATACCGCTTTCGTCAAGGAAGAAACCGCTGCCGGAAGAAACCGCCGTTCCCGCTGCGTTTTGCACCTCGATGTAGAAAACGGCGGGCGAGCAATTCGCATAGACCTGCTCCGCCGTGAGTTTGGTCTTGTTTTCATCCTCTTTTTGGCTGATCTTGCCCGCGTTATAGTTGACGCCGTAGGTCTCGGCGGTAAATACATCGGCTGCCATCAGCTTTTCGGCAAGTGTCTGTGCAGTGCCCTTCAGCTCTACCGAAAGTGCGGCGTAGGAGATCGAAACGATGTCCGCACGCCAAAAGTTCTCGACGTCCGCAAACGAAGGAAGCAGACCGATGCCTTTTGCAAGTGCATACGGATTGTCCCATGCGAAGTCACCCTTGGCATCCGAATAGCCCAGCGCACGAAGCATAAAGGTGAGATATGTACCCGCAGAAGCGGTATCATTGCCGAATTTGGTCGCGGACATGCCCTTGGTCAATCCGTTCGCATATGCATAGCCGACATAGGGATCCGCCCAGGTGGGAACGTCGGTAAACGGATGCTCCCATGTACCCTCTTTCGCCTCTTTTTCTTTACCGAGCACACGGATCAGCATTACGATAACTTCCGTGCGGGAAGGCGCACGTTCCAAATCAAAATTGTTTTCCGATATACCACTGAACAGTCCGAGTGCTTTCAGATCGGAAGCCAGCATATTTTCATATGTGACATCGCGTTTTTCCCCCTCTGCGGCAAATGCCGGGATGGCTAAAACGGCTAAAAGCGCCAATAAAAATGCGAAAATTCTGATTTTCTTCATATATGCCTCCGCAACAGTATTTGTTTCATCATACCACAATTTAAAGACATTTTCAATCATAATATTGCTAAAAGTACAAGTTTTTGTAACAAACCAAAAAGGCTTGCATGCGCAAGCCTTTTTTGCTTTTGTTATGCTCTGAACAGTCGAACCATCGTCAAAATCGCCTGTTCCTTGGTATAGGTGCCATGGGGATTGAATCTTCCGTTGCCGAGACCGCCCATGACGGCATTCTGTGTGGTCTTATCCTTTACGGAAGAAACAAAGGTGATGCCCGCCGCCGCCCAGGAAGCAAACTCGCCGCTGTCGGTGAAGGTGCCGCCCTCTCCGCCGTCAATATCCATCAGCTTCGCGGCATTATAGAGCATGGTCGCCGCTTCCTGACGCGTGATCGAACTCTCGGGATCGAAGATGCCGTTACCGCGTCCGTTGAGAATACCGAGCGCATTGGCGATCAGAACCGCCTCTTTTTTGGTATCGGTGAAGGCGTTTACATTGACCGTCTTGCCGAAGTGTGCAAGGAGCTCCTCACCCGTCATCTCCATGCGCTCGGTCAGCAGACGCAGGATCAGTGTGCAGAACTCGGCGCGCGTGATATTGGACGTGAGATCGGTCAGCAGGCTGTCGGGCACGAGTCCGAGCTGGTTTGCCGCGGTGACTTCGGGAATTGCCCACGAGGAGACCGCGCCCGAAGGTGCTTTTTCACTCGCCTTGGCAAACTTGACAACGCCGAATGCATTTTTCACCAGCGTGTACTCGAGCGTCTGCGAGAAGTTTGCGCCGTCGGAGAACACTGCCTTAAAGATATGCGTTCCCTCGGAAAGGGATGCTGCGTTCAGCGTAACATCGTGTACCACGCCGCTGCCTCTTTGGTACAGTGCGCCGTCCAGATAATAGTCTACATGCACCTCGTTGCTGTAATGTGCGTTACAGTACGAAGAGATCGAGATGCTGTCGGTCTTTTCGCAGAAGTCCTCGAGCGATACATAGTACATCGCCGTATCTTTTGTGCTGTGCAGCAGCGTCTTGTTGGCAGCCACCGCCGCATCAAACGCCGCTTCTACCTTGGGGTTCTGCTCGAGATCATACTGATAGTCCGAAACATCGACATTGGTATCGAAATAGATGATGCCCTTGATCTGCGGATATACCATGGTCAGCGCGCGATACGCAGAGGTGATGCGCGATGCGGCATAGTCCGAAAGATCCATGTTCGTTGCGGTGTTGTAATGCCCCGCGCCGCCCTCGGTGATCATGATCGGCTTGCGGTCGCCGAAGCGCTCTACCACCTCGGCGATCGAGGTGACAGGCTCTGCCCAGCTGCCGGCGCCGAAATACATATTGTTGAAATCCTCGCCCTCTTCACAGGTCTTGGAGTTCTGATAGCGGTTGTAATAGAGCGAAACGCCCACCCAGTCTACATACTCGTCGCCGGGATAGTAGACCGACATGTCATCGCCGTACGAACCGACATAGTTGACCGAGAAGATCAGTGCAACAGACGGTGCGATCTCGCGCGCCATCTTGGCAATGCGGATATACGCATTTTGAAATGCCTGCGGCTCGGTCGGCGTGGACCATACATTCATTTCCGCGCCGATGCGCAGGAAGACGGGCTGATCGAGCTTCGCGAGATAGCGCAGCGTGGTGCGGATGTTCGCGTCATGCATGCCTTGGTTGATCTCGGTCACGGTCGTCCCCTCTTTCGGGAAGTTGAGGGCAACATGCAGCGCCTTTTCACCAAAGTCTACCTGCTCCAAGATCCACGCATAGTCGGATACGGTCTCCTGCCCGAGCTCAACATACAGCGAAACGATCGACTCATCGGCGATCTTGTCTTTATCGGATACCTTTTTGTTCTCGGTGGAGAACACACGGCCGTAGTACACGCCGCCGCGCAGTTCGTTTTTCGCACCGTAATAGAGCGCATTGTCGCTCGACTCGGTCAGCGCAAACACGCCCATGTGCGTGTCGATCTTGCGGGACTTTGCCTCGGTGACGGTGTCCATGTCCGCAATGCCTGCGATCTCGGAAACGTAGAGCAGCTTTTCGAGGTTCTCCTGTGCCGCGACATAGTCACCGCGCTTTTCGTAAATGCTGTTGGCATAACGGTAGTAATATACATTGAAGCTGTTCGCCGCGATGTCGGTATTGATCTCATACTTGGAATAGAAATCCAGCAGCGCATCGCCGGCTTTCAGGATCGCATCCTCGTCCCCGCTCTCCATTGCCTCATTGTAAGCCACCTGGTAGGGCCACCATCCCTTGGGGTGACCGGAGGAAGCCGCAAAGGCACTCATCGGCACAAACAGGGCAAGTGCCAGCAAAAGGCTCAGCGTACGTTTCAAAATTTTTCCCATGATTCATTTCCCTATACCTATAAAGTATTATTCTATATGTTACACCTCTTGCCCCGATTTGTCAAGAAACAGCACCACAGAAAAATAACTGTTTACAAATCGTCGGTTCTGTGTTATTATATTTAATGTGTAAAAAAGTAGGATTTTTGCAGAAAATCTCTCGCAGAATTGGTATTGTGTTTGCCGATAGATTTGTTTTATAATACAACCAGATGATAATATTCCGACGAAAAGGAGTTTTTACATGAAGACTACAGAACTGATCAAGAACATTGAAAACGGCTCTCTGGATGCCGTATTCACCAAGCTGTACGGCAAAGATGCTGCGGCGCAGAAGCCCCGCTACATCCGTACCATCAAGAATTTTGAGGAAAATTACGGTGTTGACCGCGATGTATCCCTCTTCTCCGTTCCCGGCAGAAGCGAGATCTCGGGCAACCACACCGACCACAACCACGGCTGCGTTCTCGCCGCTGCGATCAACCTCGACATCATCGCGGTTGCCGCTAAGAATGACGACGGTCTCGTTCGTCTGCGCAGCGAAGGCTACACCGAGGACAAGATGACGGTCGCAGAGTGCAAAGAGCCCGTCACCGATCACTATTTCAAGTCCCGCGCACTGATCGCAGGTATGGTACAGGGCTTTGTCAACTACGGTCACAAGTCCGGCGGATTTGACGCATTCACCACCAACAACGTACATAAGGGTTCCGGCCTTTCTTCCTCCGCCGCATTTGAGGTCATGGTCGGCAATATCATCAATCACTTCTACAACGACGGCAGCGTAGACAACGCTGAGGTCGCAAGAATCGCACAGTTCTCCGAGAACGTATACTTCGGCAAGCCCTGCGGTCTGATGGATCAGACGGCATGCGCTGTCGGCGGCTTCGTTGCCATCGACTTTGCAGATCCCAAGGCGCCCGTTATCGAGCCCCTCGGCTTCGACATGAGCGCAGCAGGCTACAGCCTGTGCATCACCAACACCGGCGGAAACCACGCTGACCTCAACGATGACTATGCATCGGTTCCCGCAGAAATGAAGGCTGTTGCCGCACACTTCGGCAAGGTCGCTCTGCGTGAGGTCTCCAAGGAAGAGATCATCGCAGCCATCCCCACCCTCCGCAAGACGGTCGGCGACCGCGCGATCCTCCGCGCACTGCACTTTGAGAACGAGAACGCACGCGTTGCCGTTCAGAAGAAAGCGCTGGAAGACGGCGATCTCGACACCTTCTTTGAGGTTATGAAGGCTTCGGGCAACTCCAGCTACAAGTATCTGCAGAACGTATTCACCGTGAAGAACGTCCGCGAGCAGGGTCTGTCTCTGGCACTCTGCCTGACCGACGATGCACTCACCGGCAAGGGCGGCGCATTCCGCGTACATGGCGGCGGCTTCGCAGGTACGATCCAGGCATTCGTTCCCCACGCCGAGGTTGAGGGCTACAGAAAGGTCATGGACGCAGCATTCGGCGAAGGCTCCTGCGTAGTGATGTCCATCCGTCCCGAAGGCGCGATCAAGGTATATTGATAGCAATTGAAAATCCAAGGATTTTCAATTGAATAGGGGCGTTCACTCGCGTGTCGCTCAACCCGACCGCCCCTGTAAAGAGTTTTAAAGTCGGCAAAGCCGCCTTTAAAACGGGATTTTGATAAAAATAAATGAAAAGCGGCTTACCGTACGGTAAGCCG
>JAFQFR010000012.1 GCA_017398595.1 Clostridia bacterium
AAGACCGCCCACTGCTGTTTCAAGACGGGCGTTGCCGCTTACGACAAGGAGCCGACCTTCAAAAGCAATCTGCTTATCTATGAGGGCAGATATTATCTCATCGGTGAGGAACACAAGGAATTTATCTCCGACAAAATGACAGACAGCGACTACTATATTCTCACCCTTGCCGCTGTTGCCCGTGAGCTGAACATCCGCAAGCTGACCTCTGCCCGTGTTCACCTTGCTGCGGGACTTCCGCTGACTTGGGTAAGCGAACAGAAGGACAGCTTCAAGGCATATCTCCTGCAGAACGACAGCGCCGACTTCACTTTCAAGGGCGTTGACTATCACGTTGATTTTGTCGGCGCAGATATTTTCCCGCAGGGCTTTTCTGCGGTTGCTGATAAGCTCCGTGAGTTCAAGGGTATCAATATGCTCTGCGACATTGGCAACGGCACGATGAACGTCATGTATATCAACGAGTGCCGCCCTCTTGCGAAAAAGTGCTTTACCGAGAAATACGGCACCAATCAGTGTATGCTTGCCGTGCGTGAAAATCTGATGAAGCAGTTTGGCGTGTCGGTGGATGAAACCGTTCTTGAACGTGTCATTCGTCACGGCACGGCAGACATCAGCCAGCGTTACCTGACCGCCATCCGAGATACCGCAACCGAATATGCAGAGGGCATCTTCCGCAGACTGCGTGAGCATGAATACGATCCCGAACTGATGCGCCTGTATGTGGTAGGCGGCGGGAGCTGTATTCTCAAAAACTTCGGCAGCTACGATAAAGACCGTGTGATTATCAATGACGATATTTGCGCTACCGCAAAGGGCTATGAGCTGCTTGCCGAGCAGAAGCAGAGCAGAAAAGGCGGCATTGTATGAAGCAGATCTACACGACCACTCTACGCCTAAACCTTGCAGACGAAGATGACCGCCGAGCCTACGAGCATTTGCAGAGGATGGATAAAAAGCAATATCGCTCTTACAGCAAGGCGATTGTTACCGCCATCAACGACCATTTTGAACGGCAGACACGGCTTGCTTCCGACCCCTATCTGGAAACCCGTGAAAAGGAGGATGCATTTCTCAGACGGATAACGGAAGCCATTGAGCAGGGCTTGCGGTTTGCGCCCGTCGGTATGCCGATGTTCACACCGCCTGCCGCTGTTGAAGCTCCGTCTGCTGAGGATGACGAGAACATTTCGGCGGCATTGGACTTTGCTGACAGCTTCTGATACTACTATCGCCCTCGTTTGGTATTACTGTGATACCAAACGGGGGCATTTTTACTACTACGAGGATTTACAGAAAAAGCGTGATACTAAACGGACGAATATTTGATATTACGCTGCTATCAAACAAACTACTTTTTACTACCACAGGAGGATTTTTTATGACCACAGACGAGAAGAAATTGCTGCAAGCCAAGCACAGATTGGAGGAAGCCGAGATGCGTGACCGTAATAAGGAGCGAAAAGCGAGAACACGGCGGCTGATCCAGGAGGGAGCGATTTTGGAAAAGGTCTTTCCGAGCATTACTTCCTTGAATCTTGAGGAATTGGAGGACTTTCTATGCGGACTCAGACGATAAACTTGAGACGAGGGGCGTTCGGGCAACCGAGCGTCCCGTTTCTTTTATCCCGAAGGGCGCACTTACTCACCACCCCGAAGGGGCGGTGGTATTGCCTGCGGCAACCGTGCGCTCTGCGAGGCGGATGCGGCTTCTGCGGAAGC
>JAFQFR010000013.1 GCA_017398595.1 Clostridia bacterium
ACTACACACGAACAGTCGGATTTTGCTCATGGCAAATTCCTTGTCTTTTGTAGCTTACAGCCCACAAAATCCGCCTGTTCTGCTGCCGCCGAAAAGTGTCTGTCTGGCGTGAGACATCCCCTTTCCAGCGTCAGCGGTCGCAAAAGGTATAACACACTAGACTTTGCAAGCAAAATCGTGTGCCAACAGGGATGCTTCTCGCCCCTATTGGAAACCCAGAGCCAAGGGATTTCACCCCTCTGGATACCCCGCATATTTTCCTCGAAAATGGTACCCAAACTGTAAAAATGCAGTTTGACACCTTTTCTCAGAAAATACAAAACCGCTGTAATTTTCATCCCCGCAAGGATGTAGATTACAGCGGTTTTTATCGCTCGTTAATGATTATGCAACTTTGCAATAAGCATAATCATTTTCAACTGCGGACCATCTTACGATAGGCAGGAATGTACAGCGCAACTGCCAGCACCATGGATAGAACATCAACCACCGGCTGAGCCCACAGTAGCCCGTCCAGCCCAAGGAAAGATTCCAGAACAAACAGCATGGGGATGAACAAAATACCTTGACGGCTCAGATTGATGATCAACGAGGGCATTGCCGCACCCATTGCCTGCAGCGTGTTTGCAAAAACATGAAAAACACCAAACAGGAAGCTGGTTGTCAAAAGGATACGGGAGAAGTGACAACCGAAATCAAATGCCGCCGGATCTGTCAAAACCAAATTAACAATCTGTTCCGTCAACAGATAACATACTCCAGTCATCACAACGCTGATGGACAACGCAAACACCAGAGAGAAGGTCAGAGCCTTCTTAAAACGATCCCACAGTTTTGCACCTACGCAATATCCAAGCAGCGGCTGAACACCCTGCCCAAGCCCAAGGCATATCATACCAGTGATCATGGTTACTTTGGATGCTACGCCCATACCTGCAACTGCCATACCGCCATACGCCATCATTCTGCCGTTGAGAAGAATCTGAGAAGCGCTCATCATCAGCGGCCCAAGAGAAGCCGGAATGCCAATCGCCAACACATTTTTGCAGATACCATCTTTTGCGGAGCAATCTTTCAGACGAATACTCAGCAGCGAAGTACCTTTTCTGTAGTACAGAAGGTAATACAGGGCAGACAGTACATTGCCAATCACAGTGGAGATGGCGGCACCTGCAATCTCCCAACCCAGCCAGATAATCATGATGGGATTCAGCACCAGATCCACTAAATTGCCAATCAGTGTGCCTGTCATGGAAACATTGGCCTGCCCTTCAGCACGCAGGATACCGGAGAAACAATTGGCAAGCAGAGCAAACGGTCCGCTGAAGCTAACGATCACCATATAAGTCTTTGCGTGTTCCCATACATTCTCATCGACGCCCATCAGCGTAAGCAGCTGATCCATAAACAGCAGAAACAGACAGGAAATAACAACGCCGATAACTACACAACTCCACATACAGAAGGAAGACACCTTCTTGGCATATTCCGTATGGCCCTCACCCAGTGCACGGGCAATAACAGAGGAGCCACCCAAGCCAAAGATGGTACCAATTGCCATGAACATCAAAAATACCGGGGTACACATGGCAACGGCGGCCACCTGCAGGTCATCGTGAACTTGACCGATGAAGAAAGTATCCGCAAGATTATAGATCAGTGCCATCAGCATGGCAATCATAGCAGGAATGGCGTTTTTGAGTACCGCAGAGGATACTTTTCCGGAGCTGAAAAGCTCCAATTGTTTTTGTTCGATTTGTTCGTTCATTTTGTTTTCCTTTCTTTCAATAGCGTGCTATTGATTCGCTCGTATGAAATGCCCGACCACATCGGGCATTTCATAGGTTTTCGCTTACTTTTTTCAGCAAAGCATTGAACAAGATTCGCTCCTCATCTGTCAGCGCAGACAATAACTGAGCTTCTGATTCCGTGGCATGGATCTGGGAGTCTGCAAAGCAGTCACGACCAGCGTTTGTGATTCTCACAATTTTGATTCGCTTATCTTCACCACTACCATATCCCTCCACAAACCCTTTTTGTTCAAGTCTGGAAATAATTCCGGCTGCGGTAGATTGCGCCACTTGAAGTTGTTTTTCCAGTTCTTTCAGAGGCATTTCTCCATCAAGGGTATTATCTAACTGATGTAAAACACTCAACTGTGACATGGTTAACCCTTTTGCTTGAAGTGCATTGTTGCAGTTTCTTTGCAGTACATCACTGATATGCTTTATATAAGTACCGCATCGATTGTTTTGTCCCATCTGCTCCCTCCTTCTGATTTTTATTATTATAACATAAAATCCGTGTTTTTTCAATAGCGTGCTATTGAAAATTCTGTAAATTTGCCCGTAGGATTTCTCCCACGGGCAGCGTGTGATCAACTATCCAAAGGTTTGTATTCGGTTACGGTTTTCAAATAGGTTTCGGGATCGCCATTCAAGATAAGGTCTGCATACTCCAAAGGGACGTTGTAGATCAGATAGTCAAGCTCTGACCGTTCGTACATATTACGGGCAATCTCGTTCTCAACAGCAATGGTATCAATCGCAATCATGCTGCCATCGGCAAATTTCAGCTCCACACAGCAGTTATCGAAGTTATATTCGCAGGAAATCAGCTTTTTCATAGGGTTTACCTTCAATATTATGTTGTTTGGAAGTAATGTAAGCGTGGGTTTTTAGTGTGGTATCTTTAAGTTTGGGAAACCCCGTTCTCCCATTTGGAAACCGCCTGCGCGGAGATGCCGATCTTTTCTGCGACCTGTTCCTGCGTCATGTTCAAATTTTTACGGTGATTTTTCAGCTTGTCGCCGAATGTTTTGGTATCCAACATAATGACTCTCCGGTATACGATAGATTCGTGTAGCTACATCGTACTTTCAGTTTAGCATACGAAAAATCAACTGTAAATAGTAAGTTTGTTGAATATCCATCCTGGAATTCAACCGTAGGTTGTGATGCAGATGTGCTTTATATTGTGTTTTATCGAGATGTGTACCGCATAAAAGGTTATGGAATGATGTACTATAGGCTTCCCCCTTGGGGGAAGCTCCCGTGAAACGGGTGATGAGGGGTAGCCGCCGCAGCGGCGTTATTCATTTTATTACCCTGTGAATACATACGGATGCGCCTTCGCCGCATCCTACCCCTCATCCGTCAAACGCTCCATAGCAAAGTGCATCGCCGCAGGCGAGGCAAGACGCGACAGAACCTATAGTTCCTATTTACGCTTTGCCGGAGTCGCGTTTGACACCTTCCCCCAAGGGGGAAGGCTTATGAATTTCCTTTACATTCTCTTGGTTAAAAACGGCAAAGATGGCGGAGAATAGAAATATACATCCCACTCTTGACAAAATTTTTAAAATGTGATAACATGGTTTTAAAAACAAGATAAAATAATTTATCAAACAAAATATTTTGGTTGCGAGAATATGAACATATTGTATTGCGGCGATAAAAACATCGGCGACGGCGTACTGCTTTCGGTGCTGTCGCTGACCAAACATGTGCAAGAGCCGCTGCACATTTATATTTTGACCATGCGGTATGCGGCAGGGGACAAAACTTACGAGTGCCTGCCGCGTTCCTTTGCAGACGCGCTCGATCGCCGCGTCAAGGCGCAAAACGTCGACAGCACGGTCACATGGATCGACGCAAGCATGCTGTTTGCGGCACAGCCGCCGACGGCGAACCTCGGCACGCGCTTTACCCCCTGCTGTATGCTGCGGCTGTACGCCGATCAGATCGCCGCGCTGCCCGACCGCATCCTGTACCTCGACAATGACGTGCTCTGCCGCGCGGACATAACAGACTTTTACGCACAGGACATGGATGGCTGTGAGCTCTGCGGCGTGCTCGATCACTACGGCAAGTGGTTTTTCCAAAAGAACCTTTGTAAATTTGACTATCTCAACTCGGGCGTGCTGCTCCTGAACCTCGCCGAGATCCGTAAAACGGGGCTGTTTGCAAGATGCAGAGACCGCTGCGCGACAAAGCAGATGTTCATGCCCGACCAGTCGGCGCTCAACAAGTTAGCGGCAAGGAAAAAGACCGCGCCGCGCCGATACAATGAGCAGCGCAAGCTGCAAAAAGATACCGTTTTGCAGCATTTTACCACGAGCTTTCGCTTTTTGCCGTGGTTTCACGCCGTGTCGGTCAAGCCCTGGCAGATCGATCGCATGCACGGCGTGCTGAAACTGCACGAATATGACGGACTGCTTTCCGAGTACCTTTCGCTGAAAGCGGCATACGAAAAAGGAGACCACCATGGATAAGATCATTCCGATTTTCTTTACGATCGACGACAGCTATGCGCCCTTTTTAGCAACGGCACTGACCTCGGCGATCGACAACTGTTCGGCGGAGCGGAACTACAAGGCGATCGTGCTGTACCGGGAGCTTTCCGAGGAGAACCGTGCGCGGCTGATAAGCCTTTCGACCGACAATTTCACCATTGAATGCACGCCGATGCAGGCAGGGCTCGAGAGCATCACCGACCGCATGTCCAACCGTCTGCGCTGCGACTATTTCACGCTGACGATCTATTTTCGGCTGTTCATTCCAACAATGTTCCCCGAATTTGACAAAGGCATCTACATCGACAGCGACGTGGTGCTGCGCGGCGACCTTGCCGAGCTCTACGACATCGACATCGGCGACAATTTGATCGGCGCGTGCGCCGACCGCTCGGTGGTAGAGGTGCCGCCGCTGGCAAGATACATGGAAAACGCCGTCGGCGTGGAGAAACACAGCTACATCAACTCGGGCGTGCTGCTGATGAACCTCAAAAAACTGCGCGAGGTCGAGCTTGACCGCCATTTTCTGACCCTGCTCAACACCTATCATTTTGACTGCATCGCCCCCGATCAGGATTATCTCAACGCGATCTGCAACGGCAAGATCCACTATCTCGACGCACGCTGGGACGCGATGCCGAACGAGGATCAGCCGCCGCTTTCGGATGCAAAGCTCATTCATTACAACCTGTTTTCCAAGCCGTGGTGCTATGACAACATCCAATACGGTGAATACTTTTGGCAGTACGCAAAAGATTCGGGCTATCTTTCGGAGATCGAAGCATACAAGGCGGCGTACAGCGATGAGCAAAAGGCGTCCGATAAAAAGTGCCTGGCGTTGCTGATCGAGCGCGGCGACAGCATCCCCGCGCAGGACGTCACCTTTAAGAAAATGTTGGAAAGCGGAGTGAAGATTCGGCTATGATCATCGGCGAAAACAGAGAAGCGGTCATTGCAAACATCAAATCGGCGGCGGAAAGCGGCGATTTCCATGTCAAGGTGGAGCTCGGCGATCCCGTCCTTTCCGACGCGGAGAAAAACGAGATCGTACAGCGGTATCTCGCGCGGCGAAAGACCGCCTCGTATCACACGAAGTCCTTCGTGGCGCGGCAGCTGGCAAACGCGGCGACCTATGCGCTCAACCGCGACACCGAGATCGACGGCTTGGAAAAAGCTGCCGCGGTGCGCGGCGGCGCGATCCTCACCAGCAACCACTTCGGGCCCGTAGACAATACGGTGGTGCGGCACCTGACCAAAAAGCTCGGCAAAAAGCGCATCAACATCGTCAGCCAGGAGACCAATTTGGCGATGACCGGCGTGTTCGGCTTTTTGATGAACTACGCGGATATTATTCCCATCACGGGAAATTTGCACTATATCCGCAGTGACTTTCCCGCCGTGCTCGAAGAACTGCTTACAAAAGAAGAATTCATCCTCATCTACCCCGAGCAGGAAATGTGGTTCAACTACCGCAAGCCGCGTCCGCCCATGCCGGGTGCGTATCACTACGCGGCAAAGTTCGGCGTGCCGATCCTTTCCTGCTTTGTGGAGATGCGCGACAAGACAAAGACGGACACCGACGCATTCCTGCAGGTGCAGTATGTCATGCATGTGCTCGAAGTGCTCTATCCCGATCCCGAAAAGAGCGTGCGCGAGAACACAGAAGCCATGCGCGCGCGGGACTACGCGCTGAAAAAAGCAGCCTATGAAGAAGCGTACGGCAAGCCGCTGACCTACACATTTGAGAACAGCGACATTGCGGGATGGATCGCGGAGGGAGCCGATGAAAAAAGAGCCTGAAACGCGGCAGTACCGCACCTTTACCGATGATTTTATCGAGGCGAAGGACCAAGACTACGCCATCCCCGAGGGGTACAAGTGGGTGCGAACCTCGCTCGGCGCGCGGATCGCTTCGGCACTGCTCTACGGTGCGGCGGCGGTGTTTTCGAGCGTGTATTGCCGCCTGTGCCTGCATATGCACATCGAAAACGCGCAGGTCTTGCGGCAGGCAAGGCAAAGCGGCGCGTTTATCTATGCCAACCATACGCAGCCGCTCGGCGATGTGTTTATTCCAGCGCTGGCAGCCCTGCCAAGGCGCGTGTATGTCGTGGTCAGCCCCGCTAATCTTTCGATCCCCGTGATCGGCAGGCTGCTGCCGTATCTCGGCGCACTGCCGCTGCCCGACAGTATGCAGGGCATGCGGGCATTTCACGCGGCGATGGAACAGCGGCTCGCGGAGAAAAAGTACATCGTTATCTACCCCGAAGCGCATGTGTGGGAGTATTACACGGGCATTCGCCCGTTTCCCGACGCGGCGTTTCGCTATCCCGTGAAGTTGGACAAGCCCGTGTATGCCGTGACCGTCACCTATCAAAAGCGGTGCCTTTGCAGAAAGCCGAAAATGGTCGTCTATGTAGACGGACCGTTTTACCCCGACAAAGCGCTGCCCCCGCGCGACGCGGCAAAGGCGCTGCACGATACGGTCTATACCACGATGCAAGCGCGCAGTCGGAAAAGCAACTGCGCATATATTCGGTATGAAAAAATAGAAGAAGAATGAATCCTTTTCTTCCCCCGCCACGCCCGAACACGGGCGTGGCGTTTTGCATCTTTACGGCTGCACGGTTTTCTGCTATAATTTTTACAAAACCGTGAACCGCAGAAAGGTTTCTGCAACTAAAGGGGTGAAATCAAGCCCAAGGGGCAGAAAGGAGGTACCTCTGTGATCGATTTTGATAAGGCGTTTGCAAACGAGTGCGAGGAATATCTGCTGTATGTATCCGAGCTTGCGGCGCGCAAGTACGGTGACTGTCCCGACATAGACAGCCTGATCCAGGACAGCATCCTGGCACTGCTCATGCGCAAAAGGCAGGGGATCGAGGTCGAGCATCCGAAAGGATTCCTTGCCGCGGTGCTGCAAAACAAGTATAATGCGTGGCTGCGGGCGAAATATAAGAACAAGATCCTGCAGTTTGAAAGTGCAGAATCCTTGCAGGAAGACGAGCTTTTATGGCGGGAAGAAGCCGAAAGCCGCGACGCGGAATACGCTGCGGTGCGCCGCGAGCTCGGGCGGCTGATCCGCATCTACCGCGAGGTGGCGGTGCGGTATTATGTGCACGGGCATTCGGTGGAGAGGATCGCAAAAGAGCTGCATATTTCCGCGGGTACGGTGAAATCCAGACTTTCGAGCGCGCGAAATCAGATCAGGGAGGGACTGGAGATGGAAAAATATGCACAGGTGAGTTATGAGCCGAAGAAGATGACGATCGGCATCTGGGGCGGCAGCGGACTGAGCAATGAGCCGTTTTCTTTGGTGCACTCGGATGTGGAGACGAATATTTTGATCTTAGCGTATGACAATCCCACGTCGGTACGCGGCGTTGCCGATGCCATGGGTATGCCCGCGGCGTATATTGAGCCCTTAATCGACAGACTTGTCGAGGGCGAGCTGATGGGGCGCACCGACGGCGGTCTGGTCTACACCCGATGCTTTATCCAGCGGCAGAGCGAGTCGTTCGGCGACATCGGCGCGCAGGAGGCGCTGGCAGATCGCTATGCGGAGGCTGTGTGGCAGATCGTCTGGAAACATCTCGAGCCGCTCACGGTGCGCGAGGAGTTTGCCGCGATGTCCGAAAAGCAGAAAGCAACGATGGTTCTGTTTGTGATGCATCAAGCACTCGCCGATGTTGTACATCGGTGCAAACCGGTGGATCCGAGCGAGCCGAAGAAGCCGCCCGAGCGCCCGAACGCCGGCAGATGGCTTGCGACCGGCACGATTTTAGATGTTGACCCGACCCAGCGCTGTAAATATGCAAGTTCGGGACCTGTACAGGTCGGCTATGCGGCGAAAAATGACGGTAAGTACGATTGCCGCATGTTCGACTGCCAGTCTTTGTTCGGCGAGGCGCACTGGGCATACGGCGAGTTCAAATATAAATGCTCACTGCAGAGCATCCTGCGATTTTACGCGTCGTTTTTGCCGTGTGATGTGGAGACCGACAACAAGCTGTTGTATGAGCTGATTCCCGAGTTTGAAAAGCTCGGCATCCTGAAGCGCGGCGGCGACGGCGAAGTTTCGCTCGACATTCCTGCGCTGACATTTGACGAGGCGGCGCAGTACTGGGATCCCGCAAGTGCGAAGATCCGCGAGGAGCTGTATGCACTTTTGCACGCGGATCTGGAAAAAGCATGGAACAGCCGAAAGAACCGCGTGCCAAAGCATGTGGACGAAAGCAAACATTTCTTGCATACGGGTGCCATGGGCGCATATACCAAGGCGCAGATGCTCGCGATCGTGCAGAAAAATTTGATACCGTACCCCGTGACCGTCGGCAAAACGCCGATCATCTACGTTGCGTATCGAAAGAGCGAAAAATAAAAAAAGCCGCGAAAGCGGCTTTTTCGTTTGCTGTTTACGATTCGGTGTTGTACGTTTCCACGCAGAAGCCCTTGTGCCCACAATGGGTGCAGGTGAGTCTGCGGGTGGTGGGGGTGTGGCGGGCAAAGAACGCTTCCTTGAAGCTCGGCTTGAAGATAGTATGGCACTTCGGGCAGATGTAGACAACCTTTTTGAAATAGTATATGCTGATCCATATACTGAGCGCGACGGCAATGCACATGCCGATCGCAAAGGGCCACCAGACCCCTTTCGTGATGCCGAGGATCAGCGTGCCGATCTCGATCGCTTCCGCGACAAGCCCTACCGTGAGCATGGTCCAGCGTACTTTTTTGAGTTGTTTCTTGGTTTCCATAAGGTGTACTATGTCGGTGATGGATTCGACCGAGAGCGTGTCTATTTTTTTGAGCCCTTTTTCAAGCTCCAGCAGCTTATCAAGCTGTACTTGCCGCTCGTTGATCTCCTCAGTGAGCGTTTGCTTCTGCTGGTCGATCAAGAGGGAAATGACGCTTGCGGGATCTTCCTCTTGAAAGAGTTCGCCGATGCTGCCGAGCGGCACGCCGAGATCGCGCAGAAAGCAAATGACTCGCATCTTGCCGAGATCGTCCTCGGAGTACAGGCGTCTGCCGCCCTCGCTCAGCTCGCTCGGGATCAGAATGCCGCGGGTATCGTAATATTGCACGGTGCGCACGGATACGCCGCAGAGCTTTGCCATTTCTCCGGTCGTGTATTTGGACATAGCTTTCGCCTCCTTTCACGAGGTATTGTAGCGTATGACGCAGCGTCACAAGCAATACCTTACGCAGGGGGATTTTTCTCAGAATCACGCAAAAACGCAAGGTTTTATGCCTTTTTCTTGCCGAAGATCTTCGCCTGCGAGAGCAGGATGCCGACGAAGATGAGGGCACAGCCGATGTAGCCGCGCACACCGAGAAATTCATCGCGCAGCAGCCAGCCGCCGATGGCGGCGAACACCGATTCGGTGCAGAGGATGATGGATGCGAGCGCGGGTTCGGTGCCGCGCTGACCGATGACCTGGCAGGTGTAGGCAACGCCGACCGAGAAGATACCGCAGTAGAGCAGGGGAACTGCCGCGCCCGTGAGCACCGCCCATGTGACGGTGATACCGCTCTCAAAGATGGGGGCGCAGAGCAGGTTCAGCGCGCCGCAGACGACAAACTGCACCAGCGAGAACTTCAGCGAGGGACAATCGCCCGCAAAGGTGTCGATAAAGACGATATGCGCCGTCCAGAAGAACGCGCCGATCAGTACGACGAGGTCGCCGAACTCGACCGACTGCGCACCGTCTGCAAAGCTGACGAAATACAGTCCCACAATGGCGACTGCCGCACCGATCCACGCCTCTGCGCGGATGCGCTTGTGCATGAAGATGCCGCAGAAGGGAACAAAGACCATGTACAGTCCCGTGATAAAGCCTGCCTTTGCCGAGCTGCCCGTCAGCGAGATGCCGTATTGCTGCAGTGCGGACGCGGAAAAAAGGATGGCGCCGCAGACGGAACCCTTGATGAGGAGATTTTTCCACTGCTTGCCGCTCAGCTTGCCTCGCTCAAAGAGCAGAACCACGGGGATCAGCGAAAGTGCGCCGATCATAAAACGGATACCGTTGAACCAAAAGGTGCCGAGCGTTTCGCCGCCGTCTGCCTGAAAGGCAAAGGCAAAGCCCCAGATGATCGCGGTGATAAACAAAATGATGATGGAGAAAATGCTGTTCTTTTTCATAGAATTGCCTCGATGGGAAGATTTATTCTATTATTTTAGCGTTTTCCCGTATTTTTGTCAACTGAAATTCGTGGTTTTATAGCAGCATTCTTTTCATCCATATTCTCGGTAATAAAATTTTTCAGAAAATCCGTTGCAAAGGTATAAGAAATACCTTCTGTGCTTTTCCAGTATTCCAGCTCTGTGGAGATGTGATCCAACATATAGAAAAGCAGCGTGGCTAATTCATCATAGCTTTGCGGATAGAAAAACATTTTGTCAATGCGCATTTGTTCTTCTATCGGTAATAGATACATTTGCTTATACCGTTTGGAGTCAACTTCGTTTCTTTTTGCAATCAAATCAATGACTGCGGTTCGGATCTCATTTAATTCATAATAGCATCTGTATTTGTCATTCCGTTTGTATGCAATAATCGAGTGCATGAAGTTATACCATAACTTTTCGTCTATTATTCGGATAACTTTGTGCATATCAACAACATCTGTTGTGCCTTTGTTTTTCAGTTGCAGGTCATGCCAAGAGTTCACCATCTGTTTTTCTGCTTTGCCGGTTTTGTCATAAATAACTTTAAAATTTTCTCTTTTGGCATACAGGGCATCTAAAGTACAGTAGCCAATATCTATTTCTAAGTAGTTATCTAACAAGAATACTTGCAGCTTTCTTCTTGGGATGGCTTCGTATGCGGCAATCTGACATATTTGCTGCATGTCTTGATATGTTTTTGTGAAAATGGTTTCTATATCACTGTCGTTTGTAACGATGGATAAGTCCAAATCCGAATACTTGTCTTTAAAGCCGATGGCGCCCGATCCCACCAAAATGACAGACAATATGTCTTCTCTGCTTTGCAAAGACATTACAAGTTGGTTTAATATTTTCTCTCTGTCTTTCGTATCGTACATTATATGAACCTCTTGAAACTTTACATTTGATTGTGTATTTCTTGCAGAATCGAACTGCCCTGCAAATTCGGTAACTGTGACAAACGATCAAAGCAGTCGGTAACATAGGTGTTGATTGTTTCCGGGGACACATACTGATTTTCAATATAATCGGTTTCCGGAAACATCAAGCAATGTTTATTTTCCGAATCGTTCAAAAACGTCAAATATACCGTTCTTGTTTCCAGTAGCTGCTGCATGCAGGAGAGTGCTTTGTCCGTCATATCGAGGTCTGCATATTGCTTTACCATTCCATAGAGCAGTAAAGTTTTTTGATAGATCATGCGATACGGCAAATAGTCACCTCCGGACAAAAATGCGTTGAGAATATGCAGCATATATTCATTTAGCGCCAACTGCTTTTCAACGCCTGTTTCTCCCTCTGCTGCTATGCTGATATTGCGGCACAGACGAATGCACCTTGCGATAAATCGCGCTTTTTCCGCAAAGCTTTCCTTGCATTTTTGCAGTGCCAATTCCATATCCCCGTCTGCATATGCAAATTCTGCTTCCCAATAGGTACGATCGCCGAATGTGTGCGGCAGCTTTTCCTTGATTTGCTCGGCTCGTTCCTTTTCTCCGAGAAAGGTATAGCATCGTGAAGCAATATAATAACTTTTGAAAACCGCATCGGGATTTGTTTCATAGCGAGAGATACAGTTTTCATATCGCTTGCATTCTTTTAAAAGTGTCTGTTTGTCGGCGTTTGTCCGCTTCGCGATTATCAGCACCGACAGGCTCTCAAGGCACCAAAAAGCGATCTCGGGATTGGTTGGATGCTGGGCAAAAAGAGGGATCGATAAGTCATATATACGCTGTGCTTCGTCCGCGGAGAAAGAAACGGTATGATGTCCGATTTTTTCGCGGATAGAAGTGATTTCTTCTTCTGTTTCATCCGACGTTAGCCCCAAAAGCTTGTCCGTAGAGATATTGAGTACCTTTGCAAGTGGTACGATCATAGAAATATCCGGCATGCCCCAATCCGTTTCCCATTTGGAAACCGCCTGCGTAGAGACATTGATCATTTCTGCGAGTTCACTTTGCGTGAGCCCCAGTTCTTTTCTGTAAAATCGAATGGTTTGACCTACTGACATCATTGCTGTATGTTCTCCTTTTATGTTTTCGGTACCGTAATTCTATTATACTACAGCGATTCTTTACTGTAAACAAACTTAACCGAAAGGTGAATTCCACGCACCGTGGAATTTTGAAGTGAGGCATGCAGCGTATTTCATAAAAAAACTCGTCAGAAATGGATAGGTTTTTATATTGACAAATGCACAAAGAGATGCTAAAATTTTAACATTAGATAATGCAATTTTACCAATACTTTAAAGGAGAAAATTACATGAAAATTACCGTTTGTATCGGCAGCTCCTGTCACCTCAAGGGATCACGCCAGGTCGTTACCGGTCTGCAGTACCTGATCGCGCAAAACAATCTCGCCGACCTTGTGGAGCTCGGCGGCACTTTTTGCATGGGCAAATGCCAGGACGGCGTTTGCGTAACGGTGGATGAGAAGTTTTTCTCTGTATCTCCCGATACGGTAGAGGAATTCTTTAAAGAGCAGGTGCTTACGAGGCTGTGAGATGGTAATACAGATTTGTGTGGGCAGTTCCTGCCATCTGAAAGGCTCCCAGGAGATCGTGGAGCTGTTGCAAAAGGCGATCGAGGAGCATCATCTTACCGAAGAGGTCACGCTGGCAGGCAGCTTTTGTATCGGCACCTGCAACCGCGACGGTGTGACCGTGCAGGTGGACAACGAGGTCTGCGTCGGCATCAACCGCGAGAACTTCAACAGCTTCCTGCAGAGAAAAATTCTGTCAAAATTCGCATAACCGAAACTGATTTACCAAAGGAGAGAGCAAAGTGTCCGATTGCCTGACGCTGAAAAAATCCAACTGTAAAAACTGTTATAAATGTATCCGTCATTGCCCGGTGAAGTCCATCCGTTTTTCGGGAAACCAGGCGCATATCATCGGCAATGAGTGTATCCTGTGCGGACAGTGCTTTGTCGTATGTCCGCAGAATGCAAAACAGATCGTAGACGAGACCGAAAAGGTGCGTGTCTTGCTGCAGGGCGGCGATCCCGTGATCGTCAGCCTGGCGCCCTCGTTTATCGCCAACTACAACGGCGTCGGCATCGGGGCAATGCGGAAAGCACTGCTCTCACTCGGCTTTTTTGACGTTGAGGAGACCGCGGTGGGCGCGACCATCGTCAAAAACGAGTATGAGCGCATCCTGCACGAGGAAAAGCCCGAGGTGCTGATCTCCTCCTGCTGCCATTCGGTCAATCTGTTGATCCAAAAATATTTCCCCACGGTGCTGCCGCATCTTGCCGACGTGCTGTCGCCCATGCAGGCACACTGCAAGGATATTAAGCGCCGCAACCCGGGCGCGAAAACCGTATTCATCGGTCCCTGCGTTGCAAAAAAGGATGAAGCCGCGTATTACGAAGGCTATGTCGATGCGGTGCTGACCTATGAGGAGCTGACCGGATGGCTGAAGTCGGCGGGCGTGGAGCTCGTCCCCGAGAAGGACGAAACTGCCGAGAGCCGTGCACGCTTCTTCCCGACGACGGGCGGCGTGCTCAAGACCATGAAACAGGACGAACCCGGCTATACATATCTTGCGATCGACGGTGTGGAGAACTGCATCGCCGCACTGCACGACATTGAAAGCGGCAATATCAAAAACTGCTTTATCGAGATGTCTGCCTGTGTCGGCGCCTGCGTCGGCGGTCCCGTTATGGAAAAATACCATCGTTCGCCCGTCAAGGACTACATGGCGGTCGCGGAATATGCAGGCGACCGTGACTTTGTCGTAGAGCAGCCGGGCATGCGCGAGCTGCGCAAGAATTTCACCCCCATCGAGCGCCGTTTGCAGACGCCGAGCGAGGACGAGATCCGCAGCGTTATGCGCCAGATGGGTAAGTTCAAGCCCTCGGATGAGCTCAACTGCGGCACCTGCGGATACCCCACCTGCCGCGATAAGGCGATCGCCATCTGCCACGGCAAGGCGGAGATCTCCATGTGCCTGCCGTTCCTCAAGGATAAGGCAGAGAACTTCTCGGACACGATCGTGGAGAACACGCCGAACGGTCTGATCGTGCTCAACGAGAGCCTCGAGGTGCAGCAGATCAACTCGGCTGCACGCAAGATCATGAACATTCGTTCGGCATCCGACGTGCTCGGCGAGCAGGTCATCCGCATTATGGATCCCGCCGTTTTTGCCGAGGCCCTGCGCAACGGCAGAGGACCCGTCAACCAGCGTGCGTATCTTGCCGAGTACAAGCGCTATGTCGAGCAGACCGTGGTCTACGACCGCGACTATCATCTGCTCATCTGCATCATGCGCGATGTGACCGATGAGGAAAGTGCGCGCGAGAGAAAAGAAGACATCAGCCGTCAGACGGTAGAGATCGCCGACCGCGTGGTCGATAAGCAAATGCGCATCGTGCAGGAGATCGCGTCGCTGCTGGGCGAGACGGCTGCCGAAACCAAGATCGCGCTGACCAAGCTAAAGGAGTCGATTTCTGATGAATGATCTGTGTGCCGACATCGGCTATAAAAGCATCAATCACTACGGCGAGCAGCTCTGCGGCGACCACGTGGACGTGGTCGATCAGGGAGAAAACTCGACAGTGATCGTCCTCGCGGACGGACTCGGCAGCGGCGTCAAGGCGAGCATTTTGTCCACGCTGACCTCCAAGATCATTTCCACCATGCTCGCGGCAAATCTGCCGCTGGAGGAGTGCGTTGCGGCGATCGCCGCAACACTGCCCGTGTGTTCACAGCGCGGCGTGGCGTATTCGACCTTTACGATCCTGCATCTGATCAACAATGAGACTGCCGAGGTCATCCAGTACGATAACCCGCAGGTCATCCTCATCCGCGACGAGGTCAACTACGATTACCCGAAAACCGAGATGAACATCGGCGGCAAAAAGATCTTCAAGTCGGTGATCAAGCTGCAGGAGAATGACATCTTCGTTTCCATGAGTGACGGATGCCCGCACGCGGGCATCGGCACCGCCTACAACTTCGGCTGGAAACTGGCGGATATTACCGAATTCTTGGAGGGGCTTGCCCCCGTCGGTTACACGGCGAAAACGCTCTCCACCATTTTGGTGGATGAGTGCGACAAGCTCTACGGCGGGAAGCCGGGAGACGATGCCACCGCCTGCGTGGTGCGCATCCGCCGCCGCGTGCCCATGAATATACTGTTCGGTCCGCCGTCCAACCGCGACGACTGCGACCGCATGATGTCGCTCTTCTTCTCCAAGGAGGGCAAGCACATTGTTTGCGGCGGTACGACCTCGACCATCGTGTCGAACTACCTGCGCAAGCCGCTGAAAGCGTCGCTCAACTTCGTGCAGTCGGACATCCCGCCGATCGCCGAGATCGAGGGTGTGGATCTTGTCACCGAGGGCGTCATCACGGTCAACCGCGTGGTCACCTATGCCAAGGACTATCTGGAAGAAAACAAGTGCTATGAGCACTGGAGCATCCAGCGCGACGGCGCTTCGCTGATCAGCCGCCTCTTGTTCGAGGAAGCGACGGACATCAATTTCTTTGTCGGCAGAGCCGTCAACCCCGCGCATCAGAACCCCGATCTGCCGATCAACTTTAATATCAAGATGAATCTGGTTGAAGAACTTTCAACCTGCCTGCGCAAGATGGGCAAGCATGTCAAGGTCGTATATTTTTAAGGAGATTTTTGAAAAACCATGAGAAAGTTTGATACCAAAGTACAGCACCTCAAATACAAGGTCCTGCGCGAAGTCGCGCGCGAGGCATGGAACGGAACTCTGCTGGAGAATGCGCTCGATATTCCGAAGAAGATCGTGCCCGGCAAGGAGCCGACCTGCGCTGCTGCGTGTACAAGGAGCGCGCGATCCTCGGCGAGCGCGTGCAGATCGCCATGGGACGCACCGATGACGGTCAGCATGTGATCGAGGTCATCGAGATCGCCTGCGACGAGTGCCCTGCTGCCGGCTATGAAGTCACCGATTCCTGTCGCGGATGCCTTGCACACCGCTGTGAGGACGTCTGCAAGCGCGGCGCGATCTCCTTTGACCACAACCATGTGGCGCACATTGATAAAACCAAGTGCGTGGAGTGCGGTCAGTGTGCGAAGGTCTGCCCCTTTGCCGCGATCGCCAACCGCAAGCGCCCTTGTCAGAATGCCTGCAAGATCAAAGCGATCTCCATGGATGAAAACAAGGCGGCAAAGATCGACTACGAAAAGTGCATTTCCTGCGGTGCGTGCGTGTACCAGTGCCCGTTCGGCGCCATCACCGACCGTTCCTATATCCTTGACGTCATCGACCTCTTGAAAGAGAGCGAGGGCGGCAAAAATACCAAGGTATATGCGGTCGTCGCACCCTCGATCTCCAGCCAGTTTACATATGCAAAGCTCGGTCAGGTCATCACGGGACTCAAGGAGCTCGGCTTCTTCACCGTGGTCGAGGCGGCGCTCGGCGCGGATATGGTTGCCCTGTCCGAGTCGAAGGAACTTGTCGAGAAAGGCTTCTTGACCAGCTCCTGCTGTCCCGCGTTCGTAAAATACATCAAGTCGTCGTTCCCCGAGCTCGTACCGCTCGTTTCGCACAATCCCTCGCCCATGACGGCGATCGCCAAGTATATCAAGGAGATCACGCCGAATGCCAAGGTGGTCTTTATCGGTCCCTGCACGGCGAAGAAGGGAGAAGTGCAGCTCGAAGAAGTGCGCCCCTATGTGGATGCGGCAATGACCTTTGAGGAGCTGCAGGCACTCTTTGACAGCCGCGACATCGATATTACCACGCTTTCCGAGGGCGTGCTGGATAACGCGTCCTACTTTGGCAGAATCTTTGCCCGCTCGGGTGGTCTGTCCGATTCGGTCAAACAGGCACTCAAAGAGCAGGGCATCGAGGACTTCCCGCTGAAAGCCGCTGTTTGCGACGGTATCGAAGCCTGCCGCACGGCACTGCTCAAAAAGAGCAAGAATCTCCTCGACGCAAACTTCATCGAGGGCATGGCATGTATGGGCGGCTGCATCAACGGCGCCGGATGCCTGACGCATGGGGAAAAGAATAAAGCCGAGGTCGATAAATACGGCATGGAAGCATACGAAAAAACCATCACCGAGGCTGTATCGGTACTGAAATAATCCAAAAACGGCATGCTTTTAAACGAGCATGCCTTTTTTCTTTGACTTTTTCTTCTCACGGTGTTATACTGAGTGCAGCAGATCAAGAGGAATCGGGTGCAACTCCCGGGCGGGCACGCCGCCGTGAACCTTTTTGCTGCAAAACGGGCACATTGCCACATGTGCTTCGCGAAAGCGGTCATTGATGCATTTTGCATCGAGAAGGCGTTTTGCATTTTGAGGCAAGCCGGAATACTCGAGATCGAACGCGGCTGTATGCGAGTGCCGACATCGCGGCTGCGGCGATGCATCATTAGAAAGGACAGAAAGAAAATGAAAAAACAAACTCTTTTGATTCGCCTTTCGCTCGTTCTGACCCTTTGTCTGCTTGTGGCGGCAGTATCGGTCGGATGCGGCGAACAAACACCACAGGAGACGACAGGTACATCGGATGTGCAGCCTGCACCGGCTGCGGAGCCGATCGGAGAGGGGCAGTACACCTTTGCCTTTACCGCGGTCTTTGCCGATGGCAGCGCAAAGCGCTATGCGGTCTCCACCGATCGTGAAACGGTCGGAGAAGCGCTGATCGAACTGAAACTGATCGAGGGAGAAGCAGGTCCCTACGGTCTGTATGTCAAGAGCGTATGCGGCGTGGTCGCCGATTACAATATCGACGGCACCTATTGGTCGCTGTACACCGACGGCGAAATGTCGATGACCGGCGTGGACTCGCTTGGAAGCGCGGACGCCGTGGACATTGAATTCCGCGTAGAGAAATGAGAACACGCACGCGGCTGACCGTCCGCGAGATCACGGTATTTGCCATGCTTGGCGCGGTGATGTTCGCGGGCAAAAAACTGGTGGAATGGATCCCGAACGTGCATCCCGCTACGATGCTTACCATGGTGTACACGCTCGCGTACCGCAAAAAGGGGATCATTCCCGTCATTGTGTACCTCGTGCTGGAAACGGTTTTTACGGGCGGTATCACATGGCTGGTTCCGTATTATTACATTTTTCCGCTTTGCTGGCTGTGTACGCTGCTTTTACCGAGACACTTGCCGAAGTGGGGCGCGCAGATCTGCTATACGCTTTTGTGTACGCTGTTCGGACTGCTGTTCGGCGTGTTGTACGCACCGTGGCAGGCGATCCTGTACGGGCTGAGCTTTGAAAAAACGCTCGCATGGGTGGCGTCGGGATTCGCATTTGACGTGACGCACGCTGTCGGCAATTTCGCGGCGTCGTTTCTGATATTCCCGCTTTTGAATCTTTTACAAAAAATAAACCAAAGCAAAGGCGCTGACGGGTAACTGTCGGTGCCTTCTTTTTGTATAAAATATTGGGCAAAGTACATAGAAATTTCATGTATATGTTGCCATTTGCGCAGAAATATGTTAAAATTTTAATGTTCAGTGATGTAAACAGGAGGTGCAAAAAATGAATCTGTTGCACTTACGGTATGCCGTAGAAATATCCAAAACGAAGTCGATCAGCAAGGCGGCGGAGAATTTGTTCATGGGACAGCCCAATCTCAGCCGTGCGATCAAGGAGCTGGAAGAATCGCTTGGCATCGTTATTTTTGAGCGTAGCTCCAGGGGCATTATCGTCACCGCCGCGGGAGAGGAATTTTTGCAGTATGCGCGCCGTATACTCAATCAGGTGGACGAGATGGAATCGCTCTACCGTGACGGGCAGCGCAATCGGCAGAAGTTTTCCGCCTGCGTGCCGCGCGCAAGTTATATCGCTGAGGCATTTGTAGAGGTCGCTTCGCAGATCGACTTACAGCAGCCCGCGGAATTTTATTATAAGGAAACCAACCCGATGCATACGATCGACAATGTCTGCAGCGGGGATTACAATATCGGTATCGTACGGTATCAGGAGACGTTTGCGCAGTATTTTTCGCAGACCTTCGCGGATAAGAATCTGGAGTATCGCCCGATCGTGACCTTTTCCTATTTACTGCTCGTATCCGAGCGGTCGCCGCTTGCCAAGAAAGAGAATATCAGCGGGGACGATCTGCACGATTATATCGAGGTACTGCACGGAGATCCCTATGTGCCGTCGTTTTCGGCAACGGATGCCAAGCGCACGTCCAACGACGATTTTTCGGATAAGCATATCCATGTGTTTGAGCGCAGCAGCCAGTTTACGCTGCTGGACGCCAATCCGAATACTTATATGTGGGTCTCGCCCATTCCGAAAAAGCTGCTGGATGCCTATCATTTGGTGCAGCGTCCCGCGTTCGGCGCTATGGAGTACACCGACGTGCTGATCTATCGCAAGGATTATCAGCTGACGCCGTTTGACGAAACTTTCCTTGCCGCCCTGCGTAAAAAACGCGCACAGCTGTTTTGAGTGAAGAGGCGCATTTCCTCGGTTTGCATGCAGAATTCCGACAATATAGCATAAAAAAGCGGTATGCGCATAGCAATATTCGTATGTTTTTAGGATTGACAAGCAGCCAAAAGAATGTTAAAATTTTAACAGAATCAAGAATACCTCTATCAAACTAAAAAAATGTAAGGAGAAACGCAGGATGAGTACCACAGAATACAAGATCGTCGACAGCGTGGAAAAACTGGAGGATGCACTTGCCCGTGTACGCGCCGCACAGAAGAAATTTGCGACCTACACGCAAGAGCAGGTAGACGCCATCTTCCGTGCCGCCGCGCTTGCCGCCGATAAACAGCGTATCCCGCTTGCCAAGCTCGCCGTTAGTGAGACGGGCATGGGTGTTGTCGAGGATAAGGTCATCAAGAACCATTATGCCGCCGAGTATATCTATAACCATTATAAAGATACCAAAACCTGCGGCGTGATCGAAGAGGACAAAGCCTACGGCATACAAAAGATCGCATCGCCGATCGGTGTGATCGCGGCGGTCATCCCCACCACCAACCCCACCTCGACCGCGATTTTCAAGACGCTGCTCGCACTGAAAACGCGCAACGGCATCGTCATCAGCCCCCATCCGCGCGCAAAGGAATCCACCATCTGCGCGGCAAGGATCGTTCTGGAGGCGGCAGTTGCAGCGGGCGCACCTGAGGACATCATCGCATGGATCGACGTTCCCTCGCTGGAAATGACCAATTTTATTATGAAAGAAGCCGATACCATTCTGGCGACAGGCGGTCCCGGCATGGTCAAGGCGGCGTATTCCAGCGGTAAACCGGCGCTCGGCGTCGGCGCGGGTAATACCCCTGCCGTGATCGACGAATCCGCGGACATTTTGCTCGCGGTCAACTCGATCATCCATTCCAAGACGTTTGATAACGGCATGATCTGCGCTTCCGAGCAGTCGGTCATTGTGCCGGATAGTATCTATGAGACGGTGAAAAAGGAATTTGCCGATCGCGGCTGCTATTTCCTCGAAGGCAGCGAGCTTGAACAGGTGCGCAAGACCATTCTGATCAACGGCGCACTCAATGCCAAGATCGTCGGTCAGAGTGCGCACAAGATCGCGTCGCTCGCAGGCGTACATGTACCCGAATATACCAAGATCCTCATCGGTGAGGTCGAGAGCACCGATCTTTCCGAGGAGTTCGCGCACGAAAAGCTCTCGCCCGTGCTTGCCATGTACCATGCAACGAGCTTTGAAGATGCACTGGACAAGGCAGAGCAGCTGGTCGAGGACGGTGGCAGAGGACATACCGCATCCGTCTATCTCAACGCCATGACCGAGCGGGAAAAGATCCATGCATTCGCCGAGAGAATGCATGCCTGCCGCATCATGGTCAACACCCCCTCGTCGCAGGGCGGCATCGGCGATCTGTACAACTTCAAAATGACTCCCTCCATGACGCTCGGCTGCGGTTCCTGGGGCGGCAACAGCGTCTCCGAGAACGTAGGCGTAAAGCATCTTTTAAATATCAAGACCGTTGCTGAGAGGAGAGAGAACATGCTGTGGTTCCGCGCACCTGAAAAGGTATATATCAAAAAGGGATGCCTGCCGGTCGCTCTCGACGAGCTCGGCACCGTGATGCACAAGAAAAAGGCATTTATCGTCACCGATACGTTCTTATACAATAACGGCTATACCAAGCCGATCACCGACAAGCTCGATGCCATGGGCATTCAGCACACCACCTTCTTTGATGTTGCGCCCGATCCCACGCTCGGCTGTGCCAAGGCGGGTGCCGAGCAGATGCGCGCTTTTGCGCCCGACTGCATCATCGCACTCGGCGGCGGCAGCGCGATGGACGCGGCAAAGATCATGTGGGTGCTCTATGAGCATCCCGAAGCAGACTTTATGGATATGGCAATGCGCTTCATGGACATCCGCAAGCGTATCTATACCTTCCCGAAGATGGGTGAAAAGGCATACTTCGTTGCCATCCCCACCTCTGCAGGTACGGGCTCCGAGGTGACGCCCTTCGCCGTCATTACGGATGAGACCACGGGTGTGAAGTATCCGCTCGCCGACTATGAGCTGCTGCCCAAGATGGCGATCGTGGATGCCGACTTCCACATGAGCGCGCCCAAGGGACTCACCGCCGCATCGGGTATCGACGCGGTTACACATGCACTGGAAGCGTACGCTTCGATGATGGCGACCGATTATACCGATGGCTTGGCGCTCCGCTCGCTGAAGGTGATCTTCGAGTACCTGCCGCGTGCTTACGACAACGGTGCAAACGATCCCGAGGCGCGCGAAAAGATGGCAAATGCCGCAACCATGGCGGGCATGGCGTTCGCAAACGCATTCCTCGGTGTCTGCCACTCGATGGCGCATAAGCTCGGTGCTTTCCATCACCTGCCGCACGGCGTTGCAAACGCATTGATGATCGACGAGGTCATCCGCTTCAACGCGAGCGATGTACCGGCGAAGATGGGTACCTTCCCGCAGTATGACCATCCGCGCACCGCAGAGCGCTATGCCGAGGTTGCCGATGCGCTCGGACTCGGCGGCGCGACCGTTGCAGAGAAGGTAGAAAACCTGATCGCCGCGGTCGATGCGCTCAAAGCAAGAGTGGGTATAAAGTCCACGATCCGTGACTATGTTGCGGATGAGGCAGACTTTATGGATCGCCTGGACGAGATGACCGAGCAGGCATTCGACGATCAGTGCACGGGCGCGAACCCGCGCTACCCGCTGATGCGTGAGATCAAGCAGATGTACCTGAACGCTTACTACGGCAAGCATGAAAATGTATAAGGAGGAGCGCACATGAAACTGGATAAAGTGATCGCGGTACGCACCGCAAAGACCATCTATCGGGACGGCGACAAGGTCATTAAGCTTTTTAATGAGGACTATTCCAAGGCGGATGTACTCAACGAGGCGCTGGGACATGCGCGCGTAGAGGAGACCGATCTGCATATCCCGAAGATCCACGAGGTCGTCAAGATTGATGGCAAATGGGCGATCGTGATGGACTACATCGAGGGCAAAACGCTCGAACAGCTCATGCTCGAGAACCCCGAGAAGAAGAACGAGTATATCGAGCTGCTGGTTGATCTGCAGATGCAGGTGCATGCGCACAAGGCGCCGCTGCTCACGCGTCTCAAGGATAAGATGAACCGCAAGATCGATCAGGCGGAAGTGGATGCGACCACCCGCTATGAGCTGCACACCCGTCTGGAATCCATGCCCAAGCACAACAAGGTCTGCCACGGCGACTTTAACCCCTCTAATATCATCATCACGCCTGACGGCACGCCCTATATCGTAGACTGGGCGCACGTTACGCAGGGCAATGCGTCTGCCGACGTGGCAAGAACCTATCTGCTGTTCTACCTGGACGGCGATCTGCAGGGGGCGGAGACCTATCTCGATACCTTCTGCAAAAAGAGCGATACGGCAAAGCAGTATGTGCAGAAATGGATGCCGATCGTTGCGGCATCGCAGTCGGTCAAGGGTAAACCCGAGGAACGTCAGTTCCTCCTCGGCTGGGTAGACGTGGTCGAATACGAATAAGAAAATAATAAAATAGAAAGACCTGCAAGGCTTGCCTTGCAGGTCTTTTTGCGAATACATTTTTATTGCAAAAATTCCAGCGCGTGTGTATAATGGAGACAGAAAAAACTTCGGAGGCGCACATGGAATACAAGCTTTCACTGGATACTTTACCGTATCTTACATACGCATCGTTCCGCTATTTTGAAAGGCACGAAAAACACATCGACCGCGTTTGTCCCCACAACGTATTGCTGTTGGTATTTGAGGGGGTATTGCGCTTTTGGGAGGATGGCATACCGATCAAGGTGCAGGCGGGCGAGTATTATATACAGCAGGTCGGTCTTTTGCAGCAGGGTATCGAGGAGAGCGACTGCCCGAAGTATTATTTTATACAGTTTCTCGGTGCAGAGTATACACAGGACGGTGACGGACTGCCGCTGCGCGGTAAATTTTCCTTTTCCGAGTTGCTGCCGCTGTTTAAAGAGTTGGATACGCTGCGCCTTTCGGGGGCGCATATGATGGAACAATGCGCCGTTGCCTATAAGATCTTTGCATGGCTCCACCGCAATTCGGACAATATCGGACACAGCGCGGTCATCGGTAAGGTGCTGTCCGCCGTTACCACCGATATACGCAAGTCTTTTTCGCTCGATGAGATCGCGGAGCATTGCGGCTACAGCAAAAACCAGATCATAAACATTTTCAAAAGCGAGACGGGCAAAACGCCGCACGCCTATATCAACGAGCGAAAACTGGAAATGGCAAAGCAGCTGCTGCGTGACTCCGAAAGTTCGCTTGCCAGCATCAGCGTGGAGTGCGGATTCGGCGACTATATCAACCTGTACCGCGTGTTTACAAAAGCGGAGGGATGCTCGCCGCTTGCCTGGCGGAAAAAGCAGCAGAAAAAATGAAAAAAATCATAATAATGCTTTCAAATATTCTTATCTTTTTTCCACGCAGTTGACTTTGCGACAAAGTGTGGTATTGTATAATCAGGACATCGGATGCTTTGGAAACGACAGCTCCGTTGTTGATTTTGAACAGAGGCGGTGATACAAAATGAAACGTATACTTTGCGGCTTACTCGCATTTTCAACGCTGCTCGGTACGGTCGGATGTACCGCAAATAAGGAGGTAACAGAAACTATGCCCAATGAGATCGAAACGACCACACAAATAACACAAACCACACAAGCCCCGCCGGAGGAATTATATACCATTCTGTCCAAAGAGGAATACATGGATAAAACGACAGCGGGCTTTCTCGGTCAGCTTGTCGGATTCTTTTCCGGCTACGAATTTGTCTACTGGAGTGACGGCAGGGCGCGTGTTGCCATGCCCAACAGCTGGTTTGAGATGTGCAACGGTCCGTATGCCAACCCCAACCCGCATAAAAAGCATTCGGATAAGCTCCTCAAAAACGCGGAGACCGGTCTGTGGGAGTCGTGGATGGACGACGATTACAGCATCGACATTCTGAACCAGTATATATTGAAGGATATGTATGCGCAGTACAGTACCGTGACTTCCAAGGTCATCACCGATGACTGGGTCAAGTACAATGTGTACGATATGGGCGGCGGTCACCGCTCGGTCGGCGCATACGGACTGATGAACAAATACAGATATTTGCCCGGTTTTGCGGGCAGTTGGGAATTCGGCAACCGCTATTCCTATTGCTATGAGCCCTGTATCGAGAATGAGACGCTCGGCATGGTGACCCCCGGTATGCCGAACACCGCGGCAGAGCTGTCGGACATCTTTGCCAATGTGACCAGCGACCAGGATCCCGTCGTCTGGACGAAATTCTTGGTGACGATGTACTCGCTGGCGTATTTTGAAAGGGATATTCCCACGCTGATCCGCAAGGCACAGCAGGTGATCCCGAGCGACAGCTTTACCTCCAAGGTCATCGACGGCTGCTTTGCACTGAAAGAAAAGTACCCCACCGATTGGCGCAAAGCGGTGCAGGCGGCGGAGCGGGAATTCACGCTTTTCCATGACCGCATGATCAATGACAAGACATTGGAGCCCAATGTCAACAACTCGTTTGTCCTGCTCGCACTTTTGTACGGAGAGGGCGACTATACCGAGACCTGCAAGATCGTTTCGCTGGCGGGTTATGACGGAGACAGCACGGCTGCCATCTGCATGGGCCTGATGGGCGTGCTCTGCGGCATGGCTGCGCTGCCTGAGGAAGCCAACCGGCTCATTTGGCAGGACGGCGAGGGCGTGATCGTCAACCTCGCATACCCCGATTCGAGCTCGGGCTATTGGATGTGCATGCTGAACCTGCCCGAACGCATGAAGATGGCTGAGATCGTGGATCTGTACCGTCAGAATTTTGAAAGCATTCTGCTGGATAACGGCGGTTACATCGAGGACGGCAACTACTACATCCCCAAGCAGACACTCGGCACGGTCGATTCCGTGTATTACGAGGATTTTGAGAACGGAGGACTCGCATCCTATACGACCTTCGGCGGCACGGTGACGACCATTGCAGAAGCCTTTGAGGGCGACCACACCGTCAAGATCAGCGGCAGCGACGCGGGCGCAAGCGGCGTATATACCACCATCGACGGTCTGACTGTCGGCGAGCAGTACCGCGTGGTCTGCTATGTGAACACGGCGGCGCGCACGACCGCGCAGCTCTTTGTTCGCGAGGCGGGCAAGGATGGCGTTGTTGCGACCATGTATGACCAGCAGAATTACTCAAGAAGAACCTTTGTGTTTACCGCAACGGCAGAAAGTATGGAATTCGGCATACAGATCCCCGAGGCTGCAACCCAGTATAAGTACATCACATTGGATCATATCACGATCACCCGCGTGCAAGAAACATCTGCGGCAAAGAGCGTGACGATCACTTCGACGCCGAGCGACGGAAAGTATACCGGCAAGATCGACTTTACCATCGAGGGTAAGGCGGACAAGGAAGTGCTGCTCAAGCTCACGTTTGCCAACTCCACGGGCAAAACCATCAACGCTTCCGTCAAGGTCAACGGCGACAACTTTAATGTCGCACCGATCTACGCGACGGGCACCGAGGTGCTTGCAAATGCGGTGGACGCAGTGTATATTCCGATCCTGCTGCAGGCGGATTCCAACACGGTCACGTTGGATGTCGGCAGCGCGTCTCTCTACATCCAAAAGGCAGAGGTCGTCACCGTGCGGGAACTTTGGTGAAAAATATTTAAAAAGGTGTAAAAAATTATCCTTTCCGCGGTTTCATATGTTGAAAAAATTCGATGCTATTGTGTATTGCAGATGCAGTGGCAAAGGATTATAATAAAATTGTCAATGATTCCATAAATGGATCTGATTTGCACGGTCGATTTGGACATTATTGATAAAAAATCACAGTATGACGGTAAAGACGGCTGCATACAGAGGTTTGTATGATTGCTTCTGTGATAATTTTCGGAAAAAGCCGAAAAAAGCCGAGGTGTAAAAAAATATTTTTTACACCGCCGCGTGCGGAAAGGAATTGAAATATGAAAAAAGTACTTGCGTTTTTGCTTGCGTGCTTGCTGTTGCTGCCGACGCTCATGGCGTGCGGCAACGAAAAAGCACCTGCAGATACCACAGCGTCTGCCGTGGTAACGACCGAGGCGACCACCACGGCAGATCCGAATGCGCCCGAGCTGCCGACTCCCGAGGAGATCGGCGATATATCCGGTGACTTCCACATCCTGGTTGCGGGCAACTGGGAATGGAACGACTTTCAGTCGGAGGGCGAGGACAGCTCGGTCGTCGATTCTGCGATCTACCGCCGCAACGCGTATATGTCGGAAAAATACAATGTCAACATCACCAATGAGGATGTCGTTGCATATTCCTCTTCCATGGGCACCGGCACAGGCTATGTAAAGATCTACCGTGAGTATATGGCGGGCGAGAGCACCTATGACGCGGCAATGGTCGGTACATATGATGTTGCGACGCTGGCGTATAACGGCTATCTTGCAGACCTGAATTCGATCGAGTACCTGGATCTTTCCAAACCCTATTGGGACCAGAAGGCGAACGAGGACCTTTCGATGAACGGCAAGATGTTTTACACCACGGGTGACATCTCCGTCGCGGATAACCGCGCGACCTACGTTCTCTTTTTCAGCAAGAGCATGCTGAAAAACTACAATTTGGAAGATCCGTATGAACTGGTGCGCGAAAACAAGTGGACACTGGAAAAGTTCGGCACGATGGTCAAGTCTGTCGGTGAGGACGTCGATCAAAACGGCGTTTATGACAAAAACGATGTGTTCGGTCTGCTCACGCCCACCGATACCCATCTGGCGATCCTCTCGGCTGCGCAGGAAAGAGTGTGCACCATCAACGATGACGGTCAGATCGGGCTGACATTCTACAGCGAGCGTATCGTCAATCTGTATGACAAGTATCTGGAGATCGTCGGCGATCATTCGCACACCTACAACTATCAGTACAACTATATGACCGGTGCAACGGGACTCACCTCGACCAACGAGGAGCGTATCGCCATGTTCAACTCCGACAAGGCGCTCTTCTATTCGCACACGATGTTCTACATGGACCATCTGCGCGACTTGGATAACGACTTCGGTATTCTGCCGTATCCCAAATATGACGAAACGCAGAACAGTTACGGTAACCTGGTCAGCGCATGGCATTCGCAGTTCCTTTGCGTACCCGCCATGGTGCAGGATCAGGCACGCACGGGCATCATTTTGGAAGAGCTGGCATATTACGGCAAAGAGGTGCTCACGCCTGCGTATTATGAAAAGACGCTGGTTGGTCAGTATACCCGCGACGAAGAGAGTGCGGAAATGCTGGACATCATCTTTTCCAACCTTGTATACGACGTTGGTATCTATTACAACATCGGCACCTATAAGGATCAGCTCGCTGCCATGGTTAGAACCGGCAAGTCGCTGACGACCATTTATGAGACGTATAAGCGCACTGCGGACGCCAAGATCGAAAAGATTAACAATTTCTTCCAGCAGAATACAGCCAATTAAGTCGATCGGAGACACGCATGCGCGCGTGTCTCCGATTTTTCATTTTTGTGCAAAAAGGTGCATAAAAACATGTATTTTATGTATCGGGTGTAAAAAGTGCATAGAATTTGCAGATAAATCTATATGGATTTTCCGAATGGATTGTGTTATGATGAAGATAGAAATCCCAAAATATAGGAGAGACATCGTATGAAACGGGGAAGAAGATGGGTTTGTATGCTTTTGCTTGCGGCTTCACTTGCAGGCTGCACGAGCGGAGAACCGACAAACGCAGAAACGACGGCAGTCACAACAGAGGAGGTGCCACAATTGACAGAGATTGAAAGCAGCGCGGCTGTTTCCGGAACTTTTTATACCAATAAGCTGACCGACAGCGCGGCGGATCCGTTTATTTTGGAGCATGAGGGAACGTACTATCTGTACAGTACCGGCAGTACCAAATTCAGCGTGCGTACATCCAAGGATCTTGTCAACTGGAAATCGCAGAGTGAGCCCGTCCTCAGCCTTTCGGATCTCGGCTGGGCAAAGGAAAAGGGATGGGCGCCCGAAGTATACGAGTATAACGGAAAGTTCTATTTTATCTTTTCCGCAAAAGGGTATAATGGCTTCCACTCCATCGATATTGCGGTATGTGATACGCCGAATGGAAAGTTCAAGCCGCTGAAACAGGGCGAACCCTTCTTCTCGCCCGAGTTCAGTGTGATCGATGCCAGCCTCTTCTTCGACGATGACGGTCGCATCTATATGTACTATTCCAAGGACAATTCTACCAACTATGTGGACGGTAAGCGCACCAGTCAGACCTGGGGCGTGGAGCTTACATCGGACCTGTCGGGCATCATCGGCGAGCCTGTGCTGATCTCCACCCCCGTGCAGAGCTGGGAGCTCAAGAGCGGTTCGGTCGTATGGAACGAGGGTCCCGTCGTATTTAAGGAGAACGGAACCTACTATCTGCTCTACAGTGCGAATTATTATACCACCGAGCACTATTCGGTCGGCTATGCCACCTCAGGCAGCCCGCTGAAACTGTTTGAAAAGACGAAGAATTGCCGCATTCTTTCCGGTAACGGCGAGACGGTTACGGGCCCCGGTCACTGCAATATTCTGCGTTCGCCCGATGGCACCGAATTGTATATCGTGTACCATGTACATACCGTACCGCCCACGGTGGATAAAGGACGCAGCCTTGCGATCGACCGTCTTATCGTCAAGGATGACGGTACGCTGGCGGTGGATGGCCCGAGCGAAACGCGCAGACCGCTGCCTTCGGGTGTCGGCGGCTATTATCATCTGCATGATGGCTTTGCCTGCAGCGCTTCGGGGGAAAAGGCAGAGTTCCCGTCCAAGTCTAAGATCGAAAATTTGTTTGACGGCATCTGCAAGGGCGGCATCGACGGCATCTTTTCACTGGGCGACGGCGGCACGGTGGAGCTGCAATTGGATACGCCGCAGGATGTCGTGTCGGTATGGATCTATCCTTCGACGGCAGAGGATTATATGCCCGAAAAGGTGGACGTGGAGATCAACGGCAGCTATATGATCAAGGATCGCCCGTTCCGCGGCGCCGTCGGTAATCCCACCGTCGTCAACCTTGGCAATCTGCCCGAAGGAACCCAGGTAGACAGCATCAAGATCACAGTGCATACTGCCGAGGGACGCGAGTACGCGGCACTCAGCGAGATCGTTTTGATCACAAAATAAAAAAGCCAAGAACCGAGCACAGTCTTGTGCCCGGTTCTTCTGTTTCTGCGGCGGCGAGTTTGGTATGCCATGCAACCGATTTTGTTCAAGTTGCACATTTTTCTTTTGGATTTTTGTAATTTTTAAAGAAAAACTGTATTTTTTCTTTAAAAAATCATGTAAAAATTTGATTGAATTTTTCTGCCTGCACTGTATAATGGAAGTAGATACTTGGGAAAAATTCATGCTTTTTTTATTTTGACCACGCGAGGAACGACCTGTTGGAGAGCAAAACGAATAAGCGTTTTGAGGGTGTTGCGTTTCTTTTACGGTCAAATACATGGGGTTCTCTTGTAGACAAAAATACAGAAAGGAACACACGAGAAATGAAAAGAATTCTTGCTTTGCTGCTGGCTTGTCTGATGCTTCTGCCCATGCTGATGGCGTGCGACAATGACCAGGGCAAGACCCCCTCTTCGACCACCGGTACGCCGGGCGAGACCACGGTGGGTACCACGAAGGATCCCGATGCTCCCGATCTGCCTTCTCCGGAAGAGATCGGCGATATTTCCGGTGACTTCACCATTCTGGTCGCAGGTAACTATGCTTGGAATGACTTCCAGTCGGAAGGTGAAAGCGGCACGGTTATCGATTCGGCTATCTATCGCCGCAATCAGTACATGAAGGATACCTACGGTGTCAACATTATGAACGAGGACATTGTCAAGTCCAATTCCTCGGGCGGAACCGGCGACGGCTACAAAAAGATCTATACCGACTACATGGCAGGCGAGTGCAACTACGATGCAGCCATGATCGGTACCTATGACGTAGCAACGCTTGCATACAACGGCTATCTGCACGACCTGAACGATACCAAGTATATCGACCTGACCAAGCCTTACTGGGATCAGAAGGCAAATCAGGACCTCTCCATCAACGGTAAGATGTATTATACCACCGGCGACATTTCCGCAGGTGATAACCGTGTAACGCACGTTGTACTGTTCAACAAGGATATGGTCGATGCGTATGACCTTGGCGATCCGTATGAGCTCGTGAAAGAGGGCAAATGGACGCTCGAGACCTTCGGCTCGATGATCAAGGCTGTCGGCGGCGATACCAATAACGACGGTCTGCTCAACCAGTATGACACCTTCGGTCTGCTCTGCTCCCGCGATAACAACCTCGCGATTCTGGCAGGCGCAGGCGAGCGTATCTGCACCATCAATTCGTATGGTCTGATGGAGCTCACCATGTACAGTGAGCGTGTTGTCAACCTCTACGATAAGTACCTCGACATCGTATATGACCAGACGCACGTTTTCAACTATCAGTATAACTATGATACGGGTACGAACGTATCTTCCTCGGTTTGGAACGAATACAGAAACAGCATGTTCGACAACGATCAGGCTATGTTCTACTTCACCATGCTCTCCGCAATCGACTATCACCGTGACAGCGAAGTGGACTTCGGTATCCTGCCGTATCCGAAATACGACGAGACGCAGGCGGAGTACGGTCACTACATCGCTGCATGGCATGCACAGTTCCTCTGCATCCCCGAGACGCCCGGCGACATCGATCGTACCAGCTTCATCCTTGAGATGCTCGCATATCAGGGTCAGCAGCTGCTGACGCCCGCGTACTATGAAAAGACGTTGGTCGGTCAGTACACTCGTGACGAGGAGAGCGCGGACATGCTCGACATCATCTTCGCGACCCGCGTATATGACGTAGGTGTATACTACAACATCGGCGGTTACAAGGATCAGCTCTCGCAGATCTTCGAGAACCGTAAGTCTGTGACCACGATCTATGAGACCTACAGAACCTCCGCAGAGGCTAAGGTACAGACGATCAATAACTTCTTCAAGCAGAACACCGCGCAGTAAGTGCATAAAAAAATCCGCCTTCGGGCGGATTTTTTTAGAGGCTGTCGAAAAACCAAAGGTTTTTCGACAGAAAAGGGGCGCGAGTCTCGCGAGTCGCTCACCGCGACCGCCCCTGCAAGGAGTTTTAAAGCCGGCGCATGTCCGTCTTTAAAACAAGATTTTATTAAAAAACTTTTTCGACACGCATGAAAAGATCCGCCCGAGGGCGGATCTTTTTATTTTGACGTGGTCGGCGCTTGACAAAGACTTGCATCGGATGGTATGAAACCTATGGTTTTTAGCATACGCATACGCAAAAATTCGACTTTTTTCCGTTCACCTGCGGCTATATGGAAAAAATGCTGTAAAGATGGGGCATTTCCTGCTCGATCTGCGCTTACCAACTATTACATTTGAAACGGCATCTTCGGGTATGGTATAATAGGAACAGTGATAGTACCGGGAGGTGCAAAAAATGAAGAAACTGTTACTGTTTATCGCGAGCATGATGCTCGCATGTGTGCTGATGATGAGCACATCGGCAGCTTCCACGCATACCGTTGTCAAAGGAGACACGATGTGGAAGATCGCCGTACAATACGAGGTGGGACTCAGCGAGATCCGAAGTGCCAACCCGCAGATCACCAATGCCGATCTGATCTATCCGGGGCAGGTACTGAACATTCCCACGACCGACACGACCGTTTTGAACTATGAAAAAGAGGTTGTACGACTGGTCAACGAGATCCGCGCGGAGAACGGCTTGCAGGCGCTTACATACGACTGGGAGCTGAGCCGCGTTGCACGCTATAAATCGCAGGATATGAAAGATAACAAGTATTTCTCGCATACCAGCCCGACCTACGGCTCGCCGTTTCAGATGATCAAAAACTTCGGCATTACCTACAGAAGTGCAGGAGAGAACATTGCAAAGGGCTATGCAACGCCGCAGGCGGTTGTAAACGGATGGATGAATTCCTCGGGGCACCGTGCCAATATCTTAAACGCATCGTTTAACCGCATCGGCGTCGGCTATGTCGCAAGCGGAAACTATTGGACACAGATGTTCATTCAAAAATAATTGCCAAAAACCACGCGATAGTCGCGTGGTTTTTTATCGGACGATTTACTTTTGGGAAAAATTATGATATGATAAAATCAACGCTTACCCCTATAGGAGACAGCGTGAAAGTTTGATTTTCGATATGTTTTGCATAGAGTATTTCACGCTCGAACTCCTCGCAAAATGGGACCCAACCCATTTTGCCGCACGATGTGCGGTATCGAGGATTTTCGTTTTACGGTTTGTGCCACCGTTTGGCGGCGGAATGGAGATTTATATGTGGTTTGAAGAAAGTGTAATGTATCAGATTTACCCGCTGGGCTTTTGCGGCGCACCCGAGCACAACGACGGTGTGCTGACCTCGCGGATCTTAAAAGTGAAAGAGTATATCCCGCATCTCAGCGCGCTCGGCGTGGGCGCGGTCTATTTTTGCCCGCTGTTTGAGAGCTCGGCGCACGGCTATGACACCGCGGATTATTCCAAACTGGATGTGCGCCTCGGCACGAACGAGGATTTCAAAGCCGTGTGCGATGCGCTGCATGCAAACGGCATCCGTGTGATCCTGGACGGCGTGTTCAATCATGTGGGCAGAGACTTTTTCGCCTTCCGCGATGTGCGGGAGAACAAATATAACTCTCGGTACAAGGACTGGTTTTATACGCATTTTGACGGCAACAGCCCGTACAACGACGGATTTTGGTACGAGGGCTGGGAAGGGCATTTTGAGCTGGTCAAGCTGAATTTGGACAACCCCGAGGTCAAGCGCTACCTGCTCGACCGTGTCGGTGAATGGATGGATACCTTCGGTATCGACGGTCTGCGCCTGGATGTTGCCTATATGCTCAACCGTCAGTTCATGCGTGAGCTGCGCGGCTTTTGCCTTGCGAAAAATCCCGACTTTTTCCTTGTCGGCGAAATGATCCACGGCAATTACAAGGATATTGTCAACGGCGAGATGCTGCACAGCGCGACCAACTATGAGTGCTACAAGGGCGTTTACTCGGCGCTGAATTGTAAGAATCTCTTCGAGATCGGACATTCCCTCATGCGGCAGTTCGGGCGCGAGGATTGGTGCCCCTACCGCGGCATGCATCTGCTGTCCTTTATCGACAACCACGATGTGACGAGGATCGCCTCAATCCTGTCGGATAAAAACCATCTGAAAGCTGCCTTCGGCATTCTGTTGGCAATGCCGGGTATCCCCTGCATCTATTACGGCAGCGAATGGGGTATCGAGGGCAGAAAAGAGAACGGCGACGCGGCACTGCGCCCCGCTGTTTTCGAGCCGCAGCACACTGCGCTAACCGAGTTTGTGACAGCCGCCGTAAAGGCGCGCAAAGAGAGCAGAGCCCTTTGCTACGGTTCGTTTGAGATCTTGCACTTGACCAACCGACAGATGATCTTTGAGCGTGCCTGCGACGGCGAGCGCGTGCTCGTGATGATCAACGCCGATGCCGCCGAGCATATCGCGCATTTCAATGCGAATGCTGGCTGCGGCACCGATCTTTTGACGGGGGCGCACTTCGATTTTGGCGGCGGAAGCGTGATGCCGCCCTATTCGGTACAGTATATTCGCATATAATTTTCATCCGTTGGAAAAATCGACAAAAAAGCACCCGGCAGGGTGCTTTTTTCTACTTGTTTATTTTCATAAACCCCTTGATTTTCGCCTTTTTTCGTGATATGCTAAGTGTTGCGCTTATTGGCTTTGCCGTCTGCGTACAATCAACAATTATAAGGAAGAATTTATGAACACTTTGCTTTCTGTCTCGATCGCCCTGCTCGGCGGTCTGCTCATGACAAGAGTTTTCAAACCGCTCAAGCTGCCGGCAGTTACCGCGTATCTGATCGCGGGCGTGCTCATCGGTCCGTATTGCCTCGGTGCGCTCGGTATCAACGGTCTCGGCTTTGCATCGCATGAAGCGGTAGAGAGCCTGGCACTCATTTCCGAGGTTGCGCTTGGCTTTATTGCCTTTTCCATCGGTAACGAGTTCCGTCTGGACGAACTCAAAAAGACCGGTAAGCAGGCACTTGTGATCGGTGTATTCCAGGCACTCGTCGCAACGCTGTTTGTTGACCTTGCACTGCTGGTCGTTCATTTTATCATGCCCGACAAGCTCACTGTGCCGCAGGTCATCACCCTCGGCGCGATCGCAACGGCTACCGCCCCCGCGGCAACGCTGATGGTCGTTCGCCAGTATAAGGCAAAGGGCCCTCTGACGAGCCTTCTGCTCCCCATCGTTGCACTCGATGACGCAGTCGGTCTGGTCGTATTCGCCGTATCCTTCGGCATTGCAAAGACGCTCGTCAGCGGACAGGTCGATATGGTTTCCATTCTGGTCAACCCGCTGGTCGAGATCGTTTGCTCGCTCTTGCTCGGCGCGATCATGGGTTGGGTGCTTACGCAGCTCGAAAAGCTGTTCAACTCCAACACCAACCGTTTGAATCTGACCATTGCGGTCGTATTCCTCACCGCTTCGCTGTCGATGCTCGATTTCCATGTCGGCCCCGTACATATCAGCTTTTCTTCGCTGCTGGTGTGCATGATGCTCGGCACGGTATTCTGCAACATCTGCCCGCTGTCGGGTGATCTGATGGCTGCAACCGACAAGTGGACGTCTCCTGTATTTGCGCTGTTCTTTGTCATCAGCGGCGCAGAGCTGGAGCTCAGCGTATTTGCCGACTGGGCGATCGTTGTAATCGGCATCGTTTACATTGCATTCCGTTCGCTCGGTAAGTATTTCGGTGCATTTGCCAGCGCAAAGGCGACCAAGTGCTCGCCCGAGATCTGCAAATATCTCGGTATCACGCTTCTGCCGCAGGCAGGCGTTGCACTCGGTATGTGCACCACGGCTATGGCGCTCGGCGCCGAGGGCAATCTGATCCGCAATATCACCCTGTTTGCTGTGCTCATTTATGAGCTGTTCGGACCCGTACTGACCCGTCAGGCGCTCACCGCTGCCGGCGATATCAAGCCGATGCCGCAGGAGGTCAAGGATCGCCGCAAGACCAAGCTCGAAGAAGCAGCAAAGAACAAGACAAAATAAACAAAAAAAGACGACTGTTTTCGGCAGTCGTCTTTTTCTTATTCTATTGACAAGTGCCTGGAATTGTGATAAACTCAGTTTAACAATTACAAAAATGAGAAAAAATCAAAAGAGAAAAAAGAGGTACTATGGAAGACCAACTGTTGTCTATGCTGGAATCGAATATATCCTATCTCAGCGGGGTGGAGCAGAGGATCGCGCGGATACTGCTGGCAGATCCGCAGCGGTTTACGACCTTTTCTATGTCCGACCTTGCGGCAGAAGCGGATGTTTCGCAGGGAAGCATCATCAATTTTTCCAAAAAATTTGCGGGCGGCGGCTTCCCGAATCTGAAATTGAAGGTCGCGGAATGCCTGGCTTCCCATGAGCGAAAGCCGTTTAGCCTGGTCGATCCGGGGGAGGGCGTGCTCGATGCCTTTCATAAGGCGATGACCGGGCAGATGCGCGCGTATCAGAATACTGCCGCGCTCAACGACCCGGCGGTCTTGCAGCGGGTTGCCGAGCAGATCCTTGCGGCAAAAAAGGTGGAAATATACGGTGCTTTCCGTTCGGCGGTGGTCGGTACCGATTTCTTCTACCAGCTTTTACAGCTTGGGATTCCTGTAATGTTTATTAATGATTACTGGACGAGCAGAGTATCCGCGCATATGGTAGACAGCGAAAGTTTGGTTTTTGCGATCTCGGCTTCGGGTAAGACAAAAGAAGTTTTGAACACGGTTTCCATCGCGCAGGAAAACGGGGCGACCGTTGTGTGTCTGACCAACAATAGGAATTCGCCGCTTGCCGAAATGGCAGATGATGTGCTCATTGCCGCTTCGAGCGGTAATTCGGTCGGCGGCAGAGCCTCCGAGATCTATTTTTCGCAGTTGATGGTGACAGAGGCGCTGTGTGCGCATATTCGCAGCCGATTGGATGACAGCGGTCAGATGCGCTTTTTGCGTCTGAGCGGCACGTTAGGATTACAGGATATACATGATGCTTAAAAGATTAAATGCAAATGCAAAAAATGCACTGTACATCGGTGTGCTGTGCTCGGTTTCCTATCTTGCGGTGTACTTTGCTCGCAATATTCTGAGCGCGGTTACACCGCAGATGCTGGAGGACGGCTTTTCGGAAGCCTACATCGGCGAAGTGTCCTCGCTGTTTCTGATTTTATATGCTGTCGGGCAGCTCATCAACGGCGTGATCGGCGACCGTATTAAGGCAAAATATATGATCTCCTTCGGGCTTTTATTTGCAGCGGTAGGCAATCTGCTGTTTTGCTATCTGCCGCGCTTTTCGGTACCTGCGGCGGTGGGATATGGGCTGAGCGGCTTTGCACTTTCGATGATCTACGGTCCGATGACCAAGGTCGTCGCCGAAAACACCGAATGGAAATATACGGCGCGTTGTAGCCTCGGATACACTTTCAGTTCCTTTTTCGGTTCGCCGCTTGCGGGTGTATGCGCGACATTTTTGACATGGCAGAGCGTGTTTGCGGTCGGCAACATTACGCTAATCCTGATGGCGGCGCTGTGCTTCGGCTGCTTCTGCCTTTTTGAGAAGAAGGGAGTCGTTCGATACGGGCAATATGATGCTCCCAAAAACCGCCGTGTCGGCATGGCAGGGATCCGTATCCTGCTTCGGCGGCAGATCGTCGGTTACACGCTGATCTCGATGCTGACCGGCATCGTGCGCACCTCGGTGGTCTTCTGGCTGCCGACCTATATTCTGCAGCATCTCGGATTCTCCGGGACCGAATCCGCATCCATCTTTTCGGTCGTGACGCTGCTGATCTCTTTGTCGGCATTCGCGGCGATCTTTCTGTATGAGCGCATCGGGCGGAACATGGAGCGCGCCACGCTGCTTTTGTTTTCAGCTTCTGCGGTCTTCTTTCTGCTGACTTCTATTACAGCACATTCCTATAGCAACCTTATATGCTTGGTCTTAGCCATTTTTTGCTCTAACGGCGCGGCATCCGTGCTGTGGAGCATCTATTCGCCTTCTCTGCGTGACACGGGACTTGTCTCGGGCGCGACCGGGTTTTTAGATTTTGCCAGCTATGCGGCAGCGGCAGCATTCAATTTGCTGTTCGCCGATGCGGTCAGCGCGATCGGCTGGGGCGGCATGATCCTTGTCTGGTGCGGACTGATGCTTGTCGGTATTGCCGTTTCGGTCTGGAACCTGTGCGCGGTAAAGCGAAATACAGTATAAAGAGGTAGTTATGAAAAAATTCTTTCTTTGACCCTCGCGTGCCTGCTGCTTGTCGGCACACTCGGCATTTTTGTGCACGCGGCGGTGTGATTCTTGGAAATTACGTAGGCTGCGAAGCCTGCGTGATCTTCCCCCGCATTGCTCCGGAAAATGAACGCGCAAGTTAAACAAATATAAAAAGGAGAACATACTATGAAAAAATATTTGCTTCCGCAGGGCGGACAGTTTTACAAGGCGAATCTGCATTGCCACACGACCTGCTCGGACGGAAAACTCTCGCCCGAGGCGGTGAAAGAAGCGTACAAGGAAAAGGGATATTCCATCGTTGCTTACACCGACCATTTTTTGCTGGTGCCGCACAACGAGCTGACCGACGACAGCTTTTTGGCGCTGAATGCGGTGGAGCTCGACAACGGGCAGGAGATGCACCACAAATACAAAAAGACCTGCCACATGTGCTTCATTGCGCTGGAACCCGACAATGTTACGCAGGTCTGCTATCACCGAGAGAAGTATGTGCGCGGCAATATGTTGCAGTTCCGCGACAAGGTCAAGGTGGACGAGAGCGTCCCCGATTTTGAGCGGGAGTATACGTCCGAGTGCGTCTGCGAGATGATGCGCATCGGACGGGAACACGGCTTTTTCGTCACCTACAATCACCCGACGTGGTCGATGGAGAACTACGGCGACTACAGCAAATATGAGAACATGCATGCGATGGAGATCTACAACCACTCGGGTGCCGTGACGGGCTTTGCCGAATACAATCCGCAAGTGTACGACGATCTGCTGCGGCAGGACAAGCGCATCCTGTGTATTGCGACCGACGACAACCACAACAGCAAGCCGTTTGACGATCCGCGCTGCGATTCGTTCGGCGGATTTACGATGATCAAGGCAGACAAGCTTGAGTATAAAACCATCACCGACGCGCTCCTCGCGGGCAATTTCTATGCATCGCAGGGACCTGCGATCGAGAAACTGTGGTTTGAGGATGGCAAGCTGCATGTGAAGTCCTCGGCGGCGGAAAAGATCACCATGACCACCGGCACGCGCAAGGTGCGCAGCGCCTTCCGTGAAAAGGGAAAGCGGCTGACCGAGGCAACCTTTGAGGTGCAGCTCGATGACAAATATGTGCGCGTCACCGTCACGGATAAACACGGCTTGCACGCCGATACCAACGCATATTTTGTGGACGAATTATTCTCCGAATAAGTCAAAAGCACTTGGCAAAAGCCAAGTGCTTGAAGCTGTCGAAAAACCAAGGTTTTTCGACAGAAAGCAAAACCGTTCACTCGCGTCGTGCTCGACCGCACGCGGTTTTTAAGGAGTTTTAAAGCCGGCACATGTCCGTCTTTAAAACAAGATTTTATTAAAAATACTTTTTCGACAAGCTGAGCACTTGGCAAAAGCCAAGTGCTTTTTGTATTACCGATTCGCGGCTTTTGCCGCTGCTTTTAAAACCCGGGCGATCTCTTGGGACAGCTCGCCGTTATAGGGCACTGTCGTGGGATCGCAGTGGAATATCGCTGCAAAAACGGTGAGCGCGGCGAGGTAGCTGCCTGCGACGGAGGGGTGCGACAGATCGGCACTGTACAGGTCGATCGTCTCGCCGTGGTGCGTGTTTACATCGTAAAACGCGCGTCCCGCGTGTGCGACCGCGATGCTGAGCTCGTTGCCGATCGTCTGATAGGCTGCGGCGAGTTTTTCGGTCATGCTTTCGTTTGTCCAGCCGTGCTCGGCGAGCACTTTGCTGCCGCTCTTTCGTCCCCAGGTGGCATACAGGATCGGTGTCGCGCCGTTCGCGCGGATCTTTTCGGTAAGGCTGCGCACGGCGGCGTAGAACTTTTCGGGATCGGACGCGGGGCGCACGCTTTGCTCCTGCAAGACCACATAGTCATAGCGGTTTTCGCGCAGCGCGGCATCCACCGCTTTGCCGCATTCGTCCGCAGTGTCCGCGTGCTTTTCCAGCGTCCAGCCGCCCTTGGTGACGGACGTTACCTGCACGTCGTACCCGGCAGATTCGGCGATCTTTTGGAATAGAGCGACAGGCATATCGTTAAAATAGGTATAGCTGTTGCCGATGAAAAGAATGCTGTAGGTTTTCATAATCGATCCCTCATTTCTGAATCAGATCTTTGATCACTTCTCCTGCGATGATCAGTCCTGCGACCGAGGGGACAAAGGAGATGCTGGCGGGGATGGCGCGGCGGTGCTCGTCTGCGATGGGGGCTCCCTGCGGCTGGATCGGTGTTTCGCGCGAATAAAGAACTTTCAGCTTTTTGATGCCGCGCTTCTTCAACTCGGTGCGCATGACGCGCGCAAGCGGGCAGACCGAGGTCTTGTAAATGTCGGTGACTTCAAACGCCGTGGGATCGAGCTTGTTGCCCGTGCCCATCGAGCTGATGATGGGGGTGTGCACCGCGTTTGCGCCGCAGACCAACGCGAGCTTGGCGGAGACGGTGTCCACCGCGTCCACGATGTAGTCGTAGACCGACAGGTCAAAGTCGCCCGCGTTTTCGGGGAGATAGAACACTTTATAGGTGCGCACGTTGCAACTCGGGTTGATGTCGGCAACGCGCTCGGCGGCGACATCGACCTTGGCACGACCGATCGTGGAGTGCGTGGCAATGATCTGGCGGTTGAGGTTGCTTTCGGCGACCGTGTCGCTGTCGATGAGGTCGAGCGCACCCACGCCTGCGCGTGCAAGCGCTTCCACGGTATAACTGCCCACGCCCCCGATGCCGAACACGGCAACGCGCGCGTTTTTTAACTTTTCCATTGCCGAACTGCCGATCAGCAGTTCGGTGCGTGAAAATTGCTCTTGCATAGTTATGCTCCCTTGGGAATCTAAATGAAGTTTTAAAGGGTAAAATGATTTGCGCGAAACGCGCATGATTTGGCGGCAAAGCCGCCGTGATTTCTCGCTGCGCTCCATGATTTGCATAGCGATCCATAGGATCGCAATGCATGGTTTAGCGGCTATGCCGCTAAACTTATCATATCCTATTTTTTACCGCATTGTCAAGAGATTATACTTGACAAATACCCTCTGGGGGTATATACTGAAGCCAAAGAAGCGAAGAAAGGGCAGGAACATGGAAAAAAACTGTTGTTGCACCAAGACGAAGAAGCGCAGTGAGAAAGAATACAAAAGCCTGGTCAATCGGCTCAGCCGCATCGAGGGGCAGATCCGCGGCATCCGCACCATGGTGGAAAACGACGCGTACTGCACCGACATTCTCACGCAGGTTTCGGCGGTCAGCGCGGCACTCAACGCCTTCAACCGCGAACTGCTGACCAACCATATCAAGACCTGCGTGGCAAACGACATTCGCGCGGGCAAGGATGAGACGATCGACGAGCTGACCGACACGCTGCAAAAACTGATGAAGTAACGAGGGATCATAATGGAACAATATAACGTAACGGGTATGAGCTGCGCGGCATGCAGTGCCCGCGTGGAAAAAGCGGTCAAAGCGCTGGATGGCGTGACCGAGTGCTCGGTCAACCTGCTCACGGGTTCGATGGCGGTTTCGGGCAGTGCCACCGACGAGGAGATCATTGCCGCCGTGACCGCGGCGGGTTACGGCGCCTCGAAAAAGGGCGCGGAGAAGAAGCCGTCCGCCGACGAGGATGCGCTGAAAGATACCGAAACGCCGAAGCTGCTGCGCCGTCTCGTGACTTCGGTCGGATTTTTGGCAGTGCTCATGTACATTTCGATGGGGCATGTCATGTGGAACTTCCCGCTGCCGCCGTTCTTTACGAACAATCCGTTGGCAGTCGGCATGGCGCAGATGCTCCTGACCGTCGTGGTCATGTTCATCAACCGCAAATTTTTTATCAACGGTTTCAAGGGGCTTTTGCACCGCGCGCCGAACATGGATACATTGGTTGCGCTCGGTTCGGCGGCTGCGTTCGGCTACAGCACCTGCGTGCTGTTTCTGATGACCAAGCAGTCGCCCGACGCGGCAATGCACTCGATGCACGGGCTGTATTTTGAGTCGGCGGCAATGATTTTGACGCTGATCACGGTCGGCAAAATGCTGGAAGCGCGCGCCAAGGGCAAGACCACCGATGCGCTCAAAGGACTCATGCGCCTTGCGCCGAAGACGGCGACGCTCCTGCGCGACGGCAAAGAGGTCACCGTGCCGATCGCCGAGGTGAACAAGGGCGACATCTTCGTAGTGCGCCCGGGCGAGAGCATCCCGGTGGACGGCGTTGTGACGAACGGCGGCGGTGCGGTGGATGAATCGGCGCTCACGGGCGAGAGCCTGCCTGTGGATAAGGCGGTCGGCGACCGCGTGTTCGCCGCCACGTCCAACCGTTCGGGGTATATGCAGTGCGAGGCAACGCACATCGGTGAGGACACCACCTTTTCGGGCATTATCAAGATGGTGAGCGATGCATCGGCGACCAAAGCGCCCGTGGCAAAGCTCGCCGACAAGGTTTCGGGCGTGTTTGTGCCGGTGGTCATGGGTATCGCCGCGGTGACATTTGCCGCGTGGATGCTTGGCGGCGAGACGGTAGGCTATGCGCTGGCACGCGCGATCTCGGTGCTGGTCATCAGTTGCCCCTGCGCGCTCGGACTTGCCACACCCGTTGCCATCATGGTGGCAAGCGGCGTGGGCGCCAAGCACGGCATTTTGTTTAAGACTGCGACTTCACTCGAGGAGACGGGCAAGGTCAAGACGGTCGCACTGGATAAAACGGGAACCATCACGCGCGGCGAACCGAGCGTGACCGAGTTGCTGCCTGCCGACGGCGTCATGCCGGGCGATCTGCTGGCACTGGCGGCGGCACTCGAGTGCAAGAGCGAGCACCCGCTGGCAAAGGCGATCATGCAAAAAGCCGCCGCGGACGGCGTTACTGTCCGCGATACCGAAAACTTCACGGCGGTCGCGGGTAAGGGACTCACCGCCACGCTCGACGGCGTGGAGCTCACGGGCGGCAGCCTTGCGTATGTGGAAACCATCGCAAAACTGCCCGATACCGTAAAAACGACCGCCGAGCGCCTTGCCGCAGAGGGCAAAACGCCCCTCTGCTTCTGCCGCGGCGGGGCATATATCGGTATGATCGCGGTCGCCGACACGGTCAAGGAAGACAGCGCCGAGGCGATCGCCGCACTCAAAAAACTGGGCATTCACACAGTCATGCTCACGGGCGACAACGAGCGCACTGCGCGTGCCATTGCCGAGAAAGTGGGCGTGGACGAGGTGATCGCGGGTGTACTGCCGAGCGAAAAGGCAAACACCGTAAAGAGCCTTGCCGCGCGCGGCAAGGTCGCCATGGTCGGCGACGGCATCAACGACGCCCCCGCGTTGACGAGCGCGGACATCGGTATTGCGATCGGCGCGGGCGCGGATATTGCCGTGGACGCGGCGGATGTCGTGCTGATGCACAGCCGCCTGTCCGACGCGGTCTCGGCGATCCGTCTCAGCCGCGCGACGCTGCGCAACATCCGGCAGAACCTCTTTTGGGCATTCTTTTATAATGTGATCGGCATCCCGCTGGCGGCGGGGCTGTGGATCCCCGTGCTCGGCTGGGAGATGGATCCCATGTTCGGCGCGGCGGCAATGAGCCTGTCCAGCTTCTGCGTGGTGACAAACGCCCTGCGGTTGAACTTCTTTAAAACAAATTCTGCAAAAACGACTATCGAAACCGAAAAGGAGACAATAACTATGGAAAAGACAATGCATATCAAGGGCATGATGTGCCCGCACTGCGAGGCAAACGTGAAGAAGTGTCTGGAAGCACTGCCCGAGGTAGACGAGGCGATCGTCAGCCACGAAAAGGGAACCGCAGTTCTGAAGCTGAACGCAGATGTCAGCGACGATGTGCTGAAAGCAACGGTAGAAGCGCAAGGCTATAGGGTGGTATAAAATGAGCACAGTACAGGAAAACATTCTCTCGCGCCGCAGCGTGAAGGCATACAAACCCGATGCGGTACCGAAAGAGCTGATCGACCGCGTGATCGAAGCGGGACTCTATGCCGCAAACGGACGAAACTGGCAGTCATCCATCGTGCTCGCCGTGACCGACAAGACCATGCGTGACCGCCTTTCGGCAATGAATGCGGCAATCATGGGCAAGACCGACTTCGATCCCTTTTACGGTGCGCCCGTCGTGCTGGTGGTGCTCGGCGATAAGCAGTTTCCCACCCATGTATACGACGGTAGCCTGATGCTCGGCAACATGATGCTTGCCGCGCACGATCTCGGACTCGGCTCTTGCTGGATCCACCGCGCCAAAGAGGAGTTCGAGAGCGAAGAGGGCAAGGAGATCCTGCACTCGCTCGGCATCGAGGGCGATTATGAGGGCATTGGGCATCTCATCCTCGGCTACGCCGCCACCGAGCCGAAAGCGGCTCCCCCGCGCCGCCCGGGCCGCGTATACGAGATATAAATATGAAAAATGCACTGCTTCGGCAGTGCATTTTTTTGTGTGCGGGAAAATTACAAAACATAAAAATGAATAAAACAGTTGATTTAGCGCGTGGCGTACAGTACAATTGGATATAAGGATGGTGATGGCATGGAACAACAGGAATTCAGCCTTAGGCTTGCGCAATTGCGATTGAACAAGGGTGTTTCCGCACGAGAAATGAGCCTGGCGATCGGTCAAAGTAAAGGGTATATCAACAATATCGAGACAGGCGTCAGCTTTCCGTCCATGACGGTATTCTTTTATATCTGTGAGTATTTAGGCATTACGCCGATGGAATTCTTTGATGTGGATTCCAAAAATCCGTCCAAAGCGCAGGAATTGCTGTCCGCTGTGAAAGGGCTTAGCAACGACGACTTGGATCACCTGATCGCTCTTGCGAAAGGTTTGAAAAAATAACAAAAGAAAAAAGCCGCGGACGCGGCTTTTTCTTTTGCTTTATCGGATCATTTCTTCTTGCTTGCCGGTGGATTTGTGCGAGCGGATGACGCCCTCCACCTCGGTGATGCTGCTTGCGGGCAGGTCGCCGACGATGGTATTCTTGACGGCGGAGAGTGCGTTGCCGATCTCGAGCGCGCGGGTAATATCGCCGTAGCGCACGAGTCCGAATAGCACGCCCGCGATGTACGCGTCGCCGCTGCCGATACGGTCAATGACTTCGATGCCCATGTACGGCGGCTCCTCGTAGAACGCGCCCTCAAAGTAGATCTTCGAGCCGAAGTTGTGGCGCATGGGGCTGACGACCTCGCGGCGGGTGGTGGCTACCAGTTTGCAGCCGTATGTATCCGCGTAGCCGCGCATGATCTCTTCCAGCGTGCCTGTGCGCTGCAGCATACGGCGGGAGGTCTCCTCGGAAACAAAGAGCAGATCAACGTAGGGGAAAACCGACTCGACGACCTCTTTCGCCTCCTCCTCGCTCCACAGCGTTGCGCGGTAGTTGACGTCGAACGAGATCAGCGCGCCCGCTGCCTTGAAGCGCTTGATGACCTCAATTGCGGTCGCGCGCAGCGACTTGCCGATGGCGAGCGAGATGCTGCTGATGTGGAAGATCTTTGCCTTACCGTAGATGTCCTCGGGGATCTCGTCGAGCGTGAGCGTGGTTGCCGAGGAGAGGGCACGGTCATAGATCACGGCGGACTTGCGGGGGTACGCGCCGCTTTCGTAATAGTAAATGCCGAGGCGCTTTTCGGGCGAGTTGTCATAGACGATGTAGTCGTCGCTGACGTCACCGTAGCGGATCTTGTTGCGGATGAAGTGGCCCATCTTGTTTTCGGGCAGCTTTGTGATGATGGCGGAGCGTGCGCCGAGCATTGCCGCGCCCGATGCGACGTTCAGTTCGGTGCCTGCGGCGCCTTTTTCAAAGGTCTCACTCTGCGAGATCTTTTCTTTATCGGGGGCGGACAGACGCAGCATGACTTCGCCCAGTCCAATGATGTCAAATTCGGTGTTTTGCTTGAGGGTTAACATTTTAATACTCCTTGTTTTCTTTCAGAAGCTCCCGCATGCAGGCAAAGGCGACTTCCTCGCCGTGCTCGGCAAGCAGTGTGAGCAGTTTTTCGGTCAGATCCGAGGTTTCGGGGTGGATGAAGCGGTTCGCCTTTCCGCGCAGAAAGTAGTCGAGCGGATGGCGGTCGGTGTACTGATCTCCCTGATAGATCTTGCTGGCGGCGACGCGGTCGCAGACCATCTCGATCACATAGCGCAGCGGCATCTTGACGGGCTCCACTTTGCGTGCTTTCGGATTGTAGTCGTTCCAGTACTCAAAGTGATGCTTGTTGCGCCCCTTGTGGTGCAGCCAGGCGGCGGAATAGCCGTGCTCCTCACGTTCCAGCTCGTTGGGGCTGCGCGTGCCGACATAATACCGCGCACCCGCCGAGAATTCGCAGGGCGAATACTTGGAGAGATCGTGCCGCAGTCCCTGCCAAAGGATGCCCGCGCGTGCGCAGTGGCGAATCACCGTGTGGCGGTGCTTGGTAATGGTTTTAAAATGCCCGATGGCTCCGCGTATGCTCATGTTTGTTCTCCAAATTTGCCGAATTCGCACAGCCCATCAAAATCGCGCTGACGCAACACCTCGTACACACCTACGGCGACAGAGTTTGAGAGATTCAGACTGCGCAGATGGTCGCGCATCGGGATGCGCACCGTGCGGTCAAGGTTGGCTTCGAGCAGATCCTCGGGCAGTCCCTTGGTCTCCTTGCCGAACATCAGATACACGGGGGCGGGGTAGGCGACTTCGGTGTACGCCCGCGGCGCCTTGGTGCTGTAATAATAGACCTCGGCATTCGGATTTTTTGCGTAAAAATCCGCGAGGTTATCATAGTAGGTGATGTCCAGTTTGTCCCAGTAGTCGAGCCCCGCACGCTTCAGCTTGCGGTCGTCGATCGCAAAGCCCAAGGGGCGGATGAGGTGCAGTGCCGCGCCCGTCGCGGCACAGGTACGCGCAATGTTGCCGGTATTCTGGGGGATCTCCGGCTCGAGCAGTACGATATTGATGTCTTTCACACGAAACTCCTGATTTTCTTATTAACAGAACTATTATATAGCGTTTTTTTGCGCTCTGCAAGCGGAAATATGATTTATTTGTGAAATTTCGGAACAAGGGTTCAAAAACAGTAAAATATGTGGTACAATAACTTAAATAGAAACTTAAAACAGAACAATACCGAAAGGACAATCTATACGCTATGGGACTTATCGCAAAAATTTTCGGCACCTACAGCGACCATCAAATCAAGAAACTGAAAGTGATCGCAGATCAGATCGAGGCACTTTCTTCTAAATACGCTGCTATGTCCGACGAGGAGTTGCGCGCACAGACCGCAGCACTCAAAGAGAGACTCGCCGGCGGAGAAACGCTCGACGACATCCTGCCCGACGCATTTGCCGTCGTCCGCGAGGCAGACTGGCGCGTGCTCGGCAAGCGCCCCTTTTATGTGCAGCTGCTCGGCGGCATCATTCTGCATCAGGGCAGAATCGCCGAGATGAAGACCGGTGAGGGTAAGACGCTGGTTGCCACCATGCCCGCGTATCTCAACGCGCTGACGGGCAAGGGCGTACACATCGTCACCGTCAACGACTATCTGGCGCGCCGCGACAGCGAGGAAATGGGTCGCGTGTACGAGTTCCTCGGACTCTCCACGGGACTTGTCGTGCACGGACAGATGCCCGGTGAAAAGCACAAGGCTTACAACGCCGACATTACCTACGGTACCAACAACGAGTTTGGCTTTGACTATCTGCGCGACAACATGGTCGTCTACAAGGAGCATATGGTGCAGCGCGGACACAATTTTGCCATCGTGGACGAGGTGGACTCCATCCTCATCGATGAGGCGCGCACACCGCTGATCATTTCGGGCGAGGGCGAGAAGTCCACCGAGCTGTATCAGCTCGCGGAAAAGTTTGCATGGGGATTGCGCAAAAAGGTCATCAAAGAAGCGGACGACAAGCAGGATATTGAGGAGATCGCCGACGATGCCGATTACGTCGTAGACGAAAAGGCAAAGACGGTCGTGCTCACCGCGAGCGGTATCGCCAAGGCGGAGCAGTTCTTCCACCTCGACGACTACTCCGATCCCGCAAACTCCACGATCGCCCACCACATCAACCAGGCGATCCGCGCACACGGCATTATGAAGCGCGACGTGGACTATGTTGTCAAGGACGGTGAGGTCATCATCGTCGATGCGTTCACGGGCCGTCTCATGCCCGGCAGACGCTACAACAACGGTCTGCATCAGGCGATCGAGGCAAAAGAGCACGTCACAGTGGAAAAGGAATCCAAGACGCTCGCGTCCATCACGTTCCAGAACTATTTCCGTCTGTATGCAAAGCTCTCGGGCATGACGGGTACGGCACTCACCGAGGAGAACGAATTCCGCGAGATCTACAGCCTGGACGTTGTCGAGGTGCCCACCAACCGCCCCATGATCCGCAAGGATTTTCCCGACGCGGTGTATAAAACGCGCGCGGGCAAGTACCGCGCGATCGTGCAGAAGATCATCGAGTGCCATGCCAAGGGACAGCCTGTCCTGGTCGGTACCGTTTCGATCGAAAAGAGCGAGGAGCTCTCGCATGAACTGAAGAAAAACGGCATTGCGCATGTTGTGCTGAATGCAAAGCACCACGAAAAGGAAGCCGAGATCGTCGCACAGGCGGGTAAGCTCGGCGCGGTCACCATTTCCACCAACATGGCGGGACGCGGTACCGATATTATGCTCGGCGGCAACCCCGAATATCTTGCCAAGAACAAGATGCGTCAGATGGGCATTGCCGAGGAGCTGATCGCGCTGTCTACGGGCAGCTCGGTCACAGCGGATGCGGAAGTGCTTGCCGCACGGCAGACATTCTCCGAGCTGTATGAAAAGTATAAAGAAGAGATCAAACCCGAGGCGGAGAAGGTCCGCGAGGCGGGCGGTCTCTTTATCCTCGGTACCGAGCGGCATGAGAGCCGCCGTATCGACAATCAGCTGCGCGGACGTTCGGGACGTCAGGGCGACCCCGGTCAGTCCAAGTTCTATATTTCGCTCGAGGATGACCTCATGCGCCTGTTCGGCGGCGATCGTCTCTATAATATGGTAGACCGTCTCGGTCTTGACGAGGACACCCCCATCGATGCAAAGATCCTGTCCGACAATATCGAGTCGGCGCAGAAGCGCATCGAGGATCAGAACTTTAACCGCCGTAAAAACGTCCTCACTTACGACGACGTTATGAACCAGCAGCGTGAAGTTATCTACAAGCAGCGCCGCGACGTACTCGACGGCGTGGATATCAGCGAGACGGTTCGCGGCTGGCTGGACAGCGTGACAAGCGATGTAGTCATGTCCTTTATGGACCACGAGAGCGGCGAATATAACTATGCAGGTCTGCTCACAAACTTCGTCGGCGCGATCCTGCGTCTCGAGCACTCCGAGGAGGAGATCCGCTCGATGGATGAGACTGCGCTCGCCGCGGCTGCGTCCGAGTGCGCGAAGAAGCTGTACGCAAACCGCGAGCAGGTTTGGAAAGAGGCAGGCATCGACATGCGCGAGGTAGAGCGCACGCTGCTGCTCCGCTCGGTCGATGAAAAGTGGATGGATCACATCGACGCAATGGATGAACTCAAGGGCAGCATCGGACTCAACGCCTATGCACAGCGTAACCCGATCAACGAGTACCGCATCCAGGGCGCGGATATGTTTGACGCAATGGTTGCCGACATCAAGGAAACCACCGTTCTGCGTGTGCTTTCGGCTCTGCCGAGAAGAGAAGCGCCCATCGAGCGTAAACAGGTCGCAAAGCCGCTGGTAGAGGGCTTTGCGGGCGGCAAGATGCCGCAGAAGAAGGCGCCTGTACGCAAGACGGAAAAGGTCGGACGCAACGATCCTTGCCCCTGCGGCAGCGGTAAAAAGTATAAAAAGTGCTGCGGCGCGAACGACAGCAGCGCCGAATAAGTGAAGCCTACGGAGGAATGGATTTTTGCACGGTAGTGCAAAAATCTTCCTCACCTCTTCACTCTTCACTCTTACCTATTACTTCAAAATCAGGAGGGAACGTATGAAGAACAAGATGATCCGCTTTGGACTTTTGATCTGCGGTTTGGTCTTTTTTTGCAATCCCAATCTCAATATTGTTGACTTTTTGCCCGATTGTATCGGATGTCTCCTGATCGTCATCGCGCTTACCAAGCTCGGCGATCTGTGCGCCGATGTTGGCGAGGCAAAGCGCGCGTTTACCACGCTGTTTTGGATCACGCTCTCCAAGCTCCCTGCGCTGATCCTGGTGATGTGGATCACCGGTCAGAACGCAAGCGAGGAGACCATGTGGCTGGTATTTACCTTCTGCTATGCCGTGGCGGAAACGGTGTTTGCCATGCGCGCATTCTCGCTTCTGTTTGACGGGCTTGCATATCTTGGAACAAGACACGATGGCGGAGAGTTTTTGTATGTTTGGTCGTCCAAACCGCAAAAAGCGGATGCGAACGGTGCATCTCGCCGTGTACGGGCGAAACGCGTTGAAAATCTGATGCACTTGACTTCTGCTTTTTTGGTGGCGAAAGCACTGCTGTACACATTGCCCGAATTTTGCCGCCTTTCGTCGTATGACACGCTGGGCTATATCACCCCCGAGGGACTTGCGCTCAGCGGATTTTACCCGCTGTTTGTAGGCGCTGCCGTATTGGTCGGGCTGGTTATCGGTATCGTGTGGCTGTGTCAGGTCTGCGGCTATGTGCGTCAGATCGCAAAGCATACGGATTTTTGGAACGGCATGTATCAGCAGTATGCGGCAACCGTTCTCCCGCGCACGGGCATCTTCGTGATGCGCCGCATGTATGCGTTTTCCGTGCTTGTATCCGCGGCGGCGATCTTCTCGGTCGATTTTTATCTCGACGAGGTCAACTGTCTGCCCGACTTTATCTCGGCGATCCTGTTCTTTATTGCGGCTTTCGTCATTGCAAAGGATGCCGGCGGTGCGCTGTGGCTGAAGATCACTTCGGCGGCGTACTTTGTTGCTTCCGCGGCGACATTCGTCACCATGATCGGCTTTACCAATGAGTATCCCTACAGCGCGGTGCACAAGATCGAGCGCGCGCAGATGCTGTATTCCCGCTATGCGATCTCCAATGCAGTTGCGCAGATCACTTTCATCGCCGTGATGTTTTCGCTTGCCGCGCTGCTCATGCGCATCGTGCGTGCGCACACGGGCATCAACACCGTCACCGGCGTGTCGAACAGCTCGCGCCCGCTGGTGCAGGTATACGGCGGCAGAACCGTTCGCCTGCGTATCGTTTCGGTTGCTGCGGCGATCATGAGCGTTCTGTATTTCTACTTCGTTGTCGATGTCAAAACGATCCAGCTTCGTGCCAATGCGTATACCGAGGGCGGATACCTCTATTTCCCCGAGTTTGAGATCGTTTGGATGGTCGATTTTGCGATCGCCATGATCTACGCGATCTTCACCTGCAACCTCGTCAGCGATCTGCTCTCCGAGGTGCGGTACAAGTATAAGTATGAATAAATAGAATAAACAGAAAAAACAGAAAAAACAGGTCGGCACCCGCCGACCTGTTTTTGTAAACGCAGATTTCTTTTTTCTTTTCCCGATGCAACCAAATGGGAAATTTTTCGATATTATAGGTGAAGGGAGTGGCGATATGGACGACACGAAGATCATAGACTTATACCTTGCACGCAATGAAGATGCCGTGCGGCAAACGGATACAAAATACGGTAAGCGGCTGCTCGCGCTCTCCGAAAATATCACCGCTGATCATGCGGACGCCGAGGAATGCGTGAGCGACACCTATCTTGCCGCTTGGAACGGCATTCCGCCGAGTGAACCGCGCGATCACTTTTTTGCATGGCTGGCGCGGATCGCGCGGTGCAGTGCTTTAGACATCTGCCGCCGCCGCAGCGCGGCAAAGCGGCAGGCAGTACTGGTGGAGCTGTCCGAAGAGCTTGGGCAGTGCCTCGCCGCTGAGGCGCGCGCCGATAGGCTGCTCAGTGAAGAATCCGAGATCGCGGCGGCGCTCGATGCATTTTTGGCAACACTGGATAAAGAGACACGCGCGGTATTCCTGCGCCGCTACTTCTATGCCGACCGCATCAAGGTGATCGCGGTGCGCTTTTCTATGAGCGAGAGCAAGGTCAAGTCCATGCTGCTGCGCACGCGCGAAAAGCTGCGCGCACACCTTTCGGAAAGGGGGATCACGCTGTGAGAGAACAAAAACTGTTGGACGCTTTTTCCGCCATTGATGAAAAGTACATAGAGGAAGCCGCAAGGGCGAACGGCGCAGCGCGGCTGTGGAAACGCTTTGGCGCCGTTGCCGCCTGCATTTGCGTGTGCGTGATCGCGGCGGCGCTGTGGCACAGACAGCCGCAGCCTGTGATCGTGGACGATCCCGTGATCATCAACGAAAACGGATTTTACATTGCGGATGGTGTACTGCTGTCCTACAGCGGCAGCGAGACCGAGGTCGTGATCCCCGAGACGGTCACCGAGGTCGCCGATTATGCTTTCTTAGCGAATGAGAATGCAAAGACCATTCACACGGTTACGCTTTCATCGAGCGTGCAGACGGTGGGACGCAACTCCTTTGCGGGGCTTTCCAACCTTGCAGAGCTGGTGCTCGAGGATGAGAGCACCGCATTTGTCAAGCGGGACAACGCTGTTTTCACCTTTGACGGCTCTATGTTGATGGACTATATTGGCGACGATACAAGCTACACCATCCCCGACGGCGTAAAATATATTGCCGCGCATGCGTTCCAGAATACACCGATCACCGAGATCAAGTTCAACGACGAGCTCGAGTACATCGGCTATAACGCCTTTGCGGGATGCGCACTGACCGCTATTTATCTCCCTGAAAGCATTGTCCGTGTGGATGATGGGGCATTTTCGGGATGCACCTACGCGGTGGACGGTTATATCCCGAATCATATCGACATGGACGATACTTCGTTTAACCATGTACCGTTTTATCTGTCGCAGCTCGCGGGGCATATGTCTCCGCTCGAAGAGATCCGCCGCGGGCTGATCACCCCGTCCGAGGCAATTCTGCAAACGGATAACGGGATCCTCGCCGAACAGATCGATGCGATCCTGTATTATTACCGCACGGGTGCGTACATGCCGAATCCCGAGGACAAGGACGTCCTGAAACGGTTGCAGCAGAACCATCTGCATATAGAGCTGCCCGAAAATGCGGTAGTTCCCGAAACGTGGTCGTATGACGATCTTTCGTGCAATGACAACAGCTGGGGCGGTATGGGCATCCGTGATGTGCAGATCCGCCTTGCCTTCGGTAAGCACTGCACACTGGTGATGGAGGCATATCTCTACGGCGGCGGAATGGATATCCTCGACTGGAACGAAGCTGAATGGCGTATTGAACAGATTATGTTTATCCGCGAAGAGGGGGCAGAGGACTACGGCGACTGGCAGGTCACGCAGGAGTCGGACTCGTCGCTGACGTTCTATAACCGCGTCACGGGTGCCACGGTCCGTTCCTATCCCCTGCAGGATCGGTCCACAGAATACGAGCTTACCTTTTCGCCCGACGGCAACCGCTGTATTGTAGAATACAATCGCCCTGCCTACGGGTGGGCGTGCTTCATCCTGTCGCTTGACGGAGAAAAATTCTATGTGAGCCAAAACAACTATGTGGATTACCTGAACCGCTATTTCGGTCAGTTTGCGCATGGAACGCTGTTCTGGCAGGATAACGACACGGTCGGCGGCGAAAATGAATACGGAAAATTTGCATGGTATATTTATGAGGTATATCCCGAGCAGATTACCGATTACCGCTCGGATTTTAGTGAAGACAACATCATAACCTACACCGTTGAAATGACAGAGACGTATGATGGGAAAAAGCACACTTTGACCATGTGCATTCCCGAATGTTGGAACGGAAAATACTATCTGGACGATGTGCAGCGCATGTCGGTTGATCCGGCAGACGCCACGCGGATGACCGGGTACTATACTTTGTATGCAGCCGATTCTGTCTATGACGGCGGATGGGATGAGCAGGCGCTCGCGCGTAAGGGCGTGAATCTGTATCAGGGCGAGGTTTTGGTCAATACCGAAAAGATGTTTGTGGGCGCGGATATCCGATATACCGAGACATCTTCCTACCTCACGGAGGAACGGGAATTTTCCAGGATCTTCTATGAAGCGGCTGTTCGCATCGGTGAATATGCGGTGATCGTCCGGATCACCCAATACCCCGAGGACAGCGACGATTATTTTGACCGCATCGTTCTGCCCGTGTTGGAGAGCATTACGGTAGAATAAAATGTGCAAAAATCGTTGACAAACCGAGAAATATCTGTTATACTTCTCTATGGATAACAAGTGTTATCTACAGAGGATGAAAGAGGAAATGCGCATGCAGAAAATAAGGATATTCGCGTCCGTTTTACTCAGTGCTGTGCTGCTTGCATCGTGCGGCGGCAAGACGGACACTGTCGAAAACACAACAGAAGACATAACGACCGCGCAGTTGCCCGAAAAGATCACGACCGAGCAGACCGCCGATGCGCAGGGAGCAACGCCATACACCGCGCAGATGGATCTCCGATCGTACATGCGGTATTTTGTGAACTATTTTCACGAGCCGTACAACGCCGCCGATACGATTGAGGATGCGGATATTCTCACGCTCGTTTTTCACTTCTGCTTTTCGAACATGGACAGTTTGGACTATGTAGAGTGGGACGCATCCACAGCAGAGACATCCCGCAGAATTCATATTCAAGGGGATGCGTTTACACAGGCGGCAAAAATGTTGCTCGGTGACGACTTTGAGCCGACCTACTACCGCGACTTTTTTGCAAACAGTGCAGAGAAGTACTCGGCAGAGAGCAATACATACAGTGTGCCCACAGCAAAGGACTATTGGGGCGGTGACCTGTATTATATTCCGTCCGGCACGGAGCTCGAGATTTCCGAAACCGAGGACACCGCCACGGTGATCGCCAGCGTATACGCCGAAAATGTTCCCGCACGCAAACTGGAATACTCCTTCAAAAAAGTGGTGCATGACGGCTTTCTGTTCTATCAGATCGTCGAAGTGCGCGATATAGATGCGCTTGCAAGGATGGGCGAACAGGCGCAGACGGTTGCCGATTCGGTCACCTACATCGACATTGACGGCACGTACATTCCTGTTTCCTATGTCAAAGACGGCGAGCAAATGCTTACGGACAGTACGGCATACAGCATGGTGGCAGAGGGAATGCCGAAAGACGTAACGACAGCGGATGATTTGCCGAAGAACAACGGCGTTGCTTCGGACGGAACGTGGAACCTGTTTCCGACAGAGGTACAGTACACCGAGTATACGCCTTACGATCAACCGAATATCGAGACGTGGAACGAGTATTTTGCACAAAAGCCGGAATCGGCAGATACACCGATCCTCATTACCGAGGCGTGGAGCTTTGACTGGAACGGCTGTCGGGCGGCGGTGGTCACGGCAAGCAATGTGATCCTCTCGGGCGATCTCAATGTTTTGTATGCGGTGGGCGACGCACATGCCGCGCCGAATCTGCCTGCGGCGGAAAACACCGCTTTGTATACGATGACCGCGCTTTTTGTCGAGGGACAGCCGCCTATGGAGCTGGACAATCGGCATCAAGCGATCGCAAGAGAAGCTGTAGACAGCGGCACCGCGGGAAACGGGGGTGTTTTGTATCTTCCTGCGGCGTCCGAACACTATCAGCAGATCTTTTCCGCATGGCAATATGACGCATCGGGCAAGATCGTCCAATGCCCGATCTTCAATAATATGAACGGCTGGTATTTGACACGCGACTTTGCATACCATCCTGCATGCATGGTTTGCGACATCGACGGAGACGGGGCGGCGGAGCTGATCTGCCATGCCGAAAAAACATCTTCGGACATGTCCTGGTGCCGGGTGTATGCTTTTGAGGACGGGAAAGTCAACAGAGTGCTCAGTATGCCGACGATGGTAGCCGCAACGCCTAAAGCTGTGCAAACGCAAAAAGATGTGCAGAGCACTCCCGCGCCGTCGGTGAAGCCGATCGCCGATCTGCGGGACGCGACATCCGTAGAAGATCACTACGGTCCCGATGCGGTGTACCGCGCGGATCTCACAGGGGACGGTATTCCCGAAACCTGCACGGTCCATGTTGCGGGATACGGCACGGAATGCTACGAAGAAGAGATCACCGTGACCGACGGGCAGAGCGGCGAAAAAATTTGCATTGAGGATCCCGAATTGCATACCGACTGCCGTATCGAATTTTCGGATGTCGGCGACGCGTATACCGTCGATGTGAACGGCATGGTGTACAGAATGGAAAAGAGCACGCTGGATACGCCGCCCGAGAACCTGACGGGGCTTGGAAAAGGTCAGATCTACGATTACACCGTGACTGACCGCGGACTGCTCTGCCGCGTGGGACTGATGTGCGGCTGCGTGGAAGTATGCGGGGAGCTGATCTATACATATTCGTATGTGGATGGCGAACTGGCGATCACGGGCGTTCGGCTGTATGATCTGCGGACAAAAACGGAAGCGGACTTCGGCGCGGTGGAGCCCTCACTGTATCTGCCGAGCAAACTTGTGGGGCTGCTTGACATCCGTGCAGGGACGATCGGCTATCGGTACGGGGAAACCGCCTGTACCCGACCGGTTTGATCAGTTGTTTGCGCATCGAGAAGGCGGAAAAGTGACGATATACAAAAGACCAAACGGAATTTTCCGTTTGGTCTTTTGCTGTTTTTGGCTTAGTGCCTCTTGCCGCCGTGTCCGCCAAAGCCGCCCATGCCGCCCATGCCGCCGGATGTACCGTAGACGGTAGAGGTCATGGTGATGTTTTTGAAGTAGCTGCCTGCGGAGAGCGTGTAGGACGATCCCTGCTTGATCTCGGGGCAACTGATAATAACGCAGGAGAAGGGCAGAAGTGCCTCGTGGGAGCGGATCACGTTTCCGTTTGCATCTTTCAGCGCAACGGTGGAGCCTGCGACCTGCGAGCCGACGCTCATCATGATGACGCCCTGCGTGGAAGAGGTGCTGAAGTTCTGCGCCATGGACGAAGCGCCCGTGCCGATAAAGATGCCGCCGCTGATGGTTCCGCTGGTATCAAAGTCAAGGATCGAGGTGTCGCCGCTGTTGGGACCCGAAACAGTGGTGATGCCGCCGCTGATCTCCACAGAACCGTTTGCGTCGATGCCGTCACCCGATGCTTGGATGTTCACGGTGCCGTCCGAAATGACGATCTTGCCTGTAGAGGAAGTAAACGAGCCGAAGCCGGGGCGACCGCCCATAGCGGAAGAATCGTTGCCGCCTGCGGCGTTGATGCCGTCGTCGGAAGCGGTGATCGAAATATTGCCGCCCGAGATCACGACCGTGCTGCCCTCAATGCCTTCATAGCTCTTGGTGATGGTGAGGGTGGTCGCATCGCCCGAGATGGAAACATCGGTGTCGGCGTGTACGCCGTCGTCGCCCGAGGACAGGGTATAGCTGCCGCCCGAGAGCGTCACGGTGCCGTTGGAGTGGATGCAGTCATCCTTGGTATCGAGGGTAAAGCTGCCGCCGCTGATGAGAATGTCCGAACCCGCTTTCAGTCCCTTGTAGGACTCGTCGGACGAGGACATGGAAGTGCCGCTACCGCCGCCCGTCTTGACGGTGAGGGCGACATCGTCGATCTTCAGGATCGTTTCTGCCTGTATGCCGTCGTTTGCCGCGGTGATATGGATCGTGCCGCCGTACAGGCAGATGTAGCCGCGCGAGGTATCCTCGTCGTTATCCGAGCGGATACCGTCGCTGCCTGCCTCAATCGTGATATTGCCGCTGTTGATCTTGACGCAGTCTTTGCCGTTCAGACCGACGTTATTGGCAGTGACCTGCAGCGTGCCCGAGGAGATGATGAGGTCATCTTTCGAGACGATGCCGTGCTTGTAGTTGCCGTTGACTTTGAGTGTGCCCGTGCCGTTGATCGTCAGATCGGCACGGCTGAAGATCGCTGCATCCAGCTCGGAACCGCCGTCCGTGATCGAGTAGCTTGTACCGTCGGAAAACGTGTTGACGGTTCCCGCGTTCAGCGTGACGGTGACTTTGTCAGCGGATTGGATATACAGGGCAGGCCCTTCGCTGTTCTGCACGGTGATGCCGTCTAAAATGAGCTGTACGTCGCTGTCACCGACATTCACGAGGATCATGGTGTCCTTCTTATTGCCGCTGAGCGTATACGTGCCGCCCGAGGTGATACGCAGGATGCCGTCGGATACGGCAGGCTCGTCTGCGGTCGGTGCCGATGTTGTCGTGGATGTTGTCGCCGATGTGGTGGGGGCGGTCGTTTCCGCTTTCGGTGCGGTGGTTGCTTCGGTAGTCACTATGGTGGAAGAAGCTGCGGAAGTGGTCGCTTCCGTTGCCGCGGTCGTTTCTTCTGTATCCGCAGGAGCTTCTGTGACAGTCGTGCCGATGGTCGTTTCGACGGTGGGGCCGATGTCCTCTTCGTCAAAGCTGAAATCCATGCCGTTTGTATCTGCCAGACGGATGCTTACAGTGTCGTCGTCGGTCGTTTGCACGGGACTGCTTTGATGATTGCAGCCAACAAGGCACGCTACTGCGCACAGCAGGGCAGCGGTGCAGATCCATAGCTTTTTCATCTTTACCTCCTTACAGCTCGGCAGTGGTGGTTTCCTGCTTCGAGACCGTGATCTCCAGGTTGCCGTTTCTGCATCTGAGCTTGTCGATAAATTCTTTTTCCAGTGCGATGTCGCGCAGCGATACCGCATAGGTCAGACGGAACATGCTGCCCATGTTGGTGGTTTTTACACGCACCAGCTCGTGCTCGGTGGTGTACTGCGCAAAAATATCGTCAAAAACGTCCGAATAATCGAGATCCTCGGGAATCGTGATGTTGATCGTCTTGTAGATCGCGGCGTTTCTTTTTGTGCCGAAGTCCAGGCGGTTATACAGCATGCACATGCCGCACATGATGAGGGTGAACAGAAAGGCGAAGCCGATATAGCCCATGCCCACGATCAGACCTGCGCCCATGGCGAGAAAGATCGCAACGATCTCTTTGGCACTGCCGGGGGCGGAGCGGAAACGCACCAGGCTGAATGCGCCTGCCACGGCGACACCCGTGCCGACGTTGCCGTTGACCATCATGATCACTACGCAGACTACTGCGGGGAGCAGCGCCAGCGTGACCACGAAGCTCTTGGTATAGCGCGTGCGGTACATATAGCCGAATGTCAAAAGGATGCCGAGGATGAGCGCAGCGCCCATGCAAAGCAAAAAGTGCGGCACGCTGATCACGCTCGTCAGCACCGAGTCAAAAAGACCTGTAAACAGTTTGTCAAACATAGAGAATCTCCTTATGTAAATTGGGATAAATGATCGTTTCGTAAGCGGTTCCGTATTTGGAAAATGAGGTCTTGTAAATGTGCTCTTCGGTCAGCACATGCGTCATCCACAAGGGGATGGCACCGGGGCACTTGATCTCCATCAGCACCATGCCCTCGGGGAGCAGCGGTGTGCCGTAGGGTTCGGCACGGAGCGTAAGGTTGTCCTCGCGGCAGAGGATCGTATCGTCAAACGTCACGCGGAAGTCGCCGCCGTCGAGCGAATAATAGGCTTCCCGCTCATAGGAAAGAAAGACCGCGGGGCGCAGCGTTTGGTAATAGGAGAGAAAGTAGTCGATCTCCTCGGAGATCTGCGTGTGCTTTTGGCAGTGCGCACCGCCGCAGATCCATTCCATTGCTTCCGCTTCGGGGAGCGTGATGCGCCGTTTGTACACGATGGAGTCGTATTTCTTTTTCAGTTCCACGAACACCGTGCTCTCGGGATCTGCCTGCTTGTAGCTGCGGATGCGCAGCTTTTCTTTGTATGCGGGGCGCTCGATCGAGCGGCGAACGAGACGATAGTTGTCGGTGTCAAAGTAAATATTGCGGATAGTGGTGCGTCCGTATGCATCCATTGCCATGTGCGGCTCCATCGCGCGCAGGATCTTTTCTTTTTGTGCCGGTGTAAGCATATATTTCAGCTCGTAACGCTGAAAAACAGTTTGTATCGCTTTGCTCATAGCGTACTCGCCCTCCTTCCTGCCTCATTATAAGCGTAAAAACTTAAAAGTACCTAAATGTACAGCAATTTTTAGCAGCTCGTTTGGTGAATCTTTGGTGAAGAAAAAAGCCGTGCTCGCAGCACGGCTTATGAAAACTTTATTCTGCAATCAAGGCTTCGATCTTCGAGGTCAGCAGGCTTTCGCTGATGACGCCGAGCTTTTTGTAAGTCACAACGCCGCTTTTGTCGATGAACACGGTCATGGGGATGGAGTATGCACCGTAGGTATTTGCGCCGTCCAGCTCGGTGTCAAAGTAAACAGGGAAGGTGTATCCGCTGTCGGCGACGAATTTTTTGACGCCGTCCACCGTATCGCGGTATCCGTCGGTGAGATTGAGCATGATAAACTGCACGTCTTCGCCGTAGGTCGTATACGCCGCGTCAAAGGTGGGTAGCTCGGACTTGCAGGGCGAGCACCATGTTGCCCAAAAGTTGATGACGATGGGTTTACCGAGAAAGTCGGAGAGGGAGACCTCGCTACCGTCCGCGTCGGTCATGGTAAAATCGGGCGCGGTTTCGACTTCTTCGGTGACGGCGGCGCTGTTGCCGCTCGTCTCGGCAGGGAGCACGTCGCTTGGCACATAGTCTTCGGAAAGTGCGCTGTAGGTGACCGCCGCAACGGCGATCAGTGCCACCAGCAGTACCGAAAGAATAATAATGATTACATTTTGTTTCATAATTCACCTCATGCAAACAGCGCGAGCAGCGCGTTCATCCATCCAAACAGCATGCAAATGCCGACCACGATCAAAAAGATGCCGCAAACAAGGTTGATGACCTTGTAGTGCCGCTTGATAAAGCGGAATGCGCCGCTGAGTTGTTCGATCAGCACGGCGGAGAGCAAAAACGGAACGCCGAGTCCGAGCGAGTAGGTCACCAGCAGCAGCGTGCCGCGCAGTGCCGTGCCCGAGAGCGCCGCCTGTGAGAGGGCAGAGCCGAGAAACGCGCCTACGCACGGGGTAAGGCTCACCGAGTAGACCACACCGAACAGAAATGCCGATAGGATCGTGGTCGCACCTTTGCCGCGCTGCATCCCCTTGAAAAAAGGCAGGTGAATGACTTCCAGATAGCTCAGACCGAACAGGATCACCAGCCCGCCCGTGACGATGTTGACCGCCGTTTGATACTTGCCGAGAAATGCGCCGAGCGTACCCGCAAACAGCCCAAGCAGGCTGAACACCACGGTAAAACCGAGCACAAAAGCCGCCGCCCGCGCGAATACGCGATGCTTTTTGTCCGCGCCGCCCGCAAAGTATGAAATGTACACCGGCAGCATCGGCAGCATGCACGGCGAAATGAACGAGATCACGCCCTCGAGAAATGTCAGTAAAAAATCCAAAACGGTTCCTCCCGATATAAGGTAAGTATAGTATACCACATCGCGCGGGAGTTTTCCATAGGTATTGCAAAACGATTGACAGCAGGTTATATTTATGGTATGCTTTAATCACAATTCTATGTAGAGGTAACGGTATGAAACGAGTGATTTTATATATTCTTGCTGCTGTTCGGGTGGCGGCGCCGCTTTTGCATGCGGTGGCTGTGGGGTATGACAGCGTCGGTATGTTCCTTTGGGATCTTTTCTGTGCGGCTGCATTTGCCTTTGTATGCTCCGTCGTGGCAGACTTGCTCCGCCGCATGGACGACATGGAGTATAGCGCGGATGAAATGCACGCGCGTGCCTCGGAGCAAAAAAGACGCATAGAAGCGCTGGAACAAAACAAGGGGAAGGAATAAGTGAAAGGAAAATAATAGCTATGCCCTCCATTTCTATCGCACATGCTTGATTAGTGCGGACGGATGAAAGAGACGATCATGTATAGGCTCCCTCTGATGAGGGAGCTGTCGCGTAGCGACTGAGGGAGAGAGAACGTAACCAAACAAAAACAGACACATCCCGCGGGATTGCTCCCAAAGGATGTGTCTATCTTTTTATTTGGTTATTCGGTCAACGTGCAATTACTTGCTTGCTTCTTCGATTGCAACGGCAACTGCGACGGTCATACCAACCATCGGGTTGTTACCTGCGCCGATGAGACCCATCATCTCTACGTGTGCGGGAACGGAGGAAGAACCTGCGAACTGCGCGTCAGAGTGCATACGACCCATGGTATCGGTCATACCGTAGCTGGAGGGACCTGCTGCCATGTTGTCGGGGTGCAGGGTACGGCCCGTACCGCCGCCCGATGCAACGGAGAAGTAGTTCACGCCGTTCTCATTGCACCACTTCTTGTAGGTACCTGCAACGGGATGCTGGAAACGGGTGGGGTTGGTGGAGTTACCGGTGATGGAAACGCCGACGTTCTCCTTGCGCATGATGGCAACGCCTTCCGGAACGTTGTCAGCGCCGTAGCACTTAACGTCTGCGCGGGGACCCTTGGAGAAGGGAACTTCGCGGACAACGGAAACTTCCTCGGTGTAGGGATCAAACTTGGTCTCTACATAGGTGAAGCCGTTGATTCTCGAAATGATGTATGCAGCGTCCTTGCCGAGACCGTTCAGGATAACGCGAAGGGGCTTTACGCGAACCTTGTTTGCGTTCAGAGCGATCTTGATCGCGCCTTCTGCTGCTGCGAAGGACTCGTGACCTGCGAGAAAGCAGAAGCACTCGGTCTCCTCGGAGAGGAGCATCTTGCCGAGGTTGCCGTGGCCGAGACCTACCTTGCGGTTTTCAGCAACGGAGCCGGGGATGCAGAAGCTCTGCAGACCGATACCGATAGCGGCAGCGGCGTCAGCAGCCTTGGTGCAGCCCTTCTTGATTGCGATAGCAGCGCCTACGGTGTAAGCCCACTTTGCATTTTCAAATGCGATCGGCTGGGTCTCCTCAACGATCTTATAGGGGTTGATGCCCTTTGCGTCGCAGATTTCCTTACATTCGTCGATGGAGGAAATGCCGTATTCTTTCAGAGCAGCGAGGATTTTCGCCTCGCGTCTTTCATAACCTTCAAACTGTGCCATTACGATACTCCTCCTTCTTATTCCTTGCGGGGGTCGATGTACTTAACCGCATCGTTGAAGCGGCCGTACGTACCCTTGGACTTCTCATATGCTTCGTTCGGCTCCATGCCCTTCTTGATGAAGTCGGTCATCTTGCCGAGGGATACGAACTCGTAGCCGATAACTTCGTTGTTCTCATCGAGTGCCATTCTGGTGCAGTAGCCTTCGGTCATCTCGAGGTAACGAACGCCCTTTGCCTTGGTGCCGTACATGGTACCAACCATCGAACGTGCGCCCTTGCCGAGGTCTTCCATACCTGCGCCGATAACCAGACCGCCCTCAGAGAAAGCAGACTGCGTTCTGCCGTATACGATCTGCAGGAACAGCTCACGCATAGCGGTGTTGATCGCGTCGCATACGAGGTCGGTATTGAGTGCTTCGAGCACGGTCTTGCCGGGGAGGATCTCAGCAGCCATAGCTGCGGAGTGGGTCATGCCCGAGCAGCCGATGGTCTCAACGAGTGCTTCCTCGATGATACCGTTCTTAACGTTCAGAGACAGCTTACAGCCACCCTGCTGGGGTGCGCACCAGCCGATACCGTGGGTATAGCCGGAAATATCCGTAATCTGCTTGGACTGGATCCACTTGCCCTCTTCCGGGATCGGAGCGGGACCGTGGTCGCAGCCCTTTGTGACACAACCCATGTGCGCAACTTCGCTGCTCATGGCGTACTCACAAGAAAATTCTTTGCTCATGGTTTTTTCTCCTTATGTAATTATATTGCTTGATGATTTACTTTACGATCTCGCCGTAGAACTCGCCGAATGCGCATGCAGCGTTTGCTTCATCGGTGTCGATGTGCATAGCCAGTGCAAAGGTGGGGTTCACGCGAACGACAACATCACCGAATACGGTCTTTCTGCCGTCGGAGTCGAGTTTAACGCTGACAATATCCTTGTCCGCAACGCCGAACTTTGCAGCGTCGTCGGGTGTCATGTGGATGTGTCTCTTTGCGATGATCACGCCCTCGTTCAGGTCGATCTCACCTGCGGGGCCGACGATCTTGCATCCTGCCGAGCCTGCAACGTCGCCGCTCTCGCGAACGGGTGCGGATACGCCGAGGGTACGAGCGTCGGTGAAGGACAGCTCAACCTGCGTAGCCTTTCTTGCGGGGCCGAGGATGATAACATTTGCGATGGGCTTCTTGGGGCCGACGAGCGTAACGCGCTCTTCGCATGCGTACTGACCGGGCTGGCTCAGATCCTTTTTGTGGGTGAGGGTATGTCCCTTGCCGAACAAGGTCTCAATGTCCGCCTCGGAGAGGTGAACGTGTCTTGCGGAAGTTTCAACCAAAAATTTCTCTGCCATGATGGTTCTCCTTGTATGTATGAAATTTTTTCGCATATTTTTACAATGTTAATTGTATCACAAACCTTTTGCTTTGTAAATGTTTAAATGCAAATATTTTTGTGTAAACTTTTTATATCTTTTATGAAAAATTACACGTCTAAGAAAAAAGAGGAGAAAACATGGCAGACGAGATCAAAAATACAGAGAATGCGGACGGCGGCGACGCGCCTGCGGATACGTTGACCGAGATCGCCAAGATCGGCGGCGTGACAACAAAAAATAAGAGTGAGTCGATTCACTGCCTGTCGATCATCGGGCAGATCGAGGGGCATTTCGTGCTGGACTCCACGCAGAAGACCACCAAGTATGAGCACATCCTGCCGCTGCTCTGCGCGGTGGAGGAAAACGAGGAGATCGACGGACTGCTCCTGCTGCTCAACACTATGGGCGGCGACGTGGAGGCAGGGCTCGCCATTGCGGAGCTTGTGGCTTCGATGCGAAAGCCGACGGTCACGCTGGTGCTCGGCGGCGGGCATTCGATCGGCGTGCCGCTGGCGGTATCGGGAAAGCGGTCGTTCATCGTGCCGAGCGCGACCATGACGCTGCATCCCGTGCGCACCACGGGTACGATCATCGGCGTGCCGCAGAGCTTCTATTATTTTGACAAAATGCAGGACAGGATCGTGCATTTTATCTGCTCGCATTCGCACGTCGCCGAGGAAAATCTGCGCGCGATGATGAACAACACAAACGAGCTTGCCAACGACGTCGGCACGATCATTGACGGCAACGAAGCCGTGAAATGCGGGCTGATCGACGAGGTGGGCGGGCTGTCACAGGCACTTGCCGCTTTGCGGGAATTGATTAAAGCGGGGAAGTGATTGCATGATCCCCTCATCAGTCACCTGCGGTGACAGCTTCCCCCAGGGGGAAGCCTAAAGAGTAGAACGCTTATAAGCCTTCCCCCTCGGGGGAAGGTGGCGGCGTAGCCGACGGATGAGGGGTATCGCACAGCGGCAAAAAAACGATCAATGCGAAAAGTTTTCCCCACATGAAAATTTTTCACACCAAAAAAGGATCGCAGGTGCGATCCTTTTTTACATATCAATTAAAGAAAGTGTCTACGCCGTTTGCGAGGGCGTCTGCGAAGGACTGCTGCCAGGTCTCGTCGAGGAGCTTTGCGGCATCGTCCTTGTTGGTGATAAAGCCGCACTCCACGAGGATAGAGGGAACGACGGTCTTATAGATGACGGTGTAGCAATCCTCGCCGTGCATGTCCATGAGCGAGACTTTTTTCGCATCGGGGAAGGCTTTTTCCAGTGCCTTTTTGCATGCCGAGGCGATCTCTTTGTCGTACTTGGTGGAGTTGGGCGTATCCACGGGGTAGTAGATGCGCGTGCCGCTCACGTCCGCGCTCTGCGGATAGGCGTCGCAGTGCAGGGAGATAAACAGATGTGCGTCCTGTGCGTTGGAGAAGCCGCAACGCTCGCTGGGGCCGTACACTGCCTTGCCGTCATCGTATTCGGTATACGGCTTGGTCTCGCCGTCGTGCGTCAGCACCACGGTGTAGCCGCGATCTTCAAGTACTGCGGCGAGCTTGTTTGCAATGGCAAGGGTGATATCCGACTCGGTCACATCGCCGAGGTTTTCGTCATGTACCGCGCCGGGGTCGACCAGACCGTGTCCAGGATCGATCACCACGCAGAGCGTGCCGTCTTTTTTCGCCTGCGTCATGCGGTTTTTGATCTCTTTTTCGCCGAGGGGCGTGTATTGCAGCACGTTCAATGCGGTAGTGGCTTTGGTCGTTGCCTCTGTGGTCGCCTCGGTAGTTGTCACCTCGCTTTGCGCATCGGTGGGTTCCGAGGTCACGTCGGGGACTGCGATCGTTGTTTCGTCAGTCGCTTGGGTATGTTCGGCGGTGGTCACTGCATCGGTGGTTTGCGGTGCGGCGGTGTTATCCCCGCAGGCGGTGCAGAGCAGTACGCAGAGCAAAACCGCGCAGATTTGTATATGTTTTTTCATAATGTGCTCCGTTTCGACAGAATATTACCCTTATATAATACAAAATGCAAACGTATTTGTCAATTACAGATTTCTTAAGAATGTTTAATTTCGGGCAGAAACTATTGACAAAGCCGTCTTTACATGATATGATAACTGTACTAACACAAATAATACACCAAGGAGGTGCTACTATGAGCCGCATATATGTGGATCTGCGCAGCCGAACCCCGATCTTCGAGCAGATCATTTCGTCGGTGCGGGATCTTGTCATCCGCGGACTGCTCGCGCCCGATGAGCATTTGCCCTCGGTGCGTGCGCTGGCTGCCGAGCTTGCGATCAATCCCAACACCATCCAAAAGGCGTACGCTGAGCTCGAGCGGCAGGGCGTGATCTACTCGCTGGCGGGTAGGGGCAACTTTGTCGCATCGGACATTTCCGCTCTGCAGGCGAGTCACCGCGCCGAGCTGCTGAAAGCCGCCGAGGCGGCGATCAGCGCCGCCGCAGAGTACGGCATCACAGAGGATGAGATCCATGAGACAGTCAAACAGGCACTAACAACAAAAGGAGGAAACGCGCATGATTAAGATCTGTGGCGTCAGCAAATTTTACGACGACTTCAAGTCGCTGGACGCGATCCACGCCGAGATCGCGGACGGCTCTATTTTCGGGCTGGTCGGCTCGAACGGATCGGGCAAATCCACGCTGCTGCGTGTGATGAGCGGTATTTTTCGCGCCGACAGTGGCGAGGTTCTGTACGACGGCGAAAACGTGTATGAAAATGTGGCGCTCAAGGACAGGATCGTCTATCTGTCGGACGACCAGTTCTTTTTGCCGAACGCCACGCTCGGCGATATGGCAAAGCTGTATGCTTCGGTCTATTCGTCCTTCTCGTGGGAGGAGTATAACAAGCTTCTGAACATCTTTTCGCTCAGCTCCTCGCGCAAGATCGCGACCTTTTCCAAGGGTATGCAAAAGCAGGCGGCGATCCTGCTCGGCATTGCGGCAAAGCCGCGGTATCTGCTCTGCGACGAGACCTTTGACGGTCTCGACCCCGTGATGCGGCAGCTCGTCAAGCGCATTCTTGCCGACGCGGTGGCGGAGCATGGGCTCACGCCCATCATCGCTTCGCACAATCTGCGCGAGCTGGAGGACATCTGCGACCATATCGGACTGCTCCACAAGGGCGGTATCCTCTTTGAGAGTGAGATCGACTCGCTCAAGGAGAACATCCACACCGTGCAGGCGGTATTCTCCCGCGAGATCGGCATCGAGGAGATCGCAAGGATCGGCGGCACCGTTTCGATCAAGCAGCGCGGCAGTATGGTGACCACGGTCGTGCGCGGCACTGAGGATGCGGTGCGCGAAAAGATCGAGGGACTCGCGCCCGACTTCTATGAAATTATCCCGCTTACTTTGGAAGAAATCTTTATCAGTGAAATGGAGGAGAGAGGCTATGACTACACAAAAGTTGTCTTCTGAGAAACTGCTGGACTTCAGCCTGTTTAAAAATATGACGCGCCGCCGACTCCCTCACATTCTCGTCGCGTTTTTGGTGAACTTCTTCACCCTCTCCGTGCCGATCATGATGATGCTCGGCGATCTGCAGGAGCGTTCGCTGAACTGGACGGTCAAAAAATATATCGGCCGCGCGGCGGAAACTATGCAGGAGATCCTGGTGCTCCATCTTGTGTTTATGTTTATCCTCGGCATCTACTTCGGCGTGATCTCGCTCGGCTACATGATGAAGCGCCGCAGTGCGCATTTCTATCATGCGCTGCCGCAAAGGCGCGAGACTCTGTATACGACCAGCATCGTCAGCGCACTGCTTTGCGCTGTGGTCGGCGGTCTGATCAACCTGTGCATTGCCCTTGTGGAAATGGGCGTGTACTCGGTGCTTGTCCCCGAGATCCTCGGCGTGTTCTTCCCGTTGCTTGTCAAGAACATTGTGTTCTTCCTTGCGGCGTATGCCATCACTGTGTTTGCAGGCAGCTTTTCGGGCAACGGCGTCGTGCAGGTGCTGATGACGGTCGTCATCATGGCGTACCCGATCGCTACTTACGAAGGTATGATCCTGCTGCACAATCTGCATACCACGTATTTTTATTCCGGTTACTACGGTTCCGATAAGATCATGCAGTGGCTGTCGCCGATCGCCTATGCGGGCTACAACTATTGGGGCGAGTTCAAGATCCTGCCCACATTGCTTGCGCTTCTTGTGATCGCGGTGCTCCTGCTCGGCGGCATGGCGATCTACAGAGGGCGTGCAATTGAAAATTCCGAGCGTCCCATCGTGTTCAAAAAACTCGGCACGGTACTCAAATTCATGCTGATGTTTACCGTGACGATGTACGCGGGTCTCTTCTTCTACGCCATCAACGAAAGCATTCCTTACATGATCTTCGGCTTCGTCTGCGGCGCGGTGCTCAGCTTTATGCTGTTTAATACCATCCTTGCAAAGTCGCCGAAGGCAATGTTCAAGGGCATCCGCGGACTTGCGGTCTTCGCCGTCGCGTTTGCACTCTATTATACCGTGTTCGGGTTGGATGTGTTCGGCATGGATGACTATGTTCCGTCTGCGGAGAATCTTTCCCGTGCGGAGATCACGGTTTTGAGCACAGGCGACTACGAGGATGATCATTTTGACGATCCCGAAATGCTTGCGGCACTGTCCACCATGCTGCAGAACCAGAACAAAGCCGATTCCGACGGCGTATATGCGCCGTATCGCGGCGTCGCGGAGTTCTATGTAACCGCTATTATGTATACAAAGCTCGGCATCCCCGTTGCCCGCCATTATACGGTCTCCAAGTACACGGACGGCGCGCAGGAGTTTCTTCGCCTCTATGCGGACGATGCGCGTATGCAGGCGCAGATGGACAAGGCGTTTGATGCATTTGAGCGCGTGATCGAGGGTGGCTATACCGTGGAGCTTCGCGTCAACAATGTTTATACAGAGGGGCAGTATGATTTTGCCAAGCTGTTCAAGCTCTACAAAGAGGAGTACGGCATCGCGAATTACGAGCGGCTTTCCAAACCGGTCGTTGCCACCGTGGAGATCCACAATATTCTCATTCCCGAAACCGGTGCTTCGTATTACGCATTGCACAATTTTGCGGATATTCCGTATGATCTGCAATATCTGCCTGTGTATGCGGACATGACAAAGACGATCGCATATTTGGATCTCGAGGAAAGCGTGCTGGAACAAACATACGAAAATGAGTTTGGTGAGGTCGTTTCTGCCCCGCTGACGGCGGCATACATCTATGATACGCGCGAGCCGGTCACCGGTGCGACATCGGAAGGTCGATATGTTGAAAATCTTGACGAGTATCCGCGCATCGAGATCTCGACCGAGCTCGGAAAAGAACTCGGTGATATGCTGGTGAACTGCAGCAGGTATACGACGCTTTCCCGCGTGTTCTTTGCTTTGGATACCGACTGTGTGCTGTACTTGGAATTCGGCGACAAGTCGGCGGATAGCAATGAATCCGAAGAGTATTATTACGATGAGTATGGTCTGAAGTATTATTACGGCACACAGGAATCCGGCTATTACATGGATAATGCCTACGTCTTTCCCCTGGGCTATGTTCCCGAAGAAGTAAAGGCACTGCTCGACTGACGATCGGGTGACAGACCATGCATGATTTTTTACAATTTGTGATCAACCTGTTGGATCGCGGCATGATATTGGCAACTTTCGCGGTTGCCCTCTGCTGTGTCGGTGTTGCGGTTGCTTATGTGCTCTTCCGCGTTGTGACCAAGGGCAAGAAGCGCTTCCCGTGGGGAAAGGCGGTTTTAATCCTAACGCTGGTAGGCTACCTGGCGGTGCTTGTATATGTCACGCTGCTGCGGTACGGCGGAGGTGGATATTCCGACATGAATCTTCACCTCTTCCGCGCCTGGCGGGAGGCGTGGAACAGCTTTTCCGAGCAGAACTGGCTGAATGTTCTCTTGAATGTGGCGATGTTTGTTCCGCTCGGCGTGATTCTGCCGCTGCTTGCAAAGTGGTTTCGAAAATGGTACTGCATGCTTGCGGTCGGCTTTGGACTGTCGCTTGCCATTGAGGTAGTGCAGTATGCCACCGCGCGCGGGGTGTTGGATGTTGACGATCTGTTTGCAAACACCCTCGGCGCGATGCTCGGATTCGGCATTACGATGGTGTGCATCACGGCGCGCCGCAAGGGAGAGAAGCGCGCGGCAAAGTGTTTGGCATATGCCGCGGTTCCGCTGGCATTTGCCGTAGCAATGGCGTGGATTTTTGTGGGGTATCGGGTGCAGGAATACGGCAATTTGCCCGAGGCGCCTACGTTCACCGTGAACACGCGCGGCGTGGAGTGGAAGCTCGAATGCGAGCTCTCGTCCACTGCGCAGTCTGTGCCGACCTATCGCACCGAGCCTTTTACCAAGGCGTCCTGTGACGTGTTCGGTGCGGCGTTTGCGGAGAAGATGGGCATCACGTTCAAAGATATTTATTATTACGACAACTGCACGATCTTCGCAAATCACTTTACGGGTGATTTCCTCAATGTGTCGTACTTTGACCGCAGCTATTCATATTCGGTCGGCGGTGTCAGCAGCGGTGCGCGGACACAGGTGGACGAAGCGACTCTTCGGGAGCAGCTTGCACTGTATGACATCGTGATCCCCGACACGGCGGAATTTGCGTACGAGGGCGACGGATGGCATACGTTCACGGCGGATATGCAGTTTGTCGAGGATGCAGTCATCGTCGGCACGCTGCGCTGCAGATGTGTCGGCGGGAAGCCGGAGAGGATCGAGAATCAGCTTGTGTCGTGCACATTTTACGAGCAGGTGGAGATCCTCTCGCCGACCGCGGCGTGCGCGCGGCTGTGCGCGGGAAAGTTTGACCGCGGCGATGCGTTCGAATACTATGCGCCCACGAGTGTCACCGTCAAATCCTGCACGCTTGAATACCGCATTGATACCAAGGGGTTCTATCAACCCGTGTATGTGTTCGCGGTGGAAACCAACGGCTTCGATATTGGTGAACTCGTGGTCAGCGCGATGCAATAAAAATGCTTCCCCCTTGGGAAAAGCTAAGAAGTCACCCGAAAATCCGGTAGGGGAGGGGCTTGGCTCCTCCCGTCGGTTCGTGCAAGAAAAGAATCACATGGATGTGGTTCTGTACGATCATATAGTTTTCGACCGTCACGTTTAAAAACCGGATTTCAAGAGATCGTAATTGTTCTTGTGCGACTTCTCCGCAGGACTTAATTTTTGCCCAATATTCGGGAGGAGCAAGCCCCTCCCCTACCTTGGACGGTGTCCGCTGTGCGTTCAAATTACCGACTTCTTGAATCTGCGAACGCGCATTCGATATGAAAAAAGAGAAAAACGAACCCCGACAGATGAAAATCTGTCGGGGTATTGCTTTATTCCGTTTCTACGCCGGCTTTGGTGAGGATGCGGCGGACATTTTGGTGCATGCCGACAAAGTTGACGGCTTTGCCGCTGTTTTTCAGATCGGCGATCACTTTCCAGAGGGTCTCGCCTGCCGAGAAATCGGCATAGACCACATCGGTAAAGTCGAGGGTGATCTCGCTGTACTCTCCGAGGTCGGAGAGCTCCTGGCGGATGAGTCCGGAGTTGGCAAAAAAGTATGCGCCGCGGAGGCGGATGGTCGCTTTGCCGTCTTTGTTTTCCTTTTCGACCTCGGTCTTGCACAGGTCAACGACAAAGAGGATGAATGCGAGGGCAACGCCGCAGAGGATCGCCGTGGTCAGATCGACAAACAGCGTGACTAACATGGTGACGAGGAACTGCGCGATCGCCGTCCACACCTTGCCGCCGAAATAGCGCTTGATCTCTGCCCAGTCGTTCATGCGGAAGGCAGTCACGACGAGTACGCCCGCCAGTGCCGCAAAGGGAACCATGCCGATCGCACCCGAGAGGATAAACATGCAGGCAACGAGGAACAGCGAGTGGAACACGCCGACGATACGGGTGTTGCCGCCTGCGCGGATGGCAACGCTGGTGCGTGCGAGCGCCGCGGTAGAGGGCACGCCGCCGAAGAAGGCGATCACGATGTTTGCCACGCCCTGCGCGACAAGCTCGATGTTGGGGTCAAACTCTTCTTTCTTCATTTCTGCCGCGCAAGTGCCGCAGAGCAGCGTTTCGATCATGCAGAGCATTGCGATCGAGAAGGCAGGACCTGCAACGTCGATCAGCAGACCGATCGACAGATCGCCAAAGCGAAGATGCTCGGTGTTGATGATCGAGCGCGGGATCTCGCCGATGGTCTTCATTTCGATCGGAAGGATCGCAACTACAACGGTGGCAAGGATCAGCGCACCGAGGCTTGCGGGGATGTGTTTACCGAGTTTTTTGGGGTAGAACGCCATCAGCAATACGACCAAAACCGAGCAGATCAGCGCGGGGATGGAAATCGAACCGAGACAATCGGTGAAGAAGTAGACGACCTTTTCGATGGTGGTCACGCCCTCCAGCGTCACGCCGAAGAAGTTGCCGATCTGTCCGAGGGCGATGATCAGTGCGATACCTGCGGTAAAGCCCGTGACAACGGGTGTGGGGATGAAGCGGATGATCTTGCCGAGGTGCAAAACACCGGCAAGGAGACGGATGATGCCTGCAAGGAAGCCTGCGGCAAACATACCGACGAAGCCGTACTCACCGAGTACCAGACCGCACAGGATGACCGTCATGGTGCCTGTCGGGCCCGAGATCTGGAAGCTGCCGCCGCCGAGCAGACCTGTGATGATGCCCGCCAAAATCGCGGTGATGAGGCCTGCGGGGATGCCGATCGCCGCATACTCGTTCGGTACGCTCGTCGCGCCGAAGCCGATTGCCAGCGGCAGTGCGACCGCACCGACCGTGATGCCTGCGATCACATCCGAGAGAAACTTTTGCGCATTGTAACCTTTGAATTCGCTGCGAACCATGCTCAGATAATGTCCGAACATGCCTGTCTTTTTCTTCATGTCCTGCCTCGAAATATCTGTTAATTTTTGTTGAAAAACAACTTTAACATTATACCACCGCATTTTGGCAAAATCAACCTTCTTTCGACAAAGTGAAAAATTTCTCCGATCTGTATGCAAAACGCGTCGTTTTGTGCTATACTGTTTGTAAAAAGTGATATGTTTTTTGAGGTATAGATGTATAAAATCATGTTCGTTTGCCACGGCAACATCTGTCGCAGTCCGATGGCGGAGTTTATTTTAAAAGATATGGCGGCAAAGGCGGGGATGGCGGATGCCTTTGTGATCGCGTCGAGCGCGACCAGCACCGAGGAGATTCGGGGCGGCATCGGTAATCCCGTGTACCCGCCCGCGGCGGCGGAGCTTGCCGCACACGGCATCGCCTGTGCCGGAAAGCGCGCGGTACAGCTCCAAAAGAGCGACTATGCAAAGTACGACTTGTTTGTCGGCATGGACAGCGCCAACATTCGCAACATGCACCGCATGCTCGGCGGCGACCCCGAGGGCAAGATCCGCAAACTGATGGACTACACCGCCCGCGGCGGCGACGTTGCCGACCCGTGGTACAGCGATCGGTTTGACATTGCCTACCGCGATATTTACGACGGCTGTAAGGGGCTGATGGAAGTGCTTCGGAAACAGGAGAGGTAAGGATGGAATATTTTGTTGTATTTGCGGCGTCGATGCTCGCGGGCATCGGCACGGGTCTTGTGGGGCTGAGCGCGGCGACCGCGATGGTACCGCTGTTGATCGTGCTTTGCCCCACGTTTCAGGGGGAGCACGGCGCGTTTATGGCAACGGCAATTGCCCTTGCCAGCGACATTCTCGGCTCTGCCGTGACCGCGGGCGTGTATGCGAGGAATAAGAAGATCGACCTAAAGCATGGTTGGCTGCTGTTTGTCTGCATCGTTACCATGTGCACCGCGGGTTCGATCGCCGCCTATTTCACGCATCAGCAGGTGCTCGGCGGCTTCTCGCTCTTTCTCTGCGTGGCGATCGGCATCCGCTTCTTGGTGAAACCCGATTCCAAGGACAAGCCGACGAACGAGGGTACGCATAAGCTGAGCGCCAAGGAGATCGCGGTATCCCTCTTTTTCGGTCTCACCATCGGTTTCGGCACGGGCTTTTTCGGCTCGGGCGGCGGCATGATGATGCTGATCGTGTTCACGGCGATGCTCGGCTATGACCGCAAGACCGCGGTCGGCACCTCGACGTTTATCATGACCTTCACCGCGCTGATCGCTTCGGTCAGCCACATTCTCATAGAGCCGACCATTTTGCTCGAATGTTGGGACTATCTGCTACTGGCGATCGTTACGGCGACCGTGTTTTCACTCGTCAGCGCGCAGTTTGCCAACAAGGTCAATGCCAAGGTCGTGGGCTATGTCACGGGCGGCGTGCTGTTTACGCTCGGCATCGTGACCGTGCCGCTCGCCGCAAGCGTGATTTTGAGTCTTACGATGTTGTTGTAAAATAGGAGTAAATAATGAAAAAAGTACTGGTTATTGTAGATATGCAAAAGGATTTTGTGGACGGTTCGCTCGGCACGCCCGAGGCGGTCGGCATCGTGGATCGCGTAGTGGAAAAGATCAAGGCCTTTTCGGGTGCGATCTTTGTGACCTACGACACGCATTTTGAAAACTACGCAGAGACGGCAGAGGGAAAGAATCTGCCCGTACCGCACTGCATCCGCGGTACAGACGGCTGGCAGCTTGACGGCAAGATCGCCGCGGCGCTGGACGGCAGAGCATACACCACGGTGGAGAAGATCACGTTTGGTTCCGTGGAGCTGCCGGGGCGTATCCTTGAGGCGGTCGGCGACGAGCCTTTCTCGGTAGAGCTGGTCGGACTTTGCACCGATATTTGCGTCGTTTCCAACGCGCTGCTGCTCAAAGCGCATTTCCCGCAGGTCGACATTTCGGTGGATTCCGCCTGCTGTGCGGGTGTCACCCCCGCCACGCACAAAGCCGCCCTCGACGTGATGCGCATGTGCCAGATCCGCATCGATTGAAAGATGCAAAGAACCGAACGCTTTTGAAAAAGCGTTCGGTTCCTTTTTATTGTTTTTCGACATTTACATAGCAGTATACCGAAACTGCCAACAGGCACTGGGCGGGGTAGTAGGTGCCGAGGCAGAGCGGACCCGCCGCCGAGATGCCGCCGAAAGTATCAAACACAAGCATCAGATCCGAAAAATAGAACAGGATGCTGCCGATGGCGAGCAGAATGCGGGCGGCATTGCGGCTTTGCAGGCAGTTTGTGACGGATTTGCCGACCATGCAGGAGATGATGAGCGCATACACGAGGCAGATGCCCTCCATCAGCGGAGCGCCGAAATCAAAGATCGGCACGAGCGTGATCAGCAGGGTAGATGCCGTAAAGAAAAGTGCGATCGGGACAAGGTCTTTCGCCTTAAACTTCGACAGGCTGCAATAGGCGATACAGTAAAATATGTGCCCGAGCGCAAACAGGGCTGCTCCGACGATAAAGTTTCGGTCGATCGCCACGTCGCCGACCATGCAAAAGGCAAATCCAAGCGTCATCAGGACAGGGAATTTTCGACCGATGGTTCCCTGCAGTACGGCATAGATCAGATTGAGGACGCCGATCAGCACAAAGCCGAAACTGGCAACTCCTTTTGACACCGTGCCGCCGCGATACAGGATGTAGGCAAGCGCCGCCGCAAAAACGGCGACAACGTTGAGAATTTTGAATGTTTTTTTCATCGTGTTGCTTCTTTCTAAAGGATGATTTTATTGTACCGCACCTTACCCGCCGCCGTCAAGGGCGCGGGGAAAGAAAAGATTTGAAAAGGAAAGTATATAAGGCTTCCTCCAAGGGGGAAGGTGTCAGCGGAGCTGACGGATGAGGGGTAGGATGCGACGAGGGCGCATCCGTATGCATCAGACAAGGTAACAAAATGAATAACGCCGCTACGGCGGCTACCCCTCATCACCCGCTTCACGGGAGCTTCCCCCAAGGGGGAAGCCTTATCCATGATTTCTCTCCTTAGTTGTCGCAAAGATGTTGACAAATCAACAAGTTGTATGTATAATGTTGAGAGGTCAACATTTTGTCATTGTCACCAAAGGAGGGAATATTCCCGATCATGCATTTTCCATATAGATGTTTTTGCCGCGTGTTTCAGCTTGCTTTTCGCGCGGCGATGCCGATTCTCCCGTACAGAGAGCCCGAAGTGTTCGACAGCATCGAGGGACTCGAACCGCTCCTCAAAAAGCTGCAAGTCCAATCCGTTTTGCTGGTCACAGATCCTTTTCTGCGCAGTTCTGGCAGCACGGCGCCGCTGGAAGCGCTGTTGCAAAAAAACAACATCCGCTGTGCGGTATATGACAAAACCTGCGCCAATCCCACGGTGTATAATGTAGAAGAAGCACGCGCGCTGTATGTGGCGGAAAAGTGCGAATGTCTCATCGCTTTCGGCGGCGGTTCCTCGATGGACTGTGCCAAGGCGGTCGGCGCGCGCATCGCGTTTCCGAAAAAATCGCTTGCCAAGCTCAAAGGTCTTTTGCGCGTATGGCGCAAGATCCCGACCTTGATCGCGATTCCCACTACGGCAGGCACGGGCAGTGAGGTGACGGTCACTGCCGTGATCACCGACAGCGAAGAAAAGCACAAGTACACGATGAACAATTTCACCTTGATCCCGTCCTATGCGGTACTGGATCCGCGCGTGACCTACACGCTGCCGCCGTCGCTCACCGCAACCACGGGTATGGACGCGCTGACGCACGCGGTCGAGGCGTACATCGGGCGTTCCACCAGCAAGGAGACACGCCGACTTGCGCTCGAAGCGGTCAAACTGATCTTCACGAACATCGAAACGGCATACGCCGACGGCACCAACCATGCGGCGCGCGAGAACATGCTGCACGCGGCATACAAAGCGGGCATCGCGTTTTCCAAATCCTATGTCGGCTACATTCATGCGGTGGCGCATACGCTCGGCGGACAGTATAACACGCCGCACGGGCTTGCCAATACGGTGCTCATGCCCATCGTGCTGGAAGCATACGGCGAGACGGTGCATATGAAGCTGCACGTGCTCGGCATTGCAGCGGGCGTTGCCGCGGAGAGCGACTCGCACAAAGAGGGCGCGGAGAAGTTTATCGCCGCCATCCGTCAGCTCAATCGCAATATGGGCATTCCCGAAAAACTGACCGGTATCCGAAAAGAAGATATTCCCACGATGGCGGCACACGCTGCCAAAGAGGCAAATCCGCTGTATCCCGTACCGGTGCTTATGGATAAAAAGCAGCTTGAGACCTTCTATTATCAAGTTGCGGATTGGAGTGAAGTATGAACATAGATCAGCTTTTGGAGAGTCAGCGCGCCTATTTCCGCAGCGGCGCTACGCTGCCTGTAAACTTCCGCATTGCCATGCTGAAAAAGCTGTACGCTGCGGTAGATAAATATGAGACCGAGATCGCCGAGGCGCTGACCAAGGATCTTGGCAAGAGCGACTTTGAGGGCTTCATGTGCGAGATCGGACTGGTGCGCACGGAGATCAGCTATATGATCCGCCACACGCGCAAATTTGCGTCGAAGCACAGAGTGCGCACGCCGCTGGCGCAGTTCGCGTCCTGCAGCTATAAACAGCCCTCGCCCTACGGCAACACGCTCATTATGAGCCCGTGGAACTATCCCTTCCTGCTCACGATCGATCCGCTTGCCGATGCGATCGCTGCGGGCAACACCGCAATCGTCAAGCCGAGTGCGTATTCTCCCGCGACGAGTGCTGTTATCGAGAAGATCATTACCGAGTGCTTTGCCCCCGAGTATGTCGCAGTCGTGACGGGCGGCAGAAAAGAGAATGCCGCGCTGCTCGAAAAGAAGTTTGATTTCGTGTTCTTCACGGGCAGTCAAGCCGTCGGCAAAGAGGTGCTGCGCCATACGGCAGAGCACTTAACGCCCGCTGTTTTGGAGCTCGGCGGCAAGAGTCCCTGCATCGTGGACAGCACGGCAAAGCTCAAGCTGGCGGCAAAGCGCATCGTCTTCGGTAAATATCTCAACTGCGGGCAGACCTGCGTTGCGCCCGATTACATCCTCTGCCACCGCGACGTGAAGGACGCACTGGTCAGAGAGATCTGCGCACAGGTCAAAAAGCAGTACGGCGAGAACCCGCTGCAAAATCCCGATTACGGCAAGATCGTCAATGAAAAGCACTTTGACCGCCTCTGCGGTCTGATCGATTCAAAGAAAACCGTGCTCGGCGGCAATGTCAACCGTGAGACGCTGCAGATCGCGCCCACCGTGATGGATAACGTCACCTGGGAGGACGCGGTGATGCAGGAGGAGATCTTCGGTCCCATCATGCCCATTCTGACCTTTGACAGCTTTGACGAAGTCTACGCGCTTCTCGCCGAGAAGCCGAAGCCGCTCGCGCTGTATCTGTTCTCCGAGGACAAACAACGCATCCGCGAAGTCACCGGGCGTTGCTCCTACGGCGGCGGATGCATCAACGATACCATTATTCACCTTGCCACCAGCGAAATGAGCTTCGGCGGCGTGGGTGAAAGCGGCATGGGCGGCTACCACGGCAAGGACGGCTTCGACGCCTTCTCGCACACCAAGAGCATCGTGGATAAGAAAACATGGATGGATCTGCCCATGCGTTATCAGCCGTACGATCGCGGCATCTACGGAAAACTCCTGCATCTGTTTTTGAGGTAAACATGAAAAAAGTATTCGGAATCGGCAACGGAATTTTGATCGCGGCGACGATGCTGAGCTGTATTTGCTACGATCGGTTCGGCGGACTTTCGCTGAAAGCGCTGACTGCCACGGGCTTTGTCCTGCTCGGCACGTTCAACTGTGCATATGCGCTGCGCTTCGGCGGGAAAAATCGAAAATTTCCGATCGTGATGGCGCTGGGACTGCTCGTTTGTATGATCGGTGATGTGGTGCTCAACATCACCTTTATTCCCGGTGCGCTCCTCTTCGCGGTCGGTCATCTGTTTTACTTTGTCGCATACGGCTGCCTGATGCGATTTCGGAAAAGGGATCTGCTTCCGAGTATGGTCATCTTTGCCGCATCTGCGCTGATCATCTTAGCGGTGCCGATCTTTGATTTCGGCTCGCCGCTGATGCAGGGCATCTGCCTTGTGTATGCGCTGGTGATCTCCTGCATGGTCGGCAAAGCCATTGCCAACCTTGTGCGCGAGCGGAATATAGTAACCATCCTGCTCGCACTCGGCAGCATCCTGTTCTATTTTTCGGATTTCATGCTGCTCTTAAACATCTTCGCGGGCGCGCCGCCGATCACGGACACGCTCTGCCTGTTCACCTATTTTCCCGCGCAGTGCCTGCTCGCACATGCGATCTTTCAGTACGCCGATGCAAAAGAATAAAGAGAGAACCACCCATAGAGGTGTGTTCTAAAGGACAGTAAAAAAAGATGATATAGATTGATTTCTATATCATCTTTTTTTCTATTTTGCTATCATTTTCGGTGGTGAGTAATGCGCACTTGCAGGCGGACCGTATAAGGCTCCCTTTACACAAGGGAGCCTTTGTCTGTAACCGTTCGTCTTTCTAATGCCTTATTATAAAAACTGTGCTTTAGCGTCCAAAGCTATAGAGGTGGTTCTTTTAGTTGTTTAATCCAACACCACGAATGTTTCGGGGCAGGGGTAGCCGAGGTCGCGGGGGTGCATGCCTTTTTCGATCGCGGCGAACACAAACATCATGGGTCTCGGTTCGTACGGCATGGTGCGCTTTTGATCGGGCACGCTTGTCAGATGCAGTGGGATCTTCTTTTTGTGCGTCGAAACATACGCTGCGAGGGGTTGTTCGATCGCAGCGGCGAAAGCTGTACTGGCTCTTTCGCAGATCGCATCAAACTCTTTTTCCTGCACATGGGTCAAACAGGGGATCAAAAGCTCGGGCGTGCCGCCCTTTGCGGTGAGAAAGCCGCGTTTTTCCAGCAGTGGAATGCCCTTTAAGATGCGCGGATCGCAGCCCATGGTTTCGGGCGCGATATTGTGCTTGATGAGGTAAAACAGTTTGAGCATATCGTGTTCCACATCCTGAAACGAACTGTATCCGTAGCCGGCATGCTTGGGGTATGGGTAGAGCGAGCTTTCATAATTGTAGATCTTTAAATTTTTTGCGTCCAGATATTGCTCGATGCATGTACGGCGCCGCCCCGCCAAATGGTATTCTTCCTTGCCGCGCTTTTCTTTCGGAATCGTGTAGTCCCTTGGATATACGGTTCCGAAAGCGATCCAACGCCCGCCGTTCGGACGCTCGGGGAATACTTGCGGGGCACGGTGCTTTTTAAGACCGGTATAGAGTCCGTTTTCGGCGATACGGATCATCATGTAGCGTTCCAGACGCTGACTGTAGAAATCGGTCTTGCATAACTCCTCGATCGCCCTGCGCAGCGGCTCGCAGTAGGCATCCGCATAGTCGGCGGCGAACTGCTCCTGTTCTTTCATGTATTTTACAAAGTCCTCGGCGTGGTAGAGGATGAAATCGGTATAGACCTTGCCGTCTCCCATGCGCCGCATCAGCTCGCCGTCCACCAGCTTGTTGACTACTGGCTCGACATATGCCGCCGCCACACCGATCGCTTTTGCCAGGTCGGTAATGCCGATCGGCTTGTCATAGGCGAGGATCAGAAGATTTTGCGCCAGTGCGTCATTCTCCGTCAAAGACATCGGTTCGTCGTTTAAGCCGCATCTGCCGCTGTTACATACGTGCAGTCCTTGCGGCATGTAGCTGTTCTGTGTGTATTTTTCCATACTTTCAAACCCTTTCTTCAGTTGCTTTCTGCCAAAATCCAACCGGCTTTTTACAGTTCCCTCGGGCAGGTGCAGGTGCTCGGCGATCGTTTGTACGCTTTCGCGGTGGAAATAATGCCTTGCAATGATGTTGCGGTAGGTCTCGGCAAGATAGGCGACCTCGCGGCGTACCTGTTCGGCTTCTTCCTTGCCGATCAGATCCTCGGCGACATCCGCATCGTCGATGATGTCAAAATCCGCACCGATGGTGACGGTGGGACGTTGATATTTGCGCCGGAGCAGATCGTAGTATTTCCGCCGCATCACCGAAAGTAGCCATGCCTTGGGATCTTCCATCGCGCCGCCCTTTTCGCAAAAGGTGAGCGCCGCGAGCAGTGTTTCCTGTGTCAGGTCCTGCGCGTCCGCAAGATTGTTGCACTGCCGCATTGCCGCCGACAGTAAGAATTCGATGTGATTTTGTAAATTTGCATTGTGCATGGATGGAACTCCTTTTGAAAGCTTTCACCTATACAGTCGTTAAAACAGAAAACAGGTTTGAAGGTTTGAAAAAGAAATTTCAGTTTTGTATTTTCGCATTGGTTTTGCCCGCCATGGACGGGGAAAAGCCGAACATCTTTTTGTACATTTTATAAAAGCCCGAATAGTTGGCAAAGCCGCATTCTGCCGCCGCTTGCACCGCGCCGCAGCCGCTCTCGATCTTGCGGTTGGCAAGGATGAGCTTTTTTTCCAGGATGTAGCGGTGCGGGGAAATGTGCAGCTCCTCGCGGAAGAGGTGCGACAGATACGACGAGGAAATATTCACCGCTTTTGCCACGTCCTCGACCTGCGCGATCATGCTCGTATGCTTTTGAATGAACTTCACTGCCTCGGCAATCAGCGGATGCACGGAAAGATGCGCATAGTCGGCGTCATTCGGCGCGGCGGTCTCCATCTCCAACAGAATTTCGGTGAATACGGCGCGCTGCAACAGTCCCTGCTTATAGGTGTCGGTGTCTGCGGTGTGGCTGCCGAGCTTTTCAAACATGGCGCAGAGCGACGGCGACGCGGGCAGATAGCAGAGCTGCTCCATTTTTTCTTCAATGAGTGCGTCCAGTCCCGCCACGGCGGTGAAGTTGAACACATAGCGGTGATAATCTTCCTCGGCACCGTGTACGACGAAGTGGTGGAAGTTCTCCTTGGGGATGACCACCAGCGTGCGCGGCTGCAGCTTGACGCGAAAGGCGCTGGAGATAAATTCGGTGTCTCCGTCCATGAACAAAAAGATCTCATGATAGGGGTGAAACTCCAGACCGATGATGTCGCGCATGCCCTTGGCGTGCTTGAACAAGATCTCCTCGGTGCGGATGTATTCGGCAAAAACATGTGCATCCTGCATAGCCATATCCCTCCTTGTATGCGTCTATTGTATCGCAAAACAGCAGAAAAATCAATATAAACAGCAGATTATGCTATATACATTTCTATTTTGACTTTATATAATAATTACAGGAGGGAGATTCTATGCGTTTTTTCTTCATGGACATCGGGAGCACGTTTATCAAGCTTTCGGTGTACGACAGCGACAAAAAAGAATATCTCTTTGCGCAGAAAGTCCCGTTTCCGCAGCCGATGCTTGCCGACGGGGTGCACTTTACCGTGGAGCGCCGTGCGATCGATGCAGTAATTCTTTCGGCGATGGAGACCGCGCACGCGCACGACTGCAAAAAGGTGCTTATCAGTGTGCAGATGCACGGATACCTTTTGCGATATGTCGACGGCACCATGAGCGAGTATATCTCCTGGCAGGATCAGAGCGGCGACGACAGCGCCGCGGCACTGCGGGCGATCGACTTTTCCCGACGCGGAACGCGGCTCAAGAAAAATCTCCCCTTGGCAAAGCTCTATCCGCAGCGGGATACACTCGTGGGCGCGGAATTTTTCACGCTCGGCTCCTATGTGACGCATTTGCTCACAGGGAAGAACAGGACACACAAGACCGACGCCTGCGCCAGTGGCTTGTACCCGCTGGATGACCTGCGGGGGATCGGGAGAGCATCCCGGGACTCCTTTTGCCCACGGTCAGCGATGCGGTCTGCTCCTGCGGCAGCCATCGCGGCATGCAGGTCTACACGCCGATGGGCGACCATGCGGTCAGCTACCTCGGCAGCGGAGCCGACGGCGACGCGTATCTTTTGAACATCGGTACGGCATCACAGCTTGCGTTTTTGGACGACGTGTGCAAGCCTTCTGCGGTGTGGGAATACCGACCGTATTTTGATAAACAGACGCGCCTTGTCACCCTCAGCGGCGTTCTGACGGGCGGCGGGCACCTGGAGAGTGCGGCGGCGCAGGAGAAAATGTGCGCCGACATCGTGGCGGTGCTCGATACACTGCCAAAGCGCGCACGGCTGCTGCTCGGCGGCGGCGGCGCGGAAAAGATCTATGCAAAAATCAGCGACATCCTGCGCCCGCGCGGCGTGGAATGCCGTATGTGTGATACCGACATCGGTACGGAGGGACTTTGCATGCTTGCAGAGCAGAAAAAAGCGGAGATCGGCATGATGCTCTCGGAGATCGCCTTTACCAACATGCCGCTGCTCCTGAAAAACAACGATTTTGATTTTATGATCGTGGACAACGAGCACGGCTCGTTCGACTATACCGATCTGACGAAGATGTTCACGGTATCAAGGCTCGCGGAATTCACCACCATCGTGCGTCTGCCCGACAACGGGCGCGCATGGATCACGAAATGTGTGGATGCGGGCGCCGACGGATTCCTTTTGCCCATGACGAACTGCGCCGCGGATATTGCCGCGGTGGTGGACTACGCCAAGTACGCGCCCATCGGCAAGCGCGGCATTTCTACGATGCGTGCGCACACGCTGTATGCTCCGCCCGCGCTCGAGACGTACATGCCTGCCGCCAACGAACATATCAAGGTCTATGCGCAGATCGAAACGAAAGCGGGCGTGGAAAATATCCGAGAGATCCTTGCGGTGCAGGGTGTGGACGGCGTTTTCATCGGGCCCAACGACCTCTCCTGCGACCTCGGCTGCATCGGCGATACCGCGCCGATCCTTGCCGCCATGCAGAAAGTTGCGGCGGCAGCCGCACAGGCGGGCAAGCCGTGGGGACTCATCACGACAAGCAAGACGCTCCTCGACAAAGCGACCGAGTGGGGCGTGGATAGGATCAGCTACGGCAGCGAGCTGCACATGCTGCAAAACGAGTGCAAAAAGATCCGAGAGATGTTTTGATAAAATCACTATAGGAGGCATATATGAAAAAAGGTATACTTTGTGCAGCCGCGGCACTGCTCATGCTTTGCATGGTGATCGGTGCATCGGCGCTCACCCCCGCGGCAGACGGGTATGTGTATGACATCGCCGGCGACATCAGCGGCGACGGCGCACTGACACTGCGGGATGCGATCGGCATTCTGCGTTGCGTTGTGAGCGGCAGCGTGGAAAACACAGATGCCGCAGACGCAAATCAAGACGGAAGGGTAACGGCTCAGACGCAAATCAAGACGGAAAGGTAACGGCTATGGATGCAGCAAAGGTAATGCAGGTTCTTGCGGGACAGGCGGAAGCGGAAAAAACGCCGATCCGCAAGTATTATCCGTCCTCGTATCTCGAGGATTTCAGCGAGGACACGATCACAATATCGGCAACGGCGAAAAATACCGCGACCGTGACTTACACGGCGCGCTATACCGATAACGGCGTGGAGATCACGGCTGTGGTCAAGGATCCCACACTGTTTACAAAGCCCGGTGACATCGGCAACGGCGACAATATCTCCATTCACCTGCAGGCGACAAATTCCGTGATGCGCGGCGACCGCTTCGCGATCAATTTCCTCTGCGATGCCGACGGCACCTATATGCTGCGCCGCTATACCAACGCGAGCAAGAGTTTTCAGACGGTGAGCGGCGTGAACCCGACCACGGTCAATACTACCGCGTATTTCACCTATACAAAGACCGCGGACGGTTACAAGGTCGTATTTTTTGCAAGCTATGACCTTTTGCGCATTCCGAAGGAACAGGCATACGGCAATGTGCGCATGCTGCTTTCGCTGCGCAACACCGATAGTGCATCCGAGACACAGTATCTGGTCTACGGCACCGAGGAAGGCGTAAATTACAATATGCCGAACACCTGGCTGGTGCTGGATACGAACAATACGTTCACGCGCGACGATTATGACACCGTCAGCTTCAAAGAGGACATCCCAAGCTCCAACAAGTTTGCTTCTCTGGACTTTTTGAAGAATCTCGCCACCCTTTCGGCGGGCAGCGGCAGCACGCTGCGCGAAGCGAAGGCGGGCGCACAGACGTTCAACGATCGCACATACTGCTTTGAGGAGAGTTATCTCCCCGCAGAGCTGATCGGCACCGCATATGTACACGGATCCATCGGCGGCAACACCGCCACCGTTACCAAGGCGGGCTACGTCGTGCTGGCTGTCGGCGAGCTCTCCGTCTACGATGCCGTGAATGCCAAGGTGAAAGCGGCAGGCTGGACGCAGATCCTGTGCGCTGCGGGCACACCGTACAACACGGCGGTGCGTACCAATGCCCCCGACCTTGTCAACTGGTATGTTAAATACTGCAATGCGGGCGAGACCATCAGCTTCGGCGAGTGGGCGATCCCGTTTGCAAACGGCACGACTGTTCCGTTTGCATGGGAGAGCAAGGGAGCTTCGCTGCTCTTTGATACCTCGGACAGTTACTACGGTATTTCCACGCGCAAGTGGCACGGCTGTCCCACCATTGAGGTCACAAACGGCGGCAGATTGATCGCCGCATGGAGCACGGGCGATACCGCCGAGGGCAAGCCCGGCAACTACGCCGTTCTTGCGTACAGCGATGACAACGGAAAGACGTGGAAAGAATTCGGCTATGTCAACAGCGAAAAGGAAGGCGACCCGAACAAGGAGACGACCGTCTGTGACATTCAGCTTTGGCTGGACAAAGAGACGAACACCCTTTACGGCTTCTATATCATGAGCAGCACGCTGTCTCCCTTTGAAAAGAGCAGTGCGGTATGGATGTTCTCGGTCGAAAATCCCGATGCCGACTTTTCCAAATGGAAGGTCTCCGAGCATAAGTATCTTTTCCCGGGACTCCTGCGCAACAATATCACCGTGCTGAGCGACGGCACATGGCTCGCCGCACCGAACAACTATCTCGATGAGCGTTATACCGCGGTGTATGCTTCCACCGATAAGGGCAAGACATGGTCGCTGCGCGGCCGCGCATATATCCCCGAGGCGATCAATTATGACGAAACGGTAGTGACCGAGCTTGCGGACGGTACGCTGTGGCTGACGGTTCGTGCCGATACCGCAAAGAAGGTTGCGTATCAGGCATTCTCCTTTGATAAGGGCTGCACATGGACGATGTCTTCGCCCTCGGATATTTTCAACTGCACCACGCGCTTTAACATCACGCGTCTTTCGAGCGGCGCACTGCTGATGGTCTACAATGCGACCAGCGGACGCACAAATATGACCGCGGCGCTGTCCTATGACGAAGGCAAGACCTGGCCCTACTCGATCACGCTGTACGAGGCGTACACCACCTATCCCGATGTATCCGTGCTGAACGTAAACGGCGTCGATCAGATCCATATCATCTTTGATCGCGACCGCTACAACTACGGCAGACTGTACCACGGCGTGTTCACCGAGGAATACATCAAGAATAACAGCGGCACCGTCATAAACAGAGACACCATGCTGCATATGGTTACGACCTTAAAGTAAAAATAAAAATATAGAGAGCCTCGTGGCTCTCTATATTTTTTATATGGCGTAGGTCGGTTCGCTGCAGAACAGGATCTTTACCAGGTCATAGATCGGGCGTTTGTTTTTGAGCGGGCGGACAAAGCCTGTCGAGTATACGAAGGAGACAACATCTTTCGTCTCTTTGGGATTCCATATGCGTTTCGCCGCAATATCGCCGTACTCGCAGTGCTCGGACTCGGCGATGTATCGGAGATGCTTGTTCATCTCGGCAATATCGGTTGCTTCTTCGGGATTTCGCAGCGCGATGATCACGATGCTGCATTTGGAATCCACCGCTTTAATATGTTCGATCAGCTCCCGATATTTTTGATCGAAGTCGGCGGGATGCTCCGCAAAAAATTCCGTATCGGCGGCGCCGATGTGCAGCAGAACGCTTTCGGGAGCGAGGGGCGCAACGCAGGCATTATATGCCTCGATGGCGGTGCGCACCGAAAGATCCGAAATGCTTCTGTTATACAGATCTACGTTCAGGGCAAACGCCTGTTTTAACTCGCAAAGCGGGATTTCCCGATCGGCGCTGCCGCCGAGAATAACAGTACCGTCTTTTTCGGCGAGTCCGTTGAGCGCCGCATATCTTTGCATCTCTCGTTTAAGCATGGTGTGCAGCCTCCGTTCCTTGTGCGCCTTTGTCGAGCGCCGCATTGCGGAAGTATACTACCAGATTCAGCGATACGATCGCGAGATTGATAAGATATACAACCAGCACGTAGTTGACCTGATGCGTGACAAACTTTGCAGCGATGCCCGCTATGTACCCCGTAATGATCAAAAGGATAAACGGCAGACTTGTTCCCTTGGCTGTTCTCGCCTTGTATGCCTTGATGACGTTCAGCGGCCAGGACAGGCCAAAGCAAACCAGCATGATCGTTTCAAAAATAGAACCCATAATCAACATCTCCTGTGTGTTTTTGATTTCGTACACAGGATAGCACGCAGCTTACCGAAAGACAATTTTAAGAAAAATAGAAACATAATTTTGTGCGTCGGTTCGTTTATTTTACTTTCAAAAGGCTTTTCAAAAGCAATAAATATCTTTATAATAAGGGTAGAATTTTGAAGAAAGATGTTGTTGCCTATGATACATACAAATCCCAAAGGGCGCACGACGCTGACAGGTGTTCAGCAGAATTTTGTTCGCGCCCAACTGATTCTGATCGTTTCGCTTGCCCTGTTTCTCGGCGTAGCGGGAACGCTGATCAACATTCATTTTGAAACCGAAAAACGCGATCAAAATCTGCAGAATGTTGCCGAGGCGATCGCCCATTCGCCGATCCTTGCGGAAAAGGATGCAGACGGTGAAGATGCCGATGTGGTGCTCTCGGAGTACCTGGATTCGCTGGTGGCAACCCTTGACGATATTGACGTTATTTCGGTCATGGGCAGCGACAGCATCCGCCTGTACCACTCCAATCACGAGCTGATCGGTACCTTATATGACGGTACGCTGCCGCAATTTGAGCTGAATGCCAAGGAATACTACGCCACAAACGACATCGGTCCTTCGGGCACACAGCGCAGAGCCTATGCGGCGATCTATGACGAGGACGGTGCGTACATCGGATTTGTCATGGCGATCATGCTGATGGAAAACATCAACAGCGAAACATTGCAGACGCTTTTTATCTATGCGTTGATTACCACGGCGGCGATTTTGATGGAGCTGTTGATCTCTGCGGAGCTTTGGGGCAAGATCAAAGACAGTTTGCTCGGTTATGAGCCTGATGTATTTTCCGCTATGTATCAGATCCGCGACAACATTCTCGAATCGCTCGACGAAGGTATCCTCGCGGTGGATGCAGACGGCAGAGTGCAGTTTGCCAATCATGCCGCTGTCGAAATGCTGCGCGGCGATGAAAAAGGCATAGGCGAAAGCATCGTCGGACAGTCGCTGGAAAATATATGTGGCGACGCGCTGCTGGCACACACGCTGAAAAGCGGCGAGAAAGAATTCAACATACAGGAGCAGGCGCTCGGCAGTGCGGATATTCTGATCGACCGCATCCCGATTAAGGAAGAAGAGACAGTCATCGGCGCAGTGGGCATTCTGCATAACCGAGCCGAGTATACCAAACTGATGGAGGACCTGACAGGCACCCGTTATCTTGTGGACTCGATGCGCGCCAACAATCATGATTTCACCAATAAGCTGCATGTCATCCTCGGGCTGATTCAAATGGAGATGTACGACGAGGCGATCTCCTATATCGAAAATATTACCATCGTGCAGCGCGCGGCCATCAGCAAGATCATGCACGCAGTCAACGAGCCCGCGGTCGCGGCATTGCTGATCGGCAAGACCGCACGCGCCTCCGAGCTGAATGTCAAATTCGTTTTGCGGGAAGGTTGCTTTTATTCCAACAAAGACATGCCGCTGCCGTCCGAAGCATTGGTCACCATCATCGGTAATCTGATCGACAATGCTTTTGATGCGATGAATGAGAGCGGAAATGACTACGGAGCGCAAAAAGAGCTCCTGTTCGGCATCTACTCCCGTCCGGGAGCAGTGCTGATCACCGCCGACGACACGGGTAAAGGCATCCCCGAAGGTGATCTCGAACGGATATTTGAAAACGGATACTCGACCAAGGGTACGGGCAGAGGAACAGGACTTTACCAAGTAAAAACGCTGGTAGAGGGACTGGGCGGAAAGATTACCGTGGAGTCGCAGGTGGGCGTAGGAACCTCCTTTGCGATCAGCTTTACCCAAAATGTATAATATGCGGAGGGGAGAATCATGTACAAGGTATTGATCGTAGAAGACGACCCGATGGTGGCGATGATCAACGAGCAGTATATCCGCCGCAACAAGCAGTTTTGCGTAGTCGGCAAATGCAAGGACGGCAAAAGCGCGTTGGAATTCTTGGAACAAAACGCGGTCGATCTGTTGATTTTAGACGTATTTATGCCGTATACAGACGGATTTGAAACATTGAGACAGATCCGCAAAAAACAGATCTCTGTGGATGCGATCATGGTCACCGCGGCGAACGACCGCGATTCGCTCGAAGAGGCGCTGCACCTCGGCATCGTGGATTATCTGGTAAAGCCGTTTACCTTTGACCGTTTTCAGATGGCGCTCGATAAGTTCATTGCGCAGACCGATGCGCTGAAAGACCTCGGCACCTTAAGTCAAAAGAACATTGATTTTATCATAGACAATGCGCGGAAAAAGAGCGAAGAGCTGTACCCAAAAGGCATTCAGGAAAAGACGCTCCGGCTGATCCTGGAGCATCTGAAAGAGCACCCGCAAACCTGGTTGACAGGCGACGCCATTGCCGAAAAAGTCGGTCTGACGGGCGTGACGGTGCGGCGCTACATGAACTACCTTGCCGAGAGCGGCAAGGTCATCGGCGAAATGAACTACGAGACGGGCGGCCGCCCCTGCATGCTGTACAGGATCGCGGAGTAGCCGCAAAGCGGCAGTATATCCTGCAAGTTTTCGGGCAAAACCCGTCCGATGGGAAAACGCTTGTTTTTATTGCGTTTATATGGTAAAATGAGGGTGTCGAAAGAACGCATATCATGCAATATAAGGAGACGGACTATGAGCATCGTAAAAAATGAACCCAAGTACAAGAACGGACTTTTGCAGGCGATCCGCGCGCAGCTTGAGCACAGAGCATTCTGGCTCTATCTTTTGTGTGACGAGGCGCAGAAGCGCGGACTGGATCCGAAAGATTTCGGCAGTGCGGCAGTTCGCCGCTGCGGACTGTCGCAGGGTGCGGACCTTGTGAAAAAGGGCGGCACCGACAGCCTGAGGGGACTCAAAAAGACGCTGTTTCCCAAGGCGGCGCAACTCGTTTTTGAGATGGATGTGCTGGAAAGCACCGATGACAAGCTCTCGATCGACTTCCACTATTGTCCGCTGGTCAAAGCGTGGCAGAAGGCGGGATGCACCGATGAGGAGATCGCCATGCTCTGTGACATCGCCATGTGCGGCGACCACGGCATCGGTGAGTGCTACGGCAGCGTGCTCGACCTGCCCAAATGCATCGCCAAAGGCGACGACGTCTGCTCCCTGCGCTATCATAAAGCCGAGAAGTAATCGGCAGGTGTGTCGCACTTTCCGTACAACGAATGAAACCTATTATTCTTCTATGATACATTCGTCAAAGCGGATGCAAAATGTAACCCCGATCGAATGACGGGGAAATAAGAGCAGCAAGAACGGAGGATTTCTATGACAGGCAAGCAGAAGATCCTGATCGATACGGATATCGGTGACGATATTGACGATGCCATTGCGCTCTATGTCGCTATGCGGCGGCAGTTTGAGATCGTGGGGATCACGACCGTATTCCGCAATACGGTCGACCGCGCGCGCCAGGTGAAAAAACTGCTCAGAGAATACGGGAACGGCTACGAATCCGTCCCCGTGTATGCGGGATGCGGTGTTCCCATGGGGACAGAGCCGCAGGAATATCCGCACATTCCCCATTATACCCCCGATCTTGCGGAGGACGTATATACGCCTGACGGAGCGGATGCGGATGCCGCGGTGGATTTTATTTTGGATAGCTGCCGCAGGTACGGAAAGGAACTCACCGTGATCGCCATCGGTCCGTTTACGAACATAGCAAGAGCCATCCAAAAGGATAAAGACGCGTTGAACCTGGCAGGCAGAGTCGTGATCATGGGCGGCGCGTTTTATAAGCAGTATGCGGACTGGAATGTGATCTCGGACGTGACCGCCGCGAATATCATGTTTCGCAATCTGCACAATCTTGCGTGCATCGGCGCGGACGTTACGCATCTGTTGGTCGCCGAACAAGCGCTGTATGACGATCTGCTCACCTATGCGGGTAAGGAACGCGGACATATGTATCTCACGGAGCTGTTTCAGCTATGGAGAAAGGATCGCCCCCGTGCGCAGTTGCTATTGCATGATCCGCTGGTGATGTACTATGCGGACGATCCCGGCATTTGCGACATGCGATCGGCATCGGTCGTGGTGCTGACAGACGGGTATGCCCGCGGCATGACCCTCAACGTAGATGCCTACGGCAAAAAGCGCTTCAATCCCGAGGCGTACACCGATTTTGACGAGTCGCAGAAAACTTTGGTCGCCGCGGCGGTAAAGCGCGATGTGTTCAACGCACGTATTTTTGCGGATATCGTAACCTTGGCGCAAAGCAATAATGCATAAAGCTCTTGGGCAAAACGTATCCCATGGAGCACCTGTTTGCTTTTTGCGTTTATTTGGTACAATGCGAGCATCGAAAGGAGATGCCTATGTGTAGATATGCTTTCAAAGTTTTATCTGCTTGTTTGGTGGCTGCGTTTTTGCCCTTTGCGGCTTTTGCTGCGGGCGGTGACGATGTGCCGTCCTCTCTTCCCGCCATCGCAGAGTTGAATACGAACAGCGCAAACGGCGATCATGCCGAGGATGACATGATGCGCGTATCCCTGGAGACGGATTTCCGCAGCAGTACGGAGCTCACATATGCGGCTACCGGGTACAGTTGGTTTGCCGAGATGAATTATCCGCGCATCAAGCAGTGGAAAGAGGATCTGTATGTCCTGCTGTTTTCCACGAACAGGACGGGCAACCGGATTTGCTATACGACCAGTACAGACGGACGCACATGGGCAGCGCCGGTTTCCGTTTGGACGACCTCGCAGCACAGGTACGGCACCGATGACTATTATATCGCCAGCGGGCTTGAGGCATGCATGCTCGATAACGGCGAGATCCTGTATGTATTTGCCGTGCGGCCGAAATTTGCCTATAAATACGATATAGATGCAAACGGCTTGTATGTGATGCGCGGCGGGATCGACGCCGACAACAAGCTGACATTCGGCACACCGCAGAAGATCTATACGGGACAGTGCTGGGAGCCGTCCATCCTGCAGCGCTCGGACGGCACGGTGGAGATCTACTTTACGCAGATCGCGCCGTATATTGCGAAATATACGTTCGATACCGAAAAGCGCTCCAGCGGAACGGGGTATCTTGTTTCTACGGATCGGGGATATACATGGACGCCGGACATACAGCCGGGCGATACCAACTATTATCGCGCGACCACGGTATTGCAGCAGTATATCGGCGATAAGACCCGTGTGCTCGGCGGAGAGAGCGTTACCGCTCCCTATTTTTCGGGACAGATGCCGGTCGCGGTGGAGCTGTATAACGGCAGAATGCTACTGGCAGCTGAGGTACACGGACTGGATCTGAATTTTACGGTCTCCTATGCGCTCAGCCGCGAGGACGGCACATGGAAAGCTCTGGACTTTACAGAGGAAGGCCCCGACACATTGGTGGAGAGTCCGTTTGATACGGCGGCGCCGTATGTAGACAGATTTTTGTCGGGTGAAACGCTGCTGGCTTACGGCAAATCTGCCGCGTACTATGCGCGCCTCGGTGCGGCGGACGGCAGTGCGTTTTACAGAGAGTTCAGTCTGATCGGCAGGACACGCGGCTCAATGGGATCGATCTTTGTGTCGGGTACACACACGGTGCTGGCTGCATTCCCGAATGAACCCGTTGCAGACGGACCGCGCGGCACCAAGATCACACGCGCCTACCTGAATCACCGCATCGACGCGCCGACGCAGACGGTGACCGTGGACGGCGATGCCGGGGAATGGGAGAACAATACCGATGCCTTCTTTGTCGGCAGTCTGACACAGGCGCAGGTCACCTTGCGCGTGGCGCACGATGCGGAAAATGTGTATTTTCTGCTTTCCCGATTGGATCGGTATCTGCACGACGGCGATACCGTAACGGTCTGCATCGCCGATGGCGAAACCTGCGATTACCGCATTTGCATGGACAGCAAGGGAAATGCCGTATGCACATATGTTGCCAATGCAGTGACGAAAAAAACATGCACGGTGCAGGGCGCCGCGACGGTTTTCGGTACCGAAAACGATAACAGCGACACGGACGACGGCGTTTTATACGAAGCGGCGGTTCCCAAAGTGCTGTTGGGACTTTCCGATGCGGCGGAAATACAGGTTCGGCTGGAACTGAAAAATAAGGATGCCGCAAACGAAGTGACTGTTACCGATACATTCACGGGCGTCAGCTATTTTGCCACGGGTCTTTGGCCGGTTGTCAAGTTGCGATAATTTACACATAAAAAACAAGGTCGGTCGTCCTAAGAGACGACCGACCTTGTTATATTACTGAAAATAAATTTTGCTTTTGAGTGCTTGCAGCATGATCTCGCCGCTGCTGGTGTTGGTCGCGAGCGGGATCTTCTGCACGTCGCAAAGACGAAGCAGTGCCGAAACATCGGGCTCGTGCGGCTGTGCGGTCAGCGGGTCGCGCAGGAAAATGACGAGATCCAGGTTGCCATCCGCCAGCATAGCGCCGATCTGCTGGTCACCGCCGAGCGGGCCGCTCTTCATTCTGTGGATGGCAAGTCCCGTTTCGCCCATAATCAGCGTTCCGGTCGTTCCCGTTGCATACAGCTCATGCTCGGCAAGCACGTCCTTGTAGCGCTTTGCCAGCTCGATAATGTCGTCTTTCTTTTTGTCATGTGCGATCAGAGCAATTTTCATAGGCGTTTCCTTATATTTTAAATTTTGTCGGCGCGGGCAGTTTGTCCCGCTGTATGTATTGTACTATGTTTCGGGGCAAAAATCAATATCTTTGTTTGCGAGTTTACAAAGCGGGCGAAGCCGTGCTATAATGGAAAAAAGAGCAAGACAGGGGGAGAGGGCATGCGCAAGTATCCGATCGGGAAAGAATTTTTCCCATATTCGTATTTTACGCCGCCGATCCGCAATGCGGCAATGGCAGGACGGATGGGCTCGCTGATGCGTCCGCCACGTTGGATTCGGCATGACCGTGCGGTAACGGTGCACGCAGAGGTCATACGGGGGTATCGGGATGCGGAGATCGAAGTTTTGATCTTCGAGCCGCGCGGCATCGGGGATGCGGCACCCTGCCTCGTGTATTATCACGGCGGCGGTTTCTTCTTCGAGGGCGCGGGCTATCATTATAAGCTGGCAAAAGCGTACGCGCTGCAAACGCCCTGTAAAGTGGTGTTTGTGCAGTATCGCCTTGCACCGAAGCATCCGTTCCCGATCCCTGTCGAGGACTGCTATGCCGCGCTGCGCTGGACGTTTGCAAACGCGGAAAAGCTGCACATCGACATGGCTAAGATCGCCGTCGGTGGCGACAGCGCGGGCGGCACGTTGGCAGCGGCGGTTTGTCAGATGGCGCGGGATCGCGGCACGGATCTGCCGTGCTTTCAGCTTCTGGTTTACCCCGCGACCGACCGCAGGATGCAGACTGAGTCCAACCGAAAGTATACCGACACGCCGATGTGGAACAGCACGCTATCGCGGAAAATGTGGCCCGGGTATCTGCCCGATGCAAACACGCCCGACATTGCGTATGCCTCACCGTTGGAGGCAAAGTCGTTTGCCGATCTGCCGCGCGCTTACGTAGAAACGGCGGAGTTTGACTGCCTGCACGACGAGGGCATCGCCTATGCCGAAGCGCTCCGCGCGGCGGGCGTGGCAGTCACTCTGCACGAGACCCAAGGCACGATGCACGGCTTCGACATCGTGGAAAGGGCGCCGACGACCAAAGCTTCTGTCGCGGCGAGAGTGCAGTATATGCAGTCGGTATTTTATGGGGAAGAAGTAAAATAAAATGGAAAATGCCGATGAGGCGGATCAAACCGACCCCATCGGCACTTTTTTTAGCGTTTAGTTTTATCGTACCATCGCCGAGTGGCTGTGAATGTAAAATTCTTCTTGGCTGGGCTGCCATGCCTTTTCCTTAGGCGGAAAGGTCGCGTCAAAAGCGGCAACGCCGTCCTCATCCGCACAGCATTCTCCAACCGGACTTTCGCAGAAATACCATCTTCTGCCGTCGAGGACTCCCGCACGCAGTTCTTTGACAAGCAGCGCGGAAGGGAACACATCACCTTCCAAGCAGACATTGTACTTCTTGCTGCTTTTGAACCCACGCGCCACATAATTGTCGGGATTTCCGAAAATTACGATCGTGTCGTAGCCGAGAGCAGCCGCCTTGGCAAAGGAATGCTCGATCAGCATTTTGCCGTAGCCTTGCCGTTGATAGGCGGGCAGGACGCTGATCGGCCCGAAAGTCAGGATCTGTTTTTCGTTGCCGCGTTCATCAACGAGCCTGGTTTTCGTGTACATGATATTGCCGATGATCTCGCCGTCTTTCTCCAGCACGAATGCAAGCTCGGGGAGAAAGTCCGCGTGCGTGCGCATCTTGTGTACGAGATAGTGCTCGTCGCAGCCCGGAACATTTTGATTCCAAAACGCTTCCCGCGTCACATTTTCAACCGCGCGATAGTCTTTTTCTGTTTCTAAACGTATAGTCAAATTTTTCATTGTAAGCCCTTTCATAATTGTTTGACCGTCAATCACGAGAGGCTGCGGAAATTGTATTTGCAAACCTCTCGTTTACAGTACAATTCCATAGGTGTTGGTTTTCTTCAAACAGCAAACTCCTGAAAAATTAAATTCAAGCCGAAGCCTGTGCCTACAGTATAGCACAGGCAAGTGAAAAGTGCAATACAGCGGTTGAAAACTTTATCGGATATATTCTGCAAGGTCGTAATCTTTCAGATACTGATGGAACGGCTTCATATCGTAGTCGAACAGAGCATCCAGGGAGATCTCAAAATACCCGGCGATGACGGGTATCATCGTCAGATCGGGATATGTCAAACCACTCTCCCATTTGCTGACAGCCTGCGGAGATACCCACAGCGCGGCGGCAAGAGCCTCTTGTGTGATGCCTTTTTTCTTTCTAAGTTCTCTGATCTTGTTGCCTATATTGATATTGGTCATAAATAACCTCCAAAAACATATTGTGACGCGCCTCACTGTGTATAGTATAGCGCGAATCGCAATAGCAATCAATAACTGGATATTAGAGTTAAAACAACCAATGGTTGAGACGGTTGAGATTCGCAACATAAAAGGAGACAATTGTTTGATGTGTTTGCTATTGTAAAGGTCTCGCGCAGTGCTTGCGCGGCCCTGTCGAAAACATAGTCGTATCGCAGGTGTACGCAGTGGCGCACCTGCGATACTCGTTGTTTTCTCCCTTGTCGCACTCGCTTGATCCGACACTGTCGGCGCTCGTGCTCCAAGCCCTCCCACCCCAAGCTGCCGCTTCGCGGCGCATGGCGCGGTCGGTGATCGCAAGCACAAAGCTATCGCTGAAAGCAGCAAAAAAGGGATGACATAAGTCATCCCTTTTTTGCTGGTCTGAGTGACAAGACTTGAACTTGCGGCCTCTACCACCCCAAGATCGACATAAATGTCACTAATATGTAAATTTACATATTTTCGCACTGAGTAAAAAGTCTGCACTAAAAGCCGCGGCGGCGGCTTTTTTCCTTTTGCACCGCGTTCAGCGGTGTTAAGCTCTGCGCACTATAGCAGATAGCTATTGATATATATTATATATAATTATACTACTATGTCTTTGAAAACATCTAAAGTATAGCGCAGGGCGATGCTCTTATGCAGTTTGTTGCGCAGTCGGTAAAGCACCGTGCACCAGTAGTCTATTTATACGCTGCCAGATCGCCGCGCCATTTCAGCACGCCGTAGGCGAAAAGCAGAAAAGCATTGCTTGGCTTAAATATCTATCTTTGGAAAAGCCTTTTGCTTTTTGTATTGCTCAACATTTGGGATGATTATATTCATTCCCATCAGACCAGGTATTGAAATACTGCCAGTATAAATTTCAGCATTGTACACAGGTCTTTGCTCGTTTGTAAGTCCGAAAAGATAATCCAAGGATACATTGTAAAACACAGAAAGGATAAGCAGATTTACATATCTTGTACAGTAGTTTTTTTGTTCATAACGCAAATATTCTCTTGAAGATATATTCAATACTTCTGCAACATCTTTTTGTGTCAGCTTGTGTTGATTCCGTAAGTCTTTCAACCTATCTGCAACGCATAAAGCCGAAATGTCGATTCCGTCATCCATAGGCGTGTTTTTACGCTTGTTGTTCATAATTCACCCAACTTTCACCAAATTGTAGTTGACATTTATGTCACTTTGATGTATACTGTAGAAAAGTGACTTTCATGTCACCTAAGTGTCGATACAATTTCATACGGTACTACATGCAAGACAGCCTTGTGTTTTTCGCAGGCGCACAAGCTGTTCTCCAACCTTGCATTGGTATATAAGCGTGGTACATACTGTTCGACACTCGGTATGTATTGCGCTTTTTTTGTTGCCGAGGGGGTACGGGGGAAGATCGCGCAGCGTTCCCCCGTGCCCCTCAGCAGAAAGCGAATTTCTTCTATATACTTGACTTACTATCATATTGCGGGAAATTGACATAGAGAAACCCAGTAAATACGCGGGTTTAGCCGCGTTTTAAAGAAAATTCAAATTCTCCAAAAATGGAGATTCCAAAATCTCTAAATTTAGGTATTGTCCGATAAATCGGACAGAAAGGAGACTTATTGCGACATTCACATTCGCTCTATATATTTAATCAAGGAACTATCTATAAATACGGCGAAAAGCGTTATAAGCTCGTTTGCATGAAAGCCTGTAGAGTGCCCGGCTATGAAATAGACGGGTTCACTCGTAAAGGTGAAGCAGGGAACGATGAAAAGCTCGACAATAATTTGCGGCGAGCTTTCGCAGCAGTGGAAGAACTTGCGCTCTGTAATGATTGGATGTGGTTCGCTACACTCACAATTGACAAGACCAAATATGATCGCAAAGACTTAGGCAAAATCATGAAAGATCTTGCACAGCTTTTGCGAGATATGCGCAAAAAATACGGTACGCGCTGCGCTTATCTTCTTGTACCTGAACAACACAAGGACGGTGCATGGCATCTGCACGGATTCTTTGAAGATTTACCATCCGAAGAACTTTCGGAATTTACTTTGCAGCAGCACTTGCCATATGCGATTAGAGATCGTTTGAAAGACGGCAAACAGCTTTATACAATGCCAAGTTATCAAACCAAATTCGGGTTCTGTAGCTTTGAACGTATAGAAAACCAAGAAGCAGCCGCCTATTATTGCACTAAGTATATTACAAAAGACAGCGTCCGCATGGTTACCGAACTTAATGCGCACAGCTATTATTGTTCACAAGGTCTTAAACGCAAAGAGGTTGTTGCGGTTGGAGATGTTATCGGTTTTGAACCCGATTTTGAAAACGAATATTGCTCTATTAAAACATTTGACAATGCAGAGGATGCTCTGCAATACATAGACAACGGAGAGGAGAACAATTGAAAGTAACAGAATACCTTGCCGAATGGCTTGATGCACAGGAATTGAACCTGCAACGTTCGACATTTGAAAGCATGACGGTATATTTTCACCGCCACCTGATACCATACTTTGAAGCTCTCGACATTGAGCTTGCAGACCTTAAACCCAAACACATACAGGAATATGCTAAACTAAAACTTAAAGACGGCAGATTGGACGGCAAAAAGGGCGGTTTGTCCTTGGTCTCGGTACGTAAGCATATTAGCGTACTGAAACAGGCATTGAACGATGCTGTCTTGTATGAGCTTATCCCGAATAACCCAGCACAGTATATCAAGCTCCCACGGCAAAAAAGCAAGATCACAGAAAGAACTGTATTGCTTACCGCAGAAGAAGCGCAAGCAGTTATTAGCGCATTTGACGGTCACCCGTTGCAAGTGGCTGTTTTGATTACTTTGTACTATGGTTTGCGTAAATCAGAAACGCTCGGTTTGCGTTGGTCTGCCATCGACTTTGAAAAGAATACACTTACTGTCAACCATACGGTTGTAAAAAGCCGAACTATTGAGTGCAAGGACAGCACCAAAACACCAAACAGTTACCGAAAATTCCAATTACTGCCCGAAGTGAAAAAATCTTTGCTTCTGATACGCGAAAATTCGCCCGTAGACAGTGAATATATCTTCTGCCATGATGATGGCACAAGTCTACGTCCCGATAGCACTCTGAAAAGTTTTCAAGCGGTTCTGCGCAAAAATAATCTCCCTAAGATGCGTTTTCATGATTTGCGGCATAGTACAGCAAGTATATTGCTTGATAAGGGTTGGTCTCTTGAAGATATAAAAAACTGGCTCGGACATGCCGACATTGAGACAACCTCAAATATTTACACGCACTATAGCAAAGAAAGAAAAACCCTTGTTGCAAACTCTCTTGCTGGTACATTCTCCATATAGCAAAAAAGTCCTGTAAACTCTAAGGTTCGCAGGACTTCTTTACTTGGTCTGAGTGACAAGACTTGAACTTGCGGCCTCTACCACCCCAAGGTAGCGCGCTACCAACTGCGCCACACCCAGATTTCAGCACTTGATAAGTATAGCACAGTTTGTTCGGTTCGTCAAGAGGATTTTACAAAATTTTTGAATTTTTTGCAGAATGATGCGCGCAAAGATGGATGGCGGTGTTGCCTTTTTGCAAAAACTATGCTATACTGAAATGTAATCTTTGGATAAAGGGGGACGGAAGGTGCAAAAAGCAGGAAAACAGATCGCGGGTACGGCGATTTTGATGGTTTTTGTCACGCTGCTTTCCAAGGTGCTCGGCATGCTGCGCGACATTCTTTTGGCGCAGAACTTCGGCACGTCGATGGACGCGGTCGCCTATGAGGCGGCGAGCCGCCTGCCGATCACGCTGTTTGACTTTGCACTCGGCGGCGTCGTGACGGCGGCGTTTATTCCGATCTTCAACGAACTGATGGTGAAAGAGGGGCGCGAGCGCGCCTTTGCTTTTGCCAACCGCTATTTCAATCTGATCCTTTATATCACGCTCGGCATCTCGGTCTGCGGCATCGTGTTTTCCTCGCCGCTGATCTCCTTCCTCGCGCCCGAGATCGACGGGGACGTGAAGGCGCTTGCCGCGTCGCTCAGCCGCGTGATGTTTCCCATGATCATTTTTACGGGCATTGCTTACTGCTTTGTCGGCATTTTGCAATCCTTTGAAAAATACACGCTCCCCGCGATCATGAGCCTTGTCTCCAACCTCGTGATGGTGCTGTATTTCTACACGCTCAGTGACCGCTACGGCGTGTGGGGACTGTCGGTCGCGCTGGTGATCGGCTGGTTCTTGCAGGCGGCGATCCAAGCGCCAGCGGCGCACCGCCTCGGCTTTCGTTTCAAGCCCACGCTGCGCCTCGGCGACACGCATATCCGCCGCGCACTGAAGATGGCTGTGCCGATCTTAGTCTGCTCCTGGCTGCAGCCGGTCTGCAATGTGATCAACACCCGCTATGCATCGGGATTTGAAGGCGGCAGCGCGATCACGATGGTGAGCTACGCCAACCGCTTGTACATCATCATCGTCGGCGTCTTCTCCTTTGTGGCGACCAACCTGCTGTTCCCGCGGCTCTCGCGTGCAGAGGCGGGCGGCGACCGCGACGGCGCAAAAAAATTTGCAGGTTCGTCGATCAAAATTCTCCTTTATATTATGATCCCGCTTTCGATCGGCATATTCTTATTGGCGGAACCGATCACGCGCGCCATCTATATGCGCGGCGAGTTCACGGCGCAGGATGCGGCAATGACCGCGTCGGTGCTGCGGCTGTTCGCCGTCGGCATCCCGTTCATGTCGGCAAACGAAGTGCTGACCAAGCTCTATTTCGCCATGCAGCGCGTGAAAGCGCCGATGATCGCATCGCTCGCGGCGATTGCGTGCAACATCGTGCTGGTCACGGTGCTCGTGAACACCATTGGCTTTGACGGCATAGGCATCGCGTCTTCGCTGACCATCGCGATCTGCGCGGCGCTCAATTATGTCTTCTTATCGAAGGACGGCGCACTGCTTTGCCGCCGCGACCGGATCGACCTTGCAAAATCCTTGCTTGCCGCCGCTGCGATGGGCGTATGCGTCTACCTGCTGCACGCGCATATCCATATCGGCTCGGACATTCTGCGCGTACTGCTGCTCGGCGGCATCGGCGTTGCCGTCTACGGCATCGTTCTTTTGCTTCTTTCCCCTACCGAAATTCGTAGTTTTATGAAAAGAGAAAACCATGATTAAAGTGATTCATGTTATCAGTGATACCAACATCGGCGGTGCCGGAACGGTACTGCTCACCACGCTGTACAACATTGACCGCAGCAAATTCGAGGTCAAGGTGGTGCTGCCCGCGGGCAGCAAGCTGATCCCGCGCATCGACGCGCTCGGCTTCGAGCACATCTGCACCAAGGGCGGCGCGGACAAATCGCTGGATCTCGGCGCAGTCAATGAATACTGCCGCATTTTCAAGGCGGAGAAGCCCGACATCGTGCATACGCACGCGGCAATGGCGGCGCGGATCGCGGCGTTCCTCTCGGGGGTGCGCGTCCGTATTCACACGCGACACTCCACTTTTGCGCCCCGTCCGATCCTGACGCGGTTCCCGATGCGCAACATCTGCGGCTTTATCAACAACACGCTTTCCACGGCGATGATCGCCGTGTCCGAATCGACCAAGGAAAACTTGACCGACATGGGCGCCAATCCCAAGAAGATCGAGGTCATCATCAACGGCGCCGAGCCGCTGCGGCAAGTGCCCGCAGAGGAAGCGGCGGCACTGCGCGCTTCGCTTGGCATTGCGCCCGATGATTTTGTTGTCGGTATGTCGGCGCGCCTTGAGGAAGTCAAAGGGCACATCTACCTCATCGAGGCGGCGCGCATCCTGCGCGAGCGCGGTGTGAAAAATCTCCGCGTGCTGATTATCGGCACGGGCACGACCGAACAGACGCTGCGGGAGAAGGTGCAGGAGTATCACCTCGAGGACTGCGTGCTGTTCCCGGGCTTTGTTTCGGATGTTGCGCCGTACATTCAGATCATGGACGTGATCGCCAACTGCTCGTTCGGTACCGAAGCGACCAGTATGGCGCTGATCGAGGCAATGAGCCTTGCAAAGCCTGCGGTTGCGACCGATTACGGCGGAAATGCGTATATCATCGAAAACGGTAAAAACGGCTATATCATCCCGCAAAAGAGCGCATCCAATCTTGCCGAGGCAATTCAAAAGCTGCTGGACGACCCCGCCAAGTGCCGCGAAATGTCCAAGGTTGCGTATTCCAAGTACATCTGCCGTCTGACGGGCAAGATCATGACAGGCAAGGTGGAAAAGCTGTACGAGGATGAGTATACATTGCGATGCAAAAAGTAAGCCTGTACCGCTCGCCGTGGCTGCGGGCGACAACGATCGCAGCGTGTGTGCTGCTGGCGGCGTTTATCTTTTCCATGTCTGCCGAGCCCGCCACGGTGTCGGGGGATCGAAGCACGGGAATCGCCGAGCAGATCTTGTCGGCGGTCGTATCCGATTGGGAGCAGATGGAGCTGCATGCGCAGAACGAGATGCTTTCTTCGGCGGATCATATTTTGCGTAAGATCACACATTTTTGCATCTATACGGCGCTCGGTGCGCTGCTGTGTCTGGCTTCGCTCGGCTTTGAGGCGACGCGGCGCGTACATGTTCTGCGTTCGCTTTTGATCGGTGCGCTCTATGCGGCGAGCGACGAGTGGCACCAAGCCTTTGTCCCGGGGCGTGGTCCTGCCGTGACCGATGTGCTGCTTGACAGCGCAGGTGTGCTGTGCGGCATCGCCGTGATGGTGCTGATCGCGGAAAGTATATTGCAGAAGAGCGCATAGTGACCATCGGTTACTATTTATATAAAAACGCCGCGGCGGCTACCCCTCATCCGTCAAACGCTCTGCGGCAAAAGTGCATCGCTGCAGGCGAGGCAGGACGCGACAGAACAAAAAGTTTCTGTTTAAGCTTTGCCGGAGTCGCGTTCGCCACCTTCCCCCAAGGGGGAAGGCTATACTAACATACAAAAAACCGTTGCTTTTCAGCAACGGTTTTTTGCATTGATCAACCTATTTATTTCTTTTTAACGATGGGCATTTCGGTCATGCGGAGCTTTGCGCAGCCGTAGGGGATCAGCTCGATCTCCTCGGCGTCGCCGATGGCATTGCGCGAACGCGGTACTTTGTCCGCAACGGTGTTGTAGCCGTCGGCATAGTCCCAGTTGACGCGGCTGAGATTTGCCTTTACGGTGACGCGCGGTGCGGACATGGAGAAGGGAACGTCGTTGCCTTCTTTTTCGGTCACGGTAAACGTGTCATTGGCAAAACCGTATCTCCACTCGGACTTGGGATAGATCTCATAGTCGCAGTAGGGGAACTTACGCTCTACGCCTTTTCTCTCATACTCGTACATCTTGTATTCGGTCTCGATCGGCAGCGAGAATACCAGCGGGCCGTATTCGACCACATGCAGGTTATGCGGACGCTCGACAAAGTGCGGGGTATCGGTGAGCGTGAGGGTGAAGCTCTCTTTGCCGTTCCATTCCTTCTCGATCACGCAGTCGCCCTCGACAGCCTTGCCGTCGATGCTGGCAGATTTTGCCCAGGCGGGGATGCGGATCTTGAGTGTGAAGGTCACAGGTGCGTCGGTCTCGACCGTGTAGGTACAACCGAGGCGGAAGGGATATTCGGTGTCCATGCGAACAACGACTCGGGCGCCGTTTACTTCGGTGACGGCTTCGGCGGGCAGCATCGAGGTCAGACGGATGCCGTCCTCGTCGCGGATGAACAGGCTCTCAATGAGTTTCGGCCATGCCTGACCGAAGTTTGCAGTGCAGCAGCCGAAGTGCGGCTCGAGACCGAACATGTGCGACTCCGAACCGTTGGTGCGGAAGAAGGAACGGCCGGGGAAGCGAACGCAGGCGATCTGATTGACCATCTGCAGATACTGGTGCGTCCACATGTCCTCGCTGATGGTGGCAGGCAGGGCGTTGAATGCGAGCTTCTCGAGGCGGTCAGCCCAGATCTTGTCGCCCGTGATGGCATACAGCAGCTCGCAGGAGTACATCAGCTCGGCGATGCTGCACAGCTCGGTGCCGCGGTTGTTGCCGATGCCCGACAGGCATTCGTCACCCGTGAACGAGCCGACTGCCGTACCGTTGTATTTTTCGAGGATCTTCCACAGCTTGTCGGCGTCGTTTTTGTACTTGCCGCCGAGCAGCTTGCAGGAGACTGCCTCGTATTTCAGCATCATCACAAGGTTGACGATGTGCGTGTACAGCACCCATTTGTTGAGCGGCGTTTTCCAGGTGTCGATATAGTCGTGGTAGTCGATGCCCTCTTTTTTGAGCTTGCGTGCCAGGGACAGGATCCAGTCCTCATGGTAGCGCTCCCAGAGGAACTGCAGCGGAATGAAGCACTCAAACCAGCGGTACTTGCCCCAGTCGAAGAGCTTGACCTCGCCCTTTTTCAGCAGGCGGTAGAGGCAGCGCATCGACTTGTACAGGCTTTCCTCTGCCTCGATGCTGCCGGTGAACTCGCAGTACTGCGCAATGACCTTGCCGATCAGGAAATGGCTCCATACGTCGTATTTTGCGCGTTCCTCTTTGCTGCAGGGGCAGATCCAGCCGTCCTTCTGCTGGCGTGCGAGGATCGCCTGTATGTAGCGCTCCGCGCGTGCGATCGCGTCCTTGTCATCGAGCATGTAGGCAAGCGGAATGAAACCGTCCAGCCAGTAGGGCACGCGCTCCCAGCCCTCGCGGTCACCGCCGATCCATGCACTGTCGCGCACGTCGGGCCAAACGCGGTCGAGCTGTCCGTTCAGTCCGGCGAGCTGAATTTCAAGCTGGCGGCGCAGCCAGCCTGTAGGTTTTATCGTCGTGGGATTGAAAATGTTGTACATAGTAATCTCCTCTCGTTGTTTGTATATTGATTTTATCACAGAGTTTTGGAAAAATCCATAGAATATATCATCGGGTTTTTACAGAAAATATTGCAATAATCACTGTATTGTGCTATGCTGACAGTAAGGAGGCGATCGTATGTCTTTGGGACTTTCGTTTGGCGTGCTGCCGATCTACTGCTATTCTTCGTTTCGGTATTTTGAGGCGCACGAAAAGCATATGACGCGCGTTTGTTCGCAGGACGTGCTGGTCATGGTGTTCGGCGGGGTGCTGCGCTTTCACGAGAACGGTGTGCCGATCGAGGTCGGCGCAGGGGAGTACTACATTCAGCGGCGCGGCAATCGCCACGAAGGCGTGGAGGAGAGTGACATGCCGAAGTACTATTTCATCCATTTTCGCGGCGAGTTTACCGCGGATGCCAACACATTGCCGCTGCGCGGCAAGGCGGATTTTGAAGAGCTGATGCCGCTGTTTCAGCAGTTGGATCTGCGCTGGCATTCGGGCGCACCCGCGGTGGAAAAAGCGGCGGTATTCTTTCAGATCCTCTCAATCTTGCGAAAAAATAACGACCGCACCGAGAAAAGTGCAGTCGTTTTGAAAGTGATCTCTATGGCATCGCGCAATATACGCAAGCCGTTTTCGCTGGACGAGGTGGCAAAGGCGTGCGGCTACAGCAAGAACCATGTGATCAACGTGTTCAAGCGCGAGACCGGCAAAACGCCGTATGCGTATGTCACCGACATGAAACTCGACATGGCAAAACAGCTTCTCTTAAACTCCGAAAGCTCGCTTGCGCAGATCGCGATCGAGAGCGGATTCGGCGATTACATCAACCTGTATAAGGCGTTTGTCAAGGCGCAGGGCGAGCCGCCGCTTAGCTGGAAGCAGAGGACGCTTACAGGAAAATAAAGTAGGCAGCGGCGGTGAGCACTGCGAGGAACAAGAGGTTCAGCAGCGTGAACAGCAGAAAATAGTGCTTGCCGTCGCCGGGATGCAGGAGCTTGTACTCGCTGAAGGTGATGAGGCTTGCCAGCGAAGCGATCAGCGTACCTGTGCCGCCGATATTGACGCCGAGCAGCAGCTCGCGGTAGTTCTCGGTGAACTGCGAGAGCAGGATCGCCGAGGGGACATTACTGATGACCTGACAGGACAGGATGGAAATGAGCAGCGTGCTCTTTTCGAGCAGTGCCGAAAGGACATCGCGCACAAGGTCGATGCGCGCCATGTTGCCCGAGAAGATGAAGAACATTACAAAGGTGAGCAGCAGGGGATAGTCCACGGCTTTGAGCGCGTCACGGTCGGCAAAAAAGAGGATCACGGGGATCACCAAGAGACCGATCCAGTAAGGAAATACGCGGAACACAAGCAGGATCGACAGCGCAAATAGTACAAGATAGAGCACCGTGCGCGGCTTGTTCAGCTTTTCGGGGAATGCTTCCTCGATCGCAAGCGGCTCGGGCTTCAGCACGAGGCAGCAGACGGTGAGCATGGCGACCGCCAGCAGAAAAGGCGGCAGCATGATGCCCATAAATTCGCCCGTGGGGATCTCATAGGCGGTGTAGAGATAGAGGTTCTGCGGATTGCCGAACGGCGTCAGCATGCCGCCGAGATTGGCAGAGATGTTCTGCAGGATGAAGATGTACGCCATGTGTTTTTCCTTTTTTGTGACCGACAGGGCAAAGTACCCGAGCGGCAAAAAGGTGATCAGCGCCATGTCGTTGGCGATCAGCATCGAGCCGATAAAGGTGATATAGATCAGTGCCAGCGAAAGCATGCGCAAATTTCCCGTCAGCATGACGATGCGGCGCGCAAGGATGGTGAAAAACTTGATATTGCGCAGTGCGCAGACGACTGCCAGTGTCAAAAACAGGCAGGTCAGCGTTTTAAAGTCGAAGTAGCCGAGATATTCCGCCGACGGCGGCACGATACAGCAGGTTGCGAGCGCGGCAAGCGTTGCAACGCAGAGGACAGTGTGTTTTTTGAAGAATCGTAGTGCCTGCATAGCAAAGCCTTTCTGCATAAAAATAATACCAAAACAATATAACACGGTTTTCGGCAAAAAGCAAGCCGAATATGCAAAAAAGAACGATCGTTTTGATCGTTCTTTGAGACTGTTGAAAAACCGAAGGTTTTTCAACAGGAAAGGGGCGCAAATCTCGCGAGTCGCTCACCGCGACCGCCCCTGTAAGGAGTTTTAAAGCCGGCACATGTCCGTCTTTAAAACAGGATTTTATTAAAAATATTTTCTCGGCACTCCGGGACGATCCAACGGATCGTTCTTTTTATTTATACGAGCACGATACCGATATCGACATTGACAAGGTCGCCGATCAGATACGGTGCGTCGGCGAGAAACATGCCGCTTTTGTAGTAACCGATGGAGACGGTCAGGTCGGACTTGACCGCGAGGGCGGCTTCGCCCGTGTCGCCGTCGAGTCCGCTGTTGATGTCGGCGGAGATCACATAGGCACCCGACGCATTGATCGCGCGGATGGCATCGGCGACGGCGCCGCGCGGCGCACCGTGAAAGCCCGTGCCGAGGATGCAGTCCACCACGATGTCGTACTGTGCAAGGTCGGTCTCTGCGGTGAAGCGGGAGTCGGTCACGCCTTTTTGCATCGCCCTGTCGTAAAAGTATTTTCCGTCCTCGGAAAACTTTTCGGACACGCGCACGAGCGTGGAGGGAATACCGTTGTCGGCAAGGATGCAGGCGAGCGCGTAGCCGTCGCCGCCGTTGTTGCCGCTGCCCGTGACGATCGCGATGGCTTTGCCCCGCCATTTTGCGGCGGTGCAGATGCCCATGGCTGCACGGTACATCAGCCACTTGGAGGGTACAAGATTTGCAATGGTGTATGCGTCGCTTTCGCGCATCTTTGCGACGCTGATCGCGGAAGTGAATTCAGTGCAGTTCGCCGTTGGTTTCATGATAGCCTCCATTCTGCCGCCGTTCGGCGGCACAAACAGTAAAATGAAATTGCTCGGTATCGAATTTTGCGAGGGGGCTATATCATAGGCTTCCCCCTTTGGGGGAGCTCCCGCAGAGCGGGTGATGAGGGGCAGTCGCTACAAAGGCGATATCTTTATCCCACAATGTTGTTTTTTGAGACGCATACGCATAAGCGTATGCTACCCCTCATCCGGTGCTACGCACCACCTTCCCCCAAGGGGGAAGGCTTACAAACTATGCTAAAAACAGCACTTCGCCGTCGGCGTCGATGCGGCGGACGGAGAAGGTAGATTCCACTATGGATCTTTGCAGGCATTCGGTTTTTGTGCCGCAGAAGATCTGCCTGCCGTCCTCTAAAATGAGAATATCATCGGCAAATTTTGCGGCGAGGGTGAGATTATGCAGGATCACGAGCAGGGTTTTGCCCTCGGCGGTGAGCGCCTTCAGGAGCTGCAGAAACTCCGCTTCGGCGCGGATGTCCATATAGGTGGTCGGCTCGTCGAGAAGCAGGATGTCGGCATCCTGCGCAAGGATCATGGCAAGGTACGCGCGCTGCCGCTCGCCGCCCGAAAGCGTGGGGAGCATGCGATCGGCAAAGGCGACAAGATCGGTGCGCGCGAGCGCACGGTCGATGGCGGCATAGTCGTCCTCACCCATGCGGCGGCTGAGCCCGATATAGGGATTTCTGCCGAGGGAGACGAGCTGCCGCACCGAAAGATTCGGCGTCGGTACATTTTGCGGCAGCACCGCGATGCGCTGTGCGCGCTCGCGCGGGGACAGCGACGTGATCGCACTGCCATCCAGGGTGATCTGCCCCGTATGCTTTTGCTGCGCGCCGATGCAGGCGGCGAGCGTGGATTTGCCGCTGCCGTTTTTGCCGAGCATGGCGGTAAAGGCGTTCGGTCGGAGCGCAAAGGAGATGCTTTGCAGGATCTCTTTGCCGCCGAGCGTCACGCCGACACTGTTACATTGCAGCACCCTGATCCCTCCTTTGCAGTAATAATATAAAGAAGAAAGGTGCGCCGATCAGCGCCATCAAGACGCCGACGGGGATCTCGGTCGGTGCAAGCAGTACTCTGCCGACAAGATCGGCAAGGATCACGAGAGTCGCGCCGACAAAGGCGGAAGTGATGAGCACATGGCTCGTTCGCTGCCCCGCGAGCCGCCATGCGATGTGCGGCACGACCAGCCCGACGAAGCCGAGCAGACCGGCAAAGCTGACGACAGCCGCTGCCGATGCCGATGCGCACAGCAGACAGCAGAGCCGCAGTGCGCGCACGCGCACGCCGAGCGACGCGGCAAGCGTATCGCCGAGGCAGAGCAGGTGAATGCGCCGCGACAGCAAAAGCGAGAGAAACAGGCAGGTGAAAATGATGATCGCGGGCAGCCAAAGCTGCTCGAATTTCACGCCCGAGAGTCCGCCCACCGAAAAGGCGTTGTACGCGGTGAGCACGTCGCTGTCGAGCAGCGAGAGCAGGGAAATGCCGGCGTTCAGCACCGAGGTAAACGCGATGCCGCAGAGGATGACCGTGCCGCGGAAAGCGTTCAGCCTGGCGGCGACGCTCACGATCAGCAGCGTCGTGCCGAAGGCGCCGAGCGCGGCGGCAAACGGCAGCGCCCCCGATGCCTGCGGCAGGAAAGTCAACAGCAGGATGCAGCAGAATCCCGCGCCCGAGTTGACACCGATGATGTTCGGCGCGGCGAGCTCGTTGCCTGTCACGCTTTGCAGCAGCACGCCCGAGACGGACAACCCCACACCCGCAAGCAGCGCGGCAAACACGCGCGGCAGACGCAGATAATAGAGGATGATCGAGGCGGTGTGCGCTTCTTCTTTCCAAAGGAGACCGTCCCATAGCTCTGCGAGTGACAGCCTTGTGCTGCCCAGCGTCACACCCGCCAGCATTGCGCAAAGCAGCAGCAGCGCCATCCAAACGATGCCGCCGAGGCTGTAAATATGGGGTGTTCTGCGTTCTTTTTTCACGGCGTGTTTCCTTCGAGCAGTGTGATCAGATAGGCGTAAGCCTCGCCCCAGTGGGCGTTGGGCTTGTATTGGAACAGGGACTTCGGCAGGTAGTGTACGCGTCCCTTTTGTACGGCGGTCAGACTCTGCCAGGTCGGCTCCCCGAGCAGATCGTCCATGTAGGCAATTGCCGCATCCGCATCGCCCATGGTGGAGATGAAGATGTGGTCGGGATCTTTTGCGAGAATTTCTTCAAAGCTCAGCCCGTCGAGCAGCACGGGTGCAGTGTCCGCGATGTTGCGGCAGCCGAGCTCCTCGAGCATTGTCGCGGCGAAATGATCGTCGGCGGTCTTAGCCTTGGTGTAGCGCGCGCCCGAGCCCGCACGGATGAACAGGACCGAGGTTTCTTTTGCAGAAGCGGTATAGTCGGCGATCTGCGCTCGAATATCCGCCGCAAGCGCGGTACCGTAGGTGGCATAACGCTCGGCGTTGTCGGTCAGCGTGGTGAAGAGCTCGAGCACCGCAAGGTAGTCGTCAAAGCTTTCCACGCGCAGCAGTACGGTCGGGATGCCCGCACGGCGGCAGACGTCGGCGGCATCGCACTGCGCTTCAATATCCGCTGACCCGATCACAAGGTCGGGCGCGGCGGCGATCAGCGCTTCGGTGTCGATGCGCTTGCCCGCGGCATCGTCTACGAGGATCGCAGAACCGTCGGCAAAGCCGCGCTCCACGCTCTCGCCGACGGTCACGGCGATCTCTCCGCCCGCCGTTACCCAAATATCGGCAAACGAGGAAAAGAGCACGGCGACCTTGGCGGGATCTTGCGGCAAAGAGACTGCAACACCCGTGGCATCGGTGAAATGCACAGTCGTGCTGACAAAGTCGGGTTCACTTTTTTGACAGGAGCAGAGCAAAAGGCAGAGCGAAAGCGCTAAGAGTGCAAAGCGCTTGGTCATGCGTTTTCTCCGAGAAGCTGTTTTTCTACATTTTCAAAGCCGAGGCGCGCAACCGTGTCGGCGAAGCGTTCGCCTGCGATGCCCTGATCGCGGAAGAGCGTGATGGCTCTTTCGATGACGGTGAGGACTTCGTCCTTATCGGTGAAGATCTTGGAGAGCGGACGTCCCTGTGCGACCTTCTTACCCCAGCGGCCGCCGATATATACGCGGTAACCGTCGGTGTACTCGTCGAATACGTGGAAGGGGCACTTGCCCTTGCAGCGTCCGCAGTGGTTGCAGGCGTCGGCAGGCACGTTGATCTTGCCGTCCTCGAGGTGTGCGACCTTGATGGGGCAGCCTTTTTCGATCTGGCAGACCTTACAGCCGCGGCACTTGTCATAGTCGATCTTGACCAGACGCTGACCGACGACGCCGAGGTCGTTGAGGTCGGGTTTTACACAGTTGTTGGGGCAGCCGCCGACGGCAATCTTGAATTTGTGCGGCAGCTTGACATCGTGCCAGCCGCGGTAGAAGCGCTCATGGATCTCCTCGGAGAGGGCGTAGGCGTCGATCAGACCGTACTGGCAGGTCGTACCCTTGCAGGAAACGATGGGGCGAACCTTAGGACCTGTGCCGCCGGTCTCGAGACCGTACTCGGCAAGGAATGCACACAGCGGTTCGATATTCGCATACGGAACGCCCTGGATCTCCACGGTCAGACGGGTGGTCATGGCGATCTCGCCGCTGCCGAAACGTTTTGCAGCTTCGGCGATGATCTGCGACTGATCTGCGGAGATCTTGCCGTTGCGGGTGATCACGCGGCCGTTGAAGCAGTCCACGGTGTTCTTGTCACGCAAGAAGCCGAGACCTTTTACACGGGTGATGTCCTCAGCGGAGGGAGCAACGGGCGTGCGCGCGGCGGCAGTTTCGGCCTGTACGCGGTGGCAGCAGTTTTCCTCCTCGGCACACTCGGGGCGCATCTGGGCGCAGACGGCAACATCGCCGCCGCGGATCGCAAGGCGCTTGCCACAGGTCAGTGCTTCAGCGACCTTTTCGCGTGCACTCGCATACATGCGGGTAACGGTAGTGCGTGCTACGTCCATTTTTTCGGCACAGTCGGCGTGGCTGTATCCCTCGCGGTCGATCAGGCGGAGGGTTTCGTATTCATCATAGCCGAGGACGATCTCCTCGGTAGCAGCGGTGTTCGTCGGTGCAAATGCGGAAGCAACCGGCTTCGAGCAGATGCGGCGGGATTTTTGCGGTCTGGACATGGTTTTTTCTCCTTTTATAATACTGTAGAATCGGTTTTCTATCGGATAACAATAGAATAACACATTTTCGAACATATGTCAATAACATATTGCGATTTGTGCAATTCGCACTGCGAAAAATAAAATCGAATGTGATAAAAATTTATGTTGACATATAGACGTATAGATGCTATAATCAAATCAAAAATAAAAAAATAGGAATGCATTCCAAAGAATGCATAACGGAGGTACTATCATGGCACGTTTTACTCTTCCCAGAGACCTGTATCATGGCAAAGGCTCGCTGGAGGTTCTGAAGACCCTCGGCGGCAAAAAGGCGATTATCGTTGTCGGCGGCGGCACGATGAAGCGTATGGGCTTCCTCGACAGTGCTGTTGCATATCTGAAAGAGGGCGGCATGGAAGTCGCTCTGTTTGAGGGCGTTGAGCCCGATCCGTCCGTGGAGACCGTTATGCGCGGTGCAGAGGCTATGCGCGCATTCGAGCCCGACTGGATCGTTGCAATGGGCGGCGGTTCGCCGATCGATGCCGCAAAGGCAATGTGGGCATTCTATGAGTATCCCGAGACCACGTTCGAGGATCTGATCACGCCCTTTAACTTCCCCACGCTCCGCACCAAGGCGAAGTTCTGCGCAATTCCTTCCACTTCCGGTACCGCTACCGAGGTTACCGCATTCGCAGTTATCACTGACTATGCAAAGGGTATCAAGTATCCTCTTGCCGACTTCAACATCACGCCCGATGTTGCGATCGTAGATCCCGCACTGGCAGAGACCATGCCCCCGAAGCTCACTGCGCACACCGGTATGGACGCAATGACCCATGCGGTTGAGGCATATGTTTCCACGCTGAACTGCGATTACACCGATCCGCTTGCACTGCACGCGATCAAGATGATCAAGAACGACCTCAAGGCTTCTTACGACGGCGACATGGCTGCACGCGACCGTATGCACAACGCACAGTGCCTTGCCGGCATGGCATTCTCCAATGCACTGCTCGGTATCGTACACTCGATGGCACATAAGACCGGCGCTGCATTCACCGGCGGTCACATCATCCACGGCTGTGCAAACGCAATGTACCTGCCCAAGGTCATCAAGTACAACTCCAAGGACGAGACCGCTGCAAAGCGTTATGCAGAGATCGCGGACTTCCTCGGACTCGGCGGCAGCACCGTTACCGAGAAGGTTGACCTTCTCATCAAGATGCTTCGCGATATGAACGACGCGCTGAACATCCCGCAGGCGATCAAGTTCTACGGTGAGGGCGGCGTCAAGGCAGACAAGAGCATCATCGATGAGCAGGAATTCCTTGCAAAGCTGCCTGAGGTCGCTGCAAACGCAATCGGCGATGCTTGCACCGGTTCCAACCCCCGTCAGCCCAACCAGGAAGAGATGGAAAAGCTGCTCAAGGCTTGCTATTACGATCTCGAGATCGATTTCTAAGAAAGAAACACCAAAAAACGCAGGCTTTTGCCTGCGTTTTTTGAACGATTTTATGATTTTTCACAAAATGCAAAAAATCGTACAAAAATTCGATGCGTTGTGCTATAATATTTCGTATACCGACTCTTTTTGAAAGGACTTACATTATGTATAAGATCGTCCGTAAGGAAAACCTCAATCCCACGGTCACTTTGATGGATATCGAGGCACCTCTGATCGCAAAAAAGGCGCAGCCCGGTCAGTTCATCATTCTGCGTGTGGATGAAAACGGCGAACGCATCCCGCTGACCATCGCGGGTTACGATCGTGATAAAGGTACCGTCACGATCATTTTCCAGATCGTCGGCGCAACCACTGAGCTCCTGAATCACAAGGAGCAGGGAGAGTCTATCCATGACTTTGTCGGCCCGCTCGGTACGCCCACGCATACCGACGGCATTCACAAGGCTTGCATCATCGGCGGCGGCGTAGGCTGTGCGATCGCACTGCCCGTTGCGCAGAAGCTCAAAGAGCTGGGCGCCGAGGTGCATTCCATTATCGGCTTCAGAACAAAAGATCTTCTGATCCTGGAGAAAGAATTTGCTGCTTGCAGCGACACGCTGCATGTTATGACCGATGACGGCAGCTACGGCGAAAAAGGCAATGTCTGCGTACCGCTGAATGCGGCACTCGAGGCAGGCGAGCGCTATGATGTCGTGATCACGATCGGTCCTCTCGTTATGATGAAGTTTGTATGTCTGGCTACCAAGCCCTACGAGCAGAAGACCATCGTCAGCATGAACCCCATTATGGTAGACGGTACGGGCATGTGCGGCGGCTGTCGTCTGACGGTCGGCGGCACGACCAAGTTTGCCTGCGTAGACGGCCCCGACTTTGACGGTCACGAGGTCGATTTTGACGAGGCGATCAGCCGTTCCCGTTCTTACCCCGCGTTTGAGGCACACGCAAGAGAAGCTGCCTGCAACCTGTTCAAGAAGGAGGTGCAGTAAGATGGCAAAATTCAATATGAACCCTAAGAAAAATCCGATGCCGTCACAGCTTCCGTATGTTCGAAACCGCAATTTTGAAGAGGTTGAGCTCGGGTATACAGAGGAGATGGCGATCGATGAGGCAAAGCGCTGTTTCGGCTGTAAAAATCATCCCTGCGTCAGCGGTTGTCCTGTCAATATTGATATTCCCGCGTTCGTGACCAAGGTTGCCGAGGGCGATTTTGAGGGCGCGTATGAGATCATTCACCGCTCGTCCTCTTTGCCGGCGGTCTGCGGTCGCGTTTGTCCGCAGGAGACGCAGTGCGAGGGTGCTTGCACGCGCAATAATATGGGTGAGCCCGTTGGTATCGGCCGTCTCGAGCGCTTTGTTGCCGACTGGCACAACGCGCACTCCACCGCTGCACCCATTCTGCCGCCGAAGAACGGACATAAGGTTGCTGTAGTCGGTTCCGGTCCTTCCGGTCTGACCTGCGCGGGCGATCTCGCAAAGCTCGGTTATGAGGTCACCGTTTACGAGGCACTGCACCTTGCAGGAGGCGTACTTGTGTACGGCATCCCCGAATTCCGTTTGCCGAAAGCGATCGTGCAAAAGGAGATCGACAACCTGAAAGCGCTCGGTGTCAAGATCGAGACCAATATGGTCATCGGCAGAGTGCTTACCATCGAAGAGCTGAAAAATGAGCATGGCTATGATGCGATCTTTATCGGCTCGGGTGCAGGACTTCCCATGTTTATGAATATCCCGGGTGAGAACCTGAAAGGCGTATTCTCCGCAAATGAGTTCCTCACGCGCTCCAATCTGATGAAGGCGTATCTGCCCGATTCCACCACACCGATCCATCGCGGCAGAAATGTTGCGGTCGTCGGCGGCGGCAATGTTGCCATGGACGCAGCAAGAACCGCAAAGCGTCTCGGTGCGGAAAATGTATACATCGTTTACCGCCGCGGCATGGAAGAGCTTCCCGCCCGCCGCGAGGAGATCAAGCATGCCATGGAGGAGGGCATCATCTTCAAGACCCTCTGCAACCCCGTGGAGCTGCTGCCTGCCAAGACAGACGATCCCAAAGATCCCGCCTTCGGTTCGGTTGCGGCAATGCGCTGCATCCGCATGGAGCTCGGCGAGCCCGACGCATCCGGACGCCGTCGTCCCGTTGCCATTGCGGGCAGTGAGTTTGAGATGGAGGTAGACTGCGTGATCATGTCGCTCGGCACTTCGCCGAACCCGCTGATCAAGGCGACTACGCCCGGACTTGAGACCAAAAAGTGGGGCGAGATCGTCGCAGATGAGAACGGTCTGACCTCGATCGAGGGCGTATATGCCGGCGGCGACGCCGTTACCGGTGCCGCAACGGTCATCCTCGCCATGGGAGCAGGTAAGACCGCAGCCGCAGCCATTGACAAGTACATCCAAAGCAAATAAGTATAACAAAAAAGGAGCCGTCAGGCTCCTTTTTTGGCGTTTACGGTTGATTGACCACACCGACGAACAGCGGCAGACCGTCGCTGCCCGTGATGACAAAGAGGAACGGGCGGTCTACGACAAAGTCGATCTCCTCCTCGGGCGGCATCGCCGCACCGGCAAGACGCATTTCTGTATATGCGGCGGCAGCCACACCTTCTTCGTCGATGACGACGCGGGCACCGTGCTCCACATTGCTAAGCCACAACGGCTGTTCTTTGGTGACAAGAGGTGTGAAATCGGCAGTGTCCGCATCAAAGCAATCGGTCACACCGAGATTTTTCAGTCCCGTTTGCAGATCGAGCTTGGATTTCACATCGAATTTGGGAACGGACAGGTTGACTTTCAGCGATTTGCAGTTTTCCCAATCGCCGTTGGAGCTTAAAAAGGCAAGTGCTTCGCTGTCCGTCAGCAGTTCCTGTATGCTGAAGCCTTCATCGGGGAGAATGAACCACATGCTGCCGCTGTTTTTGAGAGATTTGTTCACCGCGGAGAAATGTTCGCCCCAATAATAGCTGCCGTAGGTGATCGTCTGCTGCATGAATTTGCACGGGACATCGCCGCTTGCCGCATGGAACGTTTTGTCGACCGTTTGGGACCTTGAAAATTCGGTGCCCCATTTGGCTTGGAAATAGATCGTTGTAACGAGTGACATGACCGTGTTTGGCGTCAGTTCGATGCCTGAGATATATTCTTTCAGCAAGCCGCCCGTCTGCTTGTTCATCCATGCCTGCAGCGCGCGGTTCAGCTCGTTTGACCCCATTTCTCCCCGGTAAGAGGATGCGTAATAGTTTTTTGCAAGCGTGTCCAGTGCTTCCTGCTTGAAAGCAACGTCTTCATTCAGCCAAAGCGAGCTTGCCAAGATGCTCGTCACGGCACCGTCGTCGCTGTAATTGGCATTCCAGACCGAGTGCGCCTGTGTGCGCAGCGTCTCGATGCTGTCGGCATCCAACAGATCCAAGATCTGTGCGCGGCTCTCGCCGTCGGTGATCTCCGCCAGCATGGCAAGCGCCATGTATACATTGAGAGGGGAGTACACACGGTTTTCGCTGTTCGCACCGCCGAGAAATTCCGAGACGGTCGCGGCGAAGAAGCCGTCTAAATTTTCTCCGGCGCCGCGGTATGCCCGCTGCTTCTTTTGATCTTCGCGCCATGCGGCATACCGATCGTCAAATCCCGGTAGCATCTCGCCTGTGGGATAGCCTGCCATGGTGGGGTATTCCGCTTCGGCGAGGGCATATGCCTTAACGGCAAACGGACTGCTGTTTCCCAAATAGGCGCCGATGCCGATGGCGATAGCGAGCATGGCGGCGACTGCCGCCGTCCACTTGAATTTCGGATGCTTGGTTTTGCTTTTTTCGGTTCGTTCGACCAGATCGGCGTTCACCATGCCGATCGCGTCCTGCAATTTGTCGGACTTCATACAAAGATCTCCTCCTTTTCGAGATACGTCAAAAGTTTTTCTCTTGTCCGCAGAAGCATCATTTTGACTTTGCTTTGCCCGAATCCGTAGCGTGCGCAGATGGCGTTGATCGAATCGAAGTGCCAGTATCGGCGCAGAAAGATGTTGCATTCGGTCTCGGGCAGGGTATAGAGGAATGCGTTCAGCACTTCGGCAAGGCTCGCCGCCGTGATCCGATCGTCAATGCCTTTGCCGTCGGGGATGCATTCCTCAAGTTCATTAAGCGACACCGTAAATTCGCCGCCGCGCTTCTGCGCGGCTTTCCTGCGCCATTTATCCAGAGAAATGCGGCGGGTGATCGCGCCGAGGAATGCCGCGAGCGCGGTCGGCTTGTGCGGAGGCATGCTGTTCCATGCGTCCATGTATGTATCGTTTTCGCACTCCTCGGCGTCGGAACGGTCGCGCAGGATGTTGTAGGCGATGGCATAGCATCGGCGCCCGTATTTTGCCTTGGTCTCGGTGATTGCCGCTTCTTTTCGCTGCCAGTACAGGTCTATGATTCTTTCGTCGTCCATCATTTTGCTAACCCCTTTCACCTATAGTGTCGCAAAAAACGTGCGATGGTCACAGAATTTGGTAAAATCATTATAGCATACCGTAAAAGAAAATGCAAAAGCGGCACATTGACTAAGCCATACCCGCGATCCGATACACCGCAAAGGCGGCTGCATAGGCAACGGCAAAGTTAAACAGACAAACTTTTGCGGCTGTGCGCGCCGAGCGGCTTTCGCGGCGGATGGCGGCGACGGTGGCAAGGCAGGGCGTGTAGAGCAGGGAAAAAACCATAAACGAGAGTGCGGATGCGGGCGTGAACAGCACGCCGAGCATTTCGGTGACGGATGCCGCGCCGCAGAGCACCGACAGAGTGGAAACGATGCTTTCCTTGGCGAAAAATCCCATCAGCAGCGCGGTCGCCGCGACGGCATTGCCAAAGCCGAGAGGTACAAATAGGGGTGCCGTGATTTGCCCGACGGCGTGCAAAAAGCTGTCCTCGGTGCGAAGCGCAATGCCGCCCGTGCCGAAGTGTTCGAGCGCCCAGACGACCGAAGCAGAGAGAAAGATCACCGTCCCCGCCTTGATCGCAAAGTCGCGGCAGCGGTCGAACACCGACAGGGCAAGTGTGCGCGGAGAGGGAAGCCGATAGGGCGGCAGTTCCATGATAAAGGGCAGGGGACGCTTGCCGCGGTCGGCAGCGGAGAGCAGTTTTGCCCCGACGAGCGCCGCGCAAAGTCCGCCGAGGTAAAGACAGAGCAAGAGCGTTGCACCGTGCCCACCGAAAAACGCGCCGATGAACAGCGCATACACGGGTGCGCGCGCGGGGCAGGAGATAAACGGCAGGACAAAACAGAGCTTACGCCGCGTGGGTGCGTCGGTCACGCGCGCCGCCAAAACGGCGGGCACCGTACAGCCAAAGCTGACCGCGAGCGGCAGCATTGCCTTGCCGTCCAGTCCAAAGTGTCGCAAAAGCGGGTCGAATAAAAAGGCGATGCGCGCCATCACGCCGATGTCCTCGAGCAGCGCAAGGCAGAGAAAGAGCAGCGCGATCTGCGGCAGAAAGGAGAGCACGCTGCATACTCCTGCCAGAGCGCCGTCCGACAGGTAGGCGCGGAGCAGCGGATGCACGCCGCAGCGCGTGAGCAGAGCTTGCAGCGGTAGGGTGACGAGGCTTGCGAGCACTGCCGAAAATCCGTCGCGCAGTGCGTTTCCGAAGCTGCCGAACACCGTCCCGAAGATGCAAAAGAGCAGCAGCGCGCAGAGCGGATACCCAAGGGCGGGGCAGAGTACCGCGCGGTCGATTTTATCGCTGAGTGTTTCTTTGTCCTGTCTCTGTACGGTCGCGCGTGCGAGATCTTCTGCCGTAAAGCGGCAGGGCGGTGGGACGATGGCGGCGGTGACGGCATCGAGCAGTGCGCCGATCCCCCTGCCGTGCAGTGCCGAGATGGCGCAGACGGGGGCGCCGAGCATCTGCGAGAGCTTTTCGGTGTCGATGGTCACGCCGCGCCGCTGTATTTCGTCCGCCATGTTGAGTGCGACGACCAGTGGTTTGCCGAGCTGCAGGAGTTCTTTGGTCAGGTGCAGGCTGCGCTCGATCGCGCCTGCGTCGATGATCTGCACGATGCAGCCGTCCGCGCTGTGCAGGATGTCGGCGCTGACCTGTTCGTCCGCGCTCATAGCGTCCAGCGAATACGCGCCCGGCAGGTCGATGAGCGTATAGGACACACCGCCGTGGGAAAAGTGCCCTTCGCCGCTGTCCACGCTCACGCCCGCAAAGTTGCCAGTGCGCCGATGCGCCCCGCACAGGCGGTTGAACAGTGTGCTTTTACCCGAGTTGGGGTTGCCCGCAAGATACAGCCTTTTTTCCACTGATCCCCACCTCCCGCATTGCTTCCCGTGAAAGTGCCAGCCGAATGCCGCGGATCTTCACCACTCCGCCGCTACATCGACGGTATAACAGCTCCACCTGCTCATTTTGGCAAAAACCGAGCCGCGTATAGTACGCGCGGCGCACTTTGTCCCGCGGCAGTGCGCAGATGCGGCAGCGATCTCCGCCTGCAAGATCGAAAAGCGTCATGTTTTTGCACCTCCAAAAAGAAAAAAGACTTGTATTGCCATCCCAAAGCATGTATAATAGTATATTAGAACTATATGAAGACATGGGGACGGTGATGCGCGTGCAGAGCTTGGAATGGAATACGGCACTTCGCTGCCCGCTCTGCGGTGCGGCACTCGAGCGTGCGGAAAACTCGCTTGCCTGCCGCGGTGCGCGCCGTCACAATTTCGATATTGCAAAGAGCGGGTATGTCAACTTCAATACGCACCTGCCGACCAGCGGAGACGATAAGGCGATGGCGGCGGCGCGACAGGCGTTCCTGCGCCGCGGCTACTATGCGCCGCTCGCCGAGGCAATCGCCGCCGAAGCGGGCAGCGGCACGCTGCTTGCCGATGCGGGATGCGGGGAAGGGTACTACACCGAGATCGCCGCGCGCGGCTTTGCCCATGCGCTCGGCGCCGATCTTTCCAAATACGCGTTGGCATTGGCGGCGAAAAGTGCAAAGCAGCAGGGACTTGCGGACAAGCTGCTCTACACGGCGGCGAGCGTGTACGATCTGCCGCTTGCGGACGGTGTGTGCGACTGCGTGATGAACGTGTTTGCCCCCTGCGTGGAAAAAGAATATGCCCGCGTACTGCAAAGCGGCGGCAAATTGATCGTTGCCGCGGCGGGACGTGACCATCTCTACGGACTCAAAGAAAAACTTTATGACACCGTGATCCCAAACGAGCCGCGCCGCGACTATCCCACAGAGCTGCACCTCGAAAAAACGCTTTCGGTGCAATATGATGTCACCGTTGCGCACGAGGACATTGCACCGCTCTTTATGATGACGCCGTATTATTACCGTACGTCAAAGGAGCGCGCCGAGCAGCTTTACGCACTGGATGCACTCAAGACCGTACTGGATTTTGAAGTAAGAGTTTATAGAAAAGAAGAGGGTTAAAATGTTCAGCTTAATTATCCCGATGTACAATGAGGAGAAGATCCTCCCCGACACGATCGAAACGCTGCACGCATATATGGAAAGCGCGTTTGACGACTATGAGATCGTCTTTGCCGATGATGGCTCGACCGACCGTTCGAGAAAGATCGTAGAGGAGTGCGGACACGAGCGCATGCGCGTGGTCGGCTACGAAAAGAACCGCGGCAAAGGCTGTGCGGTGCGTTGCGGTATGCTTGCCGCGAGGGGCGACATTCGCCTGTTCACCGACTGCGACCTTGCCTACGGTACCGAGATCATCCGCACGCTGTACGACAAGTTCACCGCCGCAGGCTGCGACGTAATGATCGGCTCCCGAAACCTCAGCGGCGACGGCTACGAGGGATACACGGCACTGCGCCGCATCGTTTCCAAGACCTACATCCGCGTGCTTTGCACCATCGGCGGTTTCAAGCTGAGCGATTCGCAGTGCGGCTTTAAGGCGTTCTCCGCGAAGGCTGCCGAGGATGTGTTCAGCCGCTGCGAGACCGACGGCTTTGCGTTCGATTTTGAAGCGATCCTCTTTGCCACAAAACTCGGCTACAAGATCGCCGAGCTCCCCGTCAAGATCATCAACCACCGCGAGTCCAAGGTCGATGTGCTGTCCGACAGCATCCGCATGCTGCGCGATCTGCTGCAGATCAAAAAGCATGTAAAAGAGCAACTGAAATAAAAAGAAAACTCCCGTTTGCCTATGGCAAACGGGAGTTTTCTTTTGCATGTAGAGTACATCCCGCCCGAGATCCGTTCGACTGCGCTTTCTCACGCTTGTCATTTTGAGCGGTAGGGGAGGGGCTTGCTCCTCCCGAAGAATCTCGCAGGGAAAGTTTCGCTCAGGATGACAACGGGCGGGAAAGACAATCCCTCACCCGCTTCGCGGGAGCTCCCTTTACACAAGGGAGCCTTTTTAATTTCGTACGCTTATTTACGAATTTACGCGAGTTGTGCGACGGTTCTTGCCTTGTCGAGTCTTACGTTGCGGAAGTAGAGGACAACGTCGATCGAGATCTCGATGAAGTTCAGAATGTAGAAGAAGAAACTGAGATAGAAGATAAATCCGGTGCTGCCGAGCGTGGTGAGCTGCATGCACTTGCGGACGATGCCGAAGGCGTAGCCGATGAGCAGGAAAACTTCAAAGAAAAGGCTTTTGCCCTGTGCCGTGCGCGAGACCAAGGATTTGCGAATGGAGATCGGCCAGGACAGACCGAAACAAAAAATCGTCAGCGCTTCTAAAAGATCAGTGATCATTGTAATGTTCATACATACCTCTTTGCATTATGGGATTGACTTTTGCCGTCTGCTATAGTATACTCGAAACAAATCCATATGTAAAATATATAGTTGTTATTTGGAATATACCAAAATGATATAACGAGGTGCGGCATGTATATCAGTTACGACTATTACAGGATCTTCTATTGCGTTGCCAAGTACGGCAGCTTTACCCAGGCGGCAACGGTACTGCTGAGCAATCAGCCGAACTTGACGCGTGCGATCAAAAACTTGGAATCGGAGCTTGGCTGCACGCTGTTTGTTCGCTCCAACAAGGGCGTAAAATTGACGCCTGACGGCGAAAAACTGTACGAGCACGTCTCTGTTGCATTTGAGCATATACAGCTCGGAGAAGAAGAAATTTCGCTCAGCAGAAGCATGCAGAAGGGTATCGTCACCATCGGTGCCAGTGAGATCGCGCTGCATTGCTTCATTTTGCCGATCTTGAACCAATACAGACAGCGCTATCCCGGCATCCGCATCAAGATCTCCAATGTTTCGGCGCCGCAGGCGGTGTCTCTGCTGAAAGACGGGCTCATCGACCTTGCGGTCGTTACCGCGCCGGTCGAAGTGGGCGCGGATTTATCCCAAAAGAAGCTCAAATCCTTTCGTGAGGTCGCCGTGGGCGGTGAGACGTTCCGCCACCTCGGCGAAAGCGGCGGCTTGACCTTGCAGCAGCTTTCGGAATATCCGATCGTCTCGCTGGGCACGAAAACTTCGACCTACGAATTCTATTTTCGCCTGTTTTTGCAGAGCGGCTTGACCTTCGCCCCCGATATTGAGGCGGCGACCGCCGATCAGATCCTGCCGCTGGTGCAGCATAACCTCGGTATCGGCTTTGTCCCCGAGGATTTTCTGCGCAATCAGCCGCAGGCAAGCGGCATCTACGAGCTGCCACTCGACGAGCCGATCCCCGAGCGCGCCATCTGCCTTGTCAAAAAGAAAAATCACTCCTTGGGTCTCCCCGCAAAAGAGCTGGAGCGAATGATCTTAGCAGAAAACTGAAAATGCCCCGCCACATGGCGGGGCATTGCTGTTTAAAGGGGGTGTGCAGACGCTTGATTTAATGTCCAAACAATTTTTTCATTTTCTCCGTCACAGGAGATTTGCGATATGCTCGAAATTTTTACATGCGCAATTCCATCGTGCTGTCCATATTCATCGAGTACTTCTATAGTAACCACATCGTCTTCCACTTTTTCCACGATGCCGATAATATTGTCAATACCGCTTTTCTCCAGTTCAATCGAAAGTACTTTGCTGTTCTGCTTGGCATATAGAATAACCGATTCTATAATGTTCGTGTTTTCGATAGGGAAATCGGGGAGAATCGTATTTGCATGCACAATGAGCTTCTGCATTTTGACTTCATACTCTCCACCGGTATCCACACGGAAAACATCTTCCGTCAACTTCAAGAGGATTCCATCCTCTTTTCCGTCGAGTGTTAACGGCTGCATAACGATATATATATCGTTCACAGCAAGTATACGTCCATAGATAAAACGAGCCGTATTATCCGGATCCGTATATACTGAAACATATGCTTTCTCTTCTATATATTTTTGAATAACAGAAATCATGGTTTCCTCCATTGTTTTTATGATATTCAGGAAAGTACCCAGGGGATCAGTACCGAAAATCGTTTCCTCGCGTTATACTAACCGCAAATAAAAAACAGCCATACCAATTTCACAAAACTCAATACAGTCAATACTAAGTAAATCACAAAGAACGCTTTCTTATGTGATTTTGTTAAGCAAGTCAAACCTGTATTTAGCCCGAATATAAGCGCCCAAACCAACTTTAAGACTAACAACTTATCGGCATCTACTTGTTTTATCATAGGATCCCATAGTGTATACGGAGACAGTAAAGAGAAAAAGCACATGCACAAAACTATAAAGCACAACAGTGCTGTATAGATACTGCTTTTGAAAGAAATTTTATTTTTCATAATGCTCTCCTGTAAAGTCAACACAGTGAAGCGCTCCCTGTGTGCTAATTTTTCTCCAAAACCGTCCCCATATGTGCTTGCTCTTACCAACGAGTGAAAAACAAGTACAATAAACCTATTGTTATTACAGCAAAAACAATCGTGACCTCAGCGATTGCACATTGCTTATCACTTTTATAATCTTCCAGTTCTGCATTAAACATTTTCTTATCCGTTTTTTTATCAAAATCTATCATCCAACAAACAAATTTTAGTAAAAAAACATATATAATCACCGCAAGAAGAATTATAATAATCGCACCTAATATTTTCACATTAAATCTCTCCCCAAAATCAAATCCGCTTGCGCACACAGCGAACCGTTTCTTGTGTTATGCCACGTCCTCTGTGTTATGCCCTGTGTTATCTTGGTTCGAAGGCCAGTGTGTTTGTTGCTTAATGCTGACAAAGCTACCAGATCCTAAAAGTATGAGTATAACAGCCCAAACAATATTGGTTGCGATAACGGAACTCTCTACATTATAGAGCACGGTTTCATTTCCCGAAGAGTCCGTTTTAACCAACTTTGAATATCCTGTGCTAAAAATTCCATATCCTTTTTTAATGGAAAAGACTTCTTCATCTACGGTTATAGAACGTTGACGTAAGATATCCAAATTTGTAGAATTATTTATACGGCTGCTCGTAATTATAAAAGATGATTTTATATAACTTCCTGTGCTAGTAAACTCGTACAGCGTAGAAAATTTTGCGTTGGAGACTAATAAAGTTTCTTTCTGCCACCGTACATATATAGCTCCACTTTGATTGAAAGACATCCACCACAAAATATTACCATCGGTATCCATTACTAAAACGCAACCATCTTTCAGCCCAAGTGCAATTTTTTTTGAATCGGATATATCAAACGAAGTAATTACTTGAGAAAAATTTGCTTTTTCATTCTCTCCGGAAAAAAGTGAAAAATTATTTAATTTCAAAATCCGCTGCTCGTCTTCAGGCGACGCTGGTTCTACTTCAAATTCTTCATATTTTTCATATGCCGATGCGGAAACAACAAGGTACATAACGATGATGAAGATACAAAAAGCAAATTGAAATACGTTAAAATGTTTCATCTTTACCACTCCATTACCCAAGTGTATACCGTTCCCCATATGCTTACCTTTACTTGCATTATACAATAAAAGTGCAAAATTGACAATATATTATTTTTCTTATATAATGCTGATTTGCCTGTTTTTCGCAAAAGAAAAGGTGCTGCGCGTCGCGCAGCACCTTTTGAATTGGATTTTAGAAAATGATGATCAACAGCTGGGCAACGACAACTACGCTGATCAGAGCGATCGGGTAGGTTGCCGCATAGGCTGCTGCGATCTCCTCGGTACCTGCTACATGGATCAGGGTACCAAGCGCGGGGGTACTGGTCATACCGCCCGTGATGGAGCCGAGGTTGTTGAGCAGGCTGAGTTTGAGCACATACTTTGCAAAGAGGAAACCGATGATCATGGGGATGATCGTCATGAATACGCCGTAAACAAAGTAGATGATCTGGAAGTTTGCGATGAAGTTTGCACCGCCGCCGATACCTGCGCCCATGAGGAAGAGCATCAGACCGAGCTCACGGAATACCTTGAGCGTGGTGGTGGGGGGCATCAGCTTCACTTTGCCGCATCTGCCGAAGTGACCGAAGATCAGTGCCATCAGCAGGCAGCCGCCCGTGGTGGTCAGGGAGAAGGTCGTGCCGTCAAGACCTTTGCTTGTCAGCGGGATCTTGATCATACCGATCAGGATACCGAGCACTGCAGCCAGTGCAAAGGGCATGATGCCGAAGGAATCCATCTCGATCAGCTTGCCGGTGTACTCCTTCTTCGCCTCTTCGCCGCCCGAAACCTGGCTGAGCTTCTTTCTCTCCTCATCCATGTTGGCTTTGGTGAGCTTGGGGATCAGCTGTACGAACAGAACGACGCCGATAACGCCGAAGATGTACGCGATACCGTATCCGACGGAAACGATATCCTCATAGTTCGGATTGATGGCTTCCTTTGCCGCGGAGAACGCGGGCGTGGAGGTCAGCGAACCCGAGAACAGACCAACGACCATGGCGGTCAGTCTCTCAAAATCAGCCTCGCCGGTCAGTCTGCCGATGCCGATACAACCGGCTGCGGCAATACCGCCTGCGACGATGATGACGAGACCGAGCACAACATAGGACTTGAAGTTCTTCTTCATGTTTCCGAAGAACTTGGGGCCTGCGATAAAGCCGACCGAGGAAACGAAGAGGATCAGTCCCAGGTTTTCAATGATCTTCAGCGCGTTTTTGGTAAAACCGCCGAGCTGTGCGTCCAGCTTGTCATAGAACAGACAGCCGAACACGATCGCAACGATAAATACGCCTGCCGTGCCGAGGGAGATACCCTTGATGGTGATACGACCGAGCATATATCCGATCGCCGCGATGGCAAGGACGCAGAACATCAGGAACGTAACACCGCTGAGCGATATTACACCGCCGAATAAACTCATGATTCGTTTGCTCCTTTATTTTCTTCTGGTATAGTCAGGCAGCAGCTTGGGAGAAACGGTGTCGGTTACGATACCTGCGTCCGCGATCTCTTTCTCGAAGCTTGCAACATGGTCAAGGGTCAGCTTGCCGACGGTGATGTCCTTGCAAGCCTTTGCAGCGTTTTGACCTGCGCTGCGGCCGAATACGATGATGTCGAGGAGCGAGTTGCCCATCAGACGGTTTCTGCCGTGGATACCGCCGACAGCCTCACCAGCAACATAGAGATTCTTGACATTGGTGGTCATGCAGTCTGCATCAATGTCGAGACCGCCGTTCTGATAGTGCAGGGTAGGATATACAAGGATCGGCTCCTTACGGATGTCGATGCCGTACTTCTCAAACATACGCATCATTGCGGGGATGCGCTTTTCGATGGTGCCTTCGCCGCCGATCTTCTCGATCATGGGCGTGTCCAGCCAAACGCCGCAGCCGTCGCCGGTGTCTACGCCGTTTTCGCGGGTGGTGCACTCACGGATGATGGATGCAGCCGCAACGTCACGGGTCTCCAGCGGGTGCATGAAAACTTCGCCCTTTGCGTTGACGAGCTTTGCACCGATGGAACGAACCTTTTCGGTAACGAGTGCGCCGAAGATCTGCTCGGGGTATGCGGCGCCCGTGGGATGGTACTGCAGGGTCTCCGCATAGAGCAGCTTTGCGCCTGCGCGGTAGCCGAGTACCAGACCGTCAGCGGTAGCGCCGTAGTGGTTGGAGGTGGGGAAGCCCTGGTAGTGCATACGACCTGCACCGCCGGTAGCGATGATAACGGTCTTTGCCTTTGCAACGAGCAGTTCCTTGGTCTCCATGTTCATCAGAACCGCACCGGCAGCGTTGCCGTTTTCATCGAGGATCAGCTCGATTGCGGAAGTGAAGTCAACGACCGGGATACCGCGGTTGAGAACTTCATCGCGGAGGGTACGCATGATCTCAGCGCCCGAGTAGTCCTTTGCCGCGTGCATACGCTTGCGGGAAGTACCGCCGCCGTGAGTGGTGATCATGGTGCCGTTTTCGTCCTTGTCGAACTCAACGCCGAGGTTGCTCAGCCACTGGATGGCTTCGGGAGCGTCGCAAACCAGCTTGGAAAGCAGTTCGCGCTTTGCAGCGAAGTGTCCGCCGCCGAACGCGTCTACAAAGTGGATCGCGGGCGAGTCATTGGGCTTGTCAGCCGCCTGGATACCGCCCTCTGCCATCATGGTGTTGGCATCGCCGATGCGCAGCTTGGTAACGATCATTACGTTTGCGCCTGCCTCGTTTGCTTCGATCGCAGCAGAAGCGCCTGCTCCGCCGCCGCCGATGATGAGAACGTCTACATCATAGTCGGGGGTGCAGAGGTCAACCGAGTCAGCGGTGATGCGGCTGTGTGCCTGCAGAGTTGCAGCCAGTTCCTTCGGAACCTTGTCGCCCTTGTTCGGACCGATCTTGAGTGTGTCGAACTCATCCTGCTTGTAGTCGGGATGGTAAGCGGCCAGCAGATCTTCCTTCTGCTGTGCGGTCATGCGCGCGGGCTCATAAGCAATGTTCTTATCTCTTGCTGCTTCAACTGCCGCAAGGGACTTTTGAAACTTTTCAGAATACATTCCGGTGTCCTCCTTACTTCTCGATCTCGCGGTTGTTGTACAGCTCTTTGATCTCTTCGATCGGCTTCTGCATCAGAGCTTCGATCAGCTCAACAAAAGTGCCGTCCTTGATCTCCTGTACGCGATCGTTCAGATGTGCGCACTCGGGAGCGAGGTACTTACCGTTGAGTCTGCGGGCAAGCATTGCAACCTGAGGATGCGAGATGCCTGCGGGGCAGCGGGAGGAGCAAACACCGCACATGACGCAGTCAAAGGATTCCTCAGCGCACTTCTCAAAGTCGCCGCGCTGTGCGTATGCGATGTACTGCATGACGTTGAGGCCCTGCGTGCAGCTCTTGGTGCAGGCATTGCAGCCGATGCACGCATAGATCTCGGGGTAGAGCTGCATCATGATCGCGTCGGTGGGCTTAACCTTTTCCATGTCGTATACCTGCTTGACCAGCGGGAAGAAGGGGAGGGTTGCAATATACATATTGTCCTCGACCTTGGTCTGGCATGCAAGGCAGCTCTTCAGTTCACGTTCGCCCTTGATGCGGTAGATGGTAGCGCAGGCACCGCAGAAGCCGTTACGGCATCCGCATCCGCGTACCAGCTGGTAACCCGCATATTCCATGGCGCACATAATTGTCAGATTGCTCGGAACTTCGTACTTCTTTCCGAACAGATAAATATTTACCATGTTTTCCATGTTGAATCTCCTATCAATACTCATCCGGCAGTTCGTCCAGCTCGTCAAAGCGGAAAACAGGTCCGTCTTTGCAGATGTATTTCGAGCCGACATTGCATCTACCGCACTTGCCGATGCCGCACTTCATGCGCATCTCAAGCGTGGTGTAAATCTGCGTTTTCTCAAAACCGAGCGCATACAGTCCCTCAAGGGTGAACTTGATCATGATCGGAGGTCCGCAGAGGATCGCCGTCTTGTCGGTGTCAAATCCAAGCTCCTTGACGTAGTTCGGAACAAAGCCGACGTGGCCGTCCCAGCCCTCCTGCTCGCGGTCGATGGTCAGATGTACATGTACGTTATCATCGTTTGCCCATTCGTCGATGATCTCCTTGTAGTCAAGCAGGTCATCCTTGCTGCGCGAACCGTATACGATGTCGATCTTGCCGTAACGGTCGCGGTAGTGACGGCAGTAGTTGATAACCGAGCGCAGAGGTGCGAGACCTACGCCGCCCGCGATGAAGAGCAGATTCTTGCCCGCAAACTCATCGTCTACCGGGAAAGGATTGCCGTAAGGACCGCGGATGGTGATCTGCTGACCGGGCTCTGCCTGATGCAGCCATTCGGTCACGCAGCCGCACTTCTTGATGGAAAATTCCATATACTCTTCGTTCGTGGGGGAAGAGGTGATGGAGAACATCGCCTCACCAACACCGGGAACGGACAGCATTGCGCACTGACCGGGGCGGTGTTCAAACGCCTTCTTACCGTCGGGCGTTACCACACGGAAGGTCTTGATGTCGGGGGTATCCATACGAACATCGGTAATCACACCGATCTTCGGAATCAAGGGTTCTTCATGATTATGCATTTTCTTTTCCTCCGATCGTTTTCATTACTTTTACGATATTCATGGAGATGGGACACTTTGCAAGGCAGCGTCCGCAGCCTACACAGCTGAACATACCGTCGTTGTTCTCGGGGAAGTATACCAGCTTGTGCATAAAGCGCTGACGGAAACGCTCGGTCTGGGTCAGACGGGGCTGACCTGCCGACATTTTGGTGAAGTCGGAGTACATGCAGGAGTCCCAGCAGCGGAAACGGATCACGCCGTTTCCGGTATTGAAATCCTTGATGTCATAGCACTGGCAGGTGGGGCATACGAAGGTGCAGGTGCCGCAGCCGAGGCAGGACTCGGAGAGTTCCTTCCATTCGGGTGCGTCGAAGTACTGCTTGGTCTTGCCTGCGCCGAATGCGTCGGTGCTCAGATCGGCAAGAGGCAGCTTCTTCATGGTTGCTGCGATCTTTTCCTTCTGTGCGTCCACTGCTTCGGTCGAGCACTCCTCGGTCAGTGCGCTGAGCTTTTCGAGCAGGGCAGCGCCCTTTTCGGTATTGCTCTGCCAAAAGACTTCGGTCTCGGTCTTCCAGATCGAGATGTCGCCTGCGGGAGAAGCTGCATCAATGCCGAAAGTCTGGCAGAAGCAGGTCTCGGTCGGTCTTGTGCAGGCAGCGGCAATGAGGATGCCGTGCGCACGGCGGGAAGCGTAGTAGCTGTCGGTGGGTTCCTTCAGGAATACGCGGTCGAGAACGTCAAAGCTCTTGACATCGCAGGCGCGAACGCCGAACACAACAAAGTCCTCGGATGCGCTGCGGGTGTCGATGATCTCAATGTTCTTGCCCGAGGTCTTGAACTCGACAAGATTTTCGGTCTGGGGGAAGAAGAAGTCCTTGGGACCTCTTACGGTGTTGAGCGAATTGCTCCAGGTCAGACCGTCTTCCCACTTGGTGTAAGCGGTCTTGCCGTCCTTACCGTCTACGGGGAGATACAGAGATGCGGCTTTTGCGATCTCTGCGAACACAAGGTTCATCGAATCGAGAGAACACTTACGCATTAGTTGTCACCCCTCTCAAAAACTTCACCGGGCTCAAGGTCATCGGTGGTGTAGTTGACCAGCGGCGCTCTCGAGCCGACCTCGGCACCTGCCTGATACTCGCCGTAGAAGCTGTCAATATCCTTGATGAACTTACGGTTGAGCAGGTGGAGCGGGATGTGCTGCGGGCAAACGCGGGAGCACTCGCCGCAGTCGGTGCAGCGTCCTGCAACGTGGAACGCACGGATGATGTGGAACATCTTTTCCTCGAAGCTGTTTGCGGGGGACTTGTTCTCCAGGCTCGAGTTCGGGTTGCCGAACACACACTTTTCGCAGGTGCAGGCGGGGCAGATGTCGCGGCATGCATTGCAGCGAATGCAGCGGGAGAGCTCGTTCTGCCAGAAAGCAAAACGCTCATCGGGCGTCATAGCCTCGATCTTGGCAACTTCGTCAAAGCGGGCGGAGTCGATCACGTCGCCGTCCTCGCCGATCAGCTCGTCATAGGCAACATGCTTTTTGCTCTTGCAGTTGACGCAGCGCTCAGCGAGCACGTCTTTGGCATCGATCATAACGGGAGCATCCTCGTAGATCGTGGTGACAGCGAGTTTCTCACCGCTGCAGTCGATCGCAGAGATGCCGTCGCCGGCGATAGCCTTGACCTTGGCGATGTCTGCCATACCCTCGCAGGGGATACCGACGGCATAGACCTTTTCACGGTCAAAGCGATGCTCGGTCAGAAGCTGGTTAAAGCTGTATGTATCGCAGGGTTTGAGGAATACGAGGATCTTGCCCTCGCACTTCTTGGTCTTGGATACGAGATATTTCGAGAAATTGGCACCGCAAAAGTCGTTCCAGACGAAGTTTGCTTTCAGCTCGTCCTCGGTCTCGAAAACGGCGGGGGTGATGTCGTAGTCAAACTCACCCTTTTGCCAGCCGAGAACGCACGATACCGTGCCGTTTGCAAGCAGAGAAGCTGCTTTTTCGATCAACTGATCACGCGTTATCTTTTGCATCGCAGATCCTCCAATCTCTTATTCTCGCCGAGGGCAGCAACCTTTTCGGCGAAATCGTTCATCGTAGCGGCAAACTTTGCACCCTCAGCAGCCGATACCCACTCTACGCGGGTACGCTCCTTCTCGATGCCGAGGTAATCGAGCATGGAGAAGAGCAGCGCCATACGGCGGCGGGTGTAGTAGTTACCGGAGGTGTAGTGGCAGTCACCGGGGTGGCAGCCGCAAAGAATAACGCCGTCTGCACCGCGCTGGAATGCGCGCAGTACGAACATCGGGTTGACACGGCAGGAGCAGGGAACGCGGATGATCTTAACATCCGCAGGGTAGTTCAGGCGGTTGTTGCCTGCAAGGTCAGCGCCCGCGTAGGAGCACCAGTTGCAGCAGAACGCCACGATCAAAGGTTTATATTCTTTTACTTGCATATTGCGTCCACCTCCGCGATAATCTGGCTGTTGGCAAAGCCGCGAAGATCCATTGCGCCGGACGGGCAGGCAACGGTGCAGCATCCGCAACCCTGGCAAACTGCGGGATTGACGACCGCGATGCGGCGGATCGCCGTGGTTCTGTCGGGCATACGGAATTCTTTGTTTTCATAGGTAATTGCGCCGTAAGGACATACGCGCTCACAAGTGGAGCAGCCGTTGCACATGAGTTCGTTGGAGCTTGCAACGCAGGGGTTACCGGTGAGCTTGTCTTTTGCAAGCAGGCCGATGACCTTGGATGCGGCAGCGCCTGCCTGCGAAACGGTCTCGGGGATGTCCTTCGGTCCCTGGCAGGCACCCGAAAGGAATACACCTGCGGTGGGGCTTTCTACGGGGCGGAGCTTAGGATGCGCCTCGGTGAAGAAGTCGTTGGTATCCATGCTGGCGGTCAGCATCGTAGCGAGCGGACGAGCCGACTTGTCGGGCTCGATCGCAGCGGCGAGAACGACCAGGTCTGCATCGATGTGCAGCTGCTTGTTTGCCAGCAGGTCGGATGCCTGTACTTTCAGCTTATCGCCCTCGGGCGTGACCTTGCCGACCATGCCCTTGATGTAGTGTACGCCGTATTCCTCAACGGCACGGCGATAGAACTCATCAAAGTTCTTACCGGGTGTTCTGACGTCGATGTAGAATACATAGACCTCGGTATCCGGATACTTGTCTCTGGTGAGCATTGCGTGCTTAGCCGTGTACATGCAGCAGATCTTGGAGCAGTATTCCTTGCCCTTTTCGGCGCATGCGTCGCAGCGGGAGCCTACGCACTGTACAAAGACGATGGTGTGCGGGTGCTTGAGGTCGGAGGGACGGAGCAGCTTGCCCGCCGTCGGACCTGCCGCGTTGGTCAGACGCTCAAACTCGAGCGAGGTGATGACGTCCTTGGACTGGTTGTATGCAAACTCGTCGAACTTATCCATGCTGATGGGGTTAAAGCCGGTTGCAACAACGATCGCGCCGTACTTCTCCTCGATGAATTCGTCCTTCTGCGTGTAGTCGATCGCACCTGCAGCGCAGACCTTGGAACATACGCCGCACTTGCCGTTCTTCAGCATGTTGCAGTAGTTGGGGTCGATGGTTGCGACCTTCGGAACTGCCTGTGCAAAGGGAATGTAGATGGCGCTGCGGTTGTCCATGCCGAGGTTGAACTCGTTGGGAACCTTCTTCATGGGGCACTTTTCGGTGCAGGCACCGCAGCCCGTGCAGATGTCCTCTTTGACATAGCGGGCATGCTTTTTGATGGTAACGTCGAAGTTGCCGACAAAGCCCTTGACATCGGTCACTTCACTGTAGGAGAAGATACGGATCTTGTCGTTCTGTGCAACGTCTACCATTTTAGGCGTGAGGATACATGCGGCGCAGTCGAGCGTCGGGAAGGTCTTGTCGAGCTGTGCCATCTTACCGCCGATGGTGGGCTTCTTCTCTACGATGTCTACAGGGAAGCCTGCGTCGGCGATGTCGAGCGCGGTCTGAATGCCGGCGATACCGCCGCCGATGACCAGCGCACGCTTGGTAACAGGGCTCTCACCGGGGGTCAGAGGCGTGTTGAGGTTGACCTTTGCAACAGCTGCCTTGCCGAGGATGATAGCCTTTTCGGTACCGGTCTGCATGTCCTTATGTACCCACGAACATTGCTCGCGGATGTTGGCGATTTCCACCATGTAGGGGTTGATGCCTGCGGCTGCCGCGGTCTTGCGGAAGGTTGCCTCGTGCATACGGGGCGAGCAGGAGCAAACAACGATACCCGTCAGTTTATGCTCGGCAACGGCATCCTTGATCATGTTCTGACCTGCCTGCGAGCACATGTATTGATAGTTGGTGGAAAAGACGACGCCCGGCTCATGTGCGAGGGCATCGGATACGGCTTGTACGTCTACGGTGCCGGCGATGTTACTGCCGCACCAGCATACAAATACACCAATTCTTTGCATTTTGTCTTTTCCTCCTTACTTTGCGTATTTTCTGAAAGCGCTGACGAGTGCCTGCTGCGGGATGTCATCATCCAGCATGGCGGGAACGTCGTCTGCCTTCAAGTGGTTGGCACCCTGCTTGCGGATCGCCGCAAGACGCACTGCTTCTACCAGCTTTGCGGGCTCGACGCCGCGGGGGCATCTGTCGATGCAGGCAAAGCAGGACAGGCATCTGTACAGGGACTTGGAGTTCAGCAGCGGTTCAATATCGCCGCTCTCCACCATGTTGACAAACTGGTGGGGATGATACTCCATCTCATCGTATGCGGGGCAGGTAGCGGAGCACTTGCCGCAGCGCATGCATTTTTTCGGATTTACGCCGCTTGTACGCAGCAGTTCTTCCTGAAGATACTGATTCTTGTTATGCATTCGTATCCTCCTTTACGCCGAGCGCGTCTGCAAGCAGTTCGGTGAAGTAAACGACCGGAATCTCCGAGCCGTTCTTCACGAGGTTGTAACGGCAGAGGGGGCATGCGGTGACCATCATCTCGGCACCGGCAGCCGCTGCGTTGCTCGTTACGGCATTGCTCTTCTTTTTCGCGAGCTCGGGGCTCTCCATTGCGACATAGCCGCCGCAGCATTCGTTGCGGGAAGCATAGATCACAGGCTCAGCGCCGATGGCACGGATGAAATCCTCGATGATACGGGGATTTTCGGGATCGTCCATCTGCATGACCTTGTTCGGGCGGAGAAGCAGGCAGCCGTAGTATGCTGCGATCTTCTTGCCGGTCTGGGGATTTACGACCTTTTCCTTGATCTTGTCAAAGCCGACGAGATCGCGGAGCATTTCGAGATAGTGATATACGACCGTCTCACCGCCATAGGGAGCTTCGGGAGCCATGTAGCGGTTTACCTTGTCGGCAAATTCCGCGTCGGTCTGCATCTGGTGATTGGTCTGCTTGATGACATTGTGGCAGGCGGAACATACGGTCACGAGCGGCTGTTCCTTATCGTTTGCCGCTTTGAGTGCGCGTACCGAGGAGAGCTTGGTAGCGACCTCATCGCGCGAGGTGGAGAATACACCGCCGCAGCACTGCCAGTTTTCAATCTCTTCCAGCGTTACGCCCAGAACTTCGGCACATTTGCGAGCATATGCGTCGAGGTCTTTCGCTTTGGTTTTCAGCGTGCAGCCGGGAAAATAACTAACTTTCATGTTTATGCGCATTCCTTTCTGAAAAATTGCAACGCCTGTACCCCTTGCCGTGGGGACAAGGGGTACAAACGCGCCGCTTGAAAGAGTGATCTTTCAAATTTTATACCATCTGTTCGGGATGGAATACTTCGTCAAACTTTTCAGCCGTCAGGAAGCCGAGAGCTACGCATGCTTCCTTCAGAGAAATGTTGTCCTTGAATGCCTTCTTAACGGTCTTTGCTGCGTTCTCATAGCCGATGTAGGGGTTGAGAGCGGTAACCAGCATCAGAGAGTTGTGCAGGTTGTGGTGCATCTTTTCCTTGTTCGCCTTGATGCCGACAGCGCAGTTCTTGTTGAAGGAAACGATCGCTTCAGCCAGCAGTCTTGCGGACTGCAGGAAATTGTAGATGCAGACGGGCATGAATACGTTCAGCTCGAAGTTACCCTGCGAAGCTGCCATGCCGACAGCAACGTCGTTACCCATGACCTGAACGGCAACCATCGTTACAGCCTCACACTGGGTGGGGTTGACCTTACCGGGCATGATGGAGGAGCCGGGCTCGTTCTCGGGAATGAAGATCTCGCCGAGACCGTCGCGGGGACCGCTTGCCAGCCAACGAACGTCGTTTGCGATCTTCATCATGTCGCAAGCGAGTGCCTTGATTGCGCCGTGTGCAAATACCAGCTCGTCCTTGGAGGTCAGAGCGTGGAACTTGTTGGGAGCGGTAACGAATGCCTTGCCGGTAATCTTGCTGACTTCGTCGGCAACGCGCTCTGCAAAGCCTGCGGGAGCGTTCAGACCGGTGCCGACAGCGGTACCGCCGAGCGCCAGCTCGTGCAGGGGAGCGATCGCTCTCTCGATCAGCTCAACGTCCTTTTCAAGGCTGGAGCGCCAGCCGCTGATCTCCTGGCTGAACTTGATGGGGGTTGCATCCTGCAGATGGGTTCTACCGCTCTTAACGATGCCCTCGTTCTCCTCTTCCAGGCGAACGAAAGTAGCGATGAGTTCCTTGACAGCGGGGATCAGCTTATCCTCGAGTGCCAGAACTGCAGCAATGTGCATAGCGGTGGGGAAGGTATCGTTGGAGGACTGGCTCATGTTGGAGTCGTCGTTGGGGTGCAGCAGCTTCTTGCCGAGGATCTGGTTGCCGCGGTTTGCGATGACCTCGTTTGCGTTCATGTTCGACTGCGTGCCCGAACCGGTCTGCCAAACGACCAGCGGGAAGTGATCGTTGAGCGTGCCTGCCATAACTTCATCGCAAGCCTGTTTGATGGCGCCGAGCTTTTCCTCGGTCATCTTCTCAGGGCGAAGCGCGTTGTTCGCGATAGCAGCGGCCTTCTTGAGTACGCCGAAAGCGTGAATGATCTCAGCGGGCATCGTTTCAATGCCGACGCCGATCTCAAAGTTCTCGTGGCTTCTCTGTGTCTGTGCAGCCCACAGACGGTCGGCGGGGACCTTTACCTCGCCCATAGAGTCATGTTCAATGCGAAATTCCATTATCTATCATCCTTTCAAATATAAATAGAAACAAAATTAAAGCGTAACGCTTTTAATAACGTTTTTCAGACTTTCGGCACTTGCGTGCAGTGCAGTGCGCTCTTCGTCGCTCAGCGGGAGCAGGATCTTGCTGTGTGCGCCTCTGTTGCCGACGATGTTCAGAAGGCTCAGGCAAACGTCGTCAATGCCGTATTCGCCGTGCAGCATGGTCGATACCGTCATGGTGGTGTCGATACCGCTGAGCAGGCACTTGCAGATGTGGCTGACCGACATGGATACGGCATAGAAAGTCGCACCCTTGCGCTGGATGACGCGTGCGCCCGACTTGCGCACATATTCTTCTACATCGCTGCGTCTGAGCGGCGGGTATTCGTCATCGGGGCTCAAAATGGATTTCTGGTAGTCCTCGACGGGGACGTTGGAGATATTGGCGATCGACCACGGAATAAAGGAAGAGTCGCCGTGCTCGCCCAAAACATAGGCATGTACATTGTGCTGGCTTACAGAATAATATTCGGAAATTCTCGAGCGCAGACGTGCGGTATCGAGAATCGTGCCCGAACCGATGATGCGTTCCTCGGGCAGACCCGAATATTTGCAGAACGCATAGGTCAGAACGTCAACAGGGTTGCTGACGAGCACATAGGTTGCATCGGGTGCATAGCGAGTGATCTCGGGCGTGATGGATTTCAGAATGTTGATGTTGGTCTGTGCAAGGTCCAGTCTCGACTGACCGGGCTTTCTTGCCACGCCGGAAGTGATGATAACGATGTTGGAGTCCTTTGCGTCTGCATAGCTGCCCGCATAGATCGAGCAGGGATTGCAGAAGGGAGTACCTTGACGGATGTCCAGTGCTTCGCCGAGCGCCTTTTCGCCGTTGATGTCGATCATGACGATCTCGGAAGCAAGACCGGAGATGGTGAGCGTGTACGCGATGGTGGAGCCTACGCTGCCGGAACCGATGATGGTAATCTTATTCATAGCTTCCTCACTTTTTCATATTTAAAATGCTTACAGCATCCTTGATGGTCTTTTCCATAGCTTCTTTGCCGTATTTATCTACTTCGGCTTTGTTCTTTTCGCCGTGCGTCAGACAGCCTGCGCCGCCGATACAGCCGCCGACACAAGCCATACCTTCGATAAAGTTGGCATCCAGCATGTTTTTGCTCTTCTTGAGCAGAGCCAGTCTGCATTCCTCAATGCCGTCGCAGACAGCGGGCTTGAGTGCAAAGTCGTTGAATTCAAATTCCTTGACACCCTCTGCAACAGCGTCTGTCAGACCGCCGCTGCGGGCGAAGATCCTGCCGTAGTAAGATGCGTTGTCCAGCACGCCTTCGTCGAGCATGGTGATGTCGATTCCGCGGCTGTCGAAGAGTGCCTGCAGTTCCTCAAACGTCAGTACCGTATCGACATACGGCTTGACGGTCTCGCGCTGCAGTTCCATCTTCTTTGCGGTGCAGGGACCGATGAAGATCACGCGTGCGCTCGGATCCTGGCTCTTGATGTACGCGGCAAGCGCGGTCATCGGAGAGGGGTTGTGCGAGATAAACTCTACGAGATCTGGGAAGTTCTTATGGATGTAGTTGACGAACGCAGGGCAGCAGGAACTGGTCAAAAAGCCTTTTTCGACAAGCTCTTTGGTCTCCTCAACGGCTACCATGTCTGCGCCGAGCGCTGCCTCGATCGTGGTGTAGAAGCCGAGCTCCTTGAGTCCGGTGATGACCTGTCCGAGCTTTGCATAGGCAAACTGGCTGGAGATCGACGGAGCAACGATCGCATACACCTTGTATTCGGTGTTCTGCTTGCTGCCTTTCAGAATGTTGATGGCATCCACGATGAAGGACTTGTCCGTGATGGCGCCGAACGGGCACTGGTATACGCAGGCACCGCAGGAGATGCACTTTTCGTAATCGATCTTTGCCGCGTTGTCCTCGTTGATCTGGATCGCCTTGACCTTGCAGGCATTCTGGCAGGGACGCTTGCGGTTGGCAATGGCTGCGAAGGGGCAGACCTTTGCACACTGACCGCACTCAACGCACTTGGTCTTGTCGATGTGCGCTACATGGTTGTGGTCAAAGGAGATCGCGCCGCGCTTGCAGACGTCCTCGCAGCGGTGCGCAAGGCAGCCGCGGCAGGAGTCGGTGACTTCGTAGCCGGCGGCGGGGCACTCGTCGCAGGCGATGTCGATGACCTGAATGACATTCGGGTTATGCTTGTCGCCGCCGATCGCGAGCTTGACACGTTCGCCGAGGATGGCGCGCTCTTTGTATACGCAGCAACGCATGGTCGGTTCTTTGCCGGGGACGATCTTTTTCGGGATCTCCACCAGGTTTTCCAGCAGAGTACCGTCCCACGCATGTCTTGCGACTTCACGCAGTACCTTGTATTTCAGGTGCTGTACTTTGGTATCAAACTTTCTTGTTTTCATGCTTCTGTCTCCAGTTTCTTGAGGATGGTTTCGTTCCAAAAGACCTCAAAGGATTCCGGTGTAATACCGGTAAAAATTTCGTCGTCCACTTGGACGGTGACGCCGTCTTGATTGCATTTACCGATGCAAAAACTGCCGGCGAGAGTGATTTCGTCTTCCTTATTATAATCGGCGATGGCTTTCTTAAATTTCTCGATCAGCCTCTCCGATCCTCGGATACAGCAGGCGCTGCCTACGCAAATCTGAATCAACATGGTCAGATCTTGGACTTTACTTCTTGTTCGAAAAATTCGCCGAGCGTTTCGGGCGTGACAGAGAATACTTCGTCATCGATCGAGACCGAAACACCGGGCTGGCATCGACCCATACAGAAAGCGGCACCCAGCGTTACCGTTTCCTCGAGTTTGTTTTCGGCGATCAGGCTCTGCAGTCCCTCCACGACCTGGCGGGAACCTTTCAGATGGCAGGAGCTGCCGATACATACTGTGATTTTTATAACAATAACCCCCTTTGTATTTTGCGGGCGGAGAATGGCATTTTTAACGTAAAACAGTCCATAAATAACCCATCATACATAATTGTTATTATTCTAACAAAAAAATGCATAAATTGCAACTACTAACGGAAAAATAATTGCGGGACAAAACCACAAAAATCAGAGAAAACCGTCCTGCATGTTTTGGTACAAGTGGCAGATTGGGCGTCCAAAGAGCGGTTTTGCGGTCTTATGATTGCAAGTAGCGGGGTTTTGTGTTATACTGTCGGTAACATCTCTTGCGGAGGGCAGTATGAAACGCTTTCAAAAAATCTATCTCGAGATCTCCAACATCTGCAATCTGCGCTGTGCGTTCTGTCCCGGGACAAAACGACAGCCGAAAGTCATGACGGAGACCGAATTTGCCTTTCTGCTCGAAAGACTGCGTCCGTTTACCGATTATCTGTATTTTCATCTGATGGGCGAGCCGCTCTGCCATCCGAAACTCGGCGCGTTCCTCTCCATGGCACATGCCGCCGGCTTCAAAGTGATCCTCACCACCAACGGCACTCTGCTGCAAAAGCAGCAGGAGCTGCTTTTAGGGGCACCGGGGCTGCACAAGGTCAATGTTTCGCTGCATGCATTTGAGGCAAACGACCTCGACGTTCCGTTCGCCGAGTATCTTGACCGCTGCTTTTCCTTCGGTAAGGCTGCCGAGGGCAAAAAGCTCGTGATCTACCGTCTGTGGAATCACGGCGGCGCGGATGCCAAGAACGAAGAGATCTTAGCCGCCATGGAGCGGTACTTTCCGAAACCGTGGGCGGATGACTGGCGCGGTGCACGCATTGGTGAGCGTGTCTATCTCGATTACGGCGACAAATTCGACTGGCCGGATCGCACCGCACCCGAGGGCGGGGAAAATGTTGCCTGTTACGGTTTGCGCGATCAGCTCGGCGTGCTCGCCGACGGCACGGTCGTGCCCTGCTGCTTGGATCACGACGGAGACATCGCGCTCGGCAATCTGTTTGAACAGAGTCTTGCGGAGATCTTGTCCTCACCGCGTGCAGCCGCCATCTATGACGGCTTCTCGGTCGGCAAAGCCGTCGAGCCGCTCTGCCGCCGCTGCGGCTATGCCCGCGCACGGTTCGGATCATAGAGTTATAAAAAGTCACACCGTTTGTTCATAAAATTTTGTTTGTGAAAACTTCTATTGCATTTCTTTTTTTGAATGTGATACAGTGAAAGAAAGATATTTGGCAGGAGGTAGTGTACTGTGTATATCGTGCAGAATGGTTCCGAATTTACCATCGCCGAAACGGCTGCGGAGGCGGTGGTGCAGATCTCGGCGCCGATCGTAGAGGAAAACGGCAGGGAATATGTGCTTTCGCCCACGGAGAACGGTTTTGCGGGGCGCGGATTTTCGTGCACCGAGACCGTGCAGGGGCTGGGAGACGGACTCTTTAAAGTCACCCGAACGCTGAAAAACGAGCGATACACGCCGCGCGTCATCAAGCTGATCTTCGAGACCGTTACCGCGTTTACGCCCGCGCGCTATCTTATCCCCTGCGTGAGCTACAACGGCAATTATTGGGGAGAGGGCAAGGAGCCCAAGGGGATGCTCTGCGAGGAGACGGGCGAGCCGTGGATCCATTCCTATGACCGCACGCCCGTGCCGTCCTGCTCGGTGACGGAGAATACGGAGATCGCATTTTCGCTCTTTGCGTCGAATGAAACGACCGAGAGTCTTGTTTCCTCGGTGTCGTTGCGCCCCGCCGACGGCGGCCGTATTGCGCAGCGCATCTACTGGCCCGTGACCGAAGCGCCTTTTACATATTATGAAAACGATAAGTATTGCGAGCCGCTGCATACCTATATCACGCTGGCGGCGGGCGAGACGTTTACCGTTTCGGTGTACATGCTCTGTTCGGTGCCGCAGTGGGAGAACTACGGCGTGTGTGCGACGCTCGACCGCGCGCTCACATTGTTTCCGTTTACCCACGGCGCAAACCGCAGTACCGACGAACTTTGGCGGCTGGGCGTTGCCTACAGCAGATTTCTGCTCCGTGAGCATAAAGGAAAGCTGCTGTTTTCCAGCGGCGTACATCCCACGGCAAACGGTCCGCACTTTGTCTCGCATTATGAGGTCGGCTGGTGCGGGCAGAATATTATGAACGCGCGCATGCTCGCGCTGGAATCTCTGCGCACGGGGGAAAAAGAACTGCTAAAGCAGGCGATGACGGTCTGTGACAACTGGCTGGAAAAGCAGTCGGAGTCCGGGCTTCTCCTTGCGCACTACGAGTGGTATACCGAGGGGCAGAACTGGAACTACAAGCCGCGCGACTATACAAAGTCGTGGGCGAGCAACGTGGACTACAAGAACGGCTGGCTGCCCGAGACCTGCAACACGGGCTGGGCGGCGTGTGAAATGCTGAAGCTCTGGGATCTGTTGCGCCAAAACGGCATTGACCGCCCCGAGTACAAGCGTTTTGCCACCAAGATCCTCGATTTCTTCTGTGATCACTACAGCGAGGAATATGCCTTTGGCAAGGCATGGCACTTTGACGGCCGCTGCGAGGAGCAAAACGGCACGGTCGGCGCGTTTGTGACGATGGCGCTCTGCGAGGGATGGCGTATCCTCGGCGAGCAGCGGTATCTCGACTTTGCCGCAAAGTCGCTCGAATTCTATATGCACCGCGATCTCGATCAGTTTATTTGCACCGCGGGCGCGATCGACTGTACCTGCGTGGATAAAGAGACCGCGGGCCCCGTCATCATTGCCGCATTGGATCTATACGAGTTTACAAAAGAGGAAAAATACCTCGAATACGCCGTCAAGGCATCCTACTATTTCGCATCCTGGATGTACACCTACGATGTACACTACGGTGCAGAAGCGGAGTTTACGCAGTACGGCTATTACACCGCCGGTGCGACCTACGTTTCGGTGCAGCATCCTGCACTCGATCAGTGGGGCGAGCTGATGAGCTGCGAGTGGCTGCGCCTTGCCGATTACACGGGTGATGACCGATGGCGTCAGCGCGCGATCATGCTGTGGTACAATAGTACGCAGTGCATCGCGGATGAGAACAACCGCATGTATCACGGCTTTGAGCGTCCGATCGGTGCGCAGAACGAGGCGTTCTACCAGGCGCGCTGGGGACACAGGAAAAACTGCAACGAGCGCGGCCATCTCAACGATTGGTGCGTCTCGTGGGTGAACGTGTTCCGCCTGAACGTGCTCGATCGCCTGACGCGCATCAACGGTTACAAAGACAGAAGCGCACTGGAATAAACAAGCGAAAAGGAGAGACTGTGCGTCTCTCCTTTTTTGGTGGGATCATTTACAAGCCTTCGCAAAGAATACAGCCGTGTTTTTCTTCGTTTTGGAAGGCTTAGTGGTTGTGGTATGATGTTGCAACGGCATCGCACAATATCGTAGGGACAGGCGTCCTCGAATGTCCGCAAAGACAACGGTTTGCTGTTTGCGCACCCCTCATCCGTCGCCGTTCGGCGACACCTTCCCCCATTATGCAAAGTGTACAGCCGCGTCTTTCTTCATTGGGGAAGGCTTTGTGGCTGCGGTGTGATGTTGCAACGGCATGCGCAATATCGTAGGGAAATGGCATTTTTACAAGCTTCTCTTGCCTAAAGAGAAAGCTAAAATAAGGCTTCCCCCTTGGGGGAAGCTCCCGTGCAACGGGTGATGAGGGGTAGCCGCCGCAGCGGCGTTTCTCTTTTACAAAAAAACATGTTACACGGATGCGTCTATTGTGCATCCTACCCCTCATCCGTCGCCGTTCGCCGACACCTTCTCCCAAGGGAGAAGGCTTTTTAAACAACACCGGGGAAAACTTTTCGCAAAAGTTTTCCCCGGTGCGGCTTATTTATTTCCTTGTTTGAGCAGTTCTTGCTTGATGTCCCAGAGCTTTTGCGAGAGGTCCACATAGTAGTGATGCGGATTCTCAAAGCGCTTGACTTCGTCCCAGAGGGAATCGACTTCCTTTGCGCAGTAGTCGCGGATCTCCTTGGTGGAGGGGGAAGTGTATACACACTTGCCGCCCATAAAGATCGGAACCTGCAGCTCGCGCACGGTGTAGTCGGTCACGGTCTTGCGCTTCCATGTAAAGTCGGGGTCGAACAGCTCGATCGGCTGCGTGCCGTCCACCACTTCATCGTGTACGATGATGTAGTCGGCGATCGCCTTGCCGTTTTCCTTATCGAACAGGCGGTAGACCTTTTTGTAGTGGGGATTTGTGATCTTGGCAGCGTTTTCGCTGATCTTGATCTTGGGGATGATGGTGCCGTCTGCCGTTTCTCTTGCGCAGAGCTTGTAGACGCCGCCGAACACAGGCGTGCTCTTGGAGGTGATCATGCGCTCGCCCACGCCGAAAGAGTCGATCGCCGCGCCCTGACGGATCAGTGCGAGGATGATGTCCTCATCGAGGGAATTGGAGGCAACGATCTTGCACTCGGTGAGTCCCGCGTCGTCCAGCATCTTGCGCGCTTTCTTGGAGAGGTAGGCAATGTCGCCCGAATCGAGACGGATCGCGCAGTTGCGGATGCCTTTAGGCCAAAGCACTTCTTTAAAGACCTTGATGGCGTTCGGCACACCGCTTTTCAGCGTGTTGTAGGTGTCCACGAGCAGTGTTGCGTTGGTCGGATAGATCTCGCAGTAGGTCTTGAACGCCTCGTATTCGCTGTCAAACATCTGCACCCAGGAGTGCGCCATGGTACCCGTTGCGGGTACGCCGAAGTCGCGGTCGGTGATGGTGCAGGCAGTCGCCGCACAGCCGCCGATATACGCGGCGCGCGCACCGAGATATGCACCGTCTGCGCCCTGCGCACGGCGGGAGCCGAACTCGGCAACGGCACGTCCCTTTGCGGCGCGCACGATGCGGTTTGCCTTGGTGGCGATCAGCGACTGGTGGTTGATGGTGAGCAGCAGGAAGGTCTCGATAAACTGCGCCTCTGCCGCGGGGGCGCGAACGGTAACGATCGGCTCACCCGGGAAGATGGGCGTTCCCTCGGGAACGGCGTAAATGTCGCCCGTGAAGCGGAAGCTTTTGAGACTTTCGAGAAAGTCGTCGTCAAACACGTTCTTGGAACGCAGATATGCAATGTCTTCCTCGCTGAAATGCAGATTGTTGATATAGTCGATGAACTGCTCCAGACCTGCGCAGATCGCAAATCCGCCGCCGTCGGGAATATCGCGGAAGAACATATCAAAATAGGTGATGCCGTCCGCCATATGTGCCTTGTAATAGCCGTTTGCCATGGTCAGCTCATAGTAGTCGCAGAGCATGGTGAAATTTTGTCTTTTGCTTTGGTCCATTGCCTTTTGTCTCCTAAAATTTTACAGCATCTTGATGATGCGGAAATTGTCGCTCGGGATCTCTACGGCGCCCTCGCCGACTTCGCCGCTCAGCAGATCGCGCCATTTGCCGCTTGTGTCATAGTGGATGCCGAAGGACGCGCGGTTGGTGATGATCTGCAGCGTTTCTTTGCCGTTTTCACGCACAAAGGCGAAGAGCCCTTTATCATGTGCCGTGATGCGAAAATCGCCGCCCGCAAAGGCGCTGTGCTCACGGCGCAGTTTGCCGAGTGCGCGATAGTGCGCGAGCAGCTCTTCGTTTTCTCTGCCCCACGGGAAAGGCATGCGGCAGAAGGGATCTCGATACCCCTCGATGCCTGCCTCGTCGCCGTAAAAGACGGACGGGAAGCCGTAGAGCGTGTATTGCAGTACGCTTGCGATCTTGAGCAGCGTAATGCCGCGTTTCTTTTCAAAATCCTGCATGCGGGTGTGCGCCTGTTCGTCGTTGGACATGCCCTCTGCGCTTCTGCCGCCGAGCACGGTCAGAATGCGCTCGGTGTCGTGCGTGCCGAGCAGGTTCATCAAGCAGTCGCATACGCAGCGCGGATACGAAGAATAGATCTCGGTGACCGTGTTGTACAGGCGGTTGCAGTTGCCGCTTTTGACATAGTCGATGATCGCATTCTTGACAGGGTAGTTCATAACGCTGTCGAGCTGTCTGCCGCGCAGATAGCGACGGCGACGGCTGTATGCGACCTTTTCGGCTGCGTTTTCCCAAACCTCACCGATGATGATGGCGTTTGGGTCTGCCGCCTTGACCGTCGCACGCAGGCGATCGAGAAAACCGTCACTCAGCTCGTCGGCGACATCCAGTCGCCAGCCGTTTGTTCCGGCGCGTATGTAGCTCGCGCACACACCGTCCTCGCCGACGAGGTATTCGCGGCAGGCGCGGTTGGCGGAGTTGAGCTTGGGCAGGATGTCGATCCCCCACCAGGACTCATACTGTGTGGGATAGCGGCGGAAATGATACCAGTCGCGATAGGGCGACTGCTCACTTTGGTAAGCGCCCACCGAGGGGTACTTGCCGTAGCGGTTGAAATACAGGCTGTCGTCACCGGTGTGGTTGAACACGCCGTCGAGAATGACTTTGATGCCGCGCGCTTTGCACGCGGCAAGCAGGGCGTCGAGCGCTTCTCTGCCGCCGAACATCTTGTCTACCTCGCGGTAGTTGCCTGTATCGTACTTGTGATTGGAATACGCCTCAAAGATGGGGCTGAGGTAAATGCAGTTTACAGAAAGGCTCTTGAGGTAGTCCAGCTTTTCGATGATGCCCCACAGGCTGCCGCCGAAAAACTGATTGTTTTTGAGCGGAGCGCCGGGGTAGGGCGCGTATTCGGGGATGCCGCCGTCCCAGTCCTCACGCAGGATCGCGTCCTCGCGGACGGGCGTTTCGTGCGATCCTTTGGCAAAACGATCGACAAAGATGTGATACATCGTCGTGTCATAGTAGCACTCGGGGGTGGTGAAGGATGGCTGGTATACCAGCAGCAAAAAGCGTCTGGCAGGGCGGTCGGTCAGCGTGAAATCCACGTTGTTGATGCTGGAAGTGTATACCGCTTTGTAATTTCGTTCAAAGCGGAATTCATAGTAAAACAGTCCGTGATCCTCGTCGCCGCAGAGCGCGTCGAGATCGAGGTCAAAGGTGAAAACATCGCCGTTTTCGTAAAAACCGCAGTATTCGGGGATAAATTCGCGGTCGGCTTCGCCGTCATGGCAGATCACCATACGTGGGGAGACGAGTTGCAGTTCGCGCGGAATATGGAGTGTGATTTTGAGAGGGTCCTTTGCCGAAAATGCGCCTGCAAGAGATCTGTCGATACCGTTGACAGTTTTTACAATGCCGATTTGCATAAAATCCTCTTTGTCTAAATGTATTTTTTGCGCGCCGCAAAAAGAGCGGCGCGCAGAATGCTTCAAATTATACTATTATTTTACGGAAACCTTGTTCAGGTGCCAGATGCGGCTTGCATACTCCTCAACGCTGCGGTCTGCGGCAAATTCGCCTGCGCCCGCGATGTTGTTGATGGACATCTTGTTCCAAAGCTTCTGGTTGGGGTAAATGGAGAGTGCGCGGTCATGCATGGTCTTGTAGGACTCGAAGTCTGCAAGGCACATGAACGGATCGGCAACGCCGCCCGCGGAGATCAGGTAGTTTGCAATGTCTGCAAAGCTCTCTCCTGCAAAGCCCTGCGGCAGACGGTCGATCGTGCGGCGGAGCGCTGCACTGCGGTGATAGTAGTCAGCAGCGTGATAGCCCTTGGTCCACAGGTCGTCTACCTCGTCGCAGTTGAGACCGAAGATGAACATGTTGTCCTCGCCGGCTTCTTTGCACATCTCGATGTTTGCACCGTCGAGCGTGCCGATGGTGAGCGCACCGTTGATCATCAGCTTCATGCAGCCGGTACCGCTCGCTTCCTTACCTGCGAGCGAGATCTGCTCGCTGATCTCTGCTGCGGGAACCAGAGCCTCTGCCATGCTGACGCTGTAGTTCTCGAGGAATACAACGCGCAGCTTCTCACGGATGATGGGATCGCTTTCGATCTCCTTGCTGATGCAGCAGAGCAGCTTGATGATCTGCTTTGCCATGGCATAGCCGGGAGCTGCCTTGGCGCCGAAGAGGTAGGTCTGCGGGATGATGTCCAGGTTGGGATTCTCGCGCAGGTCAAGGTAGGTGTTGATGATGTTGAGCGCGTTGAGCAGCTGACGCTTGTACTCGTGCAGACGCTTGATCTGTACATCGAAAACAGAGTTCGGGTCGATGATCTGACCGGTGGTTGCCTTGAGTCTGTTGGCAAATGCAACCTTGTTTTCATGCTTGATGGTACCGAGCTTTTCGAGAACGGTGTTGTCGCTTTCAAACTTGCGCAGATCGCTCAGCGCACGCGGGTTCTTCTTGTATCCGTCGCCGATGCACTCGTCGATGAGCGAGGTCAGCTTGGGGTTGGAGTAGCAGAGCCAACGACGGTGTGCGATACCGTTGGTGACGTTGGTAAAGCGCTCGGGGTAGAGCTTGTAGAAGTCCTTGAAGATCGAGTTGACCAGGATCTCCGAGTGGATCTTGGAAACGCCGTTGACAGCGTGCGAGCCGATGACCGACAGGTTTGCCATACGAACGCGGCCGTTTGCGAGGATAGCAAGACCGGTGATCTTGTCCCAGTTGGAGGGGAACTTCTCCCATGCTTCGCGGCAGAAACGCTCGTTGATCTCCTTGATGATCATGTGCATACGGGGCAGGGTGAGCGCAAAGAGCTGCTCGTCCCAGGTCTCGAGTGCTTCGGGCAGGACGGTGTGGTTGGTGTAGGAAACCGTGTTGATGACCGTGTGCCATGCCTTTTCCCAGCTGAAGCGGTAGTCATCGACGAGGATACGCATCAGTTCGGGAATGCAGAGTGCGGGATGCGTGTCGTTGATATGGATCGCGACCTTGTCGGCAAGGTTGTCCAGCGTGCCGTAAACTGCCATGTGGTCGCGGAGAATGCTCTGTACAGATGCGCTGACGAGGAAGTACTGCTGCTTGAGACGGAGCAGTTTGCCTTCGATGTGGTTATCGGAGGGGTAGAGCACCTTCGAGATGGTCTCTGCCTTGGTGCTCTCTTCCAGTGCCTTTGCATACTGTCCCTGGGTGAAGAGCGACATGTTGAAGTTGGTGATGTCGCGCGCTTTCCAGAGGCGAAGCTGTCCGACGCCGCTGCTTTCTGCGCCCGAGATCATCATATCATACGGTACTGCCTCGACTTCTTCACAGTTTTCATAGCCGATTTCGCAATGGCCGTCTACCCATTTTTCTTTGATCTGACCGCCGAAACGGACGTGGAAAGTACGGTCGGTACGCGGGATCAGCCATACTTCGCCGCCGGGCAGCCAAACATCGGGCAGCTCGATCTGCAGACCGTCGATAATCTTCTGTTTGAACAGACCGTACTCATAGCAGAGGGAAAAGCCGGTCGCGGGATAATCCAGCGACGCCAGCGAGTCCATAAAGCATGCCGCAAGACGGCCGAGACCGCCGTTGCCCAGACCTGCATCGGGCTCGAGTTCGTACAGCTGTTCAATGTCATAGCCAAAGCCCTTGAGAGCTCCCTTGTAGGCATCGACGAGGCCGAGGTTGTGCAGGTTTGTCTTGAGGGAACGTCCGAGCAGGAATTCCATGCACATGTAGTAAACGCGCTTGGAACCGGTTGCATTGACGTTGTCCTTGAATACCTTGCGCTTTTCGGTCAGGATGTCTTTAACGCACATAGCGGTTGCTTTGTACATCTGTTCGGGGGAGGCATCCTTCGGGGTACAACCGAAATATCTGGAGAGTTTGCTCTCCAGCTTTTCGGCTACTTCTTTGACTTGAGTGGATTTGCTCTTCATTGTTGGGTGTTCTCCTTAAAAAATATATATACGAGTTTGGGAATTTGCCGTGCTTTGTCAAGTTTAGCAAGCAAGGCAAATTCCCAATGCGGCTTCACCAAGATCGGAACTTACGGATAGGGAAAGCCGCCAGTTCTCTTTTCAATTATTAGAAAAGTTCATCATACATTTGCATGTATTTCTGCGCCGATGCTCCCCAGGAGAAGTCGGTCTTCATGATCTTGGTAACGAGCTTCTTGCGCTTAGCTTTGTCGTGCCAGAGTCCGATCGCGGCACATGTACGCTCAAAGAGCTCGCCCGAGTAGTAGTTGGCAAAGGTGAAGCCGTTGCCGTAGATCTCGCCGTTTTCTTCATAGTAGGGCTTGATCGAGTCGAACAGACCACCGGTCTCGCGTACAACGGGAATTGCGCCGTAGCGGGAGGCGATCATCTGCGAGAGTCCGCAGGGTTCGCTCTTGGAAGGCATCAGGAAGATATCGCAGGCTGCGTAGATCTTCTTGGACATGTCGCGGTTGTAGAGGACCAGGCAGCGCGCTTTGTCGCGGTGACGTCCTTCCAGGCCGTGCATGAAGTCCTCATACTTTTCATCGCCCATGCCGAGCACGATCAACTGAATGTCCTGCTCAAGGAGCTTGTCAGCGATGGGGGTGAACAGGTCGAGACCCTTGTGCGCTACCAGGCGGGAGATGAGTGCGATCATGGGCACATCCTCGCGCACGGGCAGTGCAAGTGCTTCCTGCAGAGCCTTTTTGTTGGCTGCTTTCTTCGCGGGCGCCTTTGCCGAGTAGTTTGCGGCGATGATCGGATCGGTCTCGGGATTGTAGAGATCGTAGTCGATACCGTTCAGAATGCCGCGCAGCTTGTTCTGCTCCTTGATCAGCTCATGGTGCAGACCGTGCGAGAAAGTGGGGGATTTGATCTCGGCAGCATAGGTCGGGCTGACGGTGGAAACCATGTCACAGCACTCGATCGCCGCTTTCATCAAATTGATACAGCCGTCGTAGCACATCAGGGGCAGGTACTCATTGCCGAGGCCGAACAGACTGCCCAGAATGTAGGGGTCGTATTTGCCCTGATATTCGATGTTATGGATGGTGAATACCGACTTTACGCGGCCGTAACGCCAGTCTTTCTTGTACTTGACTTTGAGATAGATGACCGCCAGTGCAGCCTGCCAGTCGTGTGCGTGCAGTACATCGGGAATAAAGTCGATGTAGGGCAGGCAGCTGAGCACTGCCTCGCAGAAATATGCAAAGCGCTCGCCGTCATCAAAGTGACCGTAGAGCTTGCCCTCTCTGCCGAAGTACTGCTCGTTGTCTACGAAATAATAGGTGATGCCGTTATGCTCGAGCTTGCGGATACCGACATAGACCTCGCGCCAACTGAGCTTGACCGAGCTCTCGTAGATCGTTTCCATCTTCTCGCGGTAAGCGTCCGAAACCGCACGGTAGAGCGGCATGATCACGCGGACATCCACCTGGTCGCCGGCGTACTTCTGAATTTCCGCCGGCAGGGATCCGAGTACATCGCCGAGTCCGCCGGTTGCTGCAAAGGGCAGCGCCTCGGCGCCGACAAACAGAATTCTTCTCATATAATAACTCCTTTGTCAATAAAGAAGGGAAGGGTCTCGTGTCCGGAGAGGGTACGACCGTCACGGATGACCGCGTTTTTATCGGTGATGACACAGTTGAGCGAAACATCCTTGCTGACGATGGTGTCCTGCATGAGGATGGAGTTCTTGACCGTGGCACCGCGTGCGATATGCACACCGCGGAAGATGATCGAGTTTTCGACCTTGCCTTCAATGATACAGCCGTCTGCGATCAGGGAGTTGGAAACCATGGCACCCTCAAGGTACTTGGTCGGTGCCGAGCTGCGTACCTTGGTGTATACCGGATGGTAGGGCATTTCAAAGAGCTGCGCACGCACATCGGGCTTCAGCAGATCCATGTTGGAGCTGAAGAAGGAAGAGAGGGAATTGATGGTCATCGAATAGCCGTCGAAATTATAGATGTAGTAATCCGAGTGCATCAGATTCTTTGCAATGATGTCGTGATAGAAGCTCTTGTAGCCGTGCGCGATCGAATCGCGGATAATGCTGAGCAGATAGGTGCGCTTGAGTACGAAAATGTTCATCGAAACATTGTGATACCCCTCGTCCGCAGCGGTGTGCTCGGAAATATCATCGATTCTGCCGATCATGTCGGCGTCGATCAGGATCTCTTTGCCGATGCCGTCGTCGGTAACCTTCTTGCGGTGGGTGACGATGGTGATGTCAGCGCGCGACTCGATATGGCGATCCAGCAGCTTCTGATAGTCCAGGGTGCAGACACGGTCGCAGTCGGTCATGACCACATATTCTTCCTTGGAGCGCTCGATAAAGCTGAGCGCACCTTTGAGCAGCTCCAGACGCGAGGTGTTGAACGCCTCGCCCTTAGCGCTGTCATAGGCGGTGATAAACGGGGGCAGGATCTTGATACCGCCGCTGCGGCGGGCAAGGTCCCAGTCTTTACCGGTGCCGATGTGGTCCATCAGCGACTGGTAGTTATAGTTGGTAATAACGCCGACCTTGGTGATGTCGGAGTTGACCATGTTGGAGAGCTCGAAGTCGATCATGCGGTATCTGCCGCCAAAGGGGATCGAGGCGATCGCACGGCGGCGGGAAAGCTCGGGGATCACATAGTCATGAATGTTGGAAAAAATCAATCCGATAGCGTTCATCAGTATACCCTCCTCAGTCCGAAATCATTTCGCCGGCTGCTACTGTCTGACCGGCAGCTATTTTGCATCCGTTGCCGATCACGGCGATGCCCTTGTCGGTTTCTTTCGATGCGCCGACGGTCGCGCCCTGCTCCACGGTGATGTTTTCATCGAGGATCGAGTGGTTGACCGATGCATCCTTGCCGATATAGGTGTTTGCCATGATGACACTGTCCTTGACGATCGCGCCCGGCTCTACGATGACGCCGTGCGACAGGACGGAGTTGATGACCGTGCCGTGGATCTTACAGCCCTCCGTGATAATGGAGTTGGAGATCACAGCGCTCTTGCCGACAAACTGCGGGGGGCTGACGGAGGAACGGGAATAGATTCTGCCGCGGGACTCCTCGTTCATCGAGAACGCGGGGTTCTCGCCGAGCAGGTCCATGTTTGCTTCCCAAAGGCTGTCGATGGTTCCGACGTCCTTCCAGTATCCCTCAAAAGGATATGCAAACATGCGCTCGCCGCTCTTCAGCATGGTGGGGATGATGTTTTTACCGAAGTCGTTGGAGGAGTTCTCGTCCGCCTCGTCGGCGATGAGGTACTCGAACAGTTTCTTCTTATTAAAGATATAGATACCCATGGACGCCTTGGTCGAATCGGGCTCCTTCGGCTTTTCGGTGAATTTGTAGATCTGACCGTCGTCGTGCGTGGTCAGGATGCCGAAACGGCTTGCTTCTTTGAGCGGTACTTCCAGAACGGCGATGGTGCAGTCGGCATCCTTGCGCTTGTGGAAGCGCAGCATTTCCGAGTAGTCCATGCGGTAGATGTGGTCGCCCGAAAGGATAATGACATATTCGGGGTCATACTGCTCGATGAAAGCAAGGTTCTGGTAGATCGCGTTTGCCGTGCCCTTATACCAGTCGGCTTTCTTCTGTCCCTGATACGGGGGCAGGATCTTTACGCCGCCGTATGTGCGGTCGAGATCCCAGGGAAGTCCGTTGCCGACATAGTCGTTGAGCACGAGCGGCTGATATTGGGTAAGTACACCGACAGTATCAATGCCGGAGTTGATGCAGTTGGAAAGGGGGAAGTCGATGATGCGGTATTTACCGCCAAAAGTGACCGCAGGCTTTGCAGTCGATTTTGTCAGAGCGTACAGGCGCGAGCCTTGACCGCCTGCCAGGAGCATTGCAACACATTCTTTTCTCTTTTGGTTCATATAGCCTACCTCCGAGTATTTTAATTATTTAGTCTTTTCCTTAAAAATGATAGCGCCGTGGGCAGGGAGATTTACGCGAATTGTGTATGTGCCGTCTGCATTTTTCTTTGCGCGGGTGGAATGGGTTGTCTTTTTATATCCGCCGTACTTCTCGTCCATGGAGTCAAGCAGTACGGAATAGGATGCTTTCGGGGGAACGGGGACAAGGTGATTTTCGCGCTCAACGGGAGTAAAGTTGATGAGGGCGAGCAGCGATTCGCCTTTTTTATTCTTGCGCCGCAGGGCAAGGATGCTTTCATCGGCGTTGTTTACCTCTACCCATTCAAAGCCGTCCCAGGTGTCGTCCAGTTCCCAGAGTTCGCTGTGCTTCAGATAGAGACGGTTGAGATCGCGGACGAAGGCATGCAGCTTGGCATGCTGTTCGTTCTCCAGCATGAACCATTCGACTTCTTTCTCATAGTTCCATTCGGCGAACTGTCCGTTCTCACTGCCCATAAAGAGCAGCTTTTTGCCGGGATGGCAGAACATGTAGATCAGGAAGGCACGCATGCCGTCGAATTTCTGACCGTACAGGCCGGGGAAGCGGTCGAGCAGCGACTTCTTGCCGTGTACGACCTCGTCGTGTGAGATCGGCAGGACATAGCGCTCCGCAAAGGCATACATCATAGAAAATGTTACCTTATTATGATTACCCTTGCGGAAAAGGGGATCGGTCTCTGCATAGGAGAGGGCGTCGTTCATCCAGCCCATGTTCCATTTCATGTTGAAGCCGAGTCCGTCGCCGTCAAAGCGGGTGACGTTTTCCCAAGCGGTGGATTCCTCGGCGATCATCAGCACGTCGGGAAACTCCGTACACATATAGGAGTTGAGTTTTTTGAAGAAAGAGATCGCTTCCAGAGAGCGGTTGGTGCCGTAGATGTTCGGATTCCACTCGCCGGGTCTGCGGTCGTAGTCAAGGTAGAGCATGGATGCGACTGCATCGACGCGAATACCGTCGATGTGGTATTCCTTTGCCCAGTATGCTACATTCGATACAAGGAAGCACTGCACCTCATTGCGTCCGACGTCAAAGCAGCGGGTACCCCAGGACTTGTGCTCCATGCGGTCGGCGCCCTGGAACTCATACAGCGGTGCGCCGTCAAACTCGTACAGACCGTGCGCGTCTTTGGGGAAGTGCGCGGGCACCCAGTCGAGGATCACGCCGATGCCTGCGCGGTGTGCCGCATCAACGAACGCCATGAAGTCATGCGGCGTGCCGAAACGGGAGGTCGGGGCGAAATAGCCGCAGACCTGATACCCCCACGAGCCGTCAAAAGGATGCTCGGCGATCGGCATCAACTCGATGTGGGTGTAGCCCATGTCCTTGACATAGGGGATCAGCTCTTCGGTGAGCTGCTTGTAGGTGTAATAGGAGCCGTCGGCATTCTTCTTCCAGGAGCCGGCGTGCACCTCGTAGATGTTCATCGGACAGTTGTAAAAAACATCCTTTTTCGCCTTGCGGTCGTCCATCCACTTGGTATCGTGCCATCTGTAGCCGTCGATGTCATAGTAGACCGAGGCGGTCTCTGGCGGGAGCTCGGCATAGGTGCCGTAGGGATCCGCCTTGAAGAGCTCGCGTTCGCCGCGGACGATCTTGTATTTATACTTGCTGCCGACGGAGAAGCGGTCGCCGCCGAGACGGCATTCCCAGATGCCGCTGTCAAGCGTCATGGGACAGTCGTCGCTCCAGTTGTTGAAGTCGCCTACGAGATAGACCGCATCTGCATTCGGTGCCCACACGCGGAAGACATAGCCGCTCTTGTCGCGGTGTGCGCCGAGGTACTTGTAGGCTTCGTAATTTGTGCCTTCCAGAAAAAGATATTTTGCGAGATCGTTTTTTGACTGCAATTCTGCTTGCTTTTTCATTCGGCGTTCTCCTTTATTCGTTGATTTGACCGACGTGCACGGATTTGAGTGCTTTTTTCAGTGCGTTGATCATCTCCTTGTGCGTGCAGTTCGGGCGAAGCTCAAACACCTGATCGTCGCGCATGACAAATCCCTTGGAGGGGACGTTGTCGGTGGGGGTAAAAGCAAAGCCCTCGCCTTCTTCATAAAAGCCGACGAGGAGCCCAAGGTTTTGGGTAGCTTCGCGGTAGGAACGCGCTTTCAGATAAGTTTGTATGCTGGGCGGCATATCGTCCTTTGCTGCTTCGCTGTCACACTGGTCGAAAAGACGGTTGACAAATTCGCAGAGCATTTCATCCGAGTAGCCGGGCATCAGTAAAAACAGTTTGTCCAGCGGACGTTTGCCGTATTTCTCAGAAGGACCGAACGGAGCGCCGTACAGAGCTTTGTTTTTGTCTATGTAGATGTTTATGATCTTATAGTCCTGCGCCATGATAGTACTCCTTATTTATATTTACATATATATTATAGCACAAAGTTTTATAGAATGGGCACATTTTTGAAAAAAAGCGAAGATATGTTCATTTTGCCCTACAAAAGCAGCAAAAAATGTTGATTTACGCATTTTTCACAATCATTTTTGTGTGATTTTTAGGAAAAAGCGTTCGCTTCTTGGTGATATTGTTATTTCGGATTGACATGTTTTGTTTCAATTGATACAATCAAAATGGACTTTCCGATACGCACGATTTTCGACGCGACGTTTTGTATAACATTCCGTCAAGATCCCTCGGCGATGCTCGGGATGACAGGACGGGGATGTGCCGCGAAGAAAATTTATCACGATTCCGCTGCGCAATATTTTCTCCAAGAAAAAACAAAATGTCGTATTGCAATTGTTTTTGAATGATAGTATAATAAATCCGTATAGTATTTTAATGGCGGCAATGCCGCAGGAGGAAAAACAACATGATCGTTGACAGAATTGAAAACCTGAAGCTCTACATCCCTTACAATGATAAACTCCGCTTTGTATGCGATTATCTTGCAAAGACCGACATCTACGCGCTGGAAGTCGGCAAATATGAGATCGGCGAAGGCGTGCGCGTTGTCGTAAACGCATTCACGCCCAAGGAGCCCGAGGCTGCAAGATGGGAGACCCATCAGAAGTACATCGACCTGCAGTACCTTATCGAGGGTGATGAGACCATGGGCTATCTCCACATCGATGAGATGGAAGACGCAGAGTATAATGAGGAAAAGGACATCAGCTATCCCGTACCGAAGGCAGATGCCGATATGACGCTCATCCCGCTGAAGACCGGCCATTTCGCATTCCTCGAGCCCAGAGACGCACACCGTCCCTCTGCAAAGCTGCATGCGACCGCTTCCAAGAAGCTGATCTTCAAGATCCCCGTATAAGGTAAGAGGCGATTTCGATGACATACCAGTTTTCCGACAAGCTCGCTAACTTAAAGCCGTCCGCGATCCGTGAGATCTTCAAAAATCTCACCGATCCGTCGGTCATCTCGTTCGGCGGCGGTAACCCCGCCCCCGAATCTTTCCCGGTCGAGGAGCTGAGTCGGCTTGCCGCAGACATTTTTGCAAATCAATCGACCACGGCGCTGCAGTACAGCATCACCGAGGGATACCCGCCGCTGCGAAACGCGATCAAGGCGCGCCTGATCGAGAGATTCAACATCGGACGCGACTTTGACGACACCATCATCGTGTCGGGCGGTCAGCAGGGCATCGAGCTTGCCTGTAAGGCATTCTGCAATGAGGGTGATGTCGTTCTCTGCGAGGATCCCAGCTTTATCGGCGCGCTGAACGCTTTTCGCTCCAACGGTGCAAAGACGGTCGGTGTAGCTTGCGACGGCGAGGGCATTCTCCCCGATGTGCTTGAGGAAAAGCTCAAGAATACGCCGAATGTCAAGCTGCTGTATATTATCCCCACGTTCCAGAACCCCATGGGCATCACCACGCCGCTTTCGCGCAGAAAGCGCGTGTACGAGCTGTGCCGTCAGTACGGCGTGATCATTTTGGAGGATAACCCCTACGGCGAGCTGCGCTTCGGCGGTGAGGATATTCCCACGATCAAGTCGATGGATACCGACGGTATGGTGATCTACTGCTCGTCGCTCTCCAAGATCCTCTCCGCGGGTATGCGTATCGGCTTTGTCACGGCGCCCGCCGAGGTCATTTCCAAGATGGTCGTTGCCAAGCAGAGCGAGGATGTGCATACGAACATCTTCTTCCAAATGCTCTGTCACAAATATATGACCGAGTGCGATCTGGATGCCCATATTGAGAGCATCCGCGCACTGTATAAGCACAAGAGCTCGCTGATGCTCTCCTGCCTTGAAAAAGAGCTGCCGGGCGAGATCACCTTTACGCGCCCCGACGGCGGTCTCTTTATCTGGTGCACGCTGCCGCGCGGGCTTGACAGTGCGGCGTTTGCCAAGGGACTGACCGAACGTAAGCTCGCGGTCGTTCCCGGTGCGACCTTCCTTGCCGACGAGAGCGGCAAGTCTTCTTCCTTCCGTCTCAACTACTCCACGCCATCCGATGAGGATATTGTTCGCGGCGTGAAGATCCTCGGTGAGTACGCAAAGGAATATCTTTCCAAAAATATATAATAAAGGATTCCATGTAACATGATCGACGATAAGAAAGTGGTTTTCTCGGGCGTACAGCCGTCCGGCAACCTTACCATCGGCAACTATCTCGGCGCCATCCGTAATTTTTCGGAGTTTTCCGATCTTTACAAGTGCTTTTACTGCGTCGTGGATATGCATGCCATCACCGTTCGGCAGGTCCCCGCGGATCTGCGCCGCCGTACCTATGAGACGCTGGCGCTCTATATCGCCTGCGGTCTTGATCCTAAGAAAAACACGCTCTATGTGCAGTCGCATGTACCTGCGCATGCCGAGCTCGGCTGGATCCTCAACTGCTATACCATGTTCGGCGAGCTTTCGCGCATGACGCAGTTCAAGGATAAGAGTGCAAAGCACGCCGACAATGTCAATGCGGGACTTTTCACCTATCCCACGCTGATGGCGGCGGATATTCTGCTGTATCAGACCGACCTTGTGCCCGTAGGCGTTGACCAGAAGCAGCACCTGGAGCTGGCGCGCGACATCGCCGACCGTTTCAACGGTGTTTACGGCGACACGTTTGTTGTGCCCGAAGGCTACATGGCGAAAAACGGTGCAAAGATCATGTCGCTTGCCGAGCCGACCAAGAAAATGTCGAAATCCGACGAGAATGCAAACGCCGTTGTGTACATCCTCGATTCCAAGGACGATGTTATGCGCAAATTCAAAAGAGCCGTTACCGACTCGGATACGCGCGTTGCGTTTGCAGAGGGCAAGGACGGCATCAACAACCTCATGACCATCTATTCCTGCTTTACCGGCAAGACCTTTGACGAGATCGAGCGCGAGTTCGACGGCCGTGGCTACGGCGACTTTAAGATGGCTGTCGGTGAGGCTTGCGCAGACGGTCTTGCACCTGTGCGCGAGGAGTTTGCACGTCTGATGGCGGACAAGGCATACCTCGAAGAGGTTATGAAAAACGGTGCCGCCGAGGCGTCCTATTATGCGCGCAAAACACTTTCCAAAGTGAAGCGCAAGATCGGTTACACCTCGCTGTAAGGAGAAAACATGAACGAGTATATTTACAGCATCTGCGCAGTGCTCTGCGCGATGCTGCTTGCCTATGCGCTCACGCCCATCGTGCGCGTGTTGGCGATCAAGATCAAGGCGATCGACATCCCGACGGACAATCGCCGCATGCATCACAAGCCGATCCCGCGTATCGGCGGTCTTGCGATCTTTCTGGCTTTCCTGATCGCGACGGTCAGCTTCTGCAAGCCCGACCGCGACATGATGACCATCCTCATCGGCGGCGGCACGCTGGTGCTGCTCGGTATTCTCGATGATATTTACCGCTTGAATGCCTTTGTCAAATTGGCGGTGCAGATCATCGTTGCGCTGTTCGCGGTTTCGCAGGGCATCACCATCGACTTTATCGGATTCGGCGGCGAATATATCCCGTTTGGCATATGGTCCGTGCCGATCACGGTATTCTGGATCGTGGGACTGACCAATGCGGTCAACTTTATCGACGGTCTGGACGGTCTTGCCTGCGGTGTTTCGATCATCAGTTCGATCTCGCTGTTTTTGGTCATGCTGCTTTCGGGCAGCAGCTCTTCGCACTGCCTGCTCGCAGCGCTCTTGATCGGTGCATGTCTCGGCTTTATGCCGTTCAACGTAAACCCTGCGAAGATCTTTATGGGGGACACGGGTGCGCTCTTCCTCGGCTACACGCTGTCGATCCTTTCGGTCGTGGGCGTGTTCAAGACCGACATGGTGCTGGCGTTCTTCATCCCGCTGTCGATCTTCGGTCTGCCGCTGGCGGATACCGCGTTTGCGATCCTTCGCCGTGTGGCGCATCATAAGAGTCCGTTTGCTCCCGACCGCGGTCATCTGCATCACAGACTGATCGACATGGGCTTCGGACAGCGGCAGAGCGTGCGTCTCTTGTACGCGGTCTGCGCCATCCTCGGTATCTCGGCGGTCATGCTGACGAGAGAGGAGTGGATCGGTGGTGCCGTAGTGCTTGCCGCGGCGCTCATCATCTTCTTTATCATCTATTGTATTCTCAGCAATCCGAAGCTGCGCAGTCACTCGGGTATTTACAACGAGGACGAGGGCGCAGCACCGCCTGTAGAGACCTTTGATGATATTATTCTCCCGACTACACCTGCGGGCGACGCCCCTTTGAATGAACATGAGGAGCAGATCCGTGAAACAGAAAACGAAGGAAACAAAGAAGAATAAGCTTACCTTTTACAGCACCCGCGGCATCGGATTCATGGCGGCTGTCCTGCTGCTGTTTGTTATCCTTGCACTGACGGGGATGTATACGCTCGGGATCATTCACCTGCCGGAATCCTTCTCATCGCTCTTCGGACAAGCCGAGGAGACCACGGCGCCCGCGGCTGCGGCAAATATCGCACCTGCGGGTGAGGAAGCGGCGCTGTACGAGGCGATCCCGCGTGAAGAGTATGCAAAGGCGCTGGCAGACATGCATTTGCCGACCGAGTATTACCGCGCATATTCGATCACGGTTTCGTTCGGCATCCGCGAGGATACGACCGACTATGTTGCGATCCGCCGCGGCGAGGATTGGTGGGTGCAGACCTCCAAGGACGACGTGATCCTGACCACCGCGATCTGCAAGGACGGTACCGTGCGCATCACCGATAACGCGCAGAATACCGCAGTCACTGCCGAGGGGTACTCTGCGGAAAATCCGGAAGGCATCTCCTTTGAGGAGCGCTGCGGCGTTTTGCCGCTGGAACGGGTGGTCGAGATGATCCGCGCTGTTTCGGGCGGGGAAACCGTGAATTACGGGGGCGGCATCACCGACTATTCGCTTTCCTTTACGCAGGCACGCGGTACGGGCGAAAATGTGTTTGTCTTTACGTTCACTTGCCAGAATGGCATCACCGAGGAATACCGCTTTGCCTTTGAGAGTGCGGCGATCCTGTCGGTAAGCAAGTCGCTCGGCGATATTAAAATTTATCAAATGGAAATGAAAGAACACCGCAACGATCTGTCGGATGTAAACGCCGATTCGTTGATCGCGTTCTGAAAGAGCATATGGCAGAAATCAGAAAAACGACCATGAACGACCTCGATCGCGTGATGGAGATCTATGCGATCGCCAAGCGTTACATGGATGAAAAGGGAAATCCCACGCAGTGGGTGGACGGCTATCCGCAGCGCGATCTTATCGAATATGATATTGCACAGGGCGAGAGCTATGTTCTGTGCGAGGGCGGTGAGATCCACGGCGTATTTATGTTTATGCAGCGCGAGGAACCGACCTATGCCGTCATTGAGGACGGCGCGTGGCTGAACGATGCGCCCTACGGTACGATCCATCGTGTAGCCAGCGACGGGCAGCTTCGCGGTATCTTCGATACCATCGTTGCCTATTGCCGCGGGGTGACAGAAAACCTGCGCGTGGATACGCACCATGACAATTTCCCCATGCAGAGAGCCATCGAGCGCAACGGCTTTGTCCGCTGCGGCGTCGTCTATATGTACGACGGTACAAAAAGAATAGCCTATCAAATGCCTTAGAAAAAGCGAGTCGTTATCGACTCGCTTTTTATTTGTGCGCAGAAGCAAGACAAAGGTAACTTTGTAGGGCGCGACGTCCCTATCCATCTTGCACGACATCGTATCGTTGCTTTTACGGGAGGAGCAAGCCCCTCCCCTACCGCTCGGGATGACAAGGGCGAGAGTATCTTTTGCACAGTATTTTTACAAAAACCTCTTGACAAATCATTCTACATGTTGTAGAATAAAATCAGTCTACAGGATGTAGAATTTGACAAAGGAGGATTTTTTATGAGCGAATTACAAATGGGCGCGATCGAATCGCGCTTTGCGGATATGATCTGGCAGCATGAGCCGATCACCACGACCGAGCTTGTGAAGTACAGCGAGGAACAGCTCAAATGGAAAAAGACCACGACCTACACCGTATTGAAGCGGCTCTGTGAGAAAGGGATCTTTCAGAATCAAAAGGGAACGGTGACCTCGATCATCTCCCGAAAGGAGTTTTACGCGCTGCAGAGCGAAAAGTTTGTGGATGAGACCTTCGACGGCTCGCTCCCCGCTTTCCTGGCGGCATTCACCACGCGCAAGGCGCTGAAACCCGAGGAGGTTGACGAGCTTCGCCGTATGATCGAGTCCTACGGAAAGGAGTAAGCCATGACTGAAGTTTTTCTCAAGCTGATCAATATGAGCATTACGGCAAGCTGGATCGTGCTTGCGATCGTTTTGCTTCGCCTGCTGCTTAAAAAAGCGCCGAAGGGGATCACCTGCGCACTTTGGGCACTGGTCGGTATTCGCTTGGCTTTTCCGTTTTCGATCGAAAGTATGCTCAGCCTGATCCCGAGTGCCGAGACCGTGCCTGCCGAGATCGTCTACGCTCGTGAGCCTGCCATTGACAGCGGCGTTCCGATCATTAACCAAGCGGTCAATCCGATCATCACGCATTCCTTTGCGCCGCCGGATACGCTGACGAGCGTAAATCCCATACAGGTCTTTCTCGCCGTCGCGGCGAACTTGTGGATCCTCGGCATGATCGCCATGGTGCTTTACGCGGTTTTCAGTTATCTGCGCCTGCGCAAAAGGATCGGAGAAGCTGTGGAGATCGAAAAGGAAATTTGGGCGTGCGATAATGTTTCTACACCATTTATTATGGGCTTTTTTCGTCCGCGCATCATCCTGCCGTCGTCCATGGCAGAACCCGATCGCGCATACGTCCTCGCACACGAGCGAGCGCATCTTTGCCGCCGCGATCATCTTTGGAAACCGCTCGGCTACGCACTTTTGACCGTCTACTGGTTCAACCCCGTTTTGTGGGTAGCGTATATTCTGCTGTGCCGCGACATTGAGCTCGCCTGTGATGAGCGCGTGATCCGCGACATGGGCGTGGACGAGAAAAAGGCGTACGCTACGGCACTCCTCAATTGCAGCGTTCCGCGCAGAATGATCGCCGCTTGTCCGCTGGCATTCGGCGAGGTCGGTGTAAAGCAGCGTATCAGGAGCGCACTCAACTATAAAAAGCCTGCGTTTTGGATCATCGTTGTTGCCGTCCTTGCGAGCATCGCGGTGGCAGTCGGATTTTTGACCGATCCGAAAGAGAAAGACGGCGGGGAAACTATCACCGATTACAGATGTTCGATTGCCTATGCTCCCATAGCGAATGGCGTTTTTGCATACGCATATTCCGAAGAAGGGCGCAAGCTGCTTGCACTATATGAGGAGCCGCTGCGCAAATTTGAGAGCGAAGAAGAATTGAATGCGTTTCGGACGGAATTTGCAGACGTCTTTGTGATGGATGCAACATATAATGGCATTCCCTCGTTTAACAGCACAGCGCATGACTACGATGCAGACTTCTTCGCGAAAAACGTGTTGTTTCTCTGGTATACAGAGTCCACGAGCGGCACCTGCCGTTACCATGTAGACGGCATCGAGCGTGACGGCGAACAGCTTACCATCAACATTGAGGTGGAAAACGCGATCGAGGTCAATGACTATCGCGATTGGTTCCTGTTTGTGTCGGTGAAAAAAGAAGCGGTCGAAGGCTGTACCGAGTTCGCTGTGCAGACGTATGCGGACGGCGTGCTGTCCTATCGGCAGGCACCGTACTATTCTGCCGAAGTTGCGTATGCAGGCATTCCGGAAAGCTCCGCGATCTATACGGAATCGCTCAACAGCGAAAAACTGTTCATCGACGGGCCTGAGCATCTGCCGATCTACAAATTTGAAACTGTGGGTGAGCTGAATACGTTCAAGGCGAAATACACAGATGCGCTTTCCCTGGCAGAGGAGTATGGCGACATTCCGTCTTTTGCAGAGGTGACGGCGGCGTATGACGATGCATTTTTCAAAGACTATTTCCTGTTTGCGATCTATCGCCGCACCGCAAACAGCGATGACCGCTACACGGTGGCGGGCACATATGTCGGTGATTCGAGCTTGACGGTCCATGTGCAGCAGATCACATACGGCACGACGCAGGAGGAGATTGGCTTGCTTTTGCTTGTGGCAGTGGACAACAAGTATGCACCCTACTGCTCGGAATTTAACGCATACATGGTGTATGATCCCGCCGTGGCGCAAGATCCGATCATCGGCACATGGACCACCAAAACGGTGACAGACACCGCAGAGGATTTTGTTTTGTTCACCTTTAACGCGAATGGAAGCGGCGAAAAGATCACGCCGACAGGTGAAAACGGATATATAGCATCTACTTTCACCTATGAAACTAAGAATGACATCCTGACGCTGTGGTATCCCAATGCTACGAGTGCGCAATACACCTATGCGGTCGAGGATGGATATCTTACGCTGAAGCAGGGGGACGAGACGGTCACGCTGACAATGGCAGGGGAAAATATCGCGGATTCGGATGTGCAGAGCACCGATGCGATCGATACCACGCTTGGGGATGCGCTGTTTACGGCAAAGCTGTTTGCAAACGGTGATACCGCAACTCTGCACGTTACCGAAACCGATGCGCAGACGGTCAAACTCTTCGCATGTAAAAACGGTGCAGAGGTCTGGAGCACCACGCTGGGTACAGCGCATGCGGGTTGGTCGTCGTTCCACCTTTTTGAGAAAGACGGGAAAGATTATCTCCTTGAGTACACGCCGACCATGTATCAGGGAAGATTTACCTACCTATCTTTCTATCCAAAACCAAAAAAGCCGCTTCGTGAAGCGGCTTTTTTGGTTTTTGCAGTTATTTGAGCAGCTTTGCGCGCTCTTTGTAGTCGGGGAGATAGGTTTCGACCGTTTGCCAAAAGGCGCGGGAATGGTCGAAGTGCCTCAGATGGCAGAGCTCATGTACGACGATGTAATCCCAGGTTTTTTCGGGGTAGAGCATCAGCCGCCAGGCGTAGTTGATACTGCCCTTGGCACTGCAGGAGCCGAAGCGCCCTTTCGCATTTGTGATGCCGATATGCGTGTAGGTGACGCCCATTTTTACGGCATAGTATGCCGTTTTTTCGGTGAGAACGGCGAGCGCTTTTGCTTTGAGCGCGGCGATCTCGTCCTCGGAAAGTTCGGGCATGCGCGAAAGCTTTGCCTGTGCTTTTTCCAGTTTTTCGGCGATCCACGCAGTATGCGCCGAGACAAAGGCTTCGATCTGCGCCGTTGGCATGCACAGCGGGGCATGCACGATCAGTTTTGCCTCGCGGTTTACCTCTATAGAAAGAGTGCGGCGCTTGGAACGCCGCAGCTCATATGTTGGTATGCTCACTTGACTTCTACAAGCTCGTAGTGCATGGTGCCGATGCCGATCTTTTCACCGTGGATCAACTGCGTTTTCCATGCGGTGTTGGGGGCGATGTCGGTGAAGTGGTCGCCGTGCGTGTGCTCGACCTCGTCGAGGATGGAGCCTGCCATGACGGGTGCTTTCAGCACTGCCTCTGCACAAGCCATATCGAGCGCAACGGGGTCGAACGATGCAAACATGCCGATGTCGGGAACGACGGGCACGTCGTTTTCACCGTGGCAGTCGCAGTTCGGCGAAACGTCGATGACAAGGCTGATGTGGAAGCTCGGTCTGCCGTCGATGATCGCCTTGGTGTACTCGGCGATCTTTGCATTGAGGATCTCGCCCTTTTCGTCCATGGATGCAACGATGGCATCCTTGGGGCATACGCCGATGCAGCGGCCGCAGCCTGCGCACTTTGCGTGGTCGATGTGCGCCTTTTTGTTTTCCACGACTGCGCCTGCATGTGCGCAGATGCGCGTGCATGCGCCGCAGCCGATGCAGAGGTCCTGCTCTACGGTCGGCTTGCCCGCGCTGTGCATTTCCATCTTGCCCGCGCGGCTGCCGCCGCCCATGCCGATGTTTTTCAGCGCGCCGCCAAAGCCTGCGCATTCATGTCCCTTGAAGTGGCTCATGGAGATCACAACGTCCGCATCCATCAGCGCGCGTCCAATCTTGGCTTCTTTGACGTATTCGCCGCCGACAACGGGAACGAGGGCTTCATCGGTGCCCTTGATACCGTCGGCGATGATGGTATGTACGCCCGTCTGGAAGGGGTTATAGCCGTTGGTATATGCGCTGTCGAGGTGGTCGAGCGCGTTTTTGCGTCCGCCGACGTACAGGGTGTTGCAGTCAGTCAAAAAGGGCTTGCCGCCGAGCTCCTTGACATAGTCGCAGACGACCTTTGCGTAGTTCGGGCGCAGGTAGGCAAGGTTGCCCGGCTCGCCGAAGTGGATTTTGACGGCGGTGTACTTGCCGTCAAAATCGATCTGCTCCATGCCTGCGGCTTTCAGCAGGCGCTTCAGCTTTGCCAGCAGGCTGTCGCCGACCTTTGTACGCATGGATGTATAATAAACTTTAGATGCTTCCATAACAATCTCCTCTGTTTTTTTGTTTTTATTGTATACGATTCCGGCGGAAAATTCAATAGAAAATTCGACCGATGTTTTCACGCGGAAATGAGCCGAAAAGGGGAGAGAAGGGCTGCGCAATATAGTCAAGGCTCCCTTGCCTAAAGGGAGCTGTCGCCGACGGCGACTGAGGGATACGCTTCATAGATCAACTAACATATAGCAATACGTTATTTTTAAATATTGTTTTTTATGGAGGTATCCCACCACCGCTAACGCGGTCCCCCTCCCTTTAGGCAAGGGAGGCGTGCATGGTTACACTTTTGTTTTCCCGCATAAACCTATTTCACAGATCCTCATTAAACTGATCCTTGTATCCTTTGCCGAAGATCTCGGTCGCACTGGAAATGATCATAAACGCGGACGGATCGGCGGCTTTGACAACGTCGCGCACTTTCGGGAAGGTGTGCTTTTTTGCAGCGCAGAAGATCACTTTTTTCGGCTTTTGCATATAGGCACCCTCGCCCGTGAGGAGCGTAACGCCGAGATCCACTTTGACGAGCAGCTCGTCGGTGATCTCCTTGTACTTGTCGCTGATGATGAAGATCAGCTTTGCGCTGTCGCCACCATAGAGCACTTTGTCGAGCACGATGCTTTCGATGACCATCGCGATCGCCGCATAGACCGACAGCTCGAAATCGCCGAACGCGATCAGCGACGCCGTAACGACCACCGCGTTGACGATCAGCGCCATGCTGCCCGTGCGGATATGGCGGTACTTCTTGCGCAGAATTTTGATCACGATGTCGGTGCCGCCCGTGCAGCCGCCCGAGCGGTAGACCAACCCGAGCCCGAGCGCGTCAAAGAACGCACCGCACAGTGCCACGGCGATCAGGTCGTCGGTCAGCGGCACGACGTTTGCCGCGAGCGGTTCTAAAACGTTCATCAGCACGGAGGCAAACGCGGTGGCGTAAATGGTCAGAAAGAAAAACTTCTTGCCCAGGCGAAACCACGCCAGGATCAAGAGCGGAATGTTTAAGAGCAGCACGAGCGTACCGGTGGACAGCACGGGAAACAGGTTGCTGATAATGACGGCAAAACCGGTCAGCCCGCCCGGGGCGAGCTTTGCGGGATCATAGAAAAACGTTACGGCAAAGGCAAACAGCGAAGCGCCGACGGTAGCCAACAGCAGACTTTTCAAAAGAGACTTGCTTTTCATAAGACGCCTCCGAAACATAGAGTTCTGCCTATAGTATAGCACGATTTTCACCTAAGCGAATTATTTTTTTAAAAAATGTTACATAACCTTGTAATTTATGCTACAATACTGTAAAACGATTTTCAAATGGAGACAGACTATGTTTTGGACGGTTTTCGGAATTGTGACGGCGGTGATCGCCGCGGTGCTTTTGGTACTGCTGCTGTTTATCTGCCGCAAGATGTTTGACCTCGCGCTGGTGCGCGGCAACAAGGTCGTCGGCGGTGACGGATTTGAGGAGCAGCTCGCCGATTTCAAGGACGAGTGGAACGCGGGAAAGGCACTCTATGACTCTTTGCCGAAAGAGGATTGGTGGATCGAGAGCTTCGACGGTCTGAAGCTGCACGGTGAGCTTTTGAAAAACGGCGACGGCAAAAAGCTGCTCATCGAGGTGCATGGCTTCCGCTCGAGCGCGGCACACGATTTCATCGCGGCAATGCCGTATTTTTACAATAAAGGCTTCAGCTTTCTGCTGATCGACCTGCGCGCACACGGTAAGAGCGAGGGCGAGTACATCACCTTCGGCGTGCATGAGCGCTGTGACCTGCGCGACTGGGCATGGTTCGCGATGGAAAAGCTCGGCACGGACATCGAGATCGTGCTGCACGGCATTTCCATGGGCGCATCCACGGTGCTGATGGCAAGCGCGCTCAATCTGCCCGCGAATGTGCGCGGCATTATCGCGGACAGCGGCTTTACCTCGCCGTATGATATTTTCGTCCGTGTGCTGGAGCATTCCTTCCATGCAAAGCCGTTCCCGATCCTGCCCATCACACAGCTGATGGCGGAGCGCAAGGCAAACTTCGGCTTTAAGGATGCCTCCACGCTGGATGCCATGGCGGAGAATACCATTCCCGTGATTTTCGTACACGGCGAGGACGACGACTTTGTGCCGATCGGGATGAGCGAGGCGAACTACAATGCCTGCAAGGCGGAAAAGCGCTTTGTCCGTGTGCCGAACGCTCGCCATGCCTGCGGCTATGTGATGGATAAGCCGCGCTGCGAACAGGCGTTGGACACATTTTTAGACTGTGTGTTTGAAAATGCATGATGCTTTCTGAAAAAATAAAAAATCCTGCAAAATTTCCTAAAAATTGCTGAAATTTTGCAGGATTTTTGTTGACTTCCTGCATTTGATTTGCTATAATAAAAAAGATGCTTGTACACACAAGCGACAATGACAGTATACAGTAAGAGAGTGTTGAAATGAGAAAAGATCTGATCCGCGAGATCGAGGAAATGATGCCCACCTTTTCCAAGGGGCAGAAGACCATTGCCAACTATTTGATCCACAACTATGACAAAGCGGCATATCTCACCGCCTCCCGCCTCGGCAAAGAGGTCGGTGTATCCGAGTCCACGGTCGTGCGTTTTGCGATCGAGCTCGGCTTTGACGGGTATCCGGGACTCCAGCATTCTCTGCAGGAGATCATCCGCACCCGCCTCACCACCAAGCAGCGCATGGAGGTCACCAACACGCGCATCGGCGACGGCGATATTTTAAGTAGCGTGCTCGAGTCGGATATCGACAATATCCGCCGCACGATGGAGGAGATCAACCGCGAGGATTTCAGCGAGGCAGTCCGCAAGATCATCGCCGCGAAGAATATTTATATCCTCGGCATGCGCTCGTCCAGCTCGCTGGCGAGCTTTTTGGCGCACTATTTCCGCCTGATCTTTGACAACGTCCGTCTGGTACAGGCGACCAGCGGCAGTGAAGTGTTTGAACAGATGCTGCGCATCGGCGAGGGCGACGTGATGATCGCCATCAGCTTCCCGCGCTACAGTGCGCGTCTGATCAACGCGGTCGCATATGCCAAAGAGCAGGGGGCAAATATCGTTGCCGTGACCGACAGCGTGCTCTCGCCCATCGCGCCGTATGCCAACCAGACGCTTGCCTGCCGCAGCGATATGGCGTCCATCGTGGATTCCTTCGTGGCGCCACTGAGCATTCTGAACGCGCTGGTCGTGGCGATCGCCAAGGAGATGCAGGACGATCTCAGCGATGTATTTGACAAGCTTGAACGCATCTGGGATGAGTTCAACGCGTATGCAAAGGTGCACGACTGATGCGGATCGCTGTAATCGGTGCAGGTGCCTCGGGCATGATGGCGGCGGGACGTGCTGCCGAGCTCGGCGGCGACGTCACCTTGTTTGAAAAAAATACGTTCAGCGGCAAAAAGCTTCGGATCACGGGCAAGGGCAGATGCAATGTCTGTAACGACTGCGATGTCAACACCGTGATCGAGAATGTCCCCACCAATCCGCGCTTTTTGTACACCGCTTTGCATGCGTTTGCTCCCGCGGATACAAAGGCATTTTTTGAGGAACGCGGCGTACCGCTCAAGACCGAGCGCGGCAACCGCGTTTTTCCCGTGTCGGACAATGCGGAAGATATTGTGAACGCACTGCGCGCATATACTAAGGAGAATGGAGTGCATTATGTGCCCGAAACGGTCCGCTCCGTGCAGATCAAGGACGACGGCTTTGCCGTCACGGCGGCGCGCACTTACCACTTTGACCGCGTGATCGTGGCGACGGGCGGCGCATCCTATCCGCGCACCGGCTCTACGGGCGACGGATACCGCTTTGCGCGGGAGATGGGCATCGAAGTCACGGCGCTTTCCCCCTCGCTCGTACCACTCGAAACGGTCGAGCGCGAGCCTGCCGAAATGCAGGGACTTTCGCTCAAAAACACCGCGCTCGAGGTCATCGACACCGAGAGCGGCAAGTGTATCTACCGCGACTTCGGCGAGATGCTGTTCTCGCACTACGGCGTGACGGGACCGATGATCCTGAGTGCATCCTCGCACCTGCGCAATGTCGAGAGCGGCAGATATGTTTTGAAACTGGATCTCAAACCCGCGCTGGATGAAAAAACGCTCGATGCGCGCCTGCTTTCGGACTTCGGCAAGTTCGCCAACCGCGATTTTGCCAACAGCCTCGGCGAGCTGCTGCCGCAAAAGATGATCCCCGTGATCATACGGCGCAGTGGTATTGACCCGCAGAAAAAGGTCAATGCTATCACCCGCGAGGAACGTCATGCACTGCTCGCACTGCTCAAAGGCTTTACGCTGACGGTCAAGCAGCCGCGCCCCATCAGCGAGGCGATCATCACCTCGGGCGGCGTATCGGTCAAGGAGCTCTCACCCAAGACCATGGAAGCGAAAAAGGTTCCCGGTCTTTTCTTCTGCGGGGAGATCATCGATGTGGACGCCTACACGGGCGGATTTAATCTGCAAATTGCATTTTCCACGGCACGCCTTGCCGCCGAAAATGCGGTTTGGTGAAAGGATAACGGATTTTTATGATAGGAATTGCGATTGACGGGCCGAGCGGCGCGGGAAAAAGCACCATTGCAAGAGCGCTTGCCAAAGAGCTCGGTTATATTTATGTTGATACGGGCGCGATCTACCGCACGGTGGGACTGTATATGTACCGCGTCGGCGTATCCACCGAGGATACCGCGGGCATCGAAAAGAATCTGCCCGATGTGCGCTTTGCACTGAGATATGAAAACGGCGAGCAGAAGATGTATCTTGGCGACGAGGATGTCAGCGACAAGATCCGCACCCCGATCATTGCCAAATATGCGTCGGTCGTGTCGGCAGTGCCGAGCGTCCGTGCATTCCTGCTCGAAACGCAGAAAAAACTCGCGCGCGAGAACAATGTCATCATGGACGGCAGAGACATCGGCACGGTCATTTTGCCGCATGCCGATGTGAAGATCTTTTTGACCGCTTCGGCAGAGTCGCGTGCGGATCGCCGCGTCAAGCAGCTTGCCGAAAAGGGGGAGATCGTCGGCTACGAGGAGACGCTTGCCGCCATCCGTGAGCGTGACGAGCGCGACAGCGGACGCGATGTAGCGCCGCTGAAACCCGCCGAGGATGCGGTTCTGCTCGATACCTCGGCACTCAATTTGGAAGAGAGCGTTGCCGCTGCGAAAAGAATCGTAGAAGATCGCCTTGCCGCTAAAAAAGTGCAGCATACGGCAAAAAAAAAAGATAAAAACCGCCGCGGTTTTTATCGTTGGGTAGTCAACTACATCGGACCGATCGTTCGGTGCTGCATGCGTCTGCATGTCTACGGCGCGGAGAAGGAACAGACCGAAGGACCTTTGCTCGTCTGCGCCAATCACACGGCGATGCTGGATGTATTTTCACTGACGCTCACTTTTAAGCGCCAGCTTCGTTATCTGGCGAAAAAAGAGCTGTTCAAGATCCCGTTGCTTTCGCAACTGATCAGTGCGCTTGGCGCATACGCGGTCGATCGCGGTGCAAACGATGTCGGTGCGATCAAAAAGACGCTCAGTCTGCTTGCGGACGGTGAGGCGGTCGGCATGTTCCCGCAGGGCACGCGCTACCGCGGTGTCGATCCGGCAAAAACGCCCGTCAAGAGCGGCGTCGGCATGATGGTCTACCGCTCGCATGCGGATGTGCAGCCGGTATTTATCCGCGTGAAGAATTATAAATACCGCTTCCTGCGCCGCAAGGATGTCATCATCGGCGATCCGATCCGCTATGAGGAGTTCGGCTTTACAAACGGCGGCAAGGAAGAGTATGAGCGCGCGGCACAGCTGGTGTTTGACCGCATCCTGGCGCTCAGAAACGAGGGACTGGATCCATGAAGGTGACCGTAGCAAAAGAAGCAGGCTTCTGCTTCGGCGTGAAGCGCGCCACCGACTTTGTCGAAAAGGAGCTTTCGGGCAGCGCCGAGGTCTACATCCTCGGGCACCTGATCCACAACCGCATCTATAACGAGCAGCTTGCCGCTCGCGGTGCAAAGGTGATCGGCATCGACGACGTGGAAGCGATCGCCAAGCAAGGCAGGGAAGCGCGCGTGATCATTCGCACGCACGGCATTCCGAAAGAGCAGGAGCAGCATCTGCGTGCGCTTGAGGCGCAGTACCCGAACCTGCTCATCGAGGACATGACCTGCCCGTTTGTCAAAAAGATCCATAAAATTGCCGACGAAAACACGGGTGCGGAGACTACGCTCGCCGTGGTCGGCAATCCCGTACACCCCGAGGTGCTCTCGATCTTGAGCTATGCCAAGGGTGAGAGTGTGGTGTTTGACAGCGAAGAAGCGCTGGATGCTTACATAAAACAGGAAAAAAATCCCGAAAAATCCATTATTTTGGTTGCACAGACCACCCAAAACACGTCTCTTTGGAAAAAATGTGAGAAAAAATTCAAAAAAGTATATACAAACGCAATTATTTTTGATACAATATGTAGTGTTACGGAAAAAAGGCAGTGTGAGGCGGCAGGTCTCGCACAGCAGAGCGACGGCATGATCGTGATCGGGGGCAGAGAAAGCTCCAACACGCACAAGCTGTTTGAGATCGCCTCGACACACTGTAAAAAGTGTGTCCTCGTCGAAAAGGCGGAGGAGATCGACAAGAGCGACTTTGCCGGCTGCATTTCTATTGGTATTACTGCCGGAGCTTCCACTCCGAGCGGTATTATAGAGGAGGTATATAAAACCATGGCAGAATTTGAAAACTTTGAAGAACTTCTTGAGGCTTCATTCAAAACTTTAAATACAGGAGATACCGTAGTCGGCACAGTTATGTCGGTTTCGAACAACGAGATCCGTCTTGACCTCGGCGCAAAAGCAACGGGCGTCATTACATACGACCAGATCACCGACGAACCCGGTGCGGATCTGAACGCAATGTTCAAGATCGGCGACCAGGTTGAAGGCTTTGTGATCAAAGTCAGCGACATCGACGGTATTGCTGTCCTGTCCAAGAAGCGCGTTGACTCCGACAAGAACTGGAAGTACATTGTCGAGGCTAAGGAAAACGATACTGTCCTTGAGGGCAAGGTCGTTGAGGCTGTTAAGGGCGGCGTACTCATCTCCCTGAGCGGCGTTCGCGTATTCATCCCCGCATCTCTCAGCGGCGTACCGAAGGGCGGCGATCTTTCCACGCTCGTAGGCACCACCCAGAGAGTTAAGATCATCGACATCAACGAGCAGCGCCACAGAGCATACGCTTCGATCCGTGCCGTACTCCGTGAGGAGCGCAAGGCTAAGGAAGATGCGTTCTGGGCAACCGTTGAAGAGGGCAAGCACTATCAGGGTACCGTTAAGAACCTGGCTACCTACGGTGCATTCGTTGACCTCGGCGGCGTTGACGGTATGGTACACAACAGCGAGCTGTCCTGGAAGCACATCAAGCATCCTTCGCAGGTCGTTAAGGTTGGCGACGTGATCGACGTTTGGGTCAAGTCCTTCGACAAGGAGACCGGCAAGATCTCCCTCGGCTACAAGACCGACGACATGAACTCCTGGTACGTATTCAAGAACAAGTACGCAGTAGGCGATGTTGCTACCGTTAAGATCGTAAGCTTCACTCCTTTCGGCGCATTTGCTGAGATCGTTCCCGGTACCGATGGTCTGATCCACATTTCGCAGATCTCCAAGACCAAGATCGCACAGCCTTCCGATGTTCTTGAGATCGGTCAGGAAGTCGAAGTTAAGATCATCGACATCGATGAGGAGAAGGAAAAGGTCAGCCTTTCCATCCGCGCTCTTCTCGAGGATGCTGCAGCAGAAGTAGCAGAAACTGCAGACGCAGAGTAATTGCATCTATAAAAAATCCCGTGCATCGCACGGGATTTTTTTGTTTGTACAGTATGCAGGCATCGTAAAAAGAGCCCCGCCATGAGCGGAGCTCTTTTGCTTATTCGGACAGTGCGATGATCTCTTGCAAATAGCTTTTATATGCACTCACGGCGCTCTCGGGTGCTTGGATCTGCACCAGTTTGCCGAGACCTGTCAGCCAGCCGAAAAACTGCGGGCTGACGAACACGCGCACAGTGACGTCAAAGGTGCCGTCATCGTGGCAGAGGAAGGTCGGTTCCTCGCCGAAGCGGTCGATGATCGCGCCTGCGGCGCTGTTCTGGCAGTGCAGAGTGACCAGCGTTTCGTTGCCGCCGAACATGCCGAACGCCTTGTTCTCGTATCGGCTGATGTCAAATTCTTGGCAGCACTGCGCGTCGCTGCGCTTCTCCTTGGATACGGAAACCTTCTGCATGCGATCGACACGGTAATGGCGGATCTCGTTTTCGGCATCGGTGTAGGCGATCAGATAGTAGTTTTCGTTGTCAAACAGCAGCGCAAGCGGGCTGACCGAGTAGACATATCCCGCGCGGCGCTCGACAAGCTGCTTGTGTTCGTTGTACCGAAAGTAAGAGAAGCAGATTTTTCTGTTGTCTCGAATGGCGCTGTGGATGGCATCCACGGTGTAGTAGATTTGTTCGTTCGGCGCTTTTACACAAGCGGTGTGTACCTGTCGGTCAAGTTCCGCCGCGCCGTATCGGCTGGTTTCGCGGTAAAGTTTTTTTGTTAACTCTTGACATTTTTTCGCCGTCAGAAAGCCGGAGGACTGAATAATATCAACAAGCGTTTTTAATTCGGCGAGCTCATATGTGCGCTCGGCGAGGTAGTATCCGTGTCCGCGTTTTTCGATGGTGAAGCCGTATTCACCGAGCGATTCAAAGTCGCTGTACAGGGACTTTCGCTCGGCGGTAACGCCTCGGCGATCCAGCATCTCGATGATCTCGCTCAGCGTGAGGGTATGACTGTCGTCGGTTTCCTCACGCAAAATGTCCAAGAGGTGCAAAAGCTTCAGCTTTTGATTCGAGGAGCGTGCCATTATGCGATCTCCAATGCCAATTGCATCATTTGGGTGAAGGAAGTCTGCCGCTCCTCGGCGGTGCAGGCGTCGTCCGAGAACAGGCAGTCGGAGATCGTACAGATGCAGAGTGCGTTCTTCTTCGCGCGCGCCGCATTCATATAGAGTGCCGCGCTTTCCATCTCCACGGCGAGTACGCCCATCTTCTGCCAATCCAGCGTGCGCATTGCATCGTCGTAGAACAGGTCGTTTGACAGAATATTGCCTACTTTATAAGATAATCCCATCTTTTCTGCGGTATCTACGGCTTTTTTGAGCAGGAAATAGCTTGCCGTAGGCGCATAGGTACCGGGCAGGTCAAACTGGTTTGCATAGCTGCTGTTGTAGCTTGCGCTCATGGCGATGACGATGTCGCGGAGCTGCAGCTCCGTGGAGATCGCGCCAGCCGAGCCGATGCGGATGATATTGTCTACATCGAAGAAGTTGAACAGCTCGTAAGAGTAGATGCCGATGGAGGGCATACCCATGCCGCTTGCCATGACGGACACGCGCTTGCCGTTATAGGTACCGGTGTATCCCTGTATGCCGCGGACGTTGTTGACGAGCACGGCATCCGTGAGAAAATTTTCCGCGATGAATTTGGCGCGCAGCGGATCGCCGGGCATCAGCACGGTTTTGGCGAAGTCGCCGACTTTGGCGTTAATATGGGGCGTTGGTACAGACATGAAAGTTACCATCCTTTCTAATGCTTCTTATTTTTATTTTAACATAAAAGCAGGCGGTATACAAGCGATTCCGAAAAAATGAAAAAAAGCGTTTCTTTTGTATATAAATCACAAATGATTTAAAAAAGAGACGCGTCGATTGGGAAGACAAAACTTTGTTAAAAAAACTACAAACACCGCAAAAACGCAAGCGAAAAAAGTGTTGGATTTTGTGAGGAAAACCAAAGTGGTGCCCTTGACTTGCTATAGATTTTTCACTATAATTAACGTGTAAGACTATGGCGCGCGAAGCGCGCAGAAAAATTTTATCGAGGTAAACAAAAATGAAAAAGGTTGTTACTTTCGGCGAACTCATGCTCAGACTCACCCCTCCCGGCAGAGAGATGATTCTCCAGACCCCCAACATGGTTTGCACCTTCGGCGGTGCAGAGGCAAATGTTGCGGTAGCTGTCAGCGCATATGGCGATGACGCAAAATTCGTAACCGCACTTCCGAACAATGATCTCGGCCGTGCAGCTGTAAGCGAGCTCCGCCGCTTCGGTCTTGACACCAGCGCTATCCAGATGAGCGGCAAGCGCCTTGGTCTCTACTTCACCGAGACCGGTTCCAATATGCGCCCCTCCAAGGTCATTTACGACCGCGACAACACTGCGATCGCAGCTGTTAAGCCCGGCGACTTTGACTGGGATACCATCCTTGCAGACGCTGACTGGTTCCATGTAACCGGTATCACGCCCGCTCTGTCCGAGTCTCTTTGCGAGGCTACCATCGAAGCACTCAAGAAGTGCAAAGAGAAGGGCATCACCGTTTCCTGCGACCTGAACTACCGCAAGAAGCTGTGGAAGTGGGGCAAGGAGCCGATCGAGGTTATGCCCGAGATCGCTAAGTACATCGATTACATGATCGCAAACGAGGAAGACTGCCAGAAGTGCCTCGGCATCGAGATGGAGACCGGCGTTGACTCCGGCAAGCTGAATGTCGACATGTACAAGGATCTTGCAAAGCTCGTTATGGATACATATCCCAACGTTAAGGGCCTTGCAGTCAGCCTTCGTGAGAGCGTTTCCGCAGACCACAACAACTGGTCCGGCGTTCTGGCTATCCGCGACGGTGGTTTCTACCAGAGCCGCAAGTACTCCATCACCAACATCGTTGACCGTATCGGCGGCGGCGACAGCTTCGGTGGTTCTCTGATCTACGGTCTGCGCAACTTCGGCGGCGACTATCAGAAGGTTATCGAGTTTGCTATCGGCGGTTCCGCACTCAAGCACACCACCTACGGTGACTTCGTAAGATTCACCAAGGCGGATGTTGAGAACCTCATCGCAGGCAGCGGCAACGGCCGTATCCAGAGATAATAGCGAAAGGAAACCTTTCGCGCTGCAAGTTTGACTTTTGCGCCGAAAGCAGGGCGCAAATTTCGGCAAGCCGAAACCGCCAAACTTGTTGCTAAAACAACTGACTTTTTAAAGAGGTAGAAACAATGGATATTCTGAAGCATAAAGTGATCGCGAACATGCATGCCAACGGTCTTGTTGGTATCGTTCGCGACAAGAGTGAAGAAGAAGCAATGGTACGTACCCGTGCGATCATGGACGGCGGCGTGACCATCCTCGAGGTTTCGATGAGCACGCCCGGCGCGCTGAACATCATCGAGACCATCGCAAAGGAGATCAAGGAAAAGGGTCTTGACGCTTACGTCGGCGCAGGCACCGTTCTCGATCCCGAGACTGCAAGAGCCTGCATCCTCGCAGGTGCAAGCTTCATCATCGCACCGAACTTCCGTCCCGAGGTTGCAAAGCTTTGCAACCGTTACAGCATCGCTTACATGCCCGGTGTACAGACCTTCACCGAGATCGTAACTGCTATGGACTACGGCTGCGACATCGTTAAGGTATTCCCCGCAAGTGCAGTCGGCATCGGCTTCATCAAGGCGGTTATGGGTCCTCTGCCTCAGGCAAGATGCATCCCCGTCGGCGGCGTTTCGATCGACAACATCGACAAGTGGTTTGACGACGGTGCATATGCCGTTGCACTCGGCACCGGTCTGACGCACCCCACCAAGGGCACTTGTGACTACGAAGAGATCAAGAAGCACACCGAGGCAGTTGTTGCCAAGGTAAAGGCTTGCAAGAGAAAGTAATTCTATTATTGTAAAGAGGACAACATGAGTTTCGTGAGAGTGAAGGATAATGTATACCTGCTGCGTGTTCCGCATGGCGGAACCACAACGGGTGTGATCCTGCTTGACGGCGAGAAGAAGTATCTGATCGACGCGGCAGGCACCTCGGAAGAAGTGGATACATACATTCTCCCCGCGCTCTCCGAACTCTCTCTGTCTCTTTCGGATATCGAGTGCCTGCTGTGTACGCATACGCACGGCGACCACATCGGCGGCTTTTACCGCTTGCGGCAGCTCGGCGTAAAAAGAATTGCAGCCTATACCCGCTCGGTTCCGAAGATCAAAGATCCGCTTACATATAATATCGAGATCCGCAAGGCATTTCCGAAGAACAGTCCGCCGCCGTCAAGCTCGCTTGTCGGCACAACGGTGGATCTGGCATTGCAAGACGGCGATGTGCTGGACGGACGCATCGAGCTCGTGGCAACGCCCGGGCATGATGACGATACCGTCTGTATCTATGACCGTGCCACCGAGACATTGATCTGCGGTGATTCGGTGCAGCACAACGGCACGCTTGTGCAGGGATGCGGTGCGTATATGTATCTCGAGGATTACCGTGCGTCTATGCAAAAGCTCATGCGCCTTTCGGCGAAAACCGCTGTCCTCGGACATCCGTTTCTGCCGCATGGGGACGTGATCTGCGGCGAGGCGGCAGTTCGCGATTTCCTTTCGGATGCATTGCGTCTGACGGAAGTTTACCGCGACTTTGTTGCTGCCGAGTATGCCCGCGGTGAGCGCGATCTTTGCACAATTGCAAGAAATTTAGTCAATTTTGTCGGCGGTGTCATGCCCGAACACCTCTTTCTCCCGCTGTACACCGTGCGGGAGCATATGAAGGAGATCGTATGAGCGTCGCCGTGCAGATCATGGATGCCATTCGCCTCGGAAAAGGCAATGCGTCCAAAAAAGATATTCAAGAAACCACCTCGGTCGCATGGGGAACCATGTGCAAGAGCGTGGATAATCTTCTCGAACGCGGATACATATTTGCCCGTCGGGAAAAAGCACAGGGACGCGGCAGACCGGTGATCCCGCTTTGCATCAACAACGATGCGGCGTTTTACGTCGGCATCGACATCGGTGCAGGGCATACGCGTGCGGTCGTTTGCAACCTTTCGTTCAATACCGTGTATATGGACGAGGTGCCGACGCCTCGATATGCGGGAAGCGAGCAGTTTTTCGCCTTTCTGCGGGAGCGTGTGGAAGCCGCGGTCGTACAGTCGCGTATTGAGCGCGAGAAGCTGGAGGGCATCGGCGTTTCGGTTTCGGGTAATGTAGACTTTGAAAACGGAATTATTGTTTCGGGCGGTAACTTCGGTATGCCGTTCGGCGCCAACTTAAATATTGCGGAGTATCTGAGCGCAGAATTCGGTGTGCCGATCTACGCCATGACCACGCAGGCGGCAGCGTCTGCCGCCGAATATCATTTCGGTGAAATGGCGGGTACACCCAATATCCTTACGGTGGGATGCGGTATCGGTATCGGCTCGGGCGTTGTGTCCGAGGGGCAGATCATGATTAGCCGCCCCGGCAGACTCGTCGGGCATATCGGTCACATCCTGGTTTCGGGGAATCGCCGTCTTTGCAGCTGCGGTTTCCGCGGCTGTCTCGAGTCCTACTCGGGCGGCAACAACCTGGTCAGCGTTGCGAAAGAGAAGTTTCCGCACCGCACGGATCTTGACAGTGCGCGTACGTTGGATCTGCTCGCAGCGGCAGGAGATGCCGATGCGCAGGAGATCATGAACACGGCTGCTGCGTACAACGCGGCGGGCATTGCCAGCATGATTCAGCTGTATATTCCCGAGGCAATCGTATTCGGCGGCGGACAATGCCGCGCAGACGGTTATCTGTTTAACCGCACATTGGAAGAGATCCGCAGTATCCTTCCGCGTGAGCGGCGCGAGAATATCAAGACCAGTATCAGCACTCTCGGCAAATACCAGTCGGCGCTCGGCGCTGCAAGACTTGTTTTTGAACGATATTTCGGAGATAACAAATAAATTTTATTGGAGGAATTACAATGAACAGAAACGTACTTGTTACCGGCGCTTCGTCCGGTATCGGCGCGGCTACTGCCATTGCATTCGCAAAAAACGGCGATAATGTAGGTATCACCTACAACAGAAAGCCCGATGAGGCAGAGCAGATCGCAGAGAAGTGTCGCTCCTACGGCGTTCGCGCCGAGACTTTCGGCGGCAACATTTCCGACCGTGCAGTTGTTGAGCGCATCATGAAGGAGTTCTTTGAAAAGTTCGGCACCATCGATGTTCTCGTAAACAATGCGGGCGGCGCGCTGAAAATGCCCGAGGGCGGCTTTGAGAAGATGCCTCTCGATTACTGGGAGAGCCAGATCAACCTCAACCTCAACGCACCTGCTTATTTTGCACACTTTGCAATGCAGAATATGATCGAGAACAATATCAAGGGCTCGATCGTCAATATCAGCTCGGTACACTCCAAGGTTACCTGGGTAAGAAGAAAGACTCTTCCTTACGCAGCTGCTAAGGCAGGTCTGAACATGTTTACGCAGAACCTCGGTATCGAAGCAATTCGCTACGGTATCCATGTCAACGGTATCGCTCCCGGCTTTATCGCTACGAAGGCTACCGACCGTTATGACCAGTCCGACCTTGTGCAGGGCTTCCTGCGCAAGATCCCCGCAGGTTATCTCGGCTGCGTAGACGACATCGTTCCGATGATCATGTTCCTCTCTGACAACGAGACCAACCGTTTCCTCGTTGGTGAGACCATCGTGATCGACGGCGGTCAGTCTGTAGACGGTGCGATCGACAAGATGCTGGACGACGGCAACCCCGTCAATGCTTACCAGCTCAAGGTAGATATGGAAAACTACCTCAAGGCTCCTAAACAGGACTAAGCAAAATACAACAAAACATAAATATAAAAACCAATAAATATTCTAAGGAGAACAGAACAATGTTGAAAAAGAAAAAGTATGAAGACATGCGTAGCTGCTGGGAATTCGGCGAAGCTGAAGAGTGCCGCCGCGGCCTTATGTATGGTATGGGTTATTCCAAGGAAGAGATCGATCGTCCTCTGATTGGTGTCGTTAACTCCTGGAATGAGTACAACCCCGGTCACGTACATCTCGACAAGCTCGCAGCAAGAGTTAAGCAGGGTGTTCGCGAAGCAGGCGGTCTTCCTCTCGAGGTTATGACCACCGGTATCTGCGACGGTATGGTACTGAAAGATCCTAAGTACATCGAGGTTCCTTCCCGTAACTCTATCGCAGACCAGGTTGAAATGACTGTTGAAGGCAACTTCTTCGACGGTATGGTTCTCCTTTGCACTTGCGACTCTATCGTTCCCGGTCACCTGATGGCTGCAGCTCGTCTGGACATTCCTGCAATCATCGTTACCGGTGGTTACATGCCTCTCGGTATCCACAAGGGCAAGGAAGTTCTGCACATCCATGCACAGGACAAGGTTGGTACCGCGGCTAAGGGCATGATGGATATGGACGAGTACAACGGTCTGATCGAGCACTCTTGGGGCATCTGCGGCGGTTGTACCTCTATGACCACTGCAAACTCCATGTGCATGATCGCTGAGGCACTCGGTATGACCATGCCGAACAACTCCTCCACTTGCGCAATCAGCAGCCAGATCTACCTCCTGGCATACCAGGCAGGTAAGTAGATCATGAACCTTGTTGACGAGGGCATCACCGCTCGTCAGATCATGACCGAAGCTGCAATCAAGAACGCAATCAAGGTAGATATGGCAGTTGCAGGTTCCACCAACCTGATCCTCCACATCCCCGCAATCGCTAACGAGGCTGGCCTCGGCCACATTCAGTGGTGGAAGTACTTCGACGAAGCTTCCAACGAGATCCCGCTGCTCTCTCACCTCGCACCCAGCGGTATGTACTCCGTTAAGGACTTCGATCTCGCAGGTGGTATGACTGCACTGCAGAAGAACATGGAATCCGTTCTGGATACCAGCGTTATGACCGTAACCGGTAAGCCTCTGTCCGAGAACATCAAGGACGCAAAGGTTTACCTGCCCGACGTTATCCACACCCTCGAGGATCCGGTTATGACCGAGCCCGGCATCGGCGTTCTCTACGGCAACCTCGCTCCCGAAGGCGCAATGATCAAGATCGCAGCAGTTCCTGCAAACCTGATGACCTTCAAGGGCAAGGCAAAGGTATTCAACTCGCTCGACGAGTCTCTTGAGGCTCTCCGCAGCGGTAAGATCGTTCCCGGCGACGCATGTGTTGTTCGCTTCCTCGGTATGAAGGCTCGTTTCGGTACCACCGCATTCACCTTCCAGGAAGAGCTCAAGGGTCACCCCGAACTGTTCAACTCCTGCGCAATCATCACCGACGGTCGTTTCAGTGGCGGTACCTCCGGTCTGTCCGTTGGTTACGTATCGCCTGAGGCAGCTCTCGGCGGACCTCTCGGCGTAATCGAAAACGGCGATGAGATCACCATCGACATCCCCAACAGAAACATCACCCTCTGCATCTCGGACGAAGAGATGAACAAGCGTCTCTCCGAGTTCCATTGGGAATTCCCCGCAAACAACTACCACAGATTCCTCCGTCTGTTCGTTAAGAACGTTGGTTCTATGGCACAGGGTTGCGTTTGGGATTGCTAAACTATTAAATTTATCGGAACATTGCGACCTCATTCGAGGTCGCAATGTCATCTGATTTACAGAAAGGATATTTGTGCAAGTGAACTATTCTGTTATCCATACAGACGCGCTGGTGATCGGTACCGGTCTTTCGGGCCTTCTGGCTGCGCGCACACTTACCAAAAAACTCCCCACTGCTAAGATCCTTATGATCGGCAACGGTCTCGGCGCTTCGCCGTATGTGCATGGCTTCAACATGGTTCTCCATGAAGAGGACAGCATGGATTCCTTTAAGGAAGATACGGTCGTCGGCGGCAGAAATCAGAGCAAAGACGAGCTTGTAGACGCTCTTTGCGACGGTTCCCGCAAGCTGCTGCCCGTTCTTGAGGAGCTCGGCATTGAGTTCAATCGCAAGAACGGCGAGTATTCGCTGCTTCGCCCGCTCGGCGCATCGCATCCGCGTGTAGCCAGCGTCGGCAACCATACCGGTGTTGCGATCATGAACGCGGTTCGCCATGAGTTTGAGACCAACGCAAACATTTCCGCTCTGGAGGACACCCGCGCACTTCGACTGCTCTGCATGGACGGTCGTGTTTGCGGCGCGCTGACCTATCAGATCCCGGAAAAGAAGTTTACCGTAGTGGTTGCAAATGCGGTCGTACTTGCATGCGGCGGCTTCTGCAATATCTATCCGTTCTCGACCAACATGTCGGACATCGGCGGCGACGGTATTGCTATGGCATTCGGCGCAGGCGCGGATCTCTGCGACCTCGAGTTCGTGCAGTTTGAGCCCTCCGCAGCGGTTGCTCCTAAGGCGATCCGCGGCAAGAGCGTCATCACCACGATGTATTATGAGGGTGCGGTACTCCGCAACACGCTCGGCGAGCGCTTTATGCTCCAGTACAGCAAGGATGCCGAGTGCGTCAACAAGGACGTACAGGCAAAATATATTTTCAAGGAGATCAAAGAAGGACGCGGCACCGAAAACGGCGGCGTTTACTTCGATGCGACCGGCGTAGGCCGTGATCGCCTCAACGAGCAGTACGATTCTTATGTGAAGCGTTACAGCGATGTCGGCATCGACATTGCGACCACGCCGTTTGAGATCGCTCCCGCTCCGCATACCTCGCTCGGCGGTATCGCTGTAGACGAGAATTGCTTCAGCGGCATCGAGGGCTTGTATGCCTGCGGCGAGATCATCGGCGGTCTGCACGGTGCAAACCGTCTCGGCGGCAATGCAGGTCTTGAGACCATGGTCTTCGGACGCATTGCAGGCGACAGCGTGGCAGAATACCTTGCAGACGCAAAGGCTTGCGAGGTCACTGTAGACGATATTGAAGATTTTGTCTGCGACACGCTTTCGCTGTCGGGCGAAACCGCTGTTACGACAGAGCTTTTGGATTCGCTGCGCGGTCAGATGCAGGATGTGCTTGCTGACAAGCTCAACGTTCTGCGCTGCGGCAGTGAGCTGGAGGAGGCTGTCAATGCGATCGGCGGCATGCTCGAAACGCTGGACAATTCCTCTTTGGAGGGAGCAGACGACGAGCTGAAATTCGCTACGCTCCGTCTTGTCAACGATCTGCAGACCGCATATCTCCTGGCGATCAGCGCGTATACCCGTACCGAGTCCTGCGGCTGCCACGTGCGCACCGACTGTGACGAGGAGACGGAGGATAAGTATCGCGTTGTCATCCGCAATGCTCCCGAAGGAGCACTGGTTCTGAAAGAATCCATTTAATGTATTGAATTTTACCAATAGTTTTAGAAGGGAAAAAGACAATGAAAAAGGTTGTTGTTATTGCAAACCGTTATGTTGACTCTGTTTCTCTTATGGCCGTAAGTGCAAAGGTTATGAAGCTGGATGGTGTTACCAACGCGGAAAGCGGCATGGGCACACCTGCAAACCTTGAGGTTATTGTCGATGACCTGGGTTACGATGTCCCTGAGGTGACTCCCAATGACCTGATTTTGGCTATAACCGCAGATACAGAGGAGCAGGCTGAGGCTGCTATGCAGACGATGCGTGACCTTATTGACCATAAGGATACGGATGGCAGCGTAAGCTATAAGAGCCTTTCGGCAATTGATCTTCGCGAGGACGAATATGACCTCGTACAGATCTCTCTTCCCGGTGAGTACGCTCACGCAGAGGCAAAGAGAGCAATTTCCATGGGTCTTGATGTATTCATTTTCAGTGATAATGTTACGCTGGAAGAGGAAGCTGACCTGAAGAAGTACGGCCACGAAAAGGGCAGACTCGTTATGGGTCCTGACTGCGGCGTTGGTCTGATCAAGGGCGTTGCACTTGGCGCAGGCTCCATCGTTCGTCCCGGTCCGATCGGTATCGTTGGTGCTTCGGGTTCGGGATGCCAGGAAGTTTCCTGCATCGTTGAGCGCCTCGGCCTCGGCGTTTCCTCGATCATCGGTACAGGCGGACATGACCTCCTTCCCGAGATCGGCGGTATCACCATGCTTGCCGGTATGCGCAAGCTCGATGACGATCCCGATACCAAGGTTATCGTTCTCGTTTCCAAGCTCGCAAACCTTGACGTTATGGCAAAGGTTCTCGGCGTAGCAGACAGACTGTCCAAGCCTGTTGTTGCGATCTTCCTTGGCGCAGACGAAAAGCTCTATGAGGGTCACAACGTATACGGCACGCTCAGCCTTGAGGCTGCTGCTGTAAAGGCTGTTGAGCTCTGCACCGGCAAGAAGCCCGAGATCGGCTACACCGATGACGAGATCAATGCCATGGTTGCAGAGAGAGTTGCAGCACTTCGTCCCGAGCAGAAGTACGTTCGCGGTCTGTTCAGCGGCGGTACCTTCACTGAGGAAGGCATGATCTACTACACCCAGCACAACAAGGGCGTACAGCTCTACTCCAACCTCAACACCAAGTACGCTACGCAGATCCCCGACCACGATGTAAGTGTCGGCCACTGCATCCTCGACCTCGGCGCTGAGGACTTCACTGCTGAAGCACCTCACCCCGTATTCGACCCGATTCTCAAGCTGAAGAGACTCAAGAAAGAAATTGCAGATCCCACTGTTGCAGTTGTAACCATGGACTTCATCATGGGTCCCGGCGTTGCAGCAGACCCGGTAACGCCTTTCGCAAATGAGTGCAAGGCACTGAAGGAAGCAGGCAGCAACCTGATCTTCATCTCCAATGTTTGCGGTTCTCTGGAAGACCCGCAGGACACCCTTGCAGCAGAGAAGATGCTTGCTGACGCAGGTGTTATCGTAACCAGAAGCAACTATGAAAGCACTAAGCTCGCAAGTGCGTTCCTTGCAGCTTTGGAAGGAAGGGGCTGAGTTTAAATGGCAGAAAAGACATATAAGAGTGACCTCAGAGTCATTAACATCGGCACACAGTTCTTCTACGACGCACTCGTAGCACAGGATGTAAAGGCAACGCAGATCGATTGGAAGCCCCCGGTAAAGCAGAGCGCAGATGTGCTTGAGGCACTGAACAAGATCTCTTCTCCCGAGATCAGCGAAAAGATCGACGCGGCAAACGATAAGGCGGTACATTGCATTATCGATTCCGAGCCTTACCTTGTAGATATTCTTCCCGCAGGCGATGTTATCGAAGGCCTCGATGACTACACCGTTATTCACTCCGGTCCTCCGATCGACTATGAGCACATGACCATGCTGCACCGCCGCGGTCTCGTTTCTGCTTGCCGTTTTGAGCATTGGGCAGAAACCGATGAAGATGCGATCAAACTGATCGAGAGCGGTAAGATCAAGCTTCTCTCCGCACTGGATACCAACACCGTTGGTGCAGGTACCGGTATTATCACCAAGAGCGTAGCTATGTTCATTATCGAAGATAGAAGAACCGGCAAGATCTCTGCAAACTTCCCCGCAGAAGGTCCTAACCAGGGCGGTTTCTGCGGCTGGGGTCTCTATTCCGAGACGATTGCCGACTATCTCCGCAAGATGAAGGATTATTTCTTCCCTGTAATGAAGGCTGCTCTGAAGCAGATGGGCGGACTCCCGATCAAGCCTATTTTGGCTGAAAGCTTTGTAATGGGTGACGAGAACCATACCCGTCAGTCCGCAGCTGACCTTCTGTTTGACAAGAAGATCCTGCCCGAGCTCTTCAAGTTGGAGGGCTTCCCCCGTCAGCAGATCCTGGATACCCTCGACTACATCGTTGAAACGCCTCGTTTCTTCCATTGTATCGGTCAGGGTGCAAGCCGTAGCGCAATGCTTTCTGCGATCAACACTCCCTATTCCACCATGGTTACTGCTATCTGCGGTAACGGTGTAACCTTCGGTATTAAGGTTGCAGGTCTTGGCGAGAATGAGTGGTTCACGGCTCCTGCTCCTATGATGAAGGGTCTGTACACCTCTACCAAGTTCACCGACGCTGACCAGCTTCCCTGGAAGGGCGATAGCTGCGTAGTTGAGTGTGCAGGTATGGGTGGTCTCGCAGCATGTGCGGCTCCTATCGTTATGAGCCTTCGCGGTCTCAAACTGAAGGACGGTATTGCGCTGACCCGCGAGATGGAGAACATTTGTATCTCCAAGAACCCGGCATTCTCTGTTCCGAACCTTGACTTCGACTTCCTCCCTGTAGGTATTGATATTCGTAAGGTTATCGAGACCGGCATTTCCCCCGAGATTCACGGCGGTATGTTCCACAAAGAGGGCGGTCTGATCGGCGCAGGTTCTGCAAGAGTTCCTATGCAGTGCTTCGAGAAGGCAATCAAGGCTTTCGCTGAAAAGTACGGCAAATAAGATCACATACAAAAAAATGCTTCCCGTAAGGGAAGCATTTTTTTAGCGTGGAAAAGCTTTTTGAAAAACTGATTGGGTATACGCATTTATTTTTAAAAGTTTTTGAAGGGTGCAGGGGAACTTTTTACAAAAAGTTCCCCTGCATTTCTCGTTACGCCTTCATCAACTCTACGAGCACTTCGACCATCTTTTCCATCGATTGGATCGGGATGAGCTCGTGAATGCCGTGGAAATTTGCGCCGCCGGTGGCGAGATTGGGACAGGGCAGTCCCATAAAGGAGAGCCTTGCGCCGTCCGTACCGCCGCGGATCGGCACGCAGATGGGTTCCATGCCAACTTTGCGCATGGCATCTTCGGCAGCGTGAATGATGTGCATGTGCGGCAGGATCATTTCTTTCATGTTGTAGTAGCTGTCACGCAGGTCGAGCACAAATGTGCCTTCGCCGTAGACCGTATTCATGTAGGCAACGAGATTCTGCACGAATTCCTTGCGCGCTTCAAACTTTTCGCGGTCGTGATCGCGGATGATCACCGAGAGCTTGGCAAGGCTTTCGTCACCTTCGATGGCGGAAATGTGATAGAATCCCTCATAGTTTTCGGTGTGCGCCGGCGTTTCGGCGGCGGGCATTCTTGCTACAAGCTCGCAGAGCATGAGCACGGCGTTCTTCATTTTATCCTTTGCCGAGCCGGGATGGATGTTGACACCGTGTACCGTGATGCGCGCGGATGCGGCATTGAAGTTTTCATACTCGATTTCGGGGATCTCGCCGCCATCCACCGTGTATGCCCATTTCGCGCCGAATTTTGCAATGTCAAAGTGATCTGCACCGCTTCCAATCTCCTCGTCGGGCGTGATGCCTACGGCGATCCGACCGTGCGGGATCTCGGAATGTGCCACCAAATACTCGCAGGCGGTCAAAATTTCGGCTACACCGGCTTTATCGTCCGCCCCCAGTAAAGTTATGCCGTCGGTGACGATCAGGTCTTGTCCGACGTATTTTGCGAGGAAGGGAAAGTCTTTTACGCGCGTGACGATCTTACCGTCGCCGAGCGGAATGTCACCGCCCTCGTAGTGCACGATCGCAGGCTTCACATCCTTGCCGCTGACATCGGGCGAGGTGTCCATATGCGCGATAAAGCCGATCGTATCGCGATCCTCACAGCCTTTTGTTGCAGGCAGAAAGGCGTAGACGTAGCCGTGTTCGTCCATGTGCGCATCCGTAAGTCCGATGAGTGCAAGCTCGTCTGCGAGATATGCGCCAAGCAGCTTTTGCTTTTCGGTGCTCGGCACGGTCGTGCTGTTTTCGTCCGACTGCGTGTCAAAGGAAACGTATTTTAAAAATCTATCCTGAACAAGCATTTTCTTTTCCTCCAAGGTATAACTTGTATCTACATTATAGCACATACCGCATGCCAAAACAACAAAAACCACTGCCGAAGCAGTGGTTTTTGCCGTTTATACGTTGTAAATTACTTTACAGAAGCGTACATGAAGAACTTGTATCCGAGAGGCGAAGAGAAGAAGCCGTCGATCTTTTCGCTGCACATATAAATGTCAGTGTAGTAGTAGATCGGGCAGATCGCGCCGGTCTGCATCAGGATGTCTTCAGCCTCATGCATGAGCTCGAAGCGTTCTTCAGCGTCCTTGGAGGACTTAACCTTAGCGATGATCGCATCGTAGGACTCAGCCCAGGTCAGACCGTCCTTGCCGTCGTAGCTGTAGCCGGCGTAGGAAGCGTGTGCATCCTTACCGAACTGGGTATCGTTGTTACCCGAAGAGGTAACCCACATATCCAGGAAGGAGATCGGGTCGTTGTAGTCGCCGAGCCAGCCGTTACGAGCAACAGAGTAGTCACCGTTCTTTCTGGTGTTGAGGAAGGTTGCCCACTCCTGGGTCTCAACCTTAACGGTGATGCCGTAGGTGCCCCAGAGTGCCTGCAGGTATGCAGCAATCGCTTCGTGACCGGTACCCTCGTTGGTGATGTAGGTCAGGGTCGGGAAGCCAACCAGCTTGTTGTCGGTAACAGTGAACTTGCCGGAAGAAGCAGCAACGTCAGCGAAGATCTTGAGAGCTTCATCGCAGTTTGCGCTGTAATCCTCAGCAGCTACGCTGTAGTAACCGCTACCGTCTCTGTTCTCGCCGTTCTTTTCGATGAACTGCTTGCCGTCGGGCTCAGTCAGACCCATTGCAACAAAGCCTGCTGCAGGAACCTGACCTGCCTTACCGATGTCGGAGCAGATGTAGTTACGGTCGATCAGGAGGCTCAGAGCGGTTCTGATGGAAGCCTTTTCAACTTCGGTGAAGCCGTCCAGAGCAGGGTCATTTACGTTGAAGGATACATAGTAGGTACCCAGCTGACCCTCTACAAAGTACTCGTTCGGGTAGTCCTTCTCAAGAGTCTCGATCTCGTCGTTCGGAACGGAGTCGATGAAGAGGTAGGAGCCGTTCTTGTAGTTAGCAAGCAGAGAGCTGTCGTCATCGTTGAATGCGAATACGATCTCGTTGGTAACAACATTTGCAGCGTCGAAGTAGTACTCGTTCTTGGTCAGAACAAGCTCAGCCTGGGTAAACTTGGTTACCTTGTAAGGACCGTTGCCGATGTAGGTCTCAGCCTTGGTTGCCCAAGAATCGCCGTTCGCCTCAACAACATCCTTCTTAACAGGCATGTAGGTCGGGAATGCGCAGAGCTCGTAGAAGTACGGAACGTCTACGGGGAGAACAACGGTCAGCTGCTTGCCGTCCTCGGAAGCAGTAACGTTGAGCTTGTCGGTGCCGTAACCGTCGATAACTTCGAACATATAGCCGTAGTCAGCAGCGGTGTTAGGATCAGCAGCTCTGTTCCAGGAGTAAACGAAGTCCTCGGCCGTCAGGTCGGAACCGTCGCTCCACTTCAGACCGTCACGCAGGGTGAAGGTGTAGGAAGTTTTGCCGTCTGCGGTAGCAACTGCCTCGGGAAGCTCGGTAGCGAGCATGGGGGCGAGGTTACCGTTCTTGTCATAACCTACAAGGCCTACGAAAGTGTGGATGATGTAGGTTGCGCCGTCAACTGCACTGTTGAGGGCAGGGTCGATCGTGTCCGGATAAGCACCGACATTCAGAGTCATGGAGTCTGCGCTGGAACCGGCGGGCTCTTTGTTGCAGGATGCAAATGCAAACATGCAACCGAGCAGCATTACTACTGCGAGCAATGCACTCATAAGCTTTTTCATGTGTCTTTCCTCCAAAAAAATTTTTTAATTACAGCTCGCGCACGCGAGCAGAATTAACTTGTCAAGGATCAGCCTTCGATCTTGTGGCAGGCAACGAAGTGACCGGGCTTTACTTCTTTCAGCTCGGGCATCGACTCTGCGCACGCATCACAGGCATGCGGGCAGCGCGTGCGGAACGGGCAGCCGCTGGGCATATGCAGAGGGCTTGGCACGTCGCCTTCGAGGTGGATACGCTGGTTTGCTCTTGCAATCTTGGGATCCGGCACGGGAACTGCGGAGAGCAGGGAAACCGTGTACGGATGGATCGGCTCGTGATATACCTCGTTTGCGGGACCGATCTCGATCAGCTTACCGAGATACATTACGGCGATACGCGTGGAAATATGCTTAACGACCAGCAGGTCATGCGCGATAAACAAATACGTCAGACCGAGCTTTGCCTGCAGATCCTCAAACATGTTGACGACCTGCGCCTGAATGGATACGTCCAGTGCCGAAACAGGCTCATCGCAGACGATAAACTTGGGGTCAACCGCCAGTGCGCGCGCAATACCGATTCTCTGACGCTGACCGCCCGAGAACTCATGCGCATAGCGCGATGCATGCTCGCTGGACAGACCGACGAGGTCCATCAGATACTTGATCTTTTCGGTACGCTCTGCCTTGTTTGAATACAGCTTGTGTACGTCGAGCGGCTCGCCGATGATGTCGCTGACCGTCATACGGGGGTCGAGGGAAGAGTAGGGATCCTGGAAAACCATCTGCGCTTTCTTGCGGAACTCGTGGATCGTTTTCTTGCCTCGGATCAATTCACCGTCAAAGTATACTTCGCCGGCGGTAGGCTTGTAAAGCTGGAGAATGGTACGTCCGACGGTGGTCTTACCGCAGCCGGATTCGCCGACAAGACCGAGCGTCTCGCCTTCGTTGATGTCAAAGGTGACATCGTCAACGGCTTTCAGCTTGAGGGAGCGCAAGCCGTTCGGAATATCAAAGTATTCTTTGAGATGTTTTACTTCAAGAAGTTTCTTATCACTCATGATTATACATCTCCTCTACTTGTTCTTTTGTAAGCGTTCCTGCTTCGATCGCATCTTTCAGGTTATGCCAGCAGCAGGAGATGTGATCGTCATTGATGCGGATCTCCTTTGCCTTGTGCGACAGGCATACTTTCATTGCGCGGTCGCAGCGGGGAGAGAAAGGACAGCCGTCGGGCATGTTGAGCAGGTCAACGGGAGTACCGCCGATCGGTTCCAGTCTCGTGTCGTCATCGCTGACGGTCGGAATGGAGCGGAGCAGACCCTTGGTATACTCATGCTTCGGATTGTAGAAGATCTCATCCGCAGTGCCGCGTTCGCAGACTTCGCCCGCGTACATAACGATGACTTCGTCGCACATTTCTGCAACGACACCGAGGTCATGTGTGATCATAATGATCGCCATGCCGAGCTTCTTTTGCAGATCCTTCATCAGGTCGAGGATCTGCGCCTGAATGGTAACGTCCAGTGCCGTGGTCGGCTCGTCTGCGATCAGAATATCCGGCTCGCAGGCAAGCGCCATAGCGATCATAACGCGCTGACGCATACCGCCCGAGAACTCGTGCGGGTACTGGTTGATACGCTTTTCGGGCTCATTTACGCCGACAAGCTCCAGCATCTCGATCGCACGCGCTTTTGCCTGCGCCTTGTTACGGTCGGTGTGCAGCATGATGGCTTCCATCAGCTGGTTGCCGATGGTGAAAACGGGGTTCAAGGAGGTCATCGGGTCCTGGAAAATGATGCTGATCTTGTTTCCGCGGATCGAACGCATGACTTCCTTGGAGGAGCCGACAAGTTCTTGCCCCTTGAACTTTACGCTTCCGCCGACGATCTCGCCGGGGGAAGAGAGAATTTGCAAAATAGAGTAGGCGGTGACGCTCTTACCCGAGCCGGACTCACCTACGATACCCAGCACCTTGCCTTTTTCAAGCGAAAAGGAGATGCCGTTGACTGCCTTGACCTCGCCCGCGGGGGTGAAGAATGAGGTGTGCAGATCGGTAACTTCGAGTAACTTTTCCATATCGATCACCTCTTATTTCTTCAGTTTCGGGTCGAAAGCGTCACGCAGACCGTCGCCGAGCAGGTTGAGCGAAAGAACGATCAAGCAGATGGCAACAGCGGGGATCGCCAGACGGTAGGGGTAGGAATAAATGCCGCCGAGCGCTTCGGATGCAAGCGAACCGAGCGAGGGCATGGGCATCGAAACACCGAGTCCCATAAAGGAAAGGAAGCTCTCGGTGAAGATCGCAGAGGGAATCTGCAGTGCGGTGGAAATGATGATCACGCTGATGCAGTTCGGCAGCATGTGGTGGCGAATGATATGTCCGCCGGATGCACCGAGCGAGCGTGCAGCGAGAACATAGTCCTGCTGCTTGATGGTGAGGATCTGACCGCGAATGAGACGCGCCATACCGACCCAGTAGAGCAGGGCGAATACGATAAAGATGCTGATCATACCGACACCGAGAGATTCGAGGAAAGTACCTTCCAAATTCAGCGTCTTGTTCAGTACGACAGAGAGCAGAATGATCATCAGCAGATCCGGCAGGGAGTAGATAATATCGACGATACGCATCATAATGAGGTCGACCTTGCCGCCGTAATAGCCGGAGATCGAGCCGTAGATCGTACCGATGATCAGCACGATGATACTTGCGAACAGACCGACAACGAGCGAAATACGCGCGCCGTAGATGACGCGGATCGCATAGTCACGGCCGAGGCTGTCCGTGCCGAAGATGTGGGGGAAGATATTCTCGCCGGCTTCGATACGCTTCAGCTCGGTTTCGCCGTATTCAAAGGGCTTGAGGTTCTTATAGGAGCTGTCGGTCGGCTGACCGGGCGTGATGCCGAGCTGGGTGCTGTAGTCATAAGGGTAGAACATCGGCACAAAGGTGATGATCAGCACGATTGCGATCAGAACGCACAGACAGATCATGGCGATCTTGTTCTTGCGCAGGCGTCTCATACCGTCCTTGAAGAAGGTTGTGCTTTCGCGCATGCGCTGCTGCATGAACTTTTCTTCATCGGTCGCTTTTTCAAAGCTGGAGAGATCCAGCTGCAGGCTCAGCGGATTTTTCTTCGGGAGAGCATTACTATCTTTTTTCATTTTATATACCCTCCTTTAGCTCAAATCGACACGCGGGTCGAAGATCTTGTAGCAGATGTCCGAAAGCAGTGTCATGATGACCATGAGCGTTGCTAAGAAGATCGTGGTACCCATGACCATGGGATAGTCGCGGTTGGTGATACTTGAGAAGAAGAAGTCACCGAGACCCGGAACTGCAAAAACCTTTTCCACAACAAGGCTTCCCGTCAGAATATACGCGATCATAGGACCGACATAGGTGATAACGGGGGTAACCGCATTTTTCAGCGCATGCTTGAAAATGACTTTCGTATTGGAAACGCCCTTTGCTCTTGCGGTGCGGATGTAGTCTTGACCGAGAACGTCCAGCATGCTCGAACGCGTCAGACGCGTGATGTAGGACATCGGGGACAGCGACAGCGAAATGATCGGCAGTACCAGACCGCCCGAAACGTTACCGTTTGCAGGGAAGATCGGGAAGGTGATACAGAATATGAGCAGCAAAAGCGTCGCCACAACAAAGGACGGGATCGCGACAAACGCGGTGGAAAGCACCATGATCGTCTTGTCGATCCACGAGTCATGGAATACCGCTGCAAGTGCGCCGAGCACAAGACCGATCACGATGGCAAGGCATGCAGCGATCAGACCGTTCTTGGCACTGACGGCAAAGCCTTCCATGATCAGGTCGATGACCTGACGGCCGCGATTCTTGATCGAGGGACCGAAGTCGCCGCGCAGCAGATCTTTGAGGTATGTAATATACTGCTCAAAGACAGGCTTGTCAAGACCGTACTTCGCTTCAAGTGCCGCCGTAACTTCGGGGCTGGGCGATTTTTCACTGAGGAAGGGACCGCCGGGGATGGCTTTCATGACGAAGAACGTAATTGTGATGATGAGAAATACCGTAAATATCGCAAGCAGAAGGCGTTTTACGATATATAGCGCGAGTTTTGAATCCAAAACATTCATCTCCTTACTATGAATAAACAAATTCCTTTTCAAAACCGTTGCCGCTCGGCCGGTTTCCGTCAGTCAGGGGCGCGGTGCTTTGCTTCGCAAAGCACAATAAAGGGTATACCCTTTATGAAAATGAAATTGTCATCGGGAAACGCTTGGAAAAAATCGGTCAGCATCAAACAGCTTTACAACAAGCAGTTAAAAAAAGGGTAACAATAGGCATAAATTTTTCAACCGAATCTATAAAAGAGCGAGACAAAGTGCACCCGAAGGGACTCCGCGTGTGACGAAAAAACGATTCTGCCAAAAAACAGGCTATTGAACATTCTGCATTATTATACTATATATTTTTGCAAATGTCAACATAAATAAACCGCCTTCTCGCACGGTTTGTGGTTTTTTTGACGGAAACGGCAAACGGAAAATGCAAATAAACGTTGTGTGCATAAGGGTTTTCCGCACTGCCGTTCCCATAAAAATTTTTTATAAAGATTTTAAAATTTCGCAGAGATAGGCGTAGGTGCGCTCTACCGAAGCTGCGGACATACGCTCGCGCGTTGTGTGGATGTCGTAGAGATTCGGACCGAAGGAGACCGCGTCAAGGTCGGCGATCTTGCCTGCGAACAGTCCGCATTCAAGCCCCGCGTGGATCGCCACGACTTCGGGGGTGCTGCCGTACAGCTTGGCGTAAACATCGACCATCGTATCGCGCAGGCGGGAATCCCTGCGGTACTCCCATGCGGGGTAGTGCCCGTGCGACTCGAAACTGCCGCCGAACGCTTTTGCAGTGGCTTCGAGTTTTGCAAGCAGCGCGTTCTTTTCGGCGCCTACCGAGCTGCGCACCGCAAAGGTTGCGGAGAGTGCGTTGTTGTCGCTTTTCAAAATGCCGAGATTCAGCGAGGTCTGCACCAGTCCTTCGATGTCGGCACTCATTGCCTGCACGCCGTTTGCCACGGTGGTGAGAAACTCTGCGATACGCTTGCTGCTTGCGAGGTCGAAGCCGCTTGCGTGCGCCGCGGTGGGTTCGACCGTGATGGAAAGATCGGGATCGGTGTCGATGCGGTTGGCTCTGACAAATGCCGCGGCAGCTGCGGCGAGATCGCCGTCTGCGGCGACGATGGCAGTTGTCTGCCGCGGGATGGCATTGTCCTTTTGTCCGCCGCGGATGTCGATGATCTGATAGGCAAAGGGCAATGTGTGCAGGAAATTGCCTAACAGTACGTTGGCATTCTGTCGTCCGCAGTGGATCTCCACGCCCGAGTGACCGCCGATCAGTCCGCCGAGTGTGACGGTATAGCAGGGCATATCGATCGCGCCGACCGTCAGCGGAAATTCGATACCCGCACGCGCGCCGCCTGCGCAGCTCACGGTGAGGATGCCTTCCTCTTCGGAATCGATGTTGAGCAGCGTTTTGCCCGTAAGCACCGAGGCGTCCAAGCCTTCCGCACCGTACATGCCGGTCTCCTCATCGGTGGTGAAGAGCGCTTCGAGCGGCGGATGGATCAGCGTGCTGTCCTCCAGAATTGCCAGCGCCATGGCAACGGCAATGCCATCGTCCCCGCCGAGGGTAGTCCCCTTGGCAAAGACGAGATCGCCGTCGCGCTGCAGCGTCAGTCCGTCGGTCGTAAAGTCGATCGGACAGTCGGGTTCTTTCTCGCACACCATATCGAGATGACCTTGCAGGATCACGGGCTCGTGATACTCATAGCCTGCCGACGCGGGCTTGCGGATCACGACATTGTTGTGCTCGTCCTGGTATACGGACAGTCCGTGTGCCTTTGCAAAATCCACGCAGTAGTCGCTGATCTTTTTCGTGTTGCCCGAGCCGTGCGGGATCGAGCAGAGGTCTTCAAAGTAATAGAATACCCGTTCGGGCTTGAGTCCTTCTAAAATACGCATGTCATTTCTCTGCGCCGATCGCGCGCAGAACCTCCTTGAAAGTATTGAAATGTGCCCGGGATCGCGCCATGATCGCATCGCGGTCCTCGTCCGAGTACCTGTCGTACATCGCGATCACGTCGATGCCCGCGCGGTTTGCCGCTTCTACGCCCACCAGCGAGTCCTCAAAGATGAGGCACTCCTCGGGGGTGGCGTTCCACTCGCGCAGGATGCGTTCGTAGATCTCGGGGCTCGGCTTGATCTCCTTTGCATCCTCGCGCGTGTAGATCGCGTCGAAGATGGCATCCGGCGATGCCTTGCGCAGAATGTTTTGATTGCGCGTGCGGTAGACCTCCATGTTTGTGCGCTTGGTCGTGGAAGCCACCAGCAGCGTAAAGCCCATGGCTTTCAGCTTGTGCAGGAGTACTTCGGCATCTGGCTTGTAGTCCACGACATTGGCGACAAGGTCGTCCGAGATCGTGTACCGCAGTTTGACCAGCTCGTCGGGGGAGAGGGCAGAGCCGTATGTTTCGCCCATGTAGCCGCAGTACTCGCGGTAGGGGTCGTCCGCCGCGCGGAACCGCAGCAGCTGCGCGTCGCGCTGCGCCTTGACGTCTACGCCGTCGGCATCGCCGCCGAGCGCCGCAATAAAACGCCTGTCTACCTCGTTCCATACGCCCACCGAGTCGATCAGCGTGCCGTCCATATCAAATATGATGATCTTTTTGCCGCTCAGCATACAAATGCTCCTTTATATAATGATAGAAATAGTATACCACGTTTTGAACATAAGTTCAATAAGAATATGAAAAAGGACTTGCCAAGGCAAGCCCTTTTTGTGGTTAATAATACAACTCGCGGATGATGTATTCGCATTGCACTGCGTCCATGCCGCATTTGATCTTCGGATTATACAGCAGTTTTAAAATCAGAAGATCAATGTCGGTCAGTTCGGATACGGTCGTGCCGTATTCGTAATTGATGCTTTCCGTACGGAGTCGCGTATCCTGGAATATACCTAAAGATTGGAAGAGTTCGTGCAGAAGGATCGGACTGCGTCGCTCTTGCGTAAGGTCGGATCGGTAATAGATCACTATGAAGGTGATCTCATTGGTCTGTTCATCCCAGAGGGGAAATGTGATGCCGCCCAGATCCGAGGGATCCATCCCTAATTTTTTTACGTTTTCGGCGAAGTCTTTCCAACCGAAAAAATTCATCGCAAGGTTGGCGTCCTTCGAATCGGCTGCTCCGTACATGCCGGGAAAGCCGGGGATGGAGTTTACAAGCTTCAAAAAGCCGTTCATAACTTCGAGATCCTCTTCGGTTCCTTTGCCGAACGCCGCACAGTAGATCGGCTTTTCCCATTTATGGATCACAGGGGTGTATGTATCGAGCGCGGATTCTACATCCAGGCATACTTCGGTGAAATACAGAACCACTTGATCGGCGGAAAGTCCTTCTATATAATATTGCGAATGTTCGGCTTGCGTGGCTCCTTTCGGTACACCGAGAATGGTCGCCGTGGATGTGGCGCCGTCCCAGCTGACATACGCGCCGAGTGCTTCCGCGACGAAGCGAACGGGAAGATAGGTGCGGCTGCTTTCGATGAAGGCAGGGGAGTCCAGCGTGACGGTTTCGCCGTTGATTTGGGCATCGGATGCGCCGATCGTGATCGCAATGACAGCTCCGTTTGCACCTGTGATCGTGGCGGTGGAGGTTTCGCCGTTCCAATCCACGGTCGCGCCCAGTTGCTCTGCAACAAAACGAACAGGGAGCATGGTGCGGCTGTTGCGGATGATCGGAGACGCGTCTAACATTTTGATCTGATCGCCGACAAAAGCAAAAGATTTGTTGACCGTCATTTTGATCTCGATTTCGTTACCTGTCCAGGCAGCGTTGGAACCATAAATTTTTACCGTGCCGCCACGGTTTACGATCTCGAGCGTGTCCAGAGCCTCTTTGCTGAGGATCGCCGTTGCACCCTCGCTGACGAAGATCTTCCAATGATAGTCATTGCCCGGCTTCGTCATAAAGCGGACGGTGTCGGTCATCGTCAGAGTCATGCCGCTCGGCACCACGAGGGTGTTTTGTCCCGCTTCCTGGAACAGGATCATATCGGTAAAGGTGGTGTCTGTGCCGAGTGTGATGACGCGGTCGCTTGCCGCTTTCAGCATGCCGCCCGTGGGGTTATCTTTGTTGGTAGCATTCAAATAGCTGACGCCGTTATACTTCGCGGTGATGGTCAGCGGTCCGCTCATGGCAGGGAAGGCGAAGTTGCCGCCGATATAGGCACGTCCGACGATGACCAGCGTGCCGCCTTCTTCGCCGATCACGCTCAAAACGCCGTTTTCTTCAAAGGAAAGAAATTGCTTTTTCGCAGTCGCGGCGGTCAGACCGTCGTTTGCGTTGTTGCCTTCGTTGTATGCAATAAATCCTGTTGCAGCAAATGCATGAATAGACAGTAGGCAGGCGATGCAACATACAGCGGATATACACAAGCGGAATTTTTTCATAGGTCGTCCTCCTTTAGCTGTATACAAGCTGTATATAGTATACCATAATCATTTACATGTATCTACAGTTTTCCAAAAAATTCTTTTTAAATTTTTTTGAAAAAGATATTGACAAACTCCATAGACCGTGCTATAATGACAAAGTCGCGTGAGACAAGCAATCACGCTGGTGTAGCTCAGCTGGTAGAGCAGCTGATTTGTAATCAGCAGGTCGGGGGTTCGAATCCGTCCACCAGCTCCACTCGCATGAGAAAATTTAATATGGGAGCGTTCCCGAGCGGCCAAAGGGGGCAGACTGTAAATCTGTTGTCACTGACTTCGGTGGTCCGAATCCACCCGCTCCCACCAAAAATCCTCGTATCGTAAGATACGGGGATTTTTACTTTTTCACTATTACCTCTTCACTTTTCTCTTAAATACTCGGATTTTTGGAAAGTAATAAGTAATAGTGAATAGTGAAGAAGTTCGCTTCACTGTGTTCGCACAGTAGCAAAAAACGCAAACCGCCCGCGTGCGGGCGGTGCAATAACTAAAACTTTTTCAAAAATTTTCACTTCCTCTTGCGAAAAACAGTGCTACTTTCGTTATATGCAATGTAAACGGCATAAAAAATCAATGTGAATTCTGCGAAAAAAGCCTTTATTCGGCTGATTTTTGTGGTATAGTTGAAGAGAGTCGAACTCTCGCGTTCGATTCTCTTCAACTATCTGATAAAAAGGGAGGTGCGTTTTTATGCCAGGTCCTGGAGGATTTCATGGAGGCGGTCACGGAGGTTTCCACGGTGGAGGCCACGGAGGATTTCACGGCGGTCCCGGTGGTTTTCATGGCGGCCCGCATATGGGCGGTCATCACCATCACCACCATCATCCGCACGGTCGCCCGCCGATGCACGGATGGGGCAGAAGACCCTACCGCGGCGGCTGCCTCGGCTGCATGATCCCGACATTGGGTATTATTGCGATGGTAGCGGCACATGTGCTGATCCTGCTGTTTTAAGAAAGATAAAAACACTTGCGTTTTCCCGCCCGAGATCCGTTCGGCTTCGTTCTCCTCACATTGGCTTCCTGTGCGTCCGTCGCAGGATCTCGTGAGGAGAACTTCGCTCAGGATGACAGCGGGCGGGAATATTTGCCGGACACTTGCGATTTTCACAAGTGTTTTTATTTATATATAGACAGATGTATAACGTTGTGCTATACTGAAGCAATAAATATCCCGAAAGGAGACGACGACATGGCTACAGACATTGCAATTTCCGCCAATGTATTGCTCATATATGCAATATGCAGAACGGTTGCTACCGTATTTTTTCTTGCATTGGCGATCCTATCGGTTGTGTTATATATCCGTTTTTCCCGTGACGGCATGCAAAAAGAAGCGGAATACATCTATAAATTGAAACTGCGCGCGGAGTCCGACGAATGGGCACAACGCGAGTATGTACGCAGAGAGCGCAAATATAAACAAAAACAGCGCATCCGACAGAAAGCAAACATTCCATTGCTTTTTGCATTTTTCGTCAGTATAACGATCTCGGCTGTTGTACTCCTTACGATGACGGTTCCGACTTGGTTGGATTATGTGAAACGGGATTATGTGGTGTATGACGGAGACTTTTCCGTATATTACAAAGCCAAAACCAGATGGATAGAGATTGCGGAAGATAGTACATTACACGGAGAATTGGTCGCGCCCAACGCAGGCAACTACAACGGAACTGTTGTATACGCTGCAAGGAGCAAAATTGCTTTGGGATATTGCGTGGATTAGGACGCGGGGAGAACGTCGCGCCGCGAAAATTCCCCGAATCAACAAAATTCACAAATCTACTTGACATATGCTCAAAATTCTGTTAAAATATCAAATACATATCCAGAAACGCGTTTGAGCAAAAAGAGTAGCGCGGAGAAAAGCCGCAGAGAGTTGTCG
>JAFQFR010000014.1 GCA_017398595.1 Clostridia bacterium
GGCACCGATAGAAGTAGCGGAGCGTTCCAACTGATTCACAAGGGAGTAATGCCCCTTAATCGTTTCGCAAAGTTTGATCATCTTTACCGCAAGATCTGTTGAAAGTTCTCTGAGTTTCGATTCAGCCATATAAGCACCGCCCTTCACAATAAACTGTGTTGTGATGATTTTAATAATTAAAGTGAAATATCCTTCGGATGTGAAATAATGACCTACGGTCATTGTGAAATTTGATGCTTTGTATCAAGTGAAATGAAATAAATCCCCTCACGGGAACCCCCAAAACTCGCTTCACTCGTTTCGGGGAACCCCTATCACGCCCGCAGGCATTTCACATTGCGAAGCAATATTTCACACGCGGAGCGTATTTCACAAATCCCGTGAGGGATTTATTTCGTTGAAAAGAAAACAGGAACGCGCTTGCGTTCCTGTTTCTTTTCTGGGGTGAGCGGTGGGAATCGAACCCATGACCTCCAGGGCCACAACCTGGCGCTCTAACCAACTGAGCTACGCCCACCATATCCCCTCCACGGTAGGAAGGGTATGGCGTACCTTGGGGGACTCGAACCCTCGACCTACTGCTTAGAAGGCAGTTGCTCTATCCAACTGAGCTAAAGGTACATATATGTGTGTACCGTGGCAACATTCGCTATTATAGCAGTTTCAAACGGGTTTGTCAATATTTTTCTGAAAAAAATCGGCAAGAAAAATATCTTGCCGATTTTTCGATCAAAAAATGATAGGCAGGCACTTGGCTTTGGTGGCTTTGATATAGTCATCGGGGGTGAGGATCACCTGCGAGCCCAGCCTGCCGCCGGAGACCATGATCCTGTCAAACAATACGCAGGTCTCGTCAATGACCGTGGGGTAATCCTTTTTCATGCCGATGGCGGTGCAGCCGCCGCGGATGTAGCCTGTGACCTTGTTAATATCTTTCACAGGGATCAGCTCGACCGACTTTTCGCCGACGGCGCGCGCCGCCGCCTTGAGATCCAGCTCCTCCGCGACAGGGATGACAAACGCAAAGTATCCCCCACTCTTTCCCTGCGCGACCAGCGTCTTAAAGGTACACTCCTTCGGCTGTCCGAGTTTTTCGGCGAGGTGTACCCCGTCGATAAACTCGTCGCACTCGTAGGTGATCACTTCATAGGAGATGCCGAGCGTCTCCAAAATGCGCATCGCGTTGGTCTTAATATCTTTTTCTTTATCCTTAGCCATTTTTCTTGATTCCCGCCTTTTCCAGTGCTTCGATCACATGCAGTCCGTATACGTGCTGACCGATCGTGTTCGGATGCAGACCGTCCGAATAGAATGCACGCATCTGCGGCACTGCCTTTTCGCCGTCAATGCATTCCACGCCGTGCGACGCATAGCATTCGCGCAGGATCTCGTATACGCGCGTAAACGGCATTCGCTCGGGGCGGCGATCCTCATCGGCGCGCCATACCGGCAGGATCCCGAAAATCCGCGCACTCGGATAGATCGTGCAAAGCTTATCGAAGAAAGCATCTGCCGCCGCACGATACTTATCTTCGTCCATACCGTAGCGTCCCCAGTCATTGGTGCCGTAAGCGACCGTGATCACATCCGGAGTAAAGGGGAGCTCCGCATCGAGGCTCTCCGCCTTGAAAACATATCCGCCGACGCCGTGATTCAGGCAAACGGCATCATAATGGCGCGCCACCGTCGCCGCATAGGTCATCGAGGTGTAGTGCGAATCATAGCCGTGTGTGATCGAATCGCCAAGGAACAGCATTTTCAGTCTGCCATCGGTGGAGGTGGGCGTAAAGGTTGCACCGTCATCCAAAGTAAAGTTCCAGATCTCTACGCCGCAGGAATACGGCAGGAAGAGACGCACGCGGCGGGTGCGTTTATCCGAAAACTTATAGAAAAACTGCCGCTGTCCCTCGCTGTCGGCGTAGGTATACAGCGAATGTACCATTACCTCGCCGTCATACAGATCAAACGAAAGAAATTTACGGCTGGTAACGGCTGTAATATCAAATTCAAACGCAATGATCTCGCCGTTATAGGTAAAATCGAAGCATGCACAGGGAGCGCAAAGCGGATGCGGGATAAAATTGGAATTTCTGTACAGCTCTGTCTGCTTATCGGTAAAACGCAGCACCTGTGCGCGTCCGTTCTCACGGGTGCGGACATCCAGACAATTTGCCGCGATGCTTTTGATCTGCTCATTGTTCAGTACCATGACTTAACACTCCTTCATAGTTGAAAGCGGGAATAAAGCTTTCCGATACGCTTTCCTTTTCTTGTAAAAAAATCTTCTGTATTCCGCACAAAAGTGCGTAACTTACTGCCTCGTCATACTCGGCGTCGGTGATCGGACGCAGCAGCTCGGGATACATACATGTTTTCGGCGGCGTGTACTGCCGCATGAGCGAGAGATATGCATGTTTGCCGCAAACGGATGTAAACGTATCGATCACATCCTTGGAATCAGCGGTCTGTCCCGGAAGGAGCAAGTGCCGCACGATCACGCCGCGCTCCATGAGCTCGCCTCGATACGCACACCTCGGCTGTTGGAGCATCATTTCACCAAGCGCCGCAGTCGCAACGGCCGGATAGTCGGCGGCGTGCGAATACCGCTCTGCAAGGGATGCGGACATATACTTAAAATCGGTCAGATAGATATCGATGAGTCCCGCCAAGGACCGCAGTGTTTCGATGCGCTCGTAGCCGCTCGTGTTGTACACAAACGGCAGATCAAAGCCTTTTTTCTTTGCCATGCGGATCGCCTCGGCGATGTGATCGGTGTACTGCGTGGGAGACACAAGATTGATGTTGTGCGCACCTTTGGCTTTCAGCTCAAAGAAAATATCGCACAGCCGCTCCACGCTGATCGGCAGTCCGTCGCCCCCGCTCGAGATCTCACGGTTCTGGCAATAGACGCATTTCAAGGGACAGTGCGAAAAGAACACCGTTCCGCTGCCCCGCTCACCCGAGATCGGCGGCTCCTCCCACATATGGAGCGATGCGCGCGCCACTTTGAGCGTGCCGCCCGCGCCGCAATATCCGATTTTTCCGTTGGAGCGATCCGCACCGCACAGGCGAGGACAAAGCGTACATGTCATAACATTTTTTACCATTTCAAGTTATATTCGCCTTATTATAACACACAATTTCGGAATTGTGAACTCTTTTTTGAAAATACTATCGATTTTGTTGACAAGTACCCTATATATGCTATAATAATTAAGTGGTTAATCATTAACGGATTAACCATCGCAAAATCCATGTGAAGGAGGAAACAACTTGGACTTGGAAAAAGCAAACGACATATCGGCGCGCAATACCGTACATAAGATGATCACGACCATGCGCAAGCATCACCATGTGTTTGACAAAATGCGTGAGCGAACGGGACTTGGGCGCTCGGCACACCGTATGCTGATGATCCTTTCGGACACGGGCGGCGATCTTTCGCAGACCTATCTTGCCGAAAGGCTGGAGATCAGCCCTGCCGCCGTCGCGGTCACACTGAAAAAGATGGAGACCGACGGCTATATCCTGCGTAAGACCAACACAGCCGATTCCCGCTTTAACACGATCGCGCTGACCGAAAAAGGCGTAAATATCGTGGAACTGTCTCAAAACATGTTCAACACGATCGACGAAGCGGTTTTCGAGGGCTTCAACGAGCAGGAAATGGCGCAGTTCAACGGCTATATGGATCGCGTTCAAGCCAACATCCGAGCGCTGGAAGAAAGCGTAGACACTGTAAACAATAAAGGAGGAATTTCTACTTGAAACGATGGATGCAGTACGTAAAACCGTACATGAAGTATTTTATCCTCGGACCTCTGTGCATGATCGTGGAGGTGCTGGGCGAAGTCCTTATGCCCAAGCTCTACTCCTTGATCGTCAAGCGTGCGGAGGAAAATCTCGTTGCCGAAACCGGTGACATCTGGTTTGTGATCGGCATGGCCGCCTCAATGATCCTTGTCGCGGTACTGATGATGCTCGGCGGTGTGGGCGGCGCCTACTTCGGTGCCAAGGCATCGGTCAACTTCGGCAGCGATCTGCGCCTGGACGTATATAAAAAGGTACAGAAGTTCTCCTTTGCCAATATTGACAAATTCCGGACCGGCTCGCTGATCACACGTCTCACGAACGACGTAACACAGCTCCAGAACTTCGTCAACATGCTGTTGCGCATGTTCCTCCGTACCCCCGGTATGCTGATCGGCGCGGTCATCATGACCGTAACCATCAGTCCGAAGCTTGCACTGGTGCTGGCGATCTCCATCCCGCTTCTCAGCGCGCTGCTGTTTGTCGTTATGAAGGTGGGCTTCCCCCGCTTTGGCGCCATGCAGGGCAAGATGGACGCGCTCAACAACACGGTCGGTGAAAATTTCACCAACATCCGCGTGGTCAAATCCTTCGTCCGCGAGGACTATGAAAAGGAAAAGTTCGCGGCGGCAAATGACGATCTGCGAAGCAGCGCTATGCGCGCCATGAACATAATGATCCTTACCCAGCCCGTCATGATGCTGGTCATGAACCTCACGACCCTTGCAGTCGTATGGTTTGGCGGCAATATGGTGCTCGGCGACACGCTTCCCTACAGCGATTTCAACGCGCTGCTTACATACATCAACCAGATCCTCATGTCGCTGATGATGGTGACCATGCTCTTTATGAACGCTTCGCGCGCGGCGGCATCCGCAAAGCGCATCGGCGAAGTACTGGACGAAACCCCGGACATCAATGACGACTCGGCGGCGCATAAGGACATTTCCGTACAACACGGCGCGATCGAATTCAAAAATGTTCATTTCCGTTATTACAAAAACAGTCCCGACTGTGTACTGAAAAACATCAACCTGAACATCCGCGCCGGAGAAACGCTCGGCGTTATCGGCGGTACGGGCAGCGGAAAGTCCACGCTGGTCTCGCTGATCCCGCGTCTGTACGATACAGACAGCGGCGAGGTGCTGATCGACGGCGTCAATGTGCGCGATTACTCGCTGCATGCGCTGCGCGAGGGCATCGGTATGGTGCTGCAAAAAAATCTGCTCTTTTCGGGTACGGTTGCGGAAAATCTCCGTTGGGGTGACGAGGATGCATCGCTCGAAGACATGCGTGCTGCCGCCGATTCGGCACAGGCGGACATCTTTATCCAAGGCTTCTCAGACGGATACGAGCATGAGATTGAGCGCGGCGGTGCAAACGTATCGGGTGGACAAAAGCAGCGTCTCTGTATTGCGCGTGCCCTGCTGAAAAAGCCGAAGATTCTGATCCTCGACGACTCGACAAGCGCAGTGGACACGGCGACCGAAGCCAAGATCCGCGAGGCATTCGCAACCACCTTAAAGGATTCAACCAAGATCATCATTGCACAGCGTATCACTTCGGTGATGGATGCCGACCGCATCCTCGTGCTGGATGACGGCAAGATCGCAGGACTCGGCACGCATGCCGATCTGATGCAAAGCTGCGCGGAATATCAGGAGATCTATTCGCTTCAAATGGAAAACAAGGGGGTGTCGGCAAATGGCTAAACGCACATTGGAAGATCTGCAAAAGCAATACAACTCCTCTGCCGCGCCCGGAAAGGCAGGCGGTATGCCGCCGATGCGCGGTCCGGGCGGACGCGGTCCCGGCGGACCCGGCGGGCGCGGAATGCCCGTGGTAAAGCCGAAAGGCGACGCTAAAAAGATCATCGGAAGACTGCTCCGTTATATCGGTGCCTACAAGTATCTGCTGATCATCGCGTTTTTCTTCCTGGTCATCTCCGCCGTCGCAGGGGCAGCATCCTCTTATCCTCTCCGCTTCATCCTGAACACACTGACAGGCGATCTGCCGACGGCGAGCACAGAGGAAGCGATCCGCAATATTCTGTTCTACATGCTGATCCTCGTCTGCATCTATGCGGCAAGCATTCTTTCGCAATACTGTCAGGCAAAGCTGATGCTGCACATCTCGCAAAATTCGATGAACAAGCTGCGCAGCGACCTGTTCGCCAAGGTACAAAAGCTCCCGATCAAGTTTTTTGACAATGAGAGCCATGGCGAGATCATGAGCCGCTTCACAAATGATGTAGACAATATTTCCATGATGCTTGACCACACGCTGACCAGTCTGGTTTCGGGCGTGGTCACGCTGATCGCCACCTTTATCTTCATGCTCACCACAAACGTCTGGCTGACGATCATCACGGTCGTATTCATCCCGATCTTTATCTTCGGCGGTGCCGCGATCACCAAGCGCTCGCGCAAATACTATTCCTCTCAGCAGGCGGCTCTCGGTGCTGTCAACGGCTACGTAGAAGAGACCGTTTCGGGACAAAAGGTCGTCAAGGTGTTCAACCATGAGGACACCTGCGTGGACGAATTTGCACTGCTCAATGATGACCTGCGCAAAAAGCAGATCGGTGCGCAGTTTTACGGCGGCATCATGGGACCGATCATGGGAAACACCGGTCAAGTCAGCTACGCGGTCACCGCGGGTGTCGGCGGCGTGCTTTGTCTGCTCGGCAAATTTGACCTCGGCGGCCTTGCGATCTTCGTAGACTACGCAAGAAAATTCGCGCGCCCCATCAACGAAGTATCCATGCAGATGAATACGGTGTTTTCTGCCCTTGCGGGCGCGGAGCGCGTATTTGATATCATCGACCGCCCCGAGGAAGAGCCCGACGTTGAAAATGCAAATGCAATGCCCGACATGCAGGGTTACGTTAAGCTGAACGATGTCACCTTCGGCTATGTTCCCGGCAAGACCGTTCTGAAAAACATCTCGCTGTATGCAAAGCCAGGTCAGAAGATCGCGTTTGTCGGCTCGACGGGCGCGGGCAAAACGACCATCACAAACCTGCTCAACCGTTTCTACGACATCGACTCGGGCGAGATCACGATCGACGATGTGAATATCCGTGCGATCAAACGTGACGTACTCCGTAAAAATGTCGCCATGGTTTTGCAGGATACCCACCTGTTCACCGGCACGATCATGGAAAATATCCGCTACGGACGCCCCGATGCAACCGATGAAGAAGTCATTGCGGCAGCCAAGACCGCAAGCGCGCACAGCTTTATCATGCGCCTTGAGAACGGCTACGACACCGTGATCACGGGCGACGGCGCAAACCTCTCACAGGGACAGCGTCAGCTCCTCAACATCGCACGCGCCGCGATCTCCAAGGCGCCGATCCTCATCCTCGACGAAGCGACAAGCTCTGTCGATACCCGTACCGAGCGTCACATTGAGCACGGTATGGATCGCCTGATGAAAAACCGCACCACGTTCGTCATCGCGCACCGTCTTTCCACCGTTCGCAATGCAAACGCGATCATGGTTCTCGAAAAAGGTGAGATCATCGAGCGCGGCACCCATGATGAGCTCCTCGCCCTCGGCGGCAGATACTATGAGCTCTACACAGGCAAAAAGGAACTGGATTAAAACACCGAAAACAAGGTTTTCAGACCAACAAAAAACAGGCACCCGGGAGGGTGCCTGTTTTTTGTATATTACAGTTTATTCATCCGCATCCACAACGATGATCCGTACCTGTGCACCGGTCGTCAGCGTTCTGTCATAATACACTTCTGTCTTCATCTCCGAAGAAAGCGCCGCAAGCAAGCCTTCCTCGCCGCTGAGCCATTGTCCCGTAGCTTCGATATAGACCTTCACGGTATCGCTTACCGGGATGTTGCTGTCATTGACTGTGAAATACCATTCGTCATCATCCGTAAGATAAAAATCAGATGCTTTTGCATTCTTGGCAAGCGTCGGCCTGGAAACAGCGGCGATCTTGGTATAGTTCTGATTGTATCCGCCAAAGGCAACGCCCATATATCCGCCATAGTTCGTTACCGTACAAATATACCGTTTACTTGCATTCGGGTAGTTATCATTCGTGATCGTGGCACCGTTGAGATAGACGGATGCCTGCTGGCTCATGGAAATCCCCTCTTCATCCGTATAAACGGTCACATCACCGTATGCATAGTAGTTACCGGTCACATCGGAAAGAACAAGAATGTCGATCAGTCCCGCGCTGTTCAAATGATAAAAAGAAACATACGAATACGCCAAGGTATCCGTCCAATAGATCTCGGAAAGATCCGAAGAGCTTTTACCGTATTCGCCGCTGAGGCTGTAAACATATCCGCTGCCGCCCCATTCATAGATCAGGCAGCCGGGAGCGAGCGCAACACCGCCCACGGTCATTGCGGTAAGATCCACCGTGTCATCCATGGTGACCGATCGGATCAAAGAAGAGCAAGAGATCCTGTCTGTGTCGGAAGTATTCACTTTGACGAGCGAACCGTTCAGTGCAAGGCTTGCCGAGATATAATCGGGCTTCATGACCAGTCCGCTGCCGCAAAGTGTGACCGTGGTTTTATCGGTAGAAAGGATGCCGTACATCTCCGCAGTTACCGTATCCGCAGAATATGCCGCCGCGACCTTGCCGGTGTCCGTCAAAAGCACCGTGACATAGCTGCCGAGTCGAAAATCTCCGAGTGTATCCCATGCACATTGCAAAACGCCGATCTCACAGCCGGAGATGGTGATCTTTTCGGCAGCGCTTACCGACGGCGAAGCGGATTCGATATACCCCGTCACCTTGTAGTCGCAAACGCGAAGCGTGTTGGTCATCTTGTCATAGTACGCAACATCATACATAGCAAGAGCGGCGGTATCCGTCAGACCGCCGTTTTTTACAATATGATATGCATTCGCAGAGATCCCGAGTGTCTGCGCGAATTCGGAAGCGGGTGCATCCGAAGATGCAACCGCTACCTCTGTCGAAGAAAGATCCGCGCCCGAAGTCAGAAATATGTAGACGATGCTGCCGTCGTCGCCGTAATAGAAGCGTGCAGACTGATTATGATGGGCATTTACCTTTACATAGCCGGTACTGCTGTATGTACAGATGCTGCCGGAGCTGATGACGCCTACCGCGCCGTCGATCTTATATGTGTTTCCGTGCATATCGGTAATGCCCGAGATCTTTGCCGAATCGATCACGATATCCGCATAGTCGTTTCCGTCGGGAATAAAGCCGACGACTTCCCCCGATCCGTTGAGCATAAGCGTTCCGAAACGTCCTACGAGCGTATCGGGAATCGCGTTCTTCTGGTCGTAATACGTCATGGTCGCATTCGAATTGTTCATAACGCAGGCAAGCAGATCCCCGGTCGTAGCGCTCGTAACCTTATTGTCAAGCAGAATTGCGGTAACGGTCGCGGCTGTGTCGTTGACCGTATGATAGTATGCCGTGCCCGATCCCTTTGCCTTTGTCATCAGCGTGTTATACAGGAGAACCGCCGCGTCACCGCGGGTCACTGTATCGTTTGCCGTAAGGCTGACATTTTCATCGATGCCGAGCTTGTCGGCAAAGATGATATGATCCGCCGGCCAGAGCTTTCCGATGTCGTTTTCCGTATAGCCCAGAAGTCTGAGCAGCATGGTGACGAACTGACCGTACGTCATCTCATCGTCGGGACCGAAACAGCCGTTTCCGTAGCCGCTGACCAGTCCTTCACGGTAGGCAAGATTCACATATCCCGCATACCACGAACTGCTCTTTACATCCTGAAACAGGCTCTGATACATATAGCTGTTGACCGACGACTCCATGCCGAGCGTGCGGACCATCATGGCACAAACCTGCGCTCGGGTGAGCGAAAGCGAGGGGCTGTATGTAGTCGCGCTCGTGCCCGTAACGATCCCCATACTTTCCAGAGCCGCCACAGCATCCTCGGTCGTCTCATCGTCAATATCGGCAAACGCAGCCGCGCCCATTCCCAGCATAGCCGAAAAAATCGCGGCGCATAAAACCCATAACAATATTTTTTTCTTCATAGGAAACTCCTTGATGTAATTTAAAAATATATCAATCGTGGCGAAGCGCATCGATCGGATTCAGTCTCGCCGCTTTTCTTGCGGGCAGGAAACCGAATACGATACCGATGAGCGCCGATGCGCCGAAAGCAACAGCGATCGAAACGACCGACGGCGCTACGGTCAGCGTTTCGCCCATCATATTGCTGATGACATTCGATGCAACCGAGGACAAACCGTATCCGCAGATAATACCGATGATACCGCCGATGGCACTCGTCACGGCAGCTTCGATCACAAACTGCGTCAGAATGAACCGCTCCTTTGCGCCGAGCGCCTTTCGGATACCGATCTCTCTTGTACGCTCGGATACCGAAACCAGCATGATATTCATAATGCCGATACCGCCGACCACAAGCGAAATGCCTGCGATCACGGTGAGGATCAGCACGACCAGATCGATCATCTCGGTCATCATTTCCAGCATTGCCGCCATCGTCGTGACCGAATATGCATTTGAGCTTCTGAGGATCGCATACAGCGCATCCTCGATGATCTCCTGTCCCGCGTCTACCAGGTCATCCGAGACCGCGGTGACGATATAAGAGGAGACAGTGCCCGAATAGGAAAGTCTTGCAGCGGTAGAATACGGAATATAGACTGCGTCATCACTTCCGCCCTCGTCGATCTCGTCGTCGATCTGCTCGAGAACACCGACGATGGTAAATACCTCGCCGCCGATCCGCAGCGTTTCGCCGAGCGACTGCCCGTCAAACAGTACCTGATCTACATAGCATCCGACGATACAGGCTCTTGTGCGCTTCTCCATATCCATATAGCGGAAACCGCGTCCCTCGGCGACCGTATAGCCGTATATGTCAAAATATTGTTCGCCGACACCGGTAGCGGTCGTATAACTGAGCGTATCACTGCCGATCTTCACGGAGCTTCTCATGGAGACCATCGGGGAGATGTATTCAAAGCAGGCGGGGTTTTCTTCCACGATCGCAAACATTTCCTCTTCTTTGACCGTACCGGAGGATCCCGATCCCGTGATCGACACCGTCATGACGTTCGTGCCGACACTGGCAAACGAATCCGTAATGTAGCCTTCCATTCCATTGCCGAGACCGACGATGACCATGACCGCGGCAATACCGATGATAATGCCCAGCATGGTGAGGAAAGAGCGCATCTTGCTGCTGAAGATATTGGATATGGCAAGGGAAAAGCTTTCTGTAATTTTCATGCGCCTGTTCCCCCCATATGTTCATCCGAAAAGGCACCCTCGGTGGGACCGTCATAGATCACCTTGCCGTCGGCAAGCCGGATGATGCGCTCTGCGGTTGCCGCGATCGAATTGTCATGCGTGATCAGCACAACGGTATTTCCCTGCTGGTGCAGATCCTGCAGCATGCCGAGAACCTCCCGGCTCGTGCGGGAATCCAATGCGCCCGTCGGCTCGTCTGCAAGGATCACGGACGGGCTGTTGGAAAGCGCTCTTGCGATGGAAACACGCTGCTGCTGACCGCCCGAGAGCTGATTCGGTTTGTGGCGGATCTTATCACCGAGTCCTACCTTTTCCAGCATTTCTTTTGCGATCCTGCGGCGCTCCCCTTTCGGTCTGCCCGCATACATCAGCGGCACTTCCACATTTTCGAGCAGATTCATCTTGGGAAGCAGGTTGTACTGCTGAAAGATGAATCCCAGCTTTTCATTTCGTATTTCCGCGAGTTCATTTTTATCCATCTGCCCGACGTCGCGACCATCGAGCAGATAGGTTCCCGAAGTCGGGACATCAAGGCAGCCGATAATGTTCATGCAGGTCGATTTACCCGAACCGGATTTACCGACGATCGCCACAAACTCATTTTCGTATATGGAAAAGGAAATATTATCCGCCGCGCGCACTATATCTTCGCCCATGTAATAGGTTTTGCATACCGAGCGAAATTCAACAAGCGGTGTTTTCATCAGAAACCGCCTCCCGGCATGCCGCCTCCGCTGGGCATTCCGCCTCCGCTGTTTTGTCTGCCGCCGCTCTGCATACCGCCGCTGTTACCGCCCGGCATACCGCCGCTCTGCATACCACCCGGCATCATCATATCAAATCCGCCGGACGTTGTCGTGATGGTTCTGGAAATATAGGAAACGGTATCCCCTTCGGAAAGACCCGACTTGATCTCCACATAATCCTCGTCGGACATGCCGATCTCTACGGTGACATATTCGTATCCCTCGGGGGCACCCTCGCCCGTGCTGCCGTCGGCAGTCTTGACCAAAACGCGGTTGTTGCGCTCTACCGCATCGACAGGGATCGTCAGTACGTCGGTCACGCCCTCGACCGTGATCACAATATCCACATTCATGCCCGGCAGAAGTCCGTCGGTCACATCGATACGAATATCTACGGGATAGGTCGTAACGCCGCCGGAAGTCGTGCCGTTTACGCCGACACGGGTGACCACGCCGTCAAACACGGTACCTTCCACCGCATCGGCAGTGACCTTCGCACTCTGCCCTACCGCGACCGACTGAATATCCAGCTCATCTACCGCCAGCGTGACCGTAAGATAAGACAGGTCATAGATCATGCAGAGCATATCGCCGCCGTCCGCGGTTTCACCCGCTTTCAGAACCTTTCGGACGACCGTTCCGTCGATCGGCGCCGTAATGGTGTAGTTCTCCAGCGTTTCGTTCAGGTTATCGAGTGAAAGCTGTGCATCCTCGACCGATTCCGCAGCGCTTTCGATCTGATCTTCGAGATTTTCGGAAGACAGCTCCATCAGCACATAGCCCGCGCTGACAATATCGCCGTTGGTCACATTGAGTTTATCCACGTCGCCGGAAACGCCCGCATGAACCACCTCAGTAGCACTGGCACACAAGCCATCCGTGCTGGTGATCGTCGGATAAATGTTTCCGCTGAGCCATGCAGTGGCACTCGTGCCGATATACAGCGATCCGGAGTTCCGGATCTGCACGGTCACGGCAAAGCAGGTCACACCTGTTTCCGAGTAACGGGTCAGTGTGGAAACGCTCGAAACAGTTCCCGCAACATTGAGCATCTGACCGGGAACCGAAACGGTCGCAGGCATGCCGACATAAATGTCATCCATGTATTCCACGCTGTAATACTCTGTGATCGTCAGCGTGGAAATATTTTTGATCGTCAGGATCGCAGCACCCGAATTGACGGAACCGCCGACGTCCACGTTGAGTCCGCTGACAACGCCGCTGATCGGCGCCGTGATCGTCAGCTCCTTGCGGTCGGCAACCTTTTCGTCATAGGTTTCCTGTGCCTTTTTCAAGTTTTTTTGTGCGCGCTCAAGACTCTCGTTCATATCCGAGCTGTCGATCACATACAGCACATCGCCCTCTTTTACGGTGTCGCCCTCCGCAAACGTATCCGAAAGAATATCACCGCCGACGCGGGTCGATAACGTATACGAATCCGCAGATTCCAGCGTTCCGCTGCCCGAAAGCTCTTCGGTTATATCGCGGCGTTCTACCTGTGCATATGTATAGGTGATCTCTGCCGGGCCGACATTTCTTCCGCCGAAGAAGTGCGTATACACATAAAAAGCTGCTATAGCAAGAACGACCAATAGAACAACGATCTTGCAGATCGTTTTAACGGTCTTTTTACGTTTCCTTTTCTTTACCGCCTTCAACTCCTCAGCGTTTGCAATCGGTTGCGTGTTTTTTTCTTTGCCAAGCTTCATGGTCATCTAATCTCCTCATAAATTCATTGCAGGACCTGTCAAGTTCGATCCTTTTCGGCTATACTTTTAGGGTATAAATTCAAACTAAATCCAACCTTAAAAAACAGCTCCGACATGTGAAAAGAGCTGAGACGTTACGTGAAGATTACATGAAGTTTTCTTCTCACCCTCCCGACGATTGTCAATATATGCAGAATAAATTCTTAACAAGGAAGCCAAGAAATCAAGCGAAAAATTATCACAGTTTTGCTTTCGCACAGCGGTCTGTTTTTCGCCAAAATTCACAAAAAGGCTTGGCATTCTTGGAAATGTATGGTATACTATAAAAGCGCGTGCTGTCGCGACAAATAAAATTATGGGAGTTTCTGTACAATGCTCATAAAAATCATCAATTTTATTTACGACCGACTATGGGGAGATCTGATCACCATTCTCCTACCGAACGGCGATACGCTCGGTCTCTCGTTTTTGGTGATCGTGCTGCTCGCCATGGGCATCTATTGCACCATCCGAACAAAGCTTCTGCCCGTGCGCCTGTTCCCCGAAATGATCCGTGCGGTCAGTGAAAAAGAGAAAAAAGAAAAACACACCCTCTCCGGTTGGCAGGCGCTGATCGTTTCCACCGCAACGCGCGTGGGCATGGGCAATCTTGCCGGCGTCGTCGCGGCGATCTCCGCGGGCGGCGCAGGTGCGGTATTTTGGATGTGGATCACGGCGCTGATCGGCACTTCTTCCTCGTTTGTGGAGTCGGTCCTCGCGCAGAAATATAAAACCGCAGATCCGATCTACGGCGGCTACAAGGGCGGTCCCGCCTATTACATCCACGCATTTGCGGAAAAAGTACGCAAGAAGAAGCTCAACCGCTCCGTACTTGCGATCCTGTTTGCCGTCTCGGGTCTGATCTGCTGGTGCGGCATCAGCCAGGTCGTCGGAAACTCGGTGACCGAGGCATTTGAAAACGCTTTTTCGATCAAGCCGATCTATACCATCATAGCACTTGTACTGATCTCCGCAGTGATCGTTCTGCGCAAGAATGCAACGGTCAAGGTGCTCGACATCATCGTGCCGATCATGGCAGGCTGCTATTTCCTCATCACCATCTTCATTCTTGCAAAAAACTTTGCACTGCTCCCCGGTGTTTTCGGCAAGATCTTTTCCGAGGCATTCGGCATCCGCCAGGTAGTTGCCGGCGGATTCGGTGCCGTAGTCATGAACGGTGTCAAGCGCGGTCTGTTCTCCAATGAGGCAGGTTCCGGCTCCGCTCCCTGTGCAGCCGCTGCCGCCGAGACCGACGATCCCGCAAAGATCGGACTCACGCAGGCGCTCGGTGTGCTGATCGATACCGTCGTCATTTGCAGCTGCACCGCGTTTATCATGTTACTGGTTCCCGAGGAGACCGTCGCCACGCTCGAGGGCATGTCGCTTCTGCAAGTAGCAATGACCTATCACCTCGGCACATTCGGCAATGTTTTCATAGCGATCACGCTGTGGCTGTTTGCTTTCTCCACCTTTATCGGCGTTCTGTTCTATGCACGCTCCAACATTTCCTATATCTTCGGCGACAAGCAATGGGCGCAGACAGCCTATAAGCTCGTCACCCTTGCCATGCTGTTCATCGGCGGACTTGCCGCCTATGAGGTCGTTTGGACAGTCGGCGACATCGGCATTGCGCTGATGACCATCTTCAACGCGATCGCGCTCTTCCCGATGTGCGGCGAGGCAATGCAGATCCTCAAAAACTACGAGCAGAAAAGAAAAGCGGAAAAACTGCAAAAGAAAGCCAAAACATAAAATTGCTATTGACTCTTCTGCATGAAAATGGTAGAATAACCACGGTCATCGGAGGACCTTTTCAACGTATTGAAAGGTTGGATAAGATGTCGTACACACTGTTTCTTCGGAGGGTGTATCGCCGTAGCGATATGCCCGGATAAGGGAAACGGCTGTGTACGGTGTCTTATCCTTTTTATTTAAGGAGATCTGTATGCATATTCAATTATCTGATCATTTTACCTATAAAAAACTGCTGCGCTTTACCATGCCGTCCATTATCATGATGATCTTCACCTCGATCTACGGCGTGGTGGACGGCTTTTTCGTCTCCAACTTCGTGGGCAAGACGCCGTTTGCCGCGGTCAATTTCATCATGCCGTTTTTGATGATTCTCGGCGCGCTCGGCTCCATGTTCGGCACGGGCGGCAGTGCGCTCATTGCCAAAACCTTAGGAGAGGGCGACAACGAGCGCGCGAAGAAGCTCTTTTCACTGTTCGTCTACATATCGGCGGCATGCGGCATCGTCATCGCGGTGCTCGGCATTCTGTTCATCCGTCCCATCGCGGCTTTTCTCGGTGCCGAGGGAGAGCTGCTCGACCAATGCGTGCTGTACGGCAGGATCATCCTCGTCGCGCTCCCCGCATTTATGCTGCAATATGAATTTCAGAGTTTTTTCGTCACGGCTGAAAAACCGCAGCTCGGTCTTGCCGTTACGGTCGCGTCGGGCGTGGCAAACATGGTGCTGGACGCACTGCTCGTAGCGGTATTCCCGCTGGGTCTTGTCGGTGCGGCACTGGCGACCGCCGTCAGCCAACTGATCGGCGGCATCGTACCGCTGTTCTACTTCAGCCGTCCGAATACAAGTCTCCTGCAACTCACGAAAACCGATCTTGACGGCAGAGCCCTGCTCCGCGCCTGCACCAACGGCTCGTCCGAGCTGATGAGCAACATCTCGATGTCGGTCGTCAGCATGCTCTACAATGTACAGCTCATGCAGTACGCGGGCGAGGACGGCGTTGCGGCATACGGCGTGCTGATGTACGTCAACATGATCTTCCTCGCCGCCTACATCGGCTATTCGGTCGGCACAGCGCCCGTCATCGGCTATCACTACGGTGCGGCAAACCACAACGAACTGAAAAGCTTGCTGCAAAGAAGTTTTGTCATCATCGGGATCTGCTCGGTCGCCATGCTCGTACTTGCCGAGATACTCGCACAGCCTCTCGCCGCGATCTTCGTCGGCTACGATGAAGCGCTCATGGCGCTGACACTGCGCGGCTTCCGCATTTTCTCGATCTCTTTCCTGTTTTCGGGCATTGCCATCTTCGGTTCGTCCTTCTTCACCGCGCTCAATAACGGTCTCGTCTCGGCGCTTATCTCCTTTTTGCGCACGCTGGTATTTCAGATCGCAGCCGTACTGCTCCTGCCGCTCATTTGGGAGATCGACGGCATCTGGATCTCCATCGTCGTCGCCGAAGTCATGGCATTCGTCGTCACCATGCTCTTCCTCGCCGGTAATAAGAAAAAGTATCGGTACTGATCTCGCCTTCCCCCCTCGGGGGAAGACGAACCGCCCCGCGGTGGATGAGGGGCATGCATGATTTTACACAAGAAAAACGCCGCTGCGGCGGCTACCCCTCATCAGCGGTTTACCGCAATGCGACCGCAGGTCGCTATGCTTCCTCTCAAAGGGGAAGCCTATTTTATGTCGTATCATAAACAATCTTTTTTCTTCTCCCCCAGCCTATCTTGACATTGTTTTCAACATTCGGTACAATATTCTTATACCGAATGTACTTGGAGGGCAACGATGAAACGGACATTTTTATCGATCCTGTGCATATCTCTTTTGACTGCTTTCCTGTGTATTTCCTGCGAAAAACAAGAGTCTCTACCGCCGGATTATGTCAGCGGGACAAAAGTTGTGATCGACAATGAAACACCATATGTGTACGATGCATCTACATACCATGATCGTGCCCTGACAACGGTACTGCAAAATTGTATAGAATACCCCGAAGAATTTTCTTATGAAACACTCGTCGAATATGCAGGAAATAAAATCGTACGACACTATGTTAACGGGGAAAGTGAATATTATTATACTGTTTACTCTTACCGCAACAATTATCTTTTATATATTTTCTTAGAAAAGAACGAGGATCGTTATACATGCAAGGAGGATCAACTTTACACGATTCTATATAACGATTCATGGCTTACAGACAAAGTATTCGCACAAGATCTTCCTTCTGTAATTCTCGGCGATAACAAGCCCGATTGGGCGTATGCGGACTATTACTCGCTGCAAGAGATCAATGCAAAGATCGAGCAGCGCTGGCGCTGGTATACAAACCATTGTAAAAAAGTTTCGCTAAGTGCGCTTGCCGAAGATGTATTTGACACTGCCGAAAAACCGCTGGAGTATGTATACCGCACCGTGCAGTATAAAATGTTCGACACTATAACCGACAACCGCTTTGCAAGCGGTGGCATATACAACTACGATCTGTGCCTGTACAAAGACGGCACGGCAGAACTGGTATACCGCCACTATGACGAGGGCAGTCCCTATGTGCTCCTGCGGGAAATGCGCATTGCGCTCGACAGTGAAGAACAAGCGCGCATAGAAGCAACGCTCAGCGAATGGGATCTTAACAGCATCCCGACATGGAATCCCGAAGAACCTTTGGGGGTAGACGGCGAAACCACATATATCCTCGGCACAAACGGCTATGACACGCATCTTGCGTCCATGTGGTGCGCAGGTGACCGATACGGTATCTACCATATCCGCACCGCACTGGAAGAAACCGTCCGCGCACACGAGCCGGAAAGCATTTACGATGCATTTCTGGCGGGTGAAGCGCCTGTAACGCACAACGGCACCGACCGCTATGCAGCCGAGTTCTACCCGGACGGGAAAAATCAAAAAGGAAACGGCTACGCCTACCTGGATGTGACCGGCGATGCAACTCCCGAGCTGCACTTGCGCACGCCAACCTCTTATACGGTCATCGCAAGCGATGCAGACGGACTGTATGTATATTACACCGGCAGCGACAATCCATACGATACAAACGAGATGGTATGGCTGTTATACAAATAACAAAAAATCGGCACTCTGTTCGAGTGCCGATTTTATTTTATTTCTTACAATCGCATTTGCTTTTACAATGTTGGCAATCGCCGCAGCAGCCGTCGCTGCCGCCGCAGCCGGGACATTTTCCGTCCTTAAAGGAACGCAGTGTGGAGCGGATGGCGAGGAACAGTGCCGCGCCGACCACCGCTAAGAGCACATAGTCCAGCCACGTCATACAAGCAGTCCTCCGATCTGATATACCAGCAAGCCGCACAGCCATGCAACTACGCACTGCAGTACGACAACGCCGAGCGTCTGCCGCCATGTGCCGAGCTCACGGCGCACGGTTGCGATCGCCGCAACACAGGGGGTATACAGCAGCGTGAACACCAAGAAGCTTGCCGCCGTGAGAGGGGTAAACAGACCGGCAAGCGCGGTGGAAAGTTCTTCCATGCCGACGCCGAGCAGTACGCTCATCGTGCTGACGACCGCCTCTTTCGCGGTAAATCCGGTGATCAGCGAGGTGGCAACACGCCAGTCGCCAAAGCCAAGGGGCGTGAAGATCGGCGCGATCCACTTGCCGACGATGGCAAGCAGGCTGTCGCCGCTGTTTTCGACGATATTGAGCTTGGTATCAAAGCTCTGCAGGAACCAAATGAGCACCGTCGCGGCAAAAATGACCGTGAATGCCTTCTGCAAAAAGTCCTTTGCCTTGTCCCACAGCAGCAGCGCAACGCTCTTTGCCGAGGGGATGCGGTAGTTCGGCAGCTCCATAACAAACGGAACAGGCTTGCCGCGGAACGCGGTGCCTTTGAGCGCGAGCGCTACGAGAATGCCGACCAAAATACCCGTGGCATACAGCACGATCATCACCAGTGCCGCATGATCCGGGAAGAATGCCGCCGCAAAGACCGTGTAGATCGGGATCTTTGCCGAACAGCTCATAAAGGGCGTAAGCATGACCGTCATGCGGCGGTCACGGTCGGACGAGAGCGTGCGCGTTGCCATGATGGCGGGCACACTGCAGCCGAAACCGATCAGCATCGGCACGATACTGCGTCCCGAAAGACCGATCTTGCGCAGGAGTTTATCCATAACGAATGCAATGCGCGCCATATAGCCCGTATCTTCCAAAATGGAGAGGAAGAAGAACAGAACAACGATCAGCGGCAGGAAGCTGAGCACGCTGCCTACACCCGCCAATACGCCGTCTACCACAAGGCTCTGCACCACGGGGTTGATACCGTAGGCGGTGAGCGCACTGTCGATCACGGCGATCAGCCAATCAATGCCCGCGGCAAGCAGATCGGACAAAAAGCTGCCGATCACGTTGAACGTGAGATAAAAGATGCCCAGCATGACGCACAGGAAGATCGGAATCGCGGCATATTTATTGGTGAGCACCGCGTCGATGCGCGTGCTGCGCCGATGCTCCTTACTCTCCTTGCACTTGACCACCGAATCGGCGCACGCCTTCTCGATAAAGTCATAGCGCATTTCGGCAAGTGCCGCGTTGCGGTCGAGCCCCGTGTCGTGCTCCATCTCGATGATGCTGTGTTCGATCATCTCGATCTCGTTTTGACTGAGCTCCAGCTTCTCCGCAAACGAATCGTCGCCCTCGATGAGTTTCGTCGCACAGAAACGCGGCGAAATGCCCGCGTTTTCGGCGTGGTCCTCGATGAGATGCGAGACCGCGTGGATGCATCTATGTACCGCGCCGCCCTCGCAGAAGTCCATGACGGCGGGATAGATCTTTCCCTTGGCAACGCGCTGTGCCTCGCGCGTCAGCTCGGAAACGCCCTCATTCTTCGCCGCACTGATCGGCACAACGGGCACGCCGAGCGCCGCCGACAGCTTCTTAACATTGATCGTGCCGCCGTTGCCGCGCACCTCGTCCATCATATTCAGCGCAATGACCGTGGGAATATGCAGGGAGAGCAACTGCAGTGTGAGGTAGAGGTTGCGCTCGATGTTGGTCGCGTCCACGATATTGATAATGCCGTCGGGTTTCTCATTGAGCACGAAGTCGCGCGTGACGATCTCCTCGCTCGTATACGGGCGAATCGAGTAGATACCCGGCAGGTCTACGACCGATGCGTCGATGCCGCGGATGGCACCGACCTTGGAATCGACCGTGACGCCCGGAAAGTTGCCGACGTGCTGATTCGAGCCGGTCAGGGCGTTGAACAGCGTGGTCTTGCCGCAGTTCTGATTGCCTACAAGTGCAAAGATCATTTGCTCTCCTCCCCGCTGACAAGTTCTATTTTCTGTGCGTCCTCACGGCGCAGCGTAAGCTCATAGCCGCGGATCTGAATCTGGATCGGGTCACCGAGGGGAGCAACCTTTTGCAGCACGACCTCAGTGCGCGGGATGAGCCCCATATCGAGCAGACGCAGCCGCAGTGCGCCCTCGCCGCCGACAGCGCGGATCACACCGCTCTCGCCGACTTTCAAATCATTCAGTGTCATATTTCCTCCGAAAAGGCAGTTATTTTCATGTATATGTTAGCACAGACTAACTTTTTCGTCAACTGTCAAAATATACAAATTCCGACATTTTATTTCCCGGCGGTAAACCGATCAGACAAATTTTTGCAAATGTCCGTTTTTGTGCTTGCGGTTTGCATCATCCGATGGTATACTTTAGGAAGTTAAGAAAGGAGCATGCACCTTGAAATACATCAAACAGTTTTCCATCATTACATTTATATCCCTGATCGGCGAGGCGCTGAACCACCTCATTCCCCTGCCCGTCCCCGCGAGCATTTACGGCGTGGTGATCCTGTTTTGCTGCCTGGAATTTAAGATCATTCCGCTTGCAGCAGTCAAAGAAACCTGGCTGTTTCTCGTCAGCATCATGCAGATTTTGTTCATCCCCGCCACGGTCGGACTGATCGACACATGGGACGTCTTTGCCCCGAACTGGCTCGCCTACACCGTGATCATCATCCTTTCCACATTCATGGTCATGCTGATCTCGGGCAAGGTCACACAGGGCATCATTCGCCTCGGTCAAAAGAAGGAGGCGAAGAAAAATGCGTGAATTCCTCGAGAATTCGATGTTCTTCGGCGTGTTTTTGACGCTGCTTGCCTACTGCATCGGACTGTTCGTGCAGAAGAAGCTGAAGCACATGCTGTTCAATCCGCTGCTGATCGCGATCATCCTCACGATCGTCGCACTGCTCGTCCTCGACATCGACTACGATACATATTACGACGGCGCGAAGTATCTGAGTTATCTGCTCACACCCGCCACGGTCTGCCTTGCCATTCCGCTGTACGAGCAATTTGAACTGCTGAAAAAGAACTATAAAGCGGTGCTCTGCGGCATTGCAAGCGGCATTCTGACCTGCCTTGTCAGCGTCTTTTTGCTCGCACTGCTCTTCCGCCTCGACCATGCCACCTATGTCACTCTGCTGCCCAAATCCATCACCACGGCGATCGGCATGGGCATCTCGGAGGAGCTCGGCGGCTATGTCTCCATCACCATCGCCGCGATCATTTTGAGCGGTATCCTCGGCAACATCTTTGCCGCGTCCTTCTGCAAACTCTTTAAGATCACCGAACCGATCGCCGTCGGCGTTGCCATCGGTACTTCCTCGCACGCCATCGGCACGACCAAGGCACTGGAGATCGGCGCGGTGGAAGGCGCCATGAGCAGCCTGTCGATCGTGGTAGCCGGACTGCTGACCGTCATCGGCGCCCCCATTTTTGCAAATTTCATAGCGTGACAAAAAAGATCCTGCAATGCAGGATCTTTTTTCAGCTTGTCGGGCGGCTGTTTTTAATCGGGGATATATTCGGCAATATCACAAAGCTCGCATTCCAATGCGGCACAGAGCTTGTTTAAAGTTTTGGTCTCCATATTCTCATTGGCTTTGAGCCGACGAACCGTTTTGCTGTCGATCCCGCACTTTTCGCGAAGCCAATATGTCGATGCACCTTTTTTCTCCATCGTTACCCAAAGTTTATCAAATGAAATCATTCTGTTGTACCGCCTTGACGATTTTATATCTTATTCTTCTACTTTATGTATTCTCTCGGGATGTTTACGGCTACTTTTTCGCCTTTTGCCGTGACTGCAACGACGAAAACAGGTCTTTCCAAGTCGCGGAGGTCTCCGTGATACCAGCGCGCAGATGTATATTCCTGAATATCCACTATTCTGCAGCCTGTCAGATCGACCGATGCCGCATCGCCCGTACCTATTTTCTCATTTTCCTCCTCAAAGCTTTCCTTATAGGAAAAATATTCAGCTTCCTTTTCCCAACCGTCGAGGAAAATATCCTCCATTTTAAGCGGCTCTCCCGTTTGAGCATTAAAATAATACTTAAAGTAATATGAGTTGTAGTGATCTTCAAGGATCGCATAACTGCGAAACTCTTCATTCACATAGGTATGCGCAAGATTCGCGCCGTTCAGTATCACATATCTGTTACCAACTACCGTAATGTCAAAATCGGGGAAAGGACCTACCGTTACGGCTTCTGCATCTATGCCCTTTCCTTTCAAGAATACAAGCAACTTTTCTTCGGTGAAATACGTTTCATAGATATTGTTTGTAAAAGCGTTTATCGTATCGCATACATTCTCGGGAACTCCCGACTTTTCACTGTCCAGATACCATATCGTTATGTCGTTTTTTTCTTCGGCAACGCCTGTATCTCCCGAATATTTTTGCGAAATGACCTTGTACACCGGTACATTGGCATCTATATAGCCTGCCATATCCCGCGGTACGCTCGTTACCATATATTCCGAAATATCCGCCAAGGAAAGCTCGACGCCGTCGGCAAAGTATGTACCGCGATAAAAAATTATACTATCCGCGGTATAGGTAAACTCACCGTTATAGAGTCCGGAAAAATCGCTTAACATAGCATGCGTTGCGCCAAAGGATGAATACGGCTTTGTCGCTTGCTTTGCGAGCGCGCTGTTCAGGATCGGAACAAAGTCTACATCTTCAAAGAACAGATCCGACAGTGCAAGCTGCTTGCCCGTATAAATATCAAACACCGCGGTGCGCACAGCATAATAATAATCCTGTGCATCCTGCGCACCCGAGCAATATGTAATTCCCACCTTTACAGAAAGATAACCGTTTACAAGCTCTGTACGGGTCGTAACATCCTGTACGTACCCATGTTCCATACGTGAGTTTACGAATGCCTGCACCTCGGCTTTGTCGATAGCCGAAAGTTCCGCCTTGGCATCGTCAATGAAACTCTGCACCTTTTCGTCGAGTCCCTCTACGGTAAACGCAGGCAACTTTTTGCACTCGTAACTGTAATCTGCCATGGTTTCCGGCTTTGTGATCCCCGAAGTCGCTTTTTCGTTATAAAGCGTTTTTGCAGTGGACTCGGGCAGTGTGAGTCCGTCTACCTTGCGGTAGGGGATATATCCTGCGTTCGCAACCACCTGCTGCCCCTCGTCCGACTGGATCCAGTTTACAAGCATGCGAACGGGCGAGTCTTCTGCCTCGTCTGCCGAGAAGACCGCGTAGTTATAGCCAAGCAAAGGATATGTGCCGTCTGCAAGCGTCTCGAGCGACGGCGCAACGCCATTGACCTTTATGTACTTGATTTCGGATATATTTTCATACATTCCGTCCGAAAAGGCATAGACCGAATAGCCGAGAGCATCTATTCCGTTATCGTAGTTAGCGATAACGTCCAGTATACCGGTCATCGTCGCAGGGATCACATCGGTCACGGGCTTCATCAGCGGCGTATCGCCCATAAAAGAGATCATATAGTTCTGGCTTCCCGAATCGCTGTTTCGCTGATACGCTATGATCTCCGCATCATTTCCGCCGACCTCGCTCCAGTTTGTGATCTTGCCGGAGTAGATGCCTTTCAGCTGTTCAACCGTGAGCGTGTCCACGGGATTATCCTTGTTGACAACGAACACAAAGCCCTCTCCCGCAACAGGCGCGGCTTCATGCCTGAAGCCCTTGTTCTGCATACGCTGCAGCTGTGCTTCGGAAAGCGGCGTCGTAAAGATAAGATCGCACTTACCGAGCAGCAGGTTTTCAAACGAGGTGTACGTCTTCGTATGTGCCACACTCTGCTTGCCGCCGAGCACCGCGCTTCTGATCGCGTTATCGAGATTCGTGGTAGAGGTCGAGCCATCGGTCCTCGGGAATACAAAGTCATCGGAAAATACGGACGGAACAGCCGCCGTAAATTCCTGCCACTCTGCACTTTGCTTCTGATCGTGCCGGCTCACAAACGCTTCAAAGTTCTCCTTGGATACGGCATCGCTTCCGATATAATAGGATACCGTTTGGCTGTCATATGCAGATTCGCAATAGGCAACACTCTGCACCGCATATGCATCGTTTGCAAACGAAATTTTACCGATTCCATGATCCGATGCACCCGAGGAAAAGCTGAATGTTCCGTCTTCTTTCAGTTCATAAAAAGCTCTGTACGTCAGTTCATACGCATAGACCGTGTCTCCGCTTTCATGCAGTATCAGAAATCCGTAATACGCATTTGTGCCTCTCTCTAACCACAATACCGTTTCCGAAAGGCGATCGCCGTCAAGGTCGATGACCGAATACTTGGTTACGGACAGTGCATACTTGGCAAGATAGTCGCTGAGATACATCTCTTGCTTTGCGTCCGTGCAGTACAGCATGCGGCTGTTTTCGATCACGGACGCGCAGTTTGCAGGCACTTCTACGGTGTCCTGCACAGTCGTAAGCGGCGCAGTTTCGGTTACTGCGGTGTCCTGCGTAGTCGCAAGCGGCGTAGTTTCGGTCACTGCGCCGACTGTCACGATACCGCTTGTTTCTGTGGTATCGGTTGTTATAACTTCATCCTGTTTGCCGCAAGAAGCAAACAGTACTGTTACGAGGGCAAGCAGAACATATAGTATCTTTTTCATTACGGTCTCCTTTTGCGTAAGCTTGGTCATGCAAAAAGCTTGAACTATAACAATTATATCACACAAAATCATCGAACACAATACCCCATGCACTTTTAGTGCATGGGGTATTGTGCTTTTATTCCCGAAACTCGTCCGCGTACCATTTTGCCTGGGCGCGGTAAAGCTCGGCGTAGTAACCGTTCTTCTCCAGCAGTTCGCGGTGGCTGCCGTCCTCAACGATCTCGCCGTCTCGGAACATGAGAATGCGGTCTACGATCGAGGTCACGCCGAGACGGTGGGAAACCAGCAGCGTGGTTCTGCCGCCGGTCATCTCGGCAAAGCGGCGGTAGATGTCCGCCTCGGCGATCGGATCGAGCGCGGCGGTCGGCTCATCGAGCACCATGATGCGTGCCTTATTGCGCCAAAGGGCGCGCGTGAGCGCAAGCTTCTGCCATTGCCCGCCCGAAAGGTCGTTGCCTTTCTTTGCAAAGTCGCCGATCTCCTCGTCAAAGCCGCTTGCCTGCTGCTTGACACACTCTGCAAAGCCTGTCAGCTCACAGAGTTTCCACAGCTCGGCATCCTCGTCCGCCTCTTTGCGCTCGGGATCCGAAACCGTGATATTATGCCGCAGCGTTGCGTCATATTTACCGAAATTTTGGAACACCGCGGACACGGTGCGGCGCGCCGCTGTGGGGTTCTCGTCAATGGCATGCCCGCCGATGGAAACGCTGCCGTGATCGGGTGTATACATGCCGCACAGGAGATTGACAAAGGTGGTCTTTCCGCTGCCGTTCTCTCCCACGATGGCGACCGTCTCGCCGTCGCGGATATGTACATTGATATTTTTCAGCACGGGATCTTTGCAGCCGGGATAGGTGAACTGTACATTCTCGAATGACACTTCTCCGCTCTCGCGCGGCTTTGCGCCCTTGTCGATCTTCTCCTGCTCCAACTTATCCAGGTCAAAATAATCGCGCATATACGAAATATCGGAGAGGAATACACCGCCCTGCACAAGCAGGTTGGATGTGACCGACTGAAAGGACTTTGACAGCGACATCATCAGCGTGAAGGTACCGAGTCCCAGTGCGGGGTTCTCATAGATCTTATACGCCGCGACCAGCAAAACGACGATGTACACAAGATTGCGCAAGAGATCTGCCGCGCTGTTATACAGCACATGCTTTTTGGTCATGGCGTTCTTCTTCCCCGTGTAGTCGTCGCAGATCTCCCGCCACTTGCCTTTGAGGTAATCGAAGATGCGGAAATGGCAGATGTCGTTGAACGGATTATGTCTGGTCAGGATCTGCATGTAGTGGATAACCAGCGCACCCTCCATCATATACTTGACGTTATGCACATAGGTGGCGTCCCGCTGTTTATACGAGAGGATCGCCGCGGGAATCGAGGTGACAAGCAGCAGTACCGCCGCCCACACACTGACCTCGCTCAGCAGCAAAAGCACGCTGACAAAGGTGACAAGCTGCTGCAGCCACGCAAGAATATTTTGCATGCTGTTGGCGACGCGGAAACCCGAATAGGAGTTGGCAAATTCGATCTTTTGCGCAAACTCCGCCTGATTTTCAATGTACTGATACCGAATATCACAGGTCGTTTCGATAATATGGCGAATGAGATACTTGTTTGTACGGATGCTGTCGCAGGCAAGCGTATACCGACTGATAAAGTTGAAACCAACCTGCGCGACGTGTAAAAGGATAAGCAGCCCGAACAGCATCAGCACATGGCGCATTTCGTAGGCACCACCCGTTGCCATCGTCTGAATTTCATCGGTGAAAAGTTTCAGCACAGAGGAAACAAGCGCGGGAAGAAAAGCGAATCCAAAGCCGAGCAAACTTATAAGGAATGAAAATGCGGTCTTGGTCTTCAGACTGATCCGCAGTGCCTTTCCGATCACGGCGCAGGTTTCCCCCAAAGAGAGCTTTTCGTTGGTTTCCTTTTTATATTCCATCCCCGGTTCTTTTCGCATCTTCTTTCGCCCCCTCTCCGTTGTCATACCATTTTGCCTGTTCACGGAAGAAAGACGCATACACGCCATCCTTTGCGAGCAACTCCTCATGCGTGCCGTCCTCGACCAGTCTGCCGCCGTCCATGACAAGGATGCGGTCGGCAAGCCGCGCAAAGCCGACGCGGTGCGAGATCAGCACCGAGGTTCTGCCCGCGATCTTTTTCTTGATCTCCATGAATTGCTCCATCTCGGCGATCGGATCGAGTGCCGCCGCGGGTTCATCAAAGATCATAATGGGTGCTTCGCTCATGTGCGCGCGCGCCACGCAGACGCGCTGCTGCTCGCCGCCCGAGAGTCCGACACCGTCGGGACGAATGTCTCGGCGCAGCCATGTATCTATACCGCGCGGCAGCTTTGCCACCACCTTTTCGGCGCCGCCCGCGCGGATCGCCTCGCGGATGCGCGCTTCGTTGTCGATCTCCTCCACGCAGCCGTAGCCGACATTGTCGCGCAGGGGCGAATGGAAGATAAAGCACTGCTGGAAGAATACGCCGATCTGCTTTTTGATGTCGTCGTACTTATACTCGGAGAGCGGATGCCCGTAGAACAGTACCTCACCCGACTGCGGACGGTAGCTGTCCAGCATCAGCGAGGTCAGCGTGGTCTTACCGCTGCCGTTGTAGCCAACCAGTGCCACATTCTCGCCTTTTTTGATCTTGAAGCTGACGTCTTTCAGCACCGGCTTTTCGGGATCGTAGCCGAAGGTAACATTTTTAAACTCGTATACCGTATCGCCGCTCGTGTCAACCTCTCGCGGATTTTCGGCATCCTCGCGTTCGGGCGCGGAGAACAAAAGTTTGCGTTGTCTGCCAAGCTCAAAGAGCGCCCAGGAGATCGTACCGATGCCCTTGGTCATCTCCCCGATCGCGCCCGAGAAGCTTGTCGAAAGCGAATACACCATCAAAAACACATCCGCGGTCATATTTCCGTTTGCCACGGAGAAGATCGAGTACAAAAGGATGCCCGCCATGGCGATGTAAAACAGCAGTCCGCTGCAAAACGGCTGCAGCTCACGTTTGCGGATCTGTGCTCTGTCCATAGTCTCAATGGTTTTATAAGCTTCGTTCCACTGTTTTAAGATGTCGTCGCGCGACTCATAGATACGAACCTCTTTTGCCAATCCCTCGCCCCGCGCCATCGTCTGATAATAGCGTGCGCGATGCAACGCGCGGTCGTAGATCTCGTATTTTTCCTGTAATTTGTTGCTTGCATGGAAATTGTATACAGACGCAACCAGTATGTAGCCAAGGCAGATCGCAAAGATCACCCACGAAACCGATGCGGCGACCGCCAAAAGCGAAATGACCGAAACCGCTTTGCCGATCACGGTGACAAGGCCCGTCATAAAGCTGTTGAGCGTGGAGTACTTCATGGAAGTGGACTGCATCTCATCGCGCACGGCTTTATCGAGCAGATATTCGCGCGACACCTTCTGCCGCTTGTTCATAAACTGCTCGCCCATACCGTAATAGTAGGTGTCGTACATCATCATGTACACAAGGTCGTGGTTGACGCGCCCCGAAAGTCCGTTTACCGCCACAAACAGTCCGAGAAACAGGATGCTACCGACCACATCGGCGAATACGCCCTGCCCTGTAGCCAGAAAGCCCGAGATCGTCGAGATCACCTCGCGGTTCAGCACGAGCACGATCGCCGGCAAAACTGAAAGTGCAACGCTCGCAAACGCCCAGGCAAGAAACACCTTTTTGTTGATCTTCCAAGCGAGCTTTAGCGCAAAGATCGCAGAGGAAAGTTTGCTGTCTTTTCGCACAGAGCCACTTCCTTTCCCAAGTAGAATAATAATAGTATACCGTATCGAAATGCATCCGTCAAGCGACGGACGGTTGTAGCGATACAACGCACGGTTGTGGGTCGTGCAAGTTTGGCACACTAATTTTTAAACAAATCTTAAAGCATTTTGCACTTGGTTTTTAAATTGTTTTCTGCTATGCTATAGGTGAGCGATACGGAGGGATACAACATGTACAACATTTTGATTTGCGACGACGAAAAAGACATTGTCTCGGCGCTGGAGATCTATCTGCACGCCGAAGGATATAGAACATTTGCAGCCTGCACGGGCAAACAGGCTTTGGAGCTGTTGGAGAGTGAGGACATTCACCTCGTGCTCCTCGACATTATGATGCCCGAAATGGACGGCATTTCGGCGCTGACCGCCCTGCGCGAGTACAGCAACGTGCCCGTGATCCTGCTCACAGCCAAGAGTGAGGACACCGACAAGGTGCTCGGGCTGAACATCGGCGCGGACGACTACGTAACGAAGCCATTTAACCCCGTGGAAGTGCTCGCCCGCGTGCGCTCGCAGCTGCGCAGATATATGCAGCTCGGCGGCGGACAAGCCACAGCCGAAGCATCGGCATGCACCGTCGGCGGCATCACGCTGGACGACCGTGCAAAAGAAGTCTTTGTAGACGGCGAGAAGATCAGCCTCACACCGACCGAATACGAGATCTTAAAGCTGCTGATGCAAAGTCCCGGCGAGGTGTTTTCCCCGAAGGAGATCTACCGCCGTGTCTGGAAAAACGCGCCCTACGGCGCGGAAGGCACCGTGGCAGTACACATCCGCCATCTGCGCGAGAAGATCGAGATCGATCCCGCGGAGCCGCGCTACCTCAAAGTGGTGTGGGCGCAGGGCTATAAAATTGAGAGATAGGAGTTTATTATGTCGAAAATCAAATGCAGTCTTTTTGCCAAAGTGACAGCGATCTTCCTGTCGGTACTGATCCTGATCGGCACCGCGCTGAGTGTGATCTGCGTGATCTTCTGCGGCGCGGCAGGCGGCTACACGGGCGAGTATACATACTTCCGAAACTCCGCTATGGAAAGCGTTCTCCGTGAGTACGCATACGAAGTCGTCGATGTATACGAAAACGGTGTAGACCTCGATGAGCGGTATGCGGGCAATAATTTCTATTATTCTATTTCGGTAGATGGCGCGGAAAATGAACCTGTCGCTACCAATTACAACGGCGAAAAATACATTCGCTCTATCACAGTACAGTACACAGGCGTCCGCCGCCCCACTCTGCCGTCGGATCCCGAAACGGATACTCCCGCAGAAACCACTTGGGATGTACAGTATGAGGTCTATGACGGAGCAGAAGCAGAATCCATTCAGTTCGTCACGGTGCAGACAACACAGGCGACTTTCGGGGAAGAAACAGAAACGCCCTACTATAGAACGAACTATTCCGTCACGCTCTATGAAAAAGCCGAAAAAGACGGCAGTGACATTCTTTCGATTGCCGACACCGTCTTCGACCTTGCCTATGAGCTGCGCTATGCGTCGATCCTTCTTGCCCTGCTCGGACTTTCGCTGTTCATCTTTGTACTGGTCTTTCTGTTTTCGGCGGCAGGACACCATCGCGGAGAGGAAAAAGCCAGCCTCAACTATGTGGACCGCATCCCGTTTGACCTGTACACAGCCATCTGCGCCGCCATTGCCATCGGCGTAAACGCGCTCGTGCTGGTTTTGCTGGAAAACTTGTATTACAGCCGGTATTATAACGACATTTCCAATGAATTTATCAGGATGGTCGGATGCTTTGCAGGCATTGCCGGTTTAGCGATCATTGACTATCTCATCCTGCTTGGCTACACCCTCAGCTTTGCAACACGCGTCAAGGTCGGCGGACTCATCCGCCGCACGCTGATCTACCGTATACTTGCCTTTTTCGGGCGGATCCTCGCCGCGATCGGCAAGGCGATCTGGTCACTGCTGCGCTCCATCCCGCTCGTCCCCAAAACCGTGCTGATCCTGCTCGGCATCTCCCTGATTGAATTTATTTTGTTGCTTGCAAATCTGTGGGAAGGCGACAATCTGCTCCTGCTCTGGCTGATCGAAAAAGTGCTCCTCTGCCCGCTGATCCTTTGGATCGCCGTCATGCTGCGCAAGCTGAAAAAAGGCGGCGAAGCGATCGCGGCGGGTAGATTGCAGGAGAAGATCGACACCCGCCGTATGCCCGCGGATTTCGGCAAATTCGGACAGACGCTCAACCACATCGGCGATGGTCTCGGACACGCGGTGGATGAGCGCATGAAGAGCGAGCGCATGAAAACCGAGCTGATCACCAACGTATCCCACGACATTAAAACGCCGCTGACCTCGATCATCAACTATGTCGATCTCATCGAAAAGGAAGAACCCGAAAGCGAAACGATGCACGAGTACATCTCGGTGCTGAAGCGACAGGCGGCGCGGCTGAAAAAGCTGATCGAAGATCTCGTCGAGGCGTCCAAAGCCTCCTCGGGTACGCTCTCGGTGGAAATGGCACGCTGCGAGGTCGGCGTTCTGCTCGAACAGACGCTCGGCGAATACGAGGATAAGCTGACCGAAAAAGGACTCACCCCCGTGGTAAGCGCACCCGAAGAACCGATCTTCATCTTAGCGGACGGCAGACGGCTGTGGCGCGTGTTTGACAACCTTCTGAATAACATCTGCAAATACGCACAGCCCGACACCCGCGTGTACATTTCGCTGGAGCGCATCGGACACCGCGCGGTCATCACCTTCCGCAATATCTCCAAAGATCCGTTGAACATTTCGAGCGATGAGCTGATGGAGCGCTTTGTACGCGGCGATTCCTCGCGTAACACCGAGGGCTCGGGACTCGGTCTTTCGATCGCCCGCAGTCTCACCGAGCTGCAAAACGGCCGCCTTGCCCTCTCCATTGACGGCGACCTGTTCAAAGCGATCGTATCTTTTGAAACCGTGGAATAAATCACGTCAAAAGCATCTCTGTCCGAGATCCGTTTGACTGCGTCACCCCCGCGAGATTCTTCGGGAGGAGCAAGCCCCTCCCCTACCGCTCAGAATGACGGCGCGGAGGAGACGCCGAACGGCGGGATACCCTAACACAAAAAAGGAAGCACAAATGTGCTTCCTTTTTGATTATTTCAGCGAGAGACTGTCGTTCAGTACCAGCGTGCTGTAGAGGAACAGTGTGTCCTTGCCCGCAAAGTCGATGAAGTTACCGAGCATTGAAGACATCACATAGCGAATATCCACGATGTAGATGCTGCTGTAGCCTTCGGCAAGCAGCGGAGTCAGGCTCGAACCGAACGAATCGCGGAACACGACCAGCTCCTTGTCGGTAGTCGCATTCGGATTGTCGATACGGAGCAGCGCCTTGGTGCCTGACAGGAAGATGTCGTACGGCTCCTTGCTGTCAAACTTAGCAAGATCGTAAATGCTGCTCGTTTTGCCCGTCTCGTAGTCAAAGACCGTGCAAGCATTCAGCGTCTCATTTGTGAGATAGCGGATCGTATCCGCGGGCAGATCCAGCGCCGCCTGACCGTAATACACACCGTAAAAAGGATAAAGCTCGCTCACCGTGTACTCGCCGCTAAGACGGTCGGCACAGCCGAGTGCCTCGGCAATGCGATCTGCCACGGCGCCGATCTTGTCCTGGCTCCAATGTGTGTCGGTCTTGTAATAGTCCGAAAGCTTTAGAGTGTCGAACAGCTCGATAAACTCCACTTCGCTAAGTCCCGCGCGGAGCATTTCCATCATGCGGTCGTAGTCCATCGAAATGTAGCCGTACTCCTCGGAGAAGAAGTAGTTTTTATCGGGCACCACGGCAAAATAGGTCTTGCCGCCGTTATCTTTGAGATAGTTTTCGTAAATGAATTGGAACTTTCCAATCGCATGCTCTACCGAATGCTCACTCAGTCCCGTCTCGACCTTGGCAATATAGCCATCCTCGATGGCAAGATCGTTGGTATCCTTGAGCTGCATGATGTTAAAGCGGTACCATGTGTACAGCTTGCGGAAAGAGTCGCGCATCGGGAACTGATCCACGGTGTAGTCCTCAAAATCGCTGATGGTGTCGCCGCTGATCACGCCGTCAAACGTGATCTCGGGCATCTGCGCAAGCGGTCGGCGCTCACTCTCGGAGACGGCAAGCGGCTCATGCAGGATACAGAGGAAGAAAAATACCGTGATAAAAAGGGAGAACACGACCGTAACAACCAAATTTTTGATTTTCATATGCTTCCCTCCCCCTTAAAACCGGAAATACAGGAACGGATTGAACGAACCGTTCACAAGGCATGCCGTGATGACCAACAGCAATGCGACGATCACGATGGGTTCCAGCACATCCACGACCACGCACGCGCCTTTCTTCTCTTTGAGTTTCAGCACGGCGTTTTTAAGCAGCGGCGTTGCGCCGAAAATGCTGAGAGCAAAGAGCAGACCGTAGCTCGACAGATAATACGCTGTCTCCTTCGACCAAAGCGGGATCTCCAGCACGCCGAACATGCCGCCGATATCCGAGATCGCCTGCGTCATATCCGCCGCATTGAAGATCACAAAGCTGATGACGACAGCAAGCAGCACATAGATATGCGAGAACACGCGCGGGATCTTCTCGAAAAACTTTTTGAGAAAGAACTTTTCGAGCACGAGGAACACCGCAAAGTACAGTCCCCAAACGATAAAGTTCCATGCCGCACCGTGCCAAAAGCCGGTCAGCAGCCAAACGACCAGCGTGTTGAACAGCCAGCGCCCTTTGGGAACGCGGTTGCCACCGAGCGGAATATACACATAGTCGCGGAACCATGTGCCGAGCGACATGTGCCATCTGCGCCAGAACTCGGCGACACTTTTGGAGATATAGGGATAGTCAAAGTTCTCGAGGAAACGGAAACCGAATACCTTGCCGAGTCCGATCGCCATGTCACTGTAACCCGAAAAGTCGAAATAAATGTGCAGTGAAAACGCGATCGCATACAGCCAGTAGAACACGACGGATTTGTCATCCGAAGCGCGGAAGGTCTCGCAGAACTCATAGAGCACATTGGCGATCAGCACCTTTTTGCCGAGTCCCAGTGTGAAGCGCGTTACGCCCTCGCCGAATTTGTCGATCGAGTGCTTTCTCTCAGTGAGATCTTCCTCAACCGTGGTATAGCGCACGATCGGTCCCGCAATGAGCTGCGGAAAGAGCGCTACATAGGTCGCAAGGCGGATAAAGCTCTTTTGCACCTTCGCATCGCCGCGGTATACGTCGATCGTATAGCTGAGCGTCTGAAAGGTGTAAAAGCTGATGCCGATGGGCAGCGCGATGCCGAGCAGCGCAAGGTCCGAACGGAAAAGCGCATTGATGTTCGCAATGAAGAAGTCGGAATACTTAAAAAATCCGAGCAGCAGAACGCTTGTTACGACCGAGGACGCCATCCACACCTTTGCCCATTTGGTGCCGCGGAATTTGTCGATCAGCAGTCCGTGTACATAGGCGGACAGACAGGACACGAGCATGAGCAGCACATAGATCGGTTCACCGTAAAAGTAGAAGAAAAGGCTGGAAACGAGCAGGACGAGGTTCTTGAAGCGAAACGGCACCAGAAAATACAGCACCAGCACGATCGGCAGGAAATAATATAAAAACGGAATACTGGAAAAAAGCATTTACATTTCCTTTCGTTAAAAAATGGCATGGTTACTTGCGCCATGCCATTTTTGTGTGTACAGATCTTACTCAGCCAGTCCCATGCCGCCCATGTCACCCATGCCATCATTCGTAGGATAGGTCTCGGGGCACATCAGGAAGAATACTGTGTGGTCGATCGAACCGATAACGGTCTGATCTGCACTTACGCAGATGTTCCAACGGGGATTGCAGTTCTCTTCCAGCGTCTTGATGAATGCGGCAACATCCGCATCCTCGGAAAGCTCAAAGATGTAGCCGACATATGCGATCGAACCGATCATGGGCATGAAGTTTACACAAGTCTCAAAGCCGGTAGCCTCGAAGTTATCAAAGCCGGGCAGATAGCTGCCTGCCTCCATGGGCGTTGCCATGCCGCTGAAGCCGTTGATCTCCAGGCTGACCAGCTTGCTTGCAAGCTCTTCGGCAGTGATGTCGGGGTTTGCAGTCTTTTCCGCAACGAAAGCTGCCCAGTGCTGACCGCCGACGGAAGTCTCCGCTACATCCGGAGTGATTCCGTTTGCAGGAGCATCGGTGACCTCGGGAGTCGTCGTGACTACAGGCGCATCCGTAGTGGAAGCCGCGTCGTCCTTCTTGCCGCCGCATGCGACAAGGCTTACGCAGAGCGTAAGGATAAGTAAAGCAGTTGCAATTTTCTTCATTTTAAAAAATTCCTTTCATGTATTACGATGCTTTGTCGAAGATTTTTTCAAAAATCCTCACAAAAATTTTATTTTTCACAAAAAGTATTTCCCATTCGCGTTAGTTTATTCCAACTCGTGGTAGTCGCGGATCTCGAGCAGAGGAAAATAGAGTGCCAGAATCTGCTCAGCGGTCGCTCCCGCCTCGGCAAGATCGTATGTGCCGTACTGGCTGATACCGACGCCGTGTCCCCAGCCCTTGCCGGCGATGATGAAGTTGTCCTCATCCTCCGCCTCGATCACTTCCGTGTGGTGCTCCAACGTAACGCCCGAGCCGCCTGTTGCCCCTACATAATTGAAGTTATCCGCTGTAGCAACCATAAGCTTTTTTTCTTGTACGCGCACGACATCATCGGCAGTTTGCACATAGTGCCGTGTCGAGCTTTCTCTCAAAAGTCCGTCTGCCGTCAGTACGGTATGACGGGCGCTGCCCAGATCAAAATACTCTTCCACCTGTTCTATATAACTGCCGCCTGCAGAGCCGAGCAGGCTGTCCACATCGATGTCCACGACCTCGTCGTACTCAAAGGTGACACTGCCCTTGCCCACCACAAAGTTTGCGCTGTTGACATACTTGGAGATGGAAATGCGCACTTTATCGCAGCGTGAGATCGTCAGCTCGTTGTCCTTGGAATCGGTATAGGTGATCGAATAGATATAGGGGCTGTCGCCCGAATACGAATTGATCTGTATATCCACGATGCGCTTGCCCGTGATCTCGTCATAGCCTTTGCTCCGCAGATAGTCGGCGAGCTCCTCGCCGCTGACCTCCGAATACCAAATGCCTTTGTTATGCTCGGAATAGCGCTCCCATGGCGTATAGACCGGCAAAAGATACGGATCTTCGCCGCCCCAGGTGTCCTCCGCGCCCGCGGTGTAACCGCCCATAGAAGAGGAGTAATACGTCGTGATGATATTTTCGCCGTCAGTCAACACCAAGCCTTCCGTGCTTTCCACCGCTTCAAATACGGCGTCGTTGGCACTGGTGATGCCGCGATAGACTTGGCAATGCGTGGAGTTGCAGATGTCAAAGCCGTATGTGCTGTAGTGCCGGTTCAGATTCTGCACCGTGTAGCTGCGCACGGTGATCGCAAACGCGCGCAGTGCCTCCTCGGGCCAATCGGGGCTGATCTCATACGGAACCACACCCGCAATATAATCCTCGAGCGGCAGCATATTGGTCAGTGCCACGCCGTCCACGCTGTCTGTCTTGTAGCGCTCATACAGAAACGCACCGTCATACAGGCGGTTCGCCGGTGTTTTCAAATATTGCTTTTCGCCGTTCTTCGGCAATGCCGAAAGTCCGAGCATACGCTCGCCGCCGTCGTCAAACTCAAAATAGATCGTATTGGTCTCGGGATCGACGATCGACACACAGGTGTCCGAGGGCGACGCCGTGACCATCTTGATCTCTGCGGCAAGGTCGGGGATCGTTTCTTTCTTCGCGGCGACACGCTCCTCGGAAGAATAGTCGCCGATACGGATCTTATATTCCCCATCGATATAGGCGATGAAAGGATGCATATCGCTGTCCTCATCCTCCAGCCCTTCGATCACTGTCTCGAGCATCTCCTCGGCATCCTCCAGCGTGTCAAAGCCCTTTTTGACCTCGAGGTGATAACCGCCGACAATACACTTGAGCGAACCGGTATAAATAGAATAGGTGTACGCCGATTGAGAAAGATTGTCGTCGCACACCACGGAAATTTTGGGAAGCTCTATCGTATAGATCTCTTCAAGAGAGCGCTCTGTCCTGCCCGCGGTCGCTGCATAAACCGTAAATCCGACCGTGCTGACCGTCTCAAAGCCGACAGTCACGTCACTGCCGTACATAAGTCCGACAGTGACGTATTCGGGTTCGATTTCTGCGGCAGACACTTTTGCAGCAAAAATGCTGATCAAAGCGGCACTGACGCAGCTGCCGATCATCAGAATCGCAAGGATCCAAACCACGATTTTGACCCAAAGCTTGTTTTTCATCACAGAGCCCTCCTTTCAGATTTTTTACCTATTATATATTATTTGTTCTTTTTATAAAGCACAACGGCAAGTATCACTGCCGCTGCAGCGACAACGCATATACCGACCCACAGCCATGAAAAATGAGAAGCTACCAATACAGCCGTCGGTCCGTCAGCGCCGCCGATAATACCAATATCCGCCATCTTACTCTGCCGCTCCCGTGGTCACAGCAGGTACTGCCGTGGTTTCCATCGGTGCTGCGGTCGTCTCAGCAGGAGCCGCCGTGGTAACTGCGGGGGCTGCCTTTGTCTCAACAGGTGCCGCAGTCGTCTCTACCGGCGCCGCCGTAGTTTCTGCGGGTTCATTCCCCTTGATAATATAGTCGCCGCGTACCATCAGCCAGGCACCGCCTTCTCCTGCCGTGATGCCGCGTCCGTCATCACGCGGGATCAGAATGGTATGGTTGGTCGGGACCGTCTCTCCATTATACAGCTCTTTACCGCCGGTCGTATCGGAAACGCCCTGCTCCTCCCACTTGACGGTGAAAGGGGAAACGACCGTAGTGCCGCCCGCGCGTACAATGACCTCGCAGGAGTTGACCGACGCGTACAGCGTCTGTCCCGCCTGTAGCTGTACGACCACATAGGTCACGCCGGTATTGACCGTTCCCGCAGGGAACGTCACCTCGGGGATCGGCTCCGTCGTTTCGGGCGGCTGTTCCGTTGTCTCCGGAATTTCGGTGGTTTCGGGAACCTCAGTCGTCTCGGGTGCTGTGGTAATATCGCCGATGTCCACGCCCGAAAGCGCATCTTTGATCATGTCCTGCACCTGCGGCAAAAGCACTTCGTTGATGTAGCTGAGCGAGATCAGCGGATCGTCCGCGGAGGAATAGCTTGCAGCATAAACACAAATCGCTCCGAAAGCAAACGCGCCTGCGAGCAACAGGCATGCCGCGATTTTCAAAACCTTTTTCATAAATCTCCTCCTCGTCAAACGCAATACAAATTGATTATACAATATTTCTTGTCAAAAAGGAAGTGCTTTTGTCAAAAAAGGAGAGAAATTTTTTGGCAAACCTGCTTCTATATAGAAATTTATAACAAAATTTGCAGTGATACTGCAAAAAGATGCAAAAAACGATTGATTTCTGCATATTGAATATGCTATAATAGCATAAATATACAGTTCTGTCAAAAATTGGGCATGTTTTTCCCTTCGGCAAGCTGTACATATGCATGTATTTTCAAGCAGGAGGTTAAACATGAACGGAAATACGATACAAATTCTGATCGCCATGGTCATCTACATGGCGGCAGTCATCGGAATCGGTGCGTTTTATGCAAAGCGTGCTAACAAAAATTCCGAAGAATACTTTCTCGGCGGTCGTTCGCTCGGCCCGTGGGTAACAGCAATGAGCGCCGAAGCGTCGGATATGAGCGGCTGGCTCTTGATGGGTCTGCCCGGCGTTGCATACTGGTGCGGCCTTGCCGACGCGGCATGGACTGCCATCGGCCTCGCAGTCGGCACCTATTTCAACTGGTTGCTCGTCTCCAAACGTCTGCGCCGCTACAGTGTGCGCGCAAACAACTCCATCACCCTGCCCGAATTCTTCTCCAATCGCTTCCGCGAGAACAAGAAGGTTATCATGACCATTTCGGCTGCCTTCATTCTGATCTTCTTCACAGTGTATGCGTCCAGCTGCTTCGTTACCTGCGGTAAGCTCTTCTCCACCCTGTTCGGCGCACCGTATGTAGCCATGATGATCGTGGGCGCGATCTTTGTATTGCTTTATACGATCCTCGGCGGATTCTTGGCGGAAAGTATTTCGGACTTCATGCAGGCGATCGTGATGATCGTCGCACTGACGGTCATCGTTGTCATCAGCACGGTACGCGCAGGCGGCATCGGCGCTGTCATCGAAAACGCGCAGAATATCCCCGGTTTTCTCGAATTCTTCGGCCTTGCAACGCCGACTCTCGATGCGAACGGTCAGCAGCTCGTAGAAGCAGGCAAGCCCGTTTTCGGCGCGGCTGCAGAATACGGCATTCTCAGTGTTTGCTCCATGATGGCATGGGGTCTCGGCTACTTCGGTATGCCGCAGGTCCTGCTGCGCTTTATGGCGATCCGCAAAGAAGATGAGCTCAAGCGCTCCCGCCGCATCGCCATGGTATGGGTCGTTATCTCGCTGGCAGTTGCGGTATTCATCGGCATCGTCGGCCGTCAGCTCTACCCCATCGAGCACCTGACCAAGTCTTCGGCTGAAAACATCTTTATCACACTGGCAACCAGCTCGCTGCCTGCAATTTTGGCAGGATTTGTCATGGCGGGTATTCTGGCGGCAACGATCAGCTCATCCGACTCCTATCTGCTCATCGCGGCATCCGCTTTTGCCAAGAACATTTTCCAGGGCGTCTGCAAAAAGGACGCGACCGACAAGCAGGTCATGATCGTTTCCCGCATCACACTGCTCGTACTGGCACTGATCGGCATCGTGATCGCTATGGATGAGAACAGTGTCATCTTCCAGATCGTATCCTTTGCATGGGCAGGCTTCGGTGCCACGTTCGGACCGCTGATGCTCTTCTCCCTCTTCTGGAAGCGCATCAACAGACCCGGTGCGATCGCAGGCATGGTCGGCGGCGCAGGTATGGTATTCCTGTGGAAACTGGTCATCAGCAAGCTCGGCGGCGTATTCGCAATTTACGAGCTTCTGCCCGCATTCCTCTTCTCGAGTCTCTGCATCGTTGTTGTTTCGCTCCTGACGAAAGCACCTTCCAAGGAGATCGAAGAAGACTTCGAGGCGGTTCGCGCAGGCAAAGTTGAAGAAGCATAATCTGTACAGATATACAAAAATACACAAAAAGGAAAGATGTTTCGGCATCTTTCCTTTTGTTTTTTACAAAAAAGTTTTGCAGAGGGCAAAAGTATCATAGCAAACATTTACAGTTCTTCTTTCTTATTTTACAATAATCATAGAATATTGCAAAACAGGAGGAAACATAATGAACAACCCCTTTGCACATTTTCGTCGATTTGCAGCGGTTTTGGGAGCGCTGGTGCTCGTAGCGGCAGCTTCGGGATGTAACACGCAGCCTCCCGTACAGACAAGCGACGCGCCCGTGATGACTGCCGAGCCTGCGATCACGACAGCACCCGCGGTTACCACCGCACCCGCGATTACCACGGCACCCGCGGTTACGACCGCACCAGTGGTTACGACTGCACCCGCGGTTACGACCGAACCCGCGGTTACGACCGAACCCGTAACCACTACAGAACCCGTGATCACTACAGCGCCTGCGGCTACTACTGCACCTGCAGTTACGACCACACCCGCGGCTACTACCGCCCCCGCGGTCACGACCGCACCCGCGCATGAGCACAGCTTCGGCGACCGGGAGATCACCAAGACTGCCATACTGGAAACCGTCGGTGAGCGCGTGCAAAAATGCACGCATTGCAAAGAAACCATCACCGAAAGTTATTCGATCAATTCCCCGGAGTGCGGCATTGACGAGATCAGTGTCCACGGCACAGAGGACTACCGCATTTCTGCAAGCTACAACGCCGAAAATGTAACCTTTGTCATCCGTTGGAATCAGACTGCACCGACGTCTGTGGATCTGTATCTGACCGCAAACGGTAATACAGAACTGGTCAATGGTGAGGCTTACTGCGTTTCGCTCTCTCCGTCGGGTACAACGTCCGTAAAGAGCTACGGCAGCCGAAAATTTGCAACCAGCAGCAAACTTGCAGGCATGCACCTCAGCGTATCGGATACCGCGATGACCTTGACAGTCCCCTACGCGGCAATGGGCACTGCCAAGAATACTTGCAAGCTCGCTTTCTATCCCGTCATCCAGGATGCAAGCGGCTCTTACAGTTACACGCAGATCAATCCGTTCGTCGTCAACAAGTATGCCGAAACATGGCTCTGTGTCAACAGCGACAACCGCATTTACTACAACGATACATACCAAAGCAGACACATTGAAAACTGGAAAAAGCCTTCGTTCAGCGAACCCGAAACCATGATCGCGGGCGTCATCAAAGAGTCTTCCGTGGAAGAAGCGATCATTGCCATCGCCATTGCCGAAAGCAAGGGCGCGACCGGCTATGACCTGCACATGAATTACCTGAACGACAAAGGTCTGCTCACCGCTGAAAATATCGAGCGCATTGCCACATCCACAAACCTGCCTATGCTGGCGCTGTTCTATGACAGTGACCAAACGCAGGAGACCCGCATGAACGGACTTTTGCTTGCCGTGCAATCGGGCGCTGCAGCCGTAGACTTGCAGGGCTATATGGGTTGGAGCGGCAGTTCCAAGAACACGCAGACAGAGGCCAACGTAAAATATTGGGAAAGCCTCGGCTATGACATGAGCTTTGTAAAGGCGTCTCCCGCCGAAACCATCCTGGATGCAGATGCCATTGCCAAGCAAAAAGCATTTATCGAAAAGGTACACGCCGCAGGCAGTCAAGTACTGATGTCCGCGCATGTAAATACAATATTCAATGCAAAACAGGCACTGGCATTTGCAGAATTCAGTGCGGCAAGAGGCTTTGACTTTATCAAGATCGTAGGCGACGGACAGACCAAGATCGATGTACTGGAATGCGTAGAAGCCTGCAAGCTGTTCGGGGCAAGCGAAAAGCTGAAGGGTGTAAAGGTCAGCTTCCACTTGTCGGGCGGCGATTGTGTATACATCACCCGCGTGATCTGCCCCGTATTCTATGGCTCTTACATCGCCTTCTGCTATCCCGAGCTTACCTCGGGGCAGGATGCAAATCAGCTCGATCTGGATATGGCGATAGAAGTATGCAGAGCGGCAAAAGATGCGTCTGCCGGCAAAGACCTTTCCGTCGAAGATGCCATTGCGCTGGTCGAAAAGTACAGCTCGCATGAGCAGCTTGTAAAACTGATCCGCAATTACCGCAGCAGCTCGGATACCGTCGGCTATATTTACGGAACCAACGCGGTGATGGAAGATCGCTGGACGTTTGCCGAAAACAAGTATACCGTACAGCTTCGCGGCAATTCCAGCACGAACTCCTATACGACGAGAGCCTATGCATACGACAGCAGCAATACCGCAAGCGAGCAGTACATCTCTGCAACCGTGACCGCAGACTTTATTCCCTACGTCAGCGATACCCGACAGCCGAGGGCAGGTCTCTTCATCGGTACCGCGGAAAACATGCTGGCGTTCACCTATAACGCCGACACGAAGAAGCTCGCGCTTTGTTCGATCAAAGACGGCTGGGTCTTCGGAGCATCGAAGAACGACCCCTCCAAGGCGGATGCACTGCAAGATCTCGGTCTGTTTGAATCCCAGACCTATTCGACCGACATCGCTTCGGGCGGCAAGGTAAAAATGGCAATGCGTCTGACAGAAGGAGCATTGGAACTGTATTTCGCGGAGGGCGACGGTGAACTGCAAAAGGTAGCGACCATCGCCGCATCCGAAGTCAGCAAATATCTCACCGACAGCAACTGCTATGCCGGTGTAGTCTCGGAGATCTACATGGGCAGTGTTTCCGCAGGACGCGTAAACACCCTGACCTTCTCCGATGTAGCATACGAACAATAAGCATACGCAAAAATGACCGCTTCAAAGAAGCGGTCATTTTTTTACAGCTTATCGTCAAAGTGGATTCTGAACTTATTCTCTCGCAGAATACCCTGCAAAGTGGGCACATCGACGTCGCGGGCGGGGATATTTTGGCGCAGTGCAAGCACGGCTGCGCGCGCTGCGACCTCGGCGGTCTGGCAGGCTACGGGGATCACGCGCACCGCATCCCATGCATCACCGTGCGCAGAGATCACTCTGCCTGCGGCGTACAGGTTGGGGTACTCGGGTACATAGAGCGTGCCGTAGGGGATCTCAAACCAATAACCCTTATGCCCGAAATAGGGCGACGTGCCGACCGAATCGGCATGCGGCTTGTACAGATCGTCCATCGTCAGCTCATACGCGCCGACAATATGGCGGATCATGCGGAACTGCGGCATCATCGGCAGTGCGACGATCTCCTGTGCGCGCGGATCCTTTTGCTTGATCTCGTCGAGCAGCAACGTCTGTCCCTTGATGATGTAATTCGTCACCTCATCACCTGTCACACCCGCATAATACGGAAAGCCCTCAGGATGTCCTTTGCCCGTCATGCCCGAGCCGCTGATATGCCAGCCGCGCACTTTGAGCATGTTATACTCTTTGCCGGGTGCGAAATCGGTGATATGCGAATAGTAGGACATATAGTTTTCGCCATCGCGGCAAGGCGCGCCCGCGCGGTGGAACATGATGCAGGTACCCGTCGCGTCGATCAGCGCGCGACAGGCATAATACTCTCTGCCGCCCACCGTTTCGACCTCAACGCCGCGAACGGTCTTACCGTCCATATCGGGGTAAGTCGCCAGCGCGTCATAGCGGATATCCGCACCCGCTTCGAGCAGCATCTCATTCAAAACCAGCGACATGACCGTGGGCGAGAAGTGCGTGACACAGCGATCGGTCGTCTCCTGCTCCCAAACGCCTTCTTCCTGCCAGCATGCCGGCAAGCGATGCATACAATGCTTGATCGTGCGGCGCAGGATCTCCTCGGAAACGCCCGAAATCAGCTTTTTGCCCTCGGCATTGCAGAGCGGCTCCCACCAGTTGATCAGACCGATGGTGGCAAGTCCGCCGAGTGCCGCCGTTTTTTCGAGCAGCAGTGTTTTTGCGCCGCTGCGCGCCGCCGTGACCGCCGCTGCTACACCCGCAACGCCGCCGCCGACAACCACAATATCATATTCTTTTTTCAATACAAAAGTGCGTTCCATGCTGCATTACTCCACAATATCAAAATAAATCATCGAAACGAAATTGGAATACCGATAGCGCATCGTCACATAGGAAATGGACTTTTCAAACAGCACGTCCTCGCCATCCTTGCTGCCGTGCAGTCCCGACGGATCGCTGATCTTAAACCGATAGTCGTTCGGATCCGCAGCCGTGGGATTGATACACTCGGTCACTACGATATAGTGTGAACCGTTGTAGGAGTTCTTCATGGAAACGATCACACCCTCGGGATGTTGATCCAAGGTTTCCTTGAGTCGCTTCTTGCTCACGCCGTAGGTCTGCGTATAGGTGATCGGCTGACCGTACAGCGTAAAATTGGCGGTGATGACGCGCAGATTCATCAAAATGGGGTTGTAATACAAAGTACCTTTCGATTCCGTCAGTCCGCGGTTTCCCGTGTTGGCAAGTGCCACGGTATAGGGATCTGCCTCGAGATCGCCGTCCGCCTCAAAGCGGAAGTCATACCCTTTTTCATAGCGCGCGCCGAGATTGCGCAGCACGATTGCGACCGCGGTGATCGCGCAGCCCTCGTCCATCCAGTCCATTCCGCGGTTAAAACCGTTGATGATAAAACGCTTGTACGAACCCGAATAGAAGTAAACATCCGTCAGATCCGCAGCATGCCAGCCCCCGTCATAGGCAAGATGCTGGCTGTACCAGGTTGGCGCATCCTCGTCTACGACCGTAACATCGATGCTTGCACAAAGATCGTTGATCGTGGCAGTCACGGTTGCCGTTCCCGCCGACAGTGCGCAAAAAGTGCCGTCATCATCGATCATCACGATGCTTTCATCGCTGGACGACCAGGTGACGAAATTGCGCATATACGCGGGCGTAACCACCGCGTACACCGCGCTGACGCTGTTGACGCGGACCTCGTCCGTAACGGTTTTCAGCGTAAAGTTGGAGAGCGGTACTGCCTCCAGATCCCAAAGCTGTGTTGCCTCACCGCTGTAGGTCTCCGTCGTCACCAGCCGCATGCGATAGAGCGCCTGTTTTTCGGTGGTGCCGAGCACATTGCCCTCCGCCGTGGAGATCACATAACCGTTTCCGTCATTGCTGATGCGGAAATACGAGCCGCTTGTCAGTTCTTCCGACTTGCAAATACGCGTGCCCGCCGCACTGTCCGAAACGTAGAAAGCGTATTTGCCCGATTCACTCTGCGGATACAGCAAATACGTTCCGTCCTCCTGTTGAATGAGAAGAATGTTCTCCCCTTCCTCACCGCTGTACTTCGCCGTGTAAGCATAGCCGTCCTTGGCATAGGCAAAGTCGAACGCATTCAGATAGGTACCGTCCGCTTGATTTTTAATTGTATAGATACCGCTGGCGAGCTCCTCCTCCGCGTGCACCGCACAAAGCAGTGCCGCCGAAAGGATGCAAACGGCAAAGAAAAACATGTATATTCTTTTCAAAACATACCTCACAAAAAATAGCCATGTCATAACAGACATGGCTATTTTAGCACATTTCGGCAGGCTTGTCAACTTTACCAAAAAGGATTGTAATATGTGCAAGCTTTTGTAATATATGAAAGCTTTTAATTTTAGTCCGCGAATATAACCCCGAGCCTTGTGACAAGGCTCGGTTTTTCGCTTTTATTTTTTACACAAGTATCCAAGCAATTCTTTGTCGGTCGTCTCATCGTTGACGTTCATTCTGCCGAGTAAGAACAGAGATTCGGGATCGCCGACCACGACCAGATTCCGATGCCCGGAGTTTGTCGTGAGCGTGATGCGGTATCCCCGCTCCCGCAGAACGGCCTCCGCCCAGCGGTGATACGCCCCGCCGGGATAGGAGAACACGGTATATTCCGCAACACCTGCATCCGTTAAAGCGTTTTCCGCCAAAGCACAATCTGCGGCAAACATCTGCTTGTAGGCGGATTCGCTCTCCGATTGCAGCGGCAGTACATCGCCCCTTTTCTCGCTGTTGCCGTATCCCCGAATGTGCAAATCGTAGGTATGCGGCTGTATCTGCACAAGCGACGATGCTTCCATGCGCGCGATCTCCGCCGCGTTCATGGTGCTGAGCGCATCTTCATTCGGGTCGGGTTCAATACCATCGGCGCGGATCATACTGCCGATCACAAACACCGTGATGGGGATATTCAGCTCAGTGATGATCGGAAGTACGTTTTTATAATTACTGTAGTAACCGTCGTCAAAGGTGATGCACACAGGCTTTTCCGGCAAGGGCGCAGCGCCGTCCACATACTCGACCAATTGCGCAAAGGTCACGGGCGTATACCCGTTCTCGGACAAGAACTCCATCTTGTCGCGAAAATTTTCTGCCGATATGGACCATGTTCCGCCCGCATAGGTCTTTACATCGTGAAACATCAGGATCGGTACCATCACCGATTCGGGTTCCGGCTTTGTCGATTCGGTCAGTACCGCCGTGGTGGATCCGATCGGTTCCGTAAATGTCACTTCGGTCGCCTTCGCTTCGGTCACTTCTGCTTCGGTGACTGTAAGCGCCGTTGATGGGACCGCTTCGGTTGCCATCCGAACGGTTGCGATCGGTTCGACCGCCGCAGGCACCGTCTGCTTCGGTTCATCCGCGGCAAACTTCACGGTGACGATCTCGGTAGTTTCGGGCGGCAGCTCGGTATTTACCGATCCGACCTCGGCGCATCCCGTAAACGCAATACCGAGCAGGCAAATCAGTAGTAAAAATTTTAAGAATCTCATTTTCTACCCCTTGGCATAAAAAACTCAACGATTACAATTTCAGTATATAGTATTCTCCGTTTTATGTCAATCAAAACAAAACCGAGCCTTTCCAAGGCTCGGTTTTGCTGAAATTACTGGTTGTTGACGTATGTAACGAAGCGATCGAATGCTTCTCTGCCTTCTTCGGTGCACTTGTAAACGCCTGCGTGTACAAGCACTTGGGCAAAGACCTTACCGATCTCTCTTTCGACAACCTCGTCGATATTTTCCTCGGTAACTGTCTGCTCCTTCATAAAGGCATATGCCCAATCGGCATGCTTTGCGAGCGTTTCATCCTTGTAGAGATCTGCACCCGAAAGGATCGCCTTCTTGAGCTGATCCATCTCGTTTTTCAGTCTCGAGGGCAGAACGGCAAGTCCCATGACCTCGATCAGACCGATGTTTTCCTTCTTGATGTGGTGCAGTTCGGGATGCGGATGGTAAACGCCGAGCGGATACTCCTCGGTGGTGATGTTGTTGCGCAGCACCAGATCCAGCTCATACTTGTCGCCGCGGCGGCGCGCGATGGGCGTGATGGTGTTGTGCGGCTCACCGTTGGTCTCGGCAAAAACGAATGCGTCTGCATCGGTATAGCCGCGCCATGCATCAAGGATCTTGGACGCAAGCTCGATGATGCGCTCGCGGTCGAGACCGCAGAGACGAATCGTGGAAAGCGGCCACTTCACGATGCCCGCCTCGACATCCTCAAAGCCCTTGAAGGTGAGCGCCTTCTCGATCGGCGCTTTGGTCATGGCGAACTCGTATTTACCGCCCTGGAAATGGTCGTGGCTGAGAATGGAGCCGCCGACGATGGGCAGATCGGCGTTGGAGCCGAGGAAGTAGTGCGGGAACAGCGTTACGAAGTCGAGCAGCTTGCCGAATGCGGCGCGGTCGATCTTCATAGGCGTGTGCTCGCCGTTGAATGCGATGCAGTGCTCATTGTAGTACACATAAGGAGAATACTGCATGTACCACTGCGAATTGTTGATGGTGATCGGGATGGTACGGTGGTTCTGACGCGCTGCGGCGTTCAGATGACCTGCGTATCCCTCATTTTCATGGCAAAGCGCACACTTCGGATAGGAGCTCTTTGCCGCATTGCGTGCTGCGGCGATCGCCTTGGGATCCTTTTCGGGCTTGGACAGGTTGATGGTGATGTCCAGATCGCCGAACTCGCTTGCATATACCCAGCGCAGATCCTTCTTCACGCGGTAGGTGCGGATATAGTCGGTATCGCGGCTGAGCTTGTAGTAATAGTCGGTCGCCGCCTCGGGAGACTCGCTGTACAGCGCGGTGAACATGTCGATAACTTCATGCGGTGCGGGCGTGAGCAGACCCATCAGCTTGGTATCGAACAGGTCGCGGTACGCGGTGGTGTTGTCCTCGATCAGACCGTTTGCCGCCGCATAATCAAGCAGCTCGGCAAGCGTTTCTTCGAGATCCACATCCGAAAAATTCGTGGTCGGCTCGACATACTCGCGGATGTTCAGCGCCTCCAGGATACGGTTGGTCGCCCATACGTGATCCACGGGCGAAATGAGAAAGTGCTCCTCAGCGTAGGTGATCAGTTTCTTGATGCTGTCGTAAATCATGGCTACCTCTTATTTCAGTTTATATGCGGTGATGTGATGATAGGTCTGACCGGGATTGAGTCTTGCCTCGCCGTGCGACGGGCTGTCGGGCTCGTACTGCGTCTCAAACGCAACCGACATATTCTGTCTTCTCTGTACGCCCTTGAAGGCAGGGCCGTCTGCACCGATCGCAGAATAGATCTGCATGCAGGGCATGGTGGTGAGAATGGTCATTTCGCGCTCTGCGGTACGGCAAACAGCCGCTACGGTCAGCGCATTGCCCGCGAGCGTCTCCTTGACCTTGCCGTTCAGAACAAAGTTGTTGTCATAGCCGACGATGCCGAGGCCGGTGTTCTCATGGTCTCTGCCGAGCGCCTTCTCGGTGCGGAAATCAAACGCCGTGCCGGTAACATCCAATCTCTTGCCCGTAGGCAGAAGCGTCTTTGCATCCACATCGGTCACTTCGTCGCAGTGGATCGTGAGCATGTGGTCACGATTGTCGCCGTTTTCGATGCCGTGGAGATTGAAATATGCGTGGTTCGTAAGGTTCACATATGTAGGCTTATCGGTGGTCGCCTTGTAGTCGATGAGCAGTGCGCCGTCTACGATCGCGTAGGTCACCTGCACGCGCAGGTTTCCGGGATACCCCTCGTCACCGTCGGGCGAGGTCATCGTGCATACGAGCTTGGGTGCGCCGCACTTATCACAAGTGCCCTCTTCGATCTCCCAAAGATATTTATCAAAGCCGACATTGCCGCCGTGCAGATGTGCTTCTCCATTGTTGCGTGCGATCGGGTAATCCACGCCGTCCAGCGTGATCTTGCCGCCGCCGATACGGTTTGCATATCTGCCGACGATCGCGCCGTGATAGCCGCCCGTAGTTCTGTAGGTATCGAGGGAATCATAGCCGCAGACGATGTCAGTGCCCTTGTGCAGCAGCTTCTGCAGGGTCGCACCGTAGCTCAGCACAGTCGCGCTGAGATCGCCGCTCTCAATTGTATACGCATACACTTCTCTGCCGTCTGGCATGGTGCCGAAAAGAGTTTTCATACTGTATCCTCCAAAGCATTTTTATCTAATCTAATGATAGTACAGTCAAAAAGCAAAGTCAATGTAGAAAACGCTTGATTTTTTTACACTTTATTTACACCGACGGCAAGCACGGTCGCGATACTTTTTGCCGCGCGGCGCAGGTTCTCTTTTGCATGGTCACGCACGTCCGCAAACGTGCAAAAATCGGTCACAGTGGAAAAAACTGCATCCGCGCCGAGCGCGTCCGTATTGCCCGCACTGCCTGCCAACACGATCACGGGAACATCCTTTGCCTTTGCCAGGCGGATCACGCCGCTGACCGCCTTGCCGGTCGCACTCTGTTCATCCGCTCTGCCTTCACCTGTGATCACGGCATCGCAACCGTCCAGCGCATTGGCAAAGCCGATGGTGTCGAGAATGGTATCAATGCCGCTTTGGATGCTTGCACCGAGGAAAGCAACTGCGCCTGCGCCGAATCCGCCTGCAGCTCCGCCGCCTGCGAGATCGGAAACATCGATGCCGAGGTCACGTTCGATGACCTCCTGCATGTGAAACGCGCCTGCTTCGAGCACCTTGACTGCCTCGGGGGACGCACCCTTTTGCGGAGCGAACATTCTTGCCGCGCCGTTTGCACCCGTCAGGGTGCCCTGCACATCGCAAAGGCAGACAAATTCCAGTGCGCGGATCGCGTCGGGCACCTCAGAAGCATCAATGGACGCGACTTCATCCAGCGTGCCGCCCAGCGGCAGCATATCCTCGCCGTTTGCATCCAAAAAACGCACGCCGAGTGCCGCAGCCGCACCGCAGCCGAGATCGTTTGTCGCACTGCCGCCGAGACAAAGCAGAATGCGCTTGACGCCGAGCCCTGCCGCAACCGAGATCATCTGTCCCACGCCGTATGTGGTGGTGAGCATCGGATTTTTGCGTCCCTCGGCAAAACCGAGTCCCGCAGCCGCCGCGACCTCGATGACTGCCGTCTCGCCCGCATCGACGATGCCGAGCTTGACCTGCGTGTCCTCGAAATAGCAGTTTTTGACCGTGGTCACGACATAGCCGCCGCCGAGCGCATCGACAAAGCAGTCGGTGCTGCCCTCGCCGCCGTCGGCGATCGGGAGCTTGATGACCTTGGAGGTCGGCAGCTTTTCGGCGATCTCGTCGGCAATGATCTCGGTCGCCTCGCTCGCCCCGATCGTGCCCTTGTATGAATCGGTCGCTACAATGATTTTCATGTGATCGTCCTTTTGTGGTTTAAAATTTGATGATTTGCGCGTGCCGCGCATGAATTGACGCTTTAGCGTGTAACCATGACCGACACGCCGTCGGGGATGGCGGTGACGCTTGCATTCTTATCCTTCAAAATGTCCTCGGCAATCTCCATGGCTTCCTCGATCGTCTTTGCGGGGATCATATGATAACCGCGCACCAACTCGGGATCGGCGGTGGAAACATAGACAACGCTTGCACGCATCAGAATACGCGAGAGGATCTGCGTCATCCACTGGTCGCCGACCGTTTCGTTTCTGCCGCGGGTCATGATGTCCGCATAGATCTCGGCGGCGTCGTCCTTCGCCTTCATGCAGTGGTAGAACTCGTCGCCGCCCGTGCCGTCGCTCGCATCGGCAAGCATAACGATCACGCCGCCCTCGCGGACAGCCGCCTCGGCTGCGGTCATACCCTTGACCGACTGATAGATGTTCTGGTCGAGCGGATAGCCGCCGTTGGTAGAGATAACGATGTCGCTCTCCGTAGCCTTGGCGCCGCAGTACTTCGAGAGGAATGCACAGCCTGCCTCATGCGCGCGCTCCACGTCGCCCGCAACGGCATAAACGACCTTCTTTTCCTCATTGATGACAACATTGACGATATAGGTGAGCTTTGCCGCGCGCGCCGCCCAGATCATATCCTTGTGAATGGGGTTGTTTTCGAGAATACCCGTGCGCGCATAGGGGCTGTCGATAAACTCGGCACAGTGGTTGGCAAGTACGGTCTGCTTGGAGCAGATACCGGGCAGAACGCTCTTTCTGCCGCCCGAGTAGCCTGCGAAGAAGTGCGGCTCGATAAAGCCTTCGGCTACCAGCAGATCTGCCTCGACCGCCAGACGGTTGATGATACACTCACCGCCCGAGGGAAGCGTGCCGATGTTGACGAGCATGTCGGTCTCCTCGCAGTCGTGCACATAGATCTTTTCCTCATTGACGATCTTCTCGCCGAATTTTGCGATCAGCTCGTCCTTGGTCGTGCCGCGATGGCAGCCGGTCGCGATGAGAATGGTAATATCGGCATTCGGATTGCCCTCGCGGATCTCAGAAAGCATAAAGGGAATGATCACCTTGGACGGAACGGGACGCGTGTGGTCACTGGCGATGATCACGACCTTGTTTTTTCCCTTTGCCAGCTCACACAAGCTCTGCGAGCCGTAGGGATTTGCCATTGCAGCCTGGACGAGTGCTTCTTCGCCGTCAGCGGGCGTATAGGCATGCAGGCTGGAAGTGAGCACGCCTTTCAGTCTTGCATCGTCGATCGTATACGAAATTTTTTCTTTTCCAAACGGAAACAGGATAGTAGCCATGGGGAAATCCTCCGTAATCTATTGTACAATATACTATTAGTATAATTTATTTTGCACCGAAAGTAAAGAGTAAAAACAAGAAAAAGAACAATTCGGGAAAAGGAAAGCTTTATCCATTACCACGGAGGGTCCCTCATCCGTCGGCTGCGCCGACACCTTCCCCCGAGGGAAGGCGAATCAAAAAGCCGCCGTGCGGCGGCTTTTACGCTTTATTTTTCAATTTCTTTGCAGACATACTCCGAAAAGAGCGCCTTGGCTTCGTCGGTGAGACTGCAGTGCCCGCGGTCGGGAACGACATGGAACGTGACGTCATGCCCCGCCCGGCGCATAGCGGCAACAAACTTCTCGGAATGCATGTGGATATTGACCGCCGTATCCTTATCGCAGTGGAACACATAATACGGTACACGCGGCAGCTTGTCTACGAGATGCATCGGCGATCGCGTCTGCAAAACATCCTCAATGCTGCCCTCTTCCTCGTAAAATGCACTGTACATGGAGCGCGGCAGGTCGGGGCGCTCAGTATAGTGATAGGGCATGTCGCACACGGCACAGTTGACCGCACAGGCGATCGGCGTGCGCTTGGCATAGAGCGTATACACGATCGCTTGCTGACCACCCATGCTGCCGCCCGTGGAAACGATCGGCGTATCGGCAGACAGTTTAAAATGATCGAACAGCACATCCACGATCTCGTCCGTCACGGCAACTGCCTGACGGTTCATCCACGACCAGGGATTGGTGTTCGGCTTGACATAGAGGATACCGCGCTCGCCGTACAGCTTGGCATCGTCTGCGACCTCGGGGGAATCATCCGTGAATGCCTTCATGCTGCCGAGTCCGCGGAACGAAAGCACGACCCCGCGGATAGGCATCTTGCAAAGATTATAGTTGCAATAGCAAAATGTAGAAAGATTCTCAAAGGTAATGATCTTGTTCATACAGTCCACCGTCCTTTTTTACAATATAGCTTATTTATAGATTTTAGCAACCTTGTCTGCCAATGCAGCCATCCGCGCGCCGCGCGCCGCAAAGAGCATACGATAACTCTCGCAAAAGCGGTTTTCGCCGAGGGGTTCACCAAGGATCTGTTCCCTGTCCCGCCGACAGCCGCCGCGGCAAAGGTGAAGCCATGCACAGTCGCGGCAGGCAGACGGCTTTTGCAGTGACATCTGCCGAAAGGCGGTCATGCACTCGGTCTTTGCAAGCCGCGCAAACGAGGTCTCGCAGATGTTTCCCGCCCGCCATGCATCCAGCACATAAAAATCGCAGGGGTAAACACCGCCGTCCGCCTCCACGAGGAAATACAGACCGCACTGCCCCGCCATACCGCAGTGCTCGGGCATTCGTCCGAGCAGCATCGAAAGATAATTGTCAAACCGTCGTTCGCTGACAGGGCTGCCGCGCAGGAAAGCCGCTTCATAGAGATCATACACGGCGATCAGAAATTCGCCGTAGCTTTTTGCCGAGAGTGAAAAAGTACTCTTCTCCCCGTCAAAAGCATCAATACAAGGGATAAACTGTATGTACCCATACGGCGCAAGCGTCTGCCAAACCGCCTTCGGCGCTTTTGCTACCGCCTCGGTCACGACACAGAGAATATTGCACTCGACCTTGTGCTTTTGCAGCAGCCTGATGCCGCATATCACGCGGTCATAGCTGCCCTCTCCCATCGCATCGACGCGAGCGGCGTTGTGCGTCTCTCTTGTGCCGTCGAGCGACACGCCGACGAGAAAATCGTGCTTGGCAAAGAACGCACAGAACGCGTCGGTCAGCCCGCAGCCGTTGGTTTGCAGGGAATATGCGACCCGCAAGCCCCGCGTGTTGTACTCGCGGACAAGCGAAACAAACCTTTCGTAAAAGTCTATCCCTGCCAGCGTGGGTTCCCCGCCCTGAAAGGCGAAGGTAATACTGTCATCGGCATACATAAACGCACGGCGGATCAGTGCATGTGCGGTCTCCTCGCGCATCCTGCCGAAGGACGCCTTCTCGCGGTGTGCCGAAACATCCGCGTAAAAGCAATAGCGGCAGCGCAGATCACACATGCCCGAAACCGGCTTGATCATGATGCTGAGCGGCGGCATAATTTCACTCTCCTATTTTCGTTTTACAAAATCGGCGATCGAACCGTCGGGCACGCCGGGATCCTCGGCGATATAACCGTCATCGAACCAATATCCCCTCGGATGCAGCTTCGTGCGGTAACGGTTGCGCGGCGCGGGAATCGGATCGGATGCACGCAGGATCGCTGCGGTCAGCACCGCGAGCATCTCCGCTTTCACCGCGGTATGCGCCGCATCGTCAAAAAGGTTATTCAGCTCGTAAGGGTCCTCTTTCAGATTATAGAGGTATCCGTTTCCGAGCATATCCATCTGTATTTTCCAGTCGCCCTTGCGCGCCATGCGCGTTTGCCCCGCTTGCGTCCAGGAACTCATGCAGGCAAAGGTACTGCCGTCGGTCAGGCAGCGATCCGCTTCGGTGGTGAGGTGATCCGCCTCGTTCCAATAGAGTCCGCCGTAGCCGTACTCCGAATATCCCACATCGAACTCGCCGTGCGGCACATTCTCCCCGCGCAGCAGCGGCAAAAGACTGCGCCCCTGTGAGCCAAACGGGATCGCTTCGCCGATAAAATCACAAACAGTGGGCAGAATATCTACAAGGTTTACAAACGAGGACGTATCCGTCTTTTGCACGATGCCCGGTCCCTGCCACGCCATCGTGATATGCGTCAGCACCTCGGGCAATCCCACGCCCTTACGCAGCAGGCCGTATTCGCCGACGTAATCACCGTGATCCGAGAGGAACACGACCACCGTGTTCTCCCGCAAGCCGCGTTCGGTCAATCCGTCCATAAAGCGGCGGAATTGATCGTCGATCAGCCGCAGCATGCCATGATAGTTGGAGCGCATACGCTGTATGCGGTTTTCAATATCGTCGCCGAGCACCTTTTCCCATGCACGGCGCTCCCAGACGAAATCCTCGCCCTTTTTCGCGCAGGCATCCGCGTTGGTCGCAAGCGGCGGAAGTGTCTCGGGCGGGAACATATCAAAATACGGCTTTGGCACCTGATAAGGATTGTGCGGCTCGGCAAAGGAGAGCCACATAAAAAACGGGGTATCCGCCCGCCGCGCGGTATCTAAGAACTTGAACGCCGAGGTCACATTTCGATAAGGGTGCTGCACCTCTACCCCACCGGGGGACGGCACATGCATCTCCATATGCTTTGTCGCCTGCAGAAAAGCGGCAAACTCGATCTGCTTCGGCGTTTCATTCGCTTCTCCTTCGCCGCCGAGGTGCCCTGTGCGTTCACAAAAATCAAAATCCGCGGGTTTTCGGTGCGTATGATTCTTGCCGCAGAGTGCCGTTTGGTATCCCGCGCGGCGAAGCACATCGATCAGATCCTCGCCGCAAAGTACATCACGGATATTATGGTTGGTGCGCACGTTGTGGCAGGAGGGATAGCGCCCCGTAAACATACTGACACGAGCGGGAATACAACAAGGATTCGGTGTATACGCACAACGAAAATCTCTGCCCGCCGCGGCAAAACTGTCGAGGTACGGCATGGTATCCAGCGAATATCCGCAGCCGCGCCGCAGATCCGCGCGCTGCTGGTCGGTCATAACGATCACAATGTTCGGTCTCATAGCCAAGCCCCCTTTTTTATATATTTTACCATCCTTATAGGTATATAACAATATAAAAAAATCACCTTTATTAACATTATTTTAATATGGTTGACAAAATATATCCCGAGTGTTAGAATATTGTAATATAAATGTAAATGGAATACAGAGGTAAAGAAAAATGAAACGGAGATCCACATCTTTTTCTGTGGTACTTTTTTATTTTTGTTTTTTCTTCGCAGACATTGTTTTTTCCGAGCTGGTCGTTCGCTTCCATTCGCTCGGCACCGATAGCGGCATTCCGATTTTTATGATCCTGTTTGCACTCGGCACGGCACTTCTGCTCGCCGCCGTGTGCGCAGCCTTCGGCAATACGGGGCGCAGGGTCGTTTCGTTTGTTTTTGCCGCCCTGCTTTTGCTGATCTTTGCTGTACAGCTGGTCTACTACACCTTCTGCGACTCGTTTATGTCGGTCGCACAGGTGGCAATGGGCGGCGACGCGCTGACGCATTTCGGCGAAGCGGCAATGCTCGAGGTACGCGAAAGTGCCGGCGGACTGATCTGGCTCATGCTGCCGATCCTTGTCTTGATCCTTTTAACGGCTTTGGGACTGCCGAGGGGGCAAAAGACCTCTTGGCGCGCTATGCTTGTCGAAGTCGTGCTCTTTTTGGTACTGCACTTCGGCACGGTACTCTGCCTGCCCCTTAGCGGCACGCAGATCTACTCCCCCTACGACATCTACCACGACACCTTCGTTCTCGGTATGAGCACACGTCACTTCGGTATTCTCACTTCGTTGCGGCTGGAGATCCGCGGACTGCTGTTCGGCAGTAATACAAGCGGTATTCTGCAGATCCCCGAGGAGGATGACACGCACGAAGAGGACGACATGCCCGAGAATACCGACTCGCATGAGAATGACGACACACCCGCTCCCGTCGAATACGACTACAACATCACCGACGTCGATTTTACCGCACTGGCTGAACAAGAAGAGGACGCACGCGTAAAAACGCTGCACGAATACTTTGCCACGCAAAGCGGCACCAAGCAAAACGAATATACCGGCATGTTTGAGGGGTACAACCTCATTATGATCTGTGCCGAATCCTTTTCGCAGCATTTCATCGACGAAGAACGCACCCCCGCGCTGTACAAATTGGCAACCGAAGGCTTCATCTTCAACGACTACTACAACTCGGTATGCGACAACACCTCCAACGGTGAGTACGCACTGCTGACAGGTCTGCTCCCCGACACTTCTCTGCTCGGTAAGGGTTGGACGACCTTCTATAGCTACAACAGCTTTACCACTTCCAAGGACAACTATCTACCCTTCTGCCTCGGTAACCAGTATTCGAGCCTTGGCGCAGGCGCCTACGCCGTGCATAACCACACCGCAAGCTATTACGGCAGAAACAAGACGCACCCGAACATGGGATACACCTTTGTTGCGTTCAACCAGGGACTAAAAGCCGTGGAGACATATCCCACCTCCGACCTCTCGATGATGGAGCAGACACTGCCCCTGCTGCTCACGCAGGACGAAAACGGCGAGGTACAGCCTTTCCATGCGTATTTTCTGACGTTCAGCGGTCACATGCCCTATACGTTCGGCTACAACGACATGGCGGATAAAAACAAATCGCTGACCGACGGACTCCCCTATACGAACAAGACAAAGGCGTATATCGCCTGCAACATGGAGCTGGAATACGCGGTCGAATATATGCTCGAACAGCTCGAAGCGGCCGGCGCACTCGACAACACGCTGATCATGCTGACCAACGACCACTATCCCTATCCGCTGGGCCTCGACTTTCTCGCCGAGCTTGCAGGCAGGGATATGGACGCGCAGTTTGACAAATACCGCTCGGGTCTGCTGCTGTGGAGCGCCTCGATGGAAGAACCGATCACCGTGGATGCGCCCTGCTGTTCGCTGGATGTACTCCCCACGCTCTCCAATCTCCTCGGGCTCGAATATGACTCCCGTCTGCTGATGGGCACCGACGTGTTCTCCACGGGCGAGCACATTGCCGTCCTTGCCGACCGCAGTTTTGTCACCGACAAGGTATTCTACAACTGCACAAACGGCGAAGTGACCCTCCGCGAAGGTGTCACCGAACTGCCCGAAGGCTACCTCGAAAAATATATCGCACTGGTCAAAAACAAATTCACCCTCTCCACCGAGATACTCTACACCGACTACTACGGCAAAGTATACGGAGAGTAAAGCATGCAAAAAAACCGCACTGCCATGCAGTGCGGTTTTCATTTTTATTGTGCAAGCGCTTGCAGAAGTTTTAGCACTGTACTTTCCTCAACTTTGTTTTGCAGCATAAGAAGTACATCACGCAAACAATAGTCTGTCGGAATTTCATCCTCAGCAGGCAACGGTATTTCCTCGGTAGAAAAATCAATACCGTGTTCTGCTGCATATGTTTTTGCATAGCTGACTTCTTGACCGTAAATCGTCAAATTGTCATAATTTGCGCCTAAAACCACCGCCATCTCGGTGATGCTCGCAGGGATGTAGATCGCCGTTAAATTCTTGGCTCCGATGAAGCGGGACAAATTCAGTAAAATTCTCATTCCATCGCCCAAAACAACAGTCGTTAAATTGTTACAACCGGTCAAAGAGGGATTCATCTGCTGCAAACTGCCGGGGATAAAAAGAATTTCCATCTTTGCCTTATAGAATGCACCCCTTGCGATCACTTCTACGCCATCCGGAACTTTGTATATACGGTCCGTCTTTTCCGCCGGATAAAGAAGCAGTGTTTTCATTTCTTTGTCAAACAAAACGCCGTCGTGCAAGGAAAAATACGCACTTTCCCCACTGAAAGTAATGCTTTCCAGTGCGTCCAACGACTGTGTCCCCATCGTCTTCAGCGTTGAAGGAAGAACAATACTTTTCACATTCCATAAAGAGGAAAAAGCATAATCCGCAATGCCGACGATACCTTCACACACAACGATCTTATTGATCTCATTCCGTTTGACGATCCACGGTTCAACACTGGGAGTATTAGAAGCAATATAGCCGTTTCCGCTGAAAACAAGTGCACCGGAATCATCCACTTCCCAAGTAACTGTATTCAGTGGCATCACTTCTGTCGAAAAAGTAATCTTGTTTATCTTCGCATAAGTCTGTGCTTTGCTGCCCGATTCTCCATAAATAATCAATTCGGTATTGAATGAAAGCAGATTTTCTGTCGATAAAGAACCGCTGCCGAAAAATTCCACACTCGCGGGTATATAAATCCCCTCAAGATTTTGACAGTTTTCAAATGCACCAACTTCAATACTTCTCAACGGCTTCTGCAGTATAATCGTTCGCAAAGACTTGCTGTTGGAAAAAGCATACGAGCTGATATGTGTAACATAATCAGGAAGTGTATAGTTTGCATCCTCCCGTCCTGCAGGATAACAAAACAGCACTGTTTTGTCTGCGCTCAAAAGCAATCCGTCTGCACCACAATATACTGTATTCTCGGGATCCACAGTAATCGAAGAAAGTTTGGTATCGCGAAAAGCACCCGTGCGAATATTTGTAAGATTTTTCGGAATCGTTATGCTTTTTAACCCGCTATCGGCGAATGCACTTGTACCAATGCAAGCCAGTGCTTCGGGAAGAACGACTTCTTTCAGTCCGCTGCACCCCTCAAATGCATAACTGTCAATATCGGTCAAACTTTCCGGCAATTGAACACTTTTCACTTTGGAGCAATTATAGAATGCCGCAGTTCCGATAGACGTTACACCATCTTCAATAATGACAGCATCAATGGATGCTCTGCTTCCATACCACGGAGCGCGTTCTTTTTCAGATATCGGAACCAACACGCCGTCACGAAGCGTATAAACAACTTGCTTTTCATAATCATCCATCTCACCGGTACCGCTAATCGTCAATGTTCTGCCCGCCAGCGTCCAGGTGAGGTTCTTGCCGCAAGTTCCGCTTTCCGCAGCGGAGATACCGAACATGCAAAAAGATGCCAATGCTGCAAAAACCAACAGTGTCGTCAATATCCTTCTCATAGTGACCTCCCATCCGTATTTACATGTATTTTACCATTTCACTGACACACTGTCAAGCAAAAGGTGTACCATGATACCAAACCGCACGGCTAAAGGCATTGCTCCTTTTGCCGTGCGGTTCCATATACAGTTTATCACAATTTCGCCGTAAACGCATCGAGCTGTTTTTGATTTTTCAGCACGATGACTTTCCCTGCATACTGCGTCTGTACACGCTTGTACCGTTCACGCGCGGCTTTGTTTCGTCCGTCGTGCAGGATCCACCATACAAACGCGCGATCCATCTTTTCGCCGCAGCCCTCCGCCATGTCGGGGCGGGTCTTCCCCTTGTACCTGCGATAGCGCTGATACGCGCGGCACAGACAGCTGAATCGGTTGAACAGCAGCATCACAATGCAGTCTGCTTCTTCCATGCGCCGCGCATAACAGAGTTTGGAGTAGTTGCCGTCTATGACCCAGGCAGCATGCTCGTTTAAAAACGTCTCAACGATCCGTGTCTCGCTTTCCCTGTCACGCTCTTTCCAGCCGGGCAGATGGTGCACCGCATCGAGGTGCAGCACCTCGGCATGATGGTACTCGCCGAGCCGACGCGCCAGCGTAGACTTGCCCGAACCGCTGTAGCCGACAATTGCAATTTTCATGGCAGTATTCCTCCTATGTGCGATACTTGGACGCCTGCAGGTTGAACATCGCGGCGTACTTGCCGTTCTGCGCGATCAGCGCATCATGGCTGCCATCCTCGATGATCCTGCCGTGCTCAAACATATAGATGCGCGCGGCGCCGCGCGTGGTAGACAGACGGTGCGAGATGAAGATGACCGTCTGATCGGTCAGCGCATTTTCGATGTGCCGGTTCAGTTCATATTCCGCAACGGGATCAAGCGCGCTCGACGGCTCATCCATGACCGTGACGGGTGCGCGTTTGTAGAGCGCGCGGGCGATCGCGATCTTCTGACTTTCACCGCCCGAGAGATTGGTGCCCTTGTCGCTGAACTCGCGTGTGAGATGGGTGTCCAGCCCGTCGGGCAGCTTTTGCAACTTGTCGGTGAAGCTCGCCGCATCAAGCGCGGCGGTCACGCCCTCGCGCGCATCGTCACTGCATAATCCGCAGGCAACATTCTCGGCGACCGTAGCGGCAAAGATCTTGTAATCCTGAAACACCGCGCCGATGACCTTGCGGTATGCGTCCAAGTCGTACTCCTTGATATTGATGCCATTGAGCAGAATTTCGCCGCCCGTCACATCGTAAAAACGCATCAGCAGCTTGATCAGCGTAGTCTTGCCCGCGCCGTTGTAACCGACGATGGCGATCTTCTCGCCCGCGGTGATCTTCAAAGATACATCGTGCAGTACCTCGACGCCGTTTTCATAGGCGAAGGAAATGTTTTTGCATTCGAGGCTCTCAAACCGTTCGGGCATTTTGGTGCCGCCCTCGATACTCGTTTTCGTATCGAAAAACGTCCGCAGCTTTTCGATATACAGGCTGTGCTTGGCAAGTTCGGTCGCGGCGGTGATGATCTCCTGCAGTGCGGAGCTGACGCGCCAGGACGAGGTCACGCCGAGCGCAAAGCCGCCGAGCAGTACCGTCTTTTCGACCATCATTTTATAGAGCAGAATGAGGATCAGCCCATTATCCTTGACCGCGCCGATCACATTCCAGAATGCGCCGCAGGTCTGCACCTTGCCGAAATACTTGCGGATGAGTCCGCGCCGCTCCTCAGTGCTCTCGTCATAGAGCTTTTCCAAAACCTTGCCCGCCTCGCTGATGCGCAGCTCCTTTGCGTAGTCGGCAAGATAATGCACGCGGCTGACATAGCTTGCCACGCGCTCCGAACGGCGGCTTTCCATATCGTACGCATAGCACTTTTTGTTGATATATGTGCTGCAGACCGCGCCGCTCGCCGTCAGCACCAATATAAACGCCGCGGTAAAGAGGTCAAGGCTCACCAAAATGCCAAATACAGCCGCGCCGCTCGACACGCGGCGGATCAGATTGCGCACCACTTTCAAAATCTCACAGACCTTGACATCGGCGGTCCGCACCGCCCAAATAAAGTCGTTATAAAACTCGGGGATCTCGTATTTGCCAATATCGAGGCTGAGCGCGTGGTCAAAGAGTTTCAGCTGCAAGCCGCATTTGATGACAAGCTTTTGCTTTTCGTTCTCCGTCCACCAGTATACGGTGTTGGAAAGGAGCAGCAGCGTGGTCGTCAGGGCGACCGCAAGCAGCATCCACAAGATCTCGGATACGGGTGCGCCCATATCCAGCAGGTCAAAGACGCGCTTGAAATACCACGCATCGAGGATCGACCATGCCGACAGCACCAGTGCATCGAAAATATACCCGAAAAAGAATCGCGGTGAGATCTTCCATGCCATGCCGAGCAGGTACAGCGTGTTGGCAAGTACGCGCCCCGGTTTTTGCCGCTTCTTTTTTTCAGTTTCAGCCATCCGCACGCACCTCACCTTCTCTGTATTTTTCTGCTTGCATCGCAAACATCGCCGCATACTTGCCGCCGCGCTCAATCAGCTCGTGATGCGTGCCGCTCTCGGCAACGCTGCCGTTTTCGAGCAAGATCACGCGATCGGCGAGCACCGCCGAGGAAAGGCGGTGCGAAATGAACACCACGCTGCGGTCACGGCAGGCATCCATCATGTTTTCGTACATGTGGTACTCGGCGATCGGGTCGAGCGCACTCGTCGGCTCGTCGAGGATCGCAATGCTCGCCTCTTTCGCATAGATGCGGGCAATCGAGAGTTTTTGGCTTTCGCCGCCCGAAAGATTCTCGCCCTTGTCGTCAAACTCGCGTGTCAGGCGGGTGTCGAGCCCGTTTGGCAATGCGTTCAATTTATCGGTAAATCCCGCCTTGTCGAGGGCGGCGCGCACTGCTGACTCCTCGCCGTCGCGTAAGGGACGCAGGAGCACATTCTCGGCAACACTGGTCGAAAAGTTCTTGAAATCCTGAAAGACGACCGCGAAGGCGTTTCGGTATTCTTCGAGCGACAGCTCCTTGATGTTCACGCCGCCGTACAGGATCTCGCCATCGGTCACGTCATACAGCCGCAGCATCAGCTTTGCGATCGTGGTCTTGCCCGCGCCGTTCTGTCCGACAAGCGCGATCTTTTCGCCGTCGTGCACGATGAAGGACAGGTTTTGAATGGTCGGTTTCTCCGCCCCGCGATATGTAAAGGAAACATGGCGGAACTCGAGATCACCGCGCCGCACCGCTTTTGCATCGGGTGCGTTTTGAATCTCGATCTTCGCCGCCAAGAAGTCGCGGATATTGCTGATATAGAGCGATTCTTTCAACAAGGACGTCATCGTTTCGGTCAGCGAAATGATGCTCCAGCTCACGCCCGCGATCGAGTTGATGACCACAAGGCAGTCGCCGTAGAGGATGCGCCCGGTGCCGAGCGCCTGCCAAACCGTGTAGGCGATCGCACCGAAGTTCAGCACGATCTCCTGCAAAAAGCAGCCGAAGAATTCAAGCGTCGCTACTTTCGGCGCATATCTGCGGATGATCCGCTTCTGCGCTTCGACCTCTTCTTCAAAGCGCCATTTCATCAGCTCGGGAAAATTTCCCATGCGCATTTCCTTGACGAAGTCGGTCAGATAAAAGGTGCGCAGTGCGTAATCCCGCGCGCGGCGGCACTTTTTCTTTTCGAGGTCGCCCTCATAGTTCAGATCGTTCGACTTTTTGAACAACACCGAGCTGATGACGGGCAGAAGCACAAACAGTGACAGCCACGGGTCGATCGAGAAAATGACCGCCGCAGAGGTCGTCAGGTCGCTTGCGCGGAAGCTGAGCTGTACAAAGCTCCAGTAGACCGACATGATGTGATCAAGCGAGTCCTCGCGCGCTTTGAAATAGTTGTCAAACTCGGCGGGATCCTCATATGCCGCGAGGTCGAGTGCTCTCGCCTTCTCCTGCAGCATCTTGTCGAGGTACACGCGTATCTTTTGTCGGTTCTCGCGGGTATAGACGGTGGGGTGATTCCACGGTGAAAAATAGTTGAGCAGCAGATTGAGTCCGAGATGCACTGCAAAGCAGAGCAGCACAACGCCTGCGATGGTGGCAAAATCCTCGCCCGTCTGCACAGCATTGACCACGTAGCGCAGGATCAGCACATTGGTCAGCGCCGAGCGGAAGCCGTTGAGCAGGTTGCAAACGCCGCTCACCAGCAAGAATCCCGGCGCGGCACGGTGGATGATCTGCAGCGCAAACAGCAGATTTTTCAGTACCACCTTTGGTTTTTGTTTTTTCTTTTCTTTGTTCTGTTTCTTCATTGTCATAGATGTTGGTTCGTTGGTTGGTAGTCTTTACATTTAGTATACAGTTCGATGCAAAATATGTCAAGCAACCGTTTGTTGCACCCTTTCAACCGTGTGTTGTAACAGTTGTATAAAAAGGTTGCTTAGGGGGAATTTCGCCATTCCATACGATCCCCTCATCAGTCACTAACGCGACAGCTTCCCCCGAGGGGGAAGCCATGAAACAAAACCGCTAACTTAGCCTTCCCCCTTGGGGGAAGGGGAATCGCCCCGCGGTGAATGATGGGCATAATTCGTCCTTGCCCTATACTTGCATCTAAGCGTTCGCCTATATAGTTTCGCAAATGAAATTAAGGTTGGCGCTTTTTTCAAAAAAATATGTAAAATTCTTTTGTTTCTCGTTTTGCACCTATACAGGTGCATTAAGATTCTAACACACCGATATAATTTAGTCAAGATATTTTGCGCTTATTTCGGAACAAAAGAGGTGTGGATATGAACCGCGAATATGAAAAGCTTCTCGGAGCGCGCATACGCAATCTGCGAGAAAAAGCAAACATGACACAGGATACCCTGTCAGCCAAACTACAACTACACGGCTGCGACATCACGCGCAGCGCACTGGCAAAGATCGAAGTCGGTCAACGGCACATCTATGCGGATGAGATCCGTTTAATCAAAGAAATTCTCGGAGCCAGTTATGAAGATATAATGGAATAAAAAAATTTCAAAGCCGCAGAATAAAGCGAAAAAGAACTAAGCACAAAACAGCTTAGTTCTTTTTGTTGCCTTGCGAATACATACGGATGTGCCTTCGGCGCATCCTACCCCTCATCCGTCAACCGCTCCATAGCAAAGTGCATCGCCGCAGGCGAAGCAAGACGCGACAGAACCTATAGTTCTATTTACGCTTTGTCGGAGTCGCGTTCGACACCTTCTCCCAAGGGAGAAGGCTTATTAACGTCCTTTCCTTTTTCCCGTGTTTGCATATACTGATAATGATGTTATTTTTTATCTTACGGAGGAAAGTATGCAAACCGACAATTATATAGAAACCTCTTTGGAACTGCACCTGTTTTTCGGGCGGATCATGAAGGAGCATTCGCTGTTTTTGCGCGCGGGATTCACGCCCGCCGATCCTACGTTTTCAAACAGAGCGGAATTCTTCAAGCAGGAGTTCGAACGGCTCCTCAGCCGTGCCGTGGCGATGAGCTGCGGCGTTGTCCGCAAAGCGGTGGCATGCTCGGGCGAGATCGTGACCGAATTCACCGCCGCCGCGGAACAGCAGACCGAAGCTTTTACCGGCATCGCCATCAACCAAGAGATCACCGAGCGGGAGCTGCGCCTGTGCGAGGGCTGCCGCCCGCAAAGCGGCAATGCCGATCTGCGCGGTCAAGTGCGGCAGCTCAACCGCAGGGCGCTGGAACTGCTGGACGGACTGATCCGCTTTAAAGAGCGAATTTTGGAAAGGGTTCTGCATTGCGAAATGTTCACGATGAACTATCCCCTGCTCATCGACCACATTCTGCGCGAAGCGAAGCTGTATCGCCAATACGTAGAGGCACTGGAAAAAGACGGACACCTGACCGATCAGTCCATGCAGGAGGTCGACTGCTTCTGGAACCGCATCATGATGGAGCACGCGCTGTTCATCCGCGGTCTGCTCGACCCGACCGAGGGCGAACTGATCCAGTCGGCAGACGACTTTGCCGCGCAGTACGGCAAACTGCTCGAAGCCTGCAACCGCGCGCAGGAGCAAACGATGCAGACCGCCTCGCTGGACGAGACCGTGAAGTTCCGCGATTTCAAGCGGGCGGGCACCGAGGGCATCGAGCAGTGCAAGATCCGCTCCGTGATCCTGCCCCTGCTCGCCGACCATGTCCTTCGCGAAGCCAACCACTATATCCGCCTGCTGTCCGAGTAAAAAGCAAAAAGTCGCCTTTCGGCGACTTTTTATTTTGTCTTTTACGGACGGAGACCCATGCCGCCTTCCAGCGTTACGGTTTCGCCGTTCATGAATTTGAAGTCGGGGGATGCGAGCTGTACGCAAACGCGGCCGATCTCCAGCTCCGAATCACCGAAGTGACCTGCGGGCGGCATCTTTACATTTGCCTTGAACGCATCGGGATATGCCTTCTCAAAGTTTTCAAGCTGTGCAGTCCATGCCAGTGGGCATACAACGTTCGTATTGATGCCGTCCTTTGCCCACTCGGTAGCCGCCACTCTCGAAAGACCGCGGATGCCCTCTTTTGCCGCAGCATAGGAGCACTGACCGTAGTTGCCGAACAGACCCGCACCAGAAGCAAAGTTGATAATGCTGCCCTGCGTTTCCTTCAGATAGGGGTAGCACGCCTTCATATAATAGAAAGTAGCATACAGACCGGAGTACATAGCAAGGTCAAACTGCTCGGTGGTATGATCCTGAATGGTTACGCCGGACGCGGATGCCTGTGCATTGTTGATGAGGACATCGATTCTGCCGAAAGCCTCCATCGCCTTTGCCGCAACATCCTTTGCAATTGCCTCATTATCCGAACCTGCGGAAATGTCCGCCGCGAGAGCCAGCACTTTGATGCCGTACAGGCGCTCCAGCTCTTCCTTTGCCTTTTCCAGTTTGCTTACATTACGTCCGGTGATCACCAGATTTGCGCCCTCTTTTGCATACGCGGTCGCAATACCGTAACCGATAGAACCACATCTGCCGTCAGAAAGAACCGCATAGCCTGCGCCGGTGATGATCGCTGTTTTTCCTGTCAAAAATCCCATGTGAATACCCTTCCTTTTGTATAGATTTGGTATGAATATTTTTACATTTACAGTATAGCATATCCACAGCAGTCATTGCAAGGAAAATTTGTTTGAACAGCAAGATCCCGCTACGATGTAGCGGGATCTTGTTTTATCGTTTAGTCTTCGAGGTTTGCTTTGTTCTCAGCGATGATGCCATCGGCAACATTCTGCGGAACTTCCTCATAGCGAACGAACTGCATATCGTAGCGACCGCGTCCCTGCGTCATGGAGCGGAGCGCGATGGTGTACTCGAGCACTTCTGCCTGCGGAACCTCTGCTTCGATGATGGTAGAGCCGTGCTTGGTCTCATCGGGCGTGATGCTGAGCACTCTGCCGCGGCGCTTATTGAAGTCGCCGAGGATGTCGCCCACCATGGAATCGGGTACATATACCTGCATTGCCATGATCGGCTCCATGAGCACGGGATTTGCCTGCTTCATGCCCTCTTTATACGCGATGGACGCTGCCATCTTGAACGCCATTTCGGACGAGTCTACATCGTGGTACGAACCGTCGAACAGGTTTGCCTTGAGACCTGTCATCGGAAATCCTGCGAGAACGCCCTTCTTCATAGCCTCTTCCAGACCCTTCTGTACGGCGGGATGGAAGTTCTTCGGCACGCTGCCGCCGACGGTGCTCTCGGTGAAGAGCAATCCGCCCTCTTCATTGGGTGCGAACTCAATCTTAACGTGACCGTACTGACCGTGACCGCCCGACTGCTTCTTGTGCTTTCCTTCTACGGAAACCTTCTTGCGGATCGCCTCGCGGTAAGCGATCTTCTGTTTTTCGAGTGCGACCGAAACGCCGTAACGCGTTTTCAGTTTGGCAACGGTAACATCGAGATGGATGTCGCCCAGACCGTACACCAGTCTCTGCTTGGTCTCGGCGTTGTTCTCATAACGGAGCGTAAGATCCTCTTCGAGCAGTCTTGCGATACCCTGCGAGATCTTGTCCTCGTCGCCCTTGGATACGGGGACGATACCCTTTGCCATGTACGGCGTGGGGGAGATAACATGCGCATACTGCACCTTGCCCGATGCGCTGAGCGTGTCGTTGGTATTGGTATTATTCAGCTTTGCGGTAACGCCGATATCGCCGCAGCAGAGCGAATCGACCTCGGTCTGCTTCTTACCGCAGAGCGTGTAGATCTTTGCGAGCTTTTCGTCGGTGCCGTTCGCATTCTTCAGCACCATATCGCGCTTGATCGTGCCGTTCATAACCTTGAAGTAGGTCATCTTGCCGACGAACGGGTCTGCAACCGTCTTGAATACGAAGATCGCGGGATCACCGTCCTTTTCGATGGCAACATCATTGCCATCTACATCGTGCTCTACGCCGCGCGCTGTCGGTCTCGGGAAGGAATCCACGATAACGTCGAGCAGCGGTGCGATGCCCCATACCTTGGCAGCAGAACCGCAGATAACGGGAACGATACCGCCGTGGATGATGCCCTCGTGGATCGCCTCGACAGCTTCCACGCGGGTGATGCTCTCGGGATCTTCAAAATATTTATCCATCAGCGCGTCGCTCGTGCCTGCGATGGACTCGAGCAGCATATCGCGGTACTCATGCGCGGTGCCGATGAATTCATCGGGGATCTTGGAACCGTGGGAAAGGTTGCCCGCCTCGTCATAGGTATACACCTTCATATCGATGAGGTTGAGGAAGCATGAGACCTGATCGCCGCCGATCATCGGGATGAGGATCGGGCAGACGGCAACGCCGTAACGCTCGCGCAGTGCGTTGAACGCCTTGGCAAAGCGTGCTTCGCCGTCATCAAAACGGTTGATAAAGAATGCCTTGGGGATGCCCGCCTCGGTCGCATAGTCCCAGCCGAGGTCGGTACCGACCTGCACGCCCGTGCGTCCGTCTACAACGATGATCGCCGCATCGGCAACGCGTGCCGCCTGCTTTGCCTCACCACGGAAACCGAGATAACCGGGTGCGTCGATAACATTGATCTTAATATCATTATGTACAAAGTTGACCATAGCCGCGGAAAGAGTGAATCCGCGCTTGATCTCCTCGGGATCGTAATCACAAACGGTATTGCCCTCGGTGGTCTTGCCGAGGCGGTCGGTAAGATTCTTGCGGTACAGCATTGCCTCGATAAGCGAGGTTTTACCGGTCGAACCGTGACCTAAAAGAACGATATTTCTGATATTCTTGGTGATATATTCCGCCATTGTCTTGTGCTCCTTTTCGGAAGTAGTATAAAAATATTATACATGATTTTCCGACGGCTTTCAAGAGAAGTTTTGAACTTTTTGCCGATGAAATGTAAAAATCAAAGGCTTGTTTTTGTATATTTTCAACAATTTTCGACAGAATAGCACTTGCCCTGCCATAGGTTTTCGGCATAGAGCAGTTTATCAATGGTGTTGATAACATTGGTCTTGCGCAGACTCCACAAGGGTGCGAGCAGATCTGCAGCCGCGCCGTCACCCGTGATACGCCCGATAACAATGTCGGGCGGCAGGAGCGTAAGCTGGCGCGCCACGATGCGTGCGTATTCCTTGAGCGTGAGCGGTATGTAGTCCCCGCGCTCGTAGATCGCCGCGAGCCGCGTGCCGCGCAGAACATGCAAAAGGTGCAGTTTGACCTGATCGGGGTGCAGTGCCGCAACATCGTGCGCCGAGCGCTCCATATCGGCAAAGCTCTCACCCGGCAGACCGTTAATAAGATGTACGCAGATCTGTATTTTTTGCGACGCGGCGCGCAAAGCGTTGTAGCCCTCCACAAATTCGGCATAGGTATGGCAGCGATTGATACGCTCAGCAGTCGCATCGCTCGAGCTTTGCAGTCCGAGTTCCACCGTGAGCACCGTTTTTTCGGCAAGCTCGGCGAGCAGGTCAAGCACCTCGGGCGCAAGGCAGTCGGCGCGCGTGGCAATGTTCATGCCGACCACGCCCTCTTGCGCAAGTGCGGCGTAGAATTTCTCGCGCAGGATGTCTGCGGGTGCATAGGTATTGGTATGCGCCTGAAAATACGGGATCGTGCGGGTAACTTCCCACTTTTTCGCAAGTCTTTCCCTGCCCGCCGCGTATTGCTCGGCAATGGAAAGCGTCGGCGCGTCGGCAAAGTCGCCGCTGCCGCGCGAGGAGCAGTAGATGCAGCCGCCGCGCCCGCGGCTGCCGTCAATGTTCGGGCAACTACAGCCGATGTCCAGGGGGATCTTGGCGCATTTGCCGCCGAACGTGCGGCGCAGATAATAGTCATAGGTGTAATACCGCTTGTTGGAATCGGTATAGAAAAACGGATTGGTCTCGCGTTGCGTCGGCATCGGCATTCTCCCTTGCGTTTTTTGTTTTAGTGTACTACATTTCGAAAAGAAACGCAAGAAAATAGAATGAAAAAGAAAATGTAACAAACATCTCCCCGCGAGATCCCGCAATGCGTCCTACGAATACGCCGTTTTATACATCATCTCCGCCCAAGATTCCTCGGGAGGAGCAAGCCCCTCCCCTACCGCTCGGAATGACAGCGGTGGCGCAGCAATGTACATCGTAGTCATACGAACGGGAGGCGAAACGCCTCCCCTACGGTCTGTGCGACGCTCTCCCCTTTACACCCCGATCTTTTGCATAAACGCTTCTGTGGTGATGCCTGCGGGGCGGTTGAAGCGGCCGAGACGGTAGAGCTGCTCGGGGTCGCCCGTGATATAGTTGATACGCTCATAGCAGGTGAGCGCGGCGAGGAAACCGAGTTGTTTGATCACGGGGATGGACTCCTCGCTGACGAAGCCGTACGGATAGGTGAACACGATCGGCGTCAGCCCCGAATACTGCGTCAAGGCATCCTGCAATTTGCTCAGGTCTTCGGTCAGCGCCTTGTCGTACTTCTCCTCTGTCTCACTTTCGATCTTCATGCACCCGCGCCGCGTGCCGAGCTCATGCATGGCATAGGTGTGGTTGCCGATCTCGATGCGTCCGCTGTCATCCAGTTCGCGGATGTCCGACCATGTAAGATACGCATAGAGCGGGTTGCGATCGGGCGTATCGCTGAAGGTCTGGCAGAATTCACCGACGACCGAGATCGTTGCTTTCATATCGTATTTTTCGAGCAGTGGGAGCACCTCGGTGTAATTGTTGAGATACCCGTCGTCCAAGGTGATGATCACGGGCTTGTCGGGCAGCGCATACCCCTCATACACATAGCCGACGAGATCGCCGACAAAAATGGATGTGTAGCCATGCTCTTTGAGATACGCGAGGTCGCTTTCGAGCGTATCGGGCGTGATACGATATTCCGAATGCACGCGCTGGTTGTTGCACACGCTGTGGTACATCAAAATCGGCACGGCGGGCAGCTTTTCCGAAGCGTCTGCCTCGGGCTGTGCCGATGCGGGCGTTGCCCGCAGACTCCCGTAGATCCACAAGCCGATCGCACCGCAGAGCAGCAGCGTGACCGCGCACAAAAGCAACCGCTTTTCCACCTTTTTTGTAAAGCAAACCATATCCATTCCCCTTTTCCGATACCGAAAATACGTTTTCGCATATACTGCTATTAGAATATCCGAAAAGGAGAAAAATATCATGCAATCCTGCAACAATCGTCGTCCGAGCGACTTTGTGCCGCTGCCCGACGTGATACATCTTACAAGCGAAGCACTTTGCAATACGAATTTTCGCAAAGAGATCTTTACGGGATGCCATTTACAAGCAACGCTGATGTGCATTCCGCCGAGATGTGACATAGGTGCCGAAGTGCACGAAAACGTGGATCAAATGCTGTTCATCGTGCAGGGACAGGGTGTTGTCGTATTCGGCACAAGCCACTGCCAACCGCAAAAGCGCTGCCGCGTGCGCGGCGGTGACGCGATCTTCGTTCCCGCGGGAACGTGGCACAATGTGATCAACACCGCCCGCATGCCGCTGAAGCTCGTCTCGGTCTACGCACCGCCGAACCATCCCATCGGCACCCTGCAGCGCACCAAAGCAGACGCCGAGCGGGAAGAAAATTAAATCCGTTGCAGCCGACAGATCTCGACCTGTCGGCTGCTTTTTTGCATGCTATTGACTTTATCTTGAAAATGGGGTATTATAGTAAAGATATTTGGAGAAAAAAATGACACTTTTGAAAAAACAAACGCGCAAACATTACACTTTACTGCTCTGCGGCGCGGCGATCCTCGCATTCGGGCTGTTCAACGTGCACGCGCAAAGCAAGATCACAGAGGGCGGCGTTCTCGGCATGACACTGCTGCTCTACAACTGGTTCGGTATCTCGCCCGGCATTTCCGAGATCTGCATCGACATCCTCTGCTATCTCGCGGGCTTCAAACTGCTCGGCAAAGATTTTCTGAAAAACGCCATCGTTGCAAGCCTCGGCTTCACCCTGTTTTACAACATTTTTGAGCAGATCGGCTATCTGCTGCCCGATCTGTCCGGTATGCCACTCGTCGCCGCACTCGTCGGCGCATTGTTCGTCGGCTGCGGCGTGGGACTGGTCGTGCGCGAGGGCGGTGCCTCGGGCGGCGACGATGCGATCGCGCTGATCCTGAATAAGCTGACCGGCTGCCGACTGGCGCTCGCCTACTTCATCACCGACTTTGTCGTGCTGATGCTGTCGCTGACCTATATTCCCCTCGAAAAGATCCTCTATTCTCTGCTCACGGTCACGCTGTCCTCGTTTATCATTGACCGAATCAAAAGTTTTAAGAAATAAGGAAGAAATTCTTATGGAAAAGATCGCAAGCTTTACCGTCAATCACATCGACCTGCTGACAGGTCTCTATGTCTCCCGCCGCGACAAGGTCGGCGGCGAGGTGGTCACCACCTTTGACATGCGCGTGACCCGCCCGAACACCGAACCCGTCATGGATACGCCCGCCCTGCATGCCATTGAGCATCTCGGCGCGACCTTTTTGCGCAACCATGCGGAGTGGAAAGACAAAACCGTCTATTTCGGTCCCATGGGCTGCCGCACGGGTTTTTACATCATTCTGGTCGGCGAGCTTGAACCACTCGACATCTATGCGCTGATGGTGGAGATGTGCGAGTTCATCCTCGGCTACGAGGGCACCATCCCCGGCGCAAGCGCACGCGACTGCGGCAACTATCTCGACCTCAACCTCGACATGGCGAAATACTACATCCGCAAATACAAAACCGAAGTGCTCGATAATTTTACCGAAGAAAGACGCGTTTATCCCAAATAAAGCTCTGTGGTGCAGAAATCTGCACCACTGTGTTTTTTCACACCATTTTCATTTTGCCGCCATTCGGCAGACAAATGCGCAGTGTATACTATACGCAGAAAATGAAGGAGGAAGGATCCATGTTTAAAAAAGGACTTGGTTTTATACTGGCAACGGCGCTGACCGTTATGCCCGCCTGCACGGAACAGGTGCAGCCGCAAACTACCGACATCACAACTTCGACATCGACACCTGCAACTGAAAATACCGTGATCCAGACCGAGGATGAAACGCACATCGCCCTCTCGGACAGTGCCATCACCGTGAACGGCGTTATTTTGTCCGGCAACAGCGACAATGCCGTTTACGGCGCGAAAGATATTATCTATTATGAGAGCGGCAAGGACGCAAGCTACGGCGAGGGCACCGAAGCGGATGCCCATACAAGCGAGGAAGCCGGCGAACATGTCGTCGTGCACATCACAGAGCCGGGCACCTACCGCGTCAGCGGTAAGCTCTCGGCGGGACAACTTTTCATCGACCTCGGCGAGAATGCCGAAACCGACCCGAGCGCGGTAGTGACGCTGATCTTGGACAACGCCGACATCAGCTGCACGGTCGCTCCCGCGGTACTTTTTTACCGCGTATATGAATGCGGCGACAAGGATGAAGCAACCGCAACCGCCATCGTAGACACCACGTCGGCAGGCGCGAACGTGATCTTGGCAGACGACAGTATCAACACCGTAAACGGTGCGTATGTTGCCCGCATTTACGAAGAAGGCACGACCGAAAAGCTCCACAAATACGACGGCGCGTTCTACTCGAAAATGAGCATGAACATCGCGGGCGGTGAAAAAGGCACGGGCGTGCTGCACATCAACGCGACCAACGAAGGACTGTGCAGCGAGATGCATCTGACCGTAAACAGCGGCAACATCACCATCACCGCGCAAAACGACGGCATCAACACGAATGCGGATAACATCTCCGTCACCACGATCCACGGCGGTTCGCTCACCATCAACGCGGGGCTCGGTGAAGAGGGCGACGGCATCGACTCCAACGGATTTCTCGTCATAAGCGGCGGCACGGTCATCTCCTCTGCGTGTGACCGCAGTCCCGACGGCGGCATCGACGCCGACCGTGACATTTTGATCCACGGCGGCACCGTGATCGCACTCGGCAATCAGAACGGTACCGTTTCGACGAATTCGACACAGGGCTTCCTGCAGCTGTCCGCGCAAAATGCGATCGCCGCCAACAGCGACGTGAAGCTGACGGACGGCGATAAGGTGCTGCTGGAATTTACCGCGATCAAATCGGGCACGGCTCTGGTATTGAGCGCACCCGAGCTGGAAAGCGGCAAGCCGTACACACTGACCGTTAACGGCACGGCAGTGAACTACACCACGGGCGGCGGCTTCGGCATGGGCAATATGCAGCCGCCGATGGAGCAAAACGGTCAACGCCCGAACGATATGAACGGTATGAATAATCGGGACGACATGCAGGGCGATCCCTTCCCCGCCGTGCCCGAGGGGCTTGACGAGTGGCTGAACAGCACCGAGATCCCCGACGATATACGCACCTGGATCGAGTCCATGCGCGATATGGCAAGTCAAAAGGGCGATTTCGGCAACCGCGGCGAGATGCCCCAGCCCCCGCAAGGCATAGGGCAAACACGATAAAAGACAATACTTGAAAAGAAAAATGAATGTTTAGTGATGAAGCGATGACGACGCACCAACTGTAGGGGCGGATAGCATCCGCCCGCTTTGCAAAACAGCAATGCATCGTAAGGGCAGCTATTAGCCACCCCTACGATGACTGTTCGTCGCCGTTACCATGTGTTAAACATTCATTTTTCTTTTTTGACTTTTCGGCAAAGACTTACAATTCTCCGAAAAACGTGTTATGCTTTGCGGAAAATATCAAGTGTATGATGCGAATACCCGATCATATCCTGCCGTTCACAGGTAGCAAGATGATATTTCAAATATACTGCATATGTAGCATCGTCCATTTTATCAACTGTGTCTTTCATATGATTTGTATATCCATCGGTCGCAACAAAATGGAGCTGTGTGACATCAAAGTGTGATCTTAATGCATCAATCGCTTCTTTACGAAGAAACGCAAAGATATCCGACGAGTTCGTGATGGTATCAAAGGTTTCGGGGTCAATGATCGCTTTTTGAATGAGGTCATGTATCTCCCCGCCGATAAATCCACGCAGCAAAACTCGAGGACCGCTCATGCAGTACGCCGCAAAAACAATACCGCCGGGTTTCGTAATACGAATTGCTTCTGATAATGCCTGCAGTTTATCCTCGTCTGTGAACAAATGATACATCGGTCCGAGCAACAACGTAATATCATAAGCATTACTCGGATAGGCAGACAAATCCCTGGCATCACCTTGTGTAATCGTAATGCACTCGCCTGCCATTGTATTTTGCTTGAAAATTTCAATATTGCTTTCTACCAATTCTACAGCATCTACCGAATATCCTCTCTGCGCCAAAGCATGGCTATATCGCCCCGTTCCCGCGCCGATTTCCATGATGCGCATCCCCGGCTGCAGATATTTATCAATATACTGCATGGTCGTAACATACTCGACCGTTCCATGTTTGGAAACAAGTCGAATATCTTCGTCGTGATGTTTTTCATAATAGCGAATCAAATCTTCTGTTGTGTGCATCTCTAACCTCCATGAAAATATAAAAACAGTGCAAGCCATGATCTATCTCATAGCTTGCACTGTATCTATCTTATCCTATAAAACTACTGTGATAAGCGTATGACAATACAAGCCCGATCCTCTGCCAATACATTGCAAAGACGGACTGCATTATTATTCAAGCAATCAATACGGTTCAGCATTGTCATACCTCTATAGCAATTTGCTTTATTATACACTTACACTTTTCCAAAGTCAAGTAGTATGGAATTTATTATCTCCTTGCGAGTGCTTCTGCGATCTTACCGACTACGGCGGGGATGTCCGTGCCATCCTCGTTGATCGTGATGTCCGCATACTTCTCGTACAGCGGCATACGCTCGTTATACAAGTCGGCAACCGTCATGCCATCCTTGATCGCAACGCCGCGACCGCCGAAATCAGAAAGACGGCGCTCGATCTCCGGCTCGCTGACCTGCAGATACACGATCGTGCTGCTCTTCTTCAAGTGCTGCATTGCCTCGTCCGAATAAACCGCACTGCCGCCCGTGGCAATGATCGTATTCTCCAGCGAAAGCGAAAGCAGTGCATCGCGCTCATGGACGAGAAACGCGTCGTTTCCCTCGGCGTCGATGATTTCCTGCAGTCTCCTGCCCTCGCGCTCCTGGATGACAAGGTCGGTATCGCAAAAGTGCATACCGAGCACCTTTGCCAAAACTACGCCGACCGTGCTTTTGCCGCACCCCGGCATTCCGATCAAAACAATATTCATACTAAATCTGCCCTGCTTTCATACGGTACTCAACGGGTGCTGAGCCCGTCTGCTTTTTAAATGTATTGGAAAAATGATGGCTGTCCGCAAAATGCAGCATTTCGGCGATCGCTTTGATGCTCATGTCGGTCTCAAGCAGCATATTTTTTGCGGTGTCGATCTTCTTTTGGATAATATATTGCTTGGGCGAGATGCCAAACTCGCTCTTAAAACAGCTGATAATATACGACTTGCTGAAAAAGAACTTGTTGGCAATGTCATCGAGGCAAATGTCGCCCTGAATATTGGCGTCGATAAAATCGCGGATCTTATAGGACGAGGGCGCAAGCATGTCACACTCGGAGTCGCTGGTCAGTTGATCGAGGATCCGCACGATCAGCTTGAACACATTGCGGTAGATCTCCGCCTTGTTGTCCTCTTTGATGCGCGAGCATTCCTCAAAAATAGTGTCAAATGTCTTGCGGCAGTTCATCTGTTTGATCACAACGCCGCTCTGCAGATTGTACAACTGCATCATCTCGTTCATGATGCGGCCGCCGACATTGATCCAGATCTTGGAATACGGGTTCTCCGGATTGCAATAATAGCGATGCATATGGCGAGTGGAAAGCATATAGAAATCCCCTGCTCTGACCTTATAGACCTCGTGATCGCATTCGATAAAGCCTTCGCCCGAAATTACATACTCCAGCACATAGATTCGTTTGTAAAAATTGCGCTCGTAATTCTCACGATCGACCATATATCGCTTATCCGGATAGGTGATTCCCATCTTTTCAATGCAGAATGTGCCCTCATATTCCGCATGCGCATTGCCGTAAGCGTATTTTTCGGTGCCGTAATTGTAAATTCCTCCGTCCGACATGATGCATCCTCCCATGCGAGAAGTGTATAATATTTCTCTGCCCGTTTTGAGATTTATCCAAATAAATGCAACTGAAAAATCTATACATTGCAAGAAAATTATACGACTGATTTGTAAAAAAGTCAACATAAAAGCTTTGTTTTCTCGAAAAAACGTGTAAAAAATAATTTTCTGCTGTCTGAAAATGTTCTGCAAAACTTTTATAAAAGGTATTGACAAGCGGAAAGATATGTGGTACTATATTATCGTTGCCGAAAGGTAATCGTGCCGGAGTGGCGGAATTGGCAGACGCCCGGGACTTAAAATCCCGTGAGGTAACACTCGTACCGGTTCGATCCCGGCCTCCGGCACCAATTTCATATCGCGGGGTGGAGCAGCCTGGTAGCTCGTCGGGCTCATAACCCGAAGGTCGTGTGGTTCAAATCCCGCCCCCGCAACCAAACAAAGCCTTGTGAACACTGGATTCACAAGGCTTTTTGCTTTATACATTTTCTCGGTTTTAGAATTATTCTACACTTTTTGTTCTACACTTTAAGTATCTTAATGACAAATCGGCACTTGTGAGCAGGTGCCTATTTGTCTATTCACATCCCTAAAGTGGGTAGCATTTCCCCCTACAGTGGGTATAAACAGTATAGCAGAAAATCATAAAAAATACAAGGGGCAACTCCGCCAGCAAAATTCCGTTTTTGGCTCTTCCCTTTCTTTCATACTCTAAATAGAACGCTTACACATTTGGAGACAAATGCGAAGCAAAAGATTTTAGGAGGATGAAAATGAACGCAAAACTGGAAACATACATTGTAAAAAAAGGGAGCAGTCTCGGAATATTTGTGGATTTCCCGATCAGCGTACAAGAGTTGCGCAAAAAATTCGAGCAAAACGGCATCGACAAAGACAATTGGAAGATCGCCGCCGTAAAAACCGGAGACGATGACTTCGGTAAAGCCGTTATAGGATGCCGCGACTTAGACGAATTAAATTTTCTCGGCTATTGGATCAGCCAACTGAATTCCGACGAATATAGTTTGTTTTTTGAATATGCATCAGCAGGATGCGCAGACGGAACCACTATCTGCGAATATATCAATCTTGCAGCAAATTTTAAAAGTTGCTATCGAGTGGATGGCATCCAAAACGCACTGGAACTTGGGCAATGGCGCGTCTCACAATACGAAAAGGAAATCGGGCATCCGATTCCTATGCTGTGGGAATCAGAGAAAGAGGATTTTGAGAATTTAGGATATGCTTTTGCAGCCAATTTTCACGGTCGCTTTTTCAATGGCAATTATTACGCAAGATTCTCTACCTGGTCCGACATCTACAGCGGTGATCCCGAAACGATCCCTCTCGATTACTGTCTGACAGATTCGCTCCGCATCATATCAGAAAGCCACGGTTAATTCCGTGGCTTTCTTTTTTCAAAAATTCTTATTCAAAAGCTGTTTGTAATTCTCTGCTCTGTCATACTCTTTTCAAATAAAAGAAAGGAGTGATGTACATTGATTGTAATACTGTTTTATCAAGAGCATAATCAAATACTTTATCAAAAGCAAAAAGCATCATCAAAAACAAAATCACCATCATGTTCATAGTCAGAAACAAAATCAACGTGCGCCCGCATATGCGATTGCATATGCCACAAAATTTATTAAAAGAAAGGAATTTTATTTACTTATGGCTAACTTTAACAGAAGCATTAAATCAGATCTTTGGATGACAATTGCATTCAGAAATCTTACAGCAGACGAAAAGGTCGTCTACTTATTTTTACACACTGCAGATATTTCTTCGGACTCTTCTGTATTTTTCTGCCCATTATCAGATGTTGCAAGCTGCTGCAACATGTCAAAGCAGAAGATCATAAAGATTTTCAAAAAGTTTGAAGCAAAAAAATATATCGTCTACGACTACGATTTTCAGGAAGTTTGTGTGATGGATTACTTTTGGCTGCATCCACCCATCGGCGGTATATACTATGAAATGTTTTATAAAGACATCCAGAAGATAAAATCCAAGTGCGTCATCGACACACTGGTCGAAACGGCGAAGAACTATGAAATCTCCATGGCATTTTTCACCGCTTTGCAGGATGTTCGTCCAGATATCTCTCAATATGAGTATGTGATAAAACCAACCGACAAAACGCCGGAAGAATTACGCACATCCGCAAAGAGAGGAAGGAAACTTTCTGCCGCAAAACACACACGTCCGAAAGAAAGCCCGTTTCCCCGAGAAGCAGATGCTTCGGACGCTTTCGATGATGATATGCCTTTTTGAAAATTATCAGTTCAGCATTTCTGTCATACTTATAGTAGATGAAAGGTTATGTATTGGAGTTATGCAGTTTTGGGGTCTTTCATCACAGTTTCTTCTACTGTTTCTCTTCTACCCCAAAACTGCGGCGACCGACCGTCCTCCCGGGCGGTCGCCAATGGAGCGAGATGACAGAAACGACATCTCGCTCCATTGCTAATGGTTATTCTCCGTATTTTCAAGGAGAATAACCAGTTAGCAGAAAATTTTGCATGTGACAGGTGCAAAGCAGTTTCTGCGAGCGCGTAAATGTTCCGGTACGCGGCGCGCCTTTTCTCGGCGGTGTATTTTTACATCAAAAATAGAGACGCATGGACAAGTTGAACAGCTTTCGGGCAGGCGCGGGAAGAAGCGTTATTCTTCAAAAAGGAGGCAGCATTCAATCTTTTTTGCTTAATAATTCAAAATTTCTACAAAATTCGTCAAAAAGCGAGTACAAAATCGTAGTATATTATATATAATATACTCACAAAAAGCGAGGTGCAAGAAATGAAAGGGTCTTAAACAAAATATCATTTGAACAGTTTAAATTTATAAGGAGATGAAAAACAGTGCACAAGAAAAGTGCAGTCCTCAGATGGATCAGCATAGTATTGGTCGTAGCTATGCTGATGACTTCACAGACATTTATTGTTTTTGCAGAAGAAACTGCAGAGCAAATCCAAAAAGCGGAAAGCGAGGTGACAGTTCAAGAAAGTGAGACCGCGGAAGATGCAGACACCGGCGATACATCCACAGTGGAAA
>JAFQFR010000015.1 GCA_017398595.1 Clostridia bacterium
GCTCTACCAACTGAGCTACAGAGGCAAAATTTAGGGGTTGCCTAAGTGGCGACCCGGATGGGACTCGAACCCACGACCTCTAGCGTGACAGGCTAGCGTTCTAACCAACTGAACTACCGGGCCAAATGGTGGAAGTTATAGGGCTCGAACCTATGACCCTCTGCTTGTAAGGCAGATGCTCTCCCAGCTGAGCTAAACTTCCATATCTTAAGGCTCAGTGTTTCGTTTGTGTTCACCGCCTTGCGACTCTGTTATTATAGCATGGTCCATATGTTTTGTCAACACTTTTTTCAAAAAAAATTAAAAAAATTTTCGAGCATCTATATATGCGCGCTTTTTAAAAAACACCACCATATATAGTATAATTCCTGCCGCAAAAAAGATCCGCAGCGGGAATATTTTTTATGCAAACACAGAGATCGTCGGATTATCAAACGCAGTATTTTGCAGATTATGCAGCGCGGTTTCCGCGGCAAAAGCGCCGACCGTCAAACATACAGGCAGCAGAAATACCGACAAAAAAGCGATGCTCTTTTCATTTCGTCCTCCGATCATAGTTCAAAAAGCCGCTGCGAATGTTCGCAGCGGCTTTTCCGTTCCGTTTACTTAGTGATGGTCGCGGTGGAAGTTGCGCCGTCCCATGCTACCGTGCCGCCGAGCGTCTCTGCTACGAAACGTACGGGCATGAAAGAGCGGTCCTTCTCGATAACTGCGGGAGAATCAAGTTTTACAGCCTGACCGTTGACGATCGCTTCAGCTGCGCCAACCGTGATCTTGATCTCGGTATCCGCAGTCTTGAGCGTTGCGGTGGAAGTTGCACCGTCCCAACTGATCTCAGCGCCGAGCGCTTCTGCTACATAGCGAACGGGCAGCATCGTGCGGCTGTTGATGATGATGGGAGCAACGTCCATGGTCTTCTGCTCGCCGTTGAGGGTATAATCGGTCTTACCCACCGTCATCTTGAGCTCTACGCCCTTTGTGAGCACCGGCACTTCGCTGTCGCTGTAGACCGAAATTTTCAGGTTGTCGAACGCGGTGTTGTTGATGTTGTCGAGATCGTTCTTGATCTGCGAATACATACGGAAACCGAACGTACCTGCCTGCCAGTAGTCATTCTCCTTGGTAAAGGTCCAGATCACCTTGCCGGTCTCCTGCTCGGTCATGGTATACTGCAGCAGATTGCCCTTGACTGCGACTTGCAGATGGATGTTGGAACCGGGGGTCAATACCGAAGTGCTGACCTCAAGGTTGCCGCCCCAGCCACCGTCGGAAGTACCGTAGCCGATCGCGCCGAGCTTACCGTCAAAGGAAATAAAGCCGATGTAGCCGCAGAATGCGTTGGTGCCCTCGAAAGCAGCATTGATATCCGAACGAACGATCGCGCCCGCCTGCGTCTGGGTATTATACATATCGACATCCAAAACATAGTCTGTCAGATTTTTGAGCGCATCATAACCGTTGTACAGAATGTGCGACTGTGTATCCGCAGCGGCAGACAGATAGAGCTTGCCGTCGTATACCGTCCAGGTACCGCCATACTGCTTAAAATCCTTGATGGAATCCTCGGTGTCGAAGTTGTTGGTGTAAACGGTCACGAGATTCGACGTGTCGATGGAGAGCGTGGAAACAGCCGCAACAACGCTCATATCCTTCTCGTCCACTTCGTTTGCCGTGGTGACCTTGAAGTTGTCATAGTATGCCGTACCGATCGAGCTGACATTTCCGGCGGTATAATTGGTACGCATACGGAGACCTACCGTGCCTTCGAGCCACTTTGCGTCCTTGTCGGATTCGCCGATGGTGTACAGATACGAATAGATGGTATTGCCGTTATCCTTGTTGGTGATGTCCACCTTGATCTTGTCGCCCTTGACGATCACGCGGATGTGCGCATTCACTCCAACGCTGCAGTCCGTAGAGGGAGTGCCGACATTGATGTTGCCCTTCCAGCCGCCGTTTGTTTCGCCGCAGCCGATCGCGCCCTTTGCCGCGTCATTGGCAATAAATGCAACATATCCGTAGAAACCGTTTCCCTGTGTATCCACAGAAGCCTGGTCCGCGCGGAAAATGATGCCGCCCGCGGTCTGCACATTCATGTAATCGACCTCAACGATATAATCGGTCAATGTCTCTTTCGACTGATAGATAATATGCGAGAAGGTGTTGTCCACTGCCGTGCCGTCGGGCGAAGTTTCGGTCAGATGCAGACCGCCGTCACGGATCTCCCAGTCAAAGCGATATGCTTTAAAATCGGAGAGCGTCGCGGGATCCGAGAAATCGTTCTCATAGATCACCGTCTCTGCCGCATAGGCACCGATCGACAGCATGGTCACTGCCAATACTGCGGCGCAAAACATCAAAAATACTTTTTTCATAATTCTCCTCCTAAATATTGATTGGAAAATCAAGTCTTACAAGTATATTTTGACACGGAAAGCAGTCAAAGTCAACAGAATTTGTGTTCAAATACTCCTAAGAAATGTACAAAAAGTACAGAATTTTCGTATAAAGACCACGCGCGATGCACATCTGTACGGCAAGCGGACGGAAAATAGAAAAAGAGGAAAGCGTTCGCTTTCCTCTTTTTACGATAGTTCGATTTTTTACGATCGTTTGATTATTCCTCGACGAAAGTTGCGGTGGCAAGAACATCTGCCATAACCTTTTCGTAATAAACCTTGGTCTCGGTGCTCTGGCGGGAATAGGTGCTCGTGTATTCAGCCTCGGTGATACCGTACTCGGCAGCAAGTGCAGTCACCTTCGCGTTGTACTCCTCATCGGTAACGGTGTAGCCGTTTGCCTTAACGATCGAGTACAGTACCAGCTCCTGCTTGATGGTGCTCTGCGCGGTCTCGGTGCAGTACTCCTCGGTGATGCCGAGGTTCTCGAGCGTCAGACCGTACTGGATGTACTGATAATATGCCATCTCATAGTACGCATAGAGATCGTCTGCCAGCTTCTTTACGGCACTTTCGGGATACTTGACAAAGTTTGCATTGTTGACAACAGCCGTCCACGCATACTGGCTCTTAACAGCCTCGATCTCTTCCTCGCGCGCTGCCTCGAGTTCCTTGCGGGCATCGTCAAAGAGAGACTCTGCATAGATGGTGTTCAGCGTGATCTCAAACTTTGCAGCTTTGCCTGCGAGATCCTCGGTGCCATAGTCCTCGGGGAACGTAACGTCGATGGTCTTGGTCTCCTCGAGCTGCATGCCGACGATGCCCTCTTCAAAGCCGTCGATCATCGAGCCGGAGCCAAGGAGCAGGTTGCAGTCGTCATCGCTGCCGCCGTCAAATGCCTCACCGTCGATGGTGCCGACATAGGAAATGTTGACGACATCGCCCATTGCAGCCGCACGGCCGGTAACGGTCTCAATGTCATCACCCATATCTGCGATGTGCGCAACAACATGGTCGTTGACATCTTCATCGGTGATCGCGTCAACCGCAGGATAGGTAACGGTCAGGTTCTTGTACTCACCCGCAGTAACATAGGCCGTCAGGTCGTCTGCCATGTAATTCATGGTCTTTGCACCGCAGGAAACCAGCGAAAGCGCCAGCATCGCTGCTGCGAGAAGGATAGCAAATGATTTCTTCATAGTTGTGTTTCTCCTTTATTTTGCACCCGCGTAGGTTGCATTCTCAGTCAAAAAGTCCATGACCGCGGTGTAGATCACCGAGAAGTCGATCATGTTGTTGAAATACTCTACGGTAACGTCGAGCGAATCGCACATCGAAGCGACATCCTCTGCACCGTAGTAAGAGAGGTAGTATTCCTCTGCCGCCTTGCGCTCCTCCTCGGAGCCGGAAATGTTCTCTGCCTGCGCGATCGCATACAGTACCATCTCCTGCTTTACAGCCGCCTCCGCGCTGGCGCGCACCTCTGCCTCATACTCGGCAGCGGTCATGCCGATCACCTGCTCGGTGAAATCGCTGTAAGTCATGCTGTACATCTCCGCATAGGACTTGACATAGCTGATCTGCTGATACATATAGTCCTCAACGACGCCCTCGGGATAGCTGACGATCGTAGCGTTGTCCACTGCAATGGAGAAAGCGCCGTCCTGCTTTTCCGCAAGGATCTCGTCCGCACGGTATGCCTTCAGCATTTCTTTCACTTCTGCCTCGAACTCTGCCATAGTGTCATATTCGAGCTCTTCACGAACGAAGGTATCGTTGTATTCGGGAGCCACGCTCTCCTTGATCGAATCCAGCGTGATCTCGAACTTTGCGGGCTTGCCTGCAAGATCCGCATTCTGGTAGCTCTCGGGGAATGTGACGTCAATGGTCTTGGTCTCGCCGATGTTCATGCCGACGATACCGTCCTCAAAGCCGTCGATGTATCCGCCTTCGCCGAGGATCAGCGTCTGGTCATCGGCTGTACCGCCGGAAAACGCAACACCGTCCATCGTGCCGACGAAGTCGATCACAACGGTATCGCCGAGTGCCGCGGAGCGGTCGGTGACATCCTGCTCGGTGGCGTAGTATGTCATCATCTCTTGGATATACGACTGCACATCCGCATCGGTGATCTCGCTGCTCAGCGTCAGCGTGACCGTGACACCCTTATACTTGCCGAGCGTAACGTGCTTGGAAAGATCGGCGGAGGCATAGTCAAAGCCGTCGGGGTAAGCGGTGGTGTACTCGTCGGGGAAAAGGTCTTCATCCACAGGCTCGCCGGTCTGTGCCATGTCGGTAGTACCGGTCTCTGCGGGCGCATTTCCGCGGCCGATATAAGAACCGATCGCAAAAGCGGCAGCGATCGCTGCAAGCACGACCAAAACGCACAGGAGCCCGATCACAACGCCCTTGCCGCTCTTCTTGGGTGCAGCAGGCTCTGCTTCGGATGCAGGTACGGCAGCCGTCTGGGTTTCGATCGCCGCCTGTTCCTCGGCGGTCTCTGCCTTTTCGGTCAGCTTCTCATTGCCGCAATAGGGGCAAAACGTAGAATCTGCCGGAAGGTCTTTTTGACATTTCGGACAATACATTGGTTTTCTCCTTTTATATATGGTATTATTCCAGGATAACAAATTTTGCCTGTGCCACGATCTCGGTGATCACCTGCGAGTAGAGCTTATCTTCCTTGAGGGTCGCCTTGTCTCCGCCGAGCTGCTCGATCAGTGCTTCTACATTGTTCAGACCGAGGATAGCGGCGGTCGCCTTCAGATCCTCTTCAAAGCGCTCGTCCGTAACGTCGATCCCCATATCGCGCGCGATCGCGTACAGCAAAAGCTGCTGCGCAACGATGTTCTTGGCGCTTTCGAGCATGATACTCTCCGCATCGGCAACGGTCAAACCGTAAAACGCAGGGAAAAACTCATCGTAGGGCATACCGTTCAGGTGTGCAAACGCGGTATACACCGCCTTGTTGTTCTCAAACACCTCGTTCACCCGAGCCTCGGGATACTGCAGGATATGGGAATTGGCAAGCGCCTTTGTCCACGCTGCCATCTCCTTGTCCGCCAGGTGCTCCGCCTCGATCGCCGCCGCAAACTCATCGCGGATCGACTGACGATACGCTTCCGCGCTCGCAGCGCCGAAATATTCGACCGCGATCGCATCGGTCAGCGTAGGATAAATGTAGTTGAGCTTGACTTCAAACACGGCTTCCTTGCCGGCAAGCTCTGCATAGTAGCCCTCGGGGAAGGTCAGCGAAAAGGTGAGCACATCTCCGGGCAGCATGCCTGTAATTTTATCTTCAAAGCCGGAGATCATCACACCCGAACCGAGTACCAGCGTATAATCGGTCATACTGCCACCGTCGAACAGATCCTCGTTCATACGACCCACAAAGTCGATATTGACCTTGTCACCCGTCATGCAGGCACGGTTGAGAATGTGCGCCTCCTCGGGAAGCGTTTCCAATGCGTCGCTGATGGTCGCCTCGACCTCATCCTCGGGAACCTCCGCGGGCGCGGCAACATACACCTCGATGCCGAGGTATTTGCCAAGCGCGATGTATTCGCCAAGATCGCTTCTCGCAAAGTCAAACTCGGTCGTCTCAGCAGGCGTCGTCACAGGCGGCTCTGCCGAAGTGACTGCGGTCGTCACAGACGGTTCGGTCGTGATCGGTTCTGCGGTGGTTGCCGCAGGCTCCGCCGTTTCGGTCGTGACAGGAGCGGTCTCCGTCACAAACGGCTCGGTCGTCACGGGCGGTTCTGCCGTCGTGGTCACGACGGGCACGGTATCCGAGGATACGGGCACGCCCGTGGTATGCACAGGGGGCTTTTTTTCGCCTATACACGCCGTAAGGCTCGTAACCACGACCAAAAGTGCCGCCGCATACAGGATCTTTTTCATAACAGCCCCTCCGTTTCACAGAACATACTAAAACATTATACTACACATGCGCGCAAATGTAAATGAATTTTGCGTGAATTTTTATTTGATCTATCCCAAAAATCTATTCGATCCCGAGATCTTTTTTGCCGAAGGTATACGCTTTGTTGCAGAAACGGCAGGAGATCTCCAGCTCCTCGGGCTTGCCCTCGGCGACCTGCTCGGCAAACATTTCGGTAAGATCCTTCTTGCCGACCGAGATCAGCGCGCGCTGCATGCGGTCGCGCGAGCAGTCGCACTTGTATTCGACGTCCAAAACGTCAAACGGATCGTACTCGATGCCAGAAAGCGCGATGTCCGCGATTTCTTGAAGGCTCTTTCCCTCGTCAAACAGATGCGACACATTCGAGAGTGCCGCGGAATTCTCCTCGAGCTTTGCAATGACCGCCTCGTCCGCAAACGGCAGAAGCTGGATCAGCACGCCGCCCGCCGCGCGGACCGTCGCGTCCTTGTCCACGAGTACGCCGAGCGCCAACAGCGTCGGGATCTGCTCGCTCTCCGCATAGTATGCCGCCACGTCCTCGGCGATCTCGCCCGATCGCAGCTCGACCATGCCGATATGCGGCTCAGCCTGTCCGCACTCGCGTACCACGGTCATGCGCCCCATACCGACCGCGCCGCCAACGTCCAAGTGTCCGTTCGCCTTAACGGGCAGGTGCGTTTCGGGATTCTCCGCATACGCCTTGACATTGCCGTAGTAGTCGCCGACAGCGATCAGCTTGCCGATCGGGCCGTCACCCGAGATCGTCACACTGGTGGTGTCCTGCTTTTCGCCGTTCATCGATCCCATCATGGATACGGCGGTCAGCAGTCTGCCGCCCGCCGCCGTTGCCGTAGGCGCCGTGCCATGCAAACGGCGGAACTCCTCGACCATCGCGGTGGAGTTGATGACATGGATGCGCGCGCTGCCGTCCCGCGTCATCGCGCGCAGTATCTGTGATTTAGTCGTTTTTTTCATAAAAAATCCTCTTGATAATTTGGATATTTGTAAAGTTTATTTTATCGTAGGGGAGGGGTTTCCCCTCCCGCTTGTATGACATCTCCGCCCGAGATCCCTCGACTTCTTTTGTAAGGTGCAACGACCTGCCCGCACCACCACAAGATCCCTCGGCTACGCTCGGGATGACCAGTGGCGGTGTGGGCATGGTCGCGAGGCGACGGAATGAAAAGTAAAGGTTCGCAGACCGTCAGAGTCGCCTTGATGACCAAGGGCGGGTTTATACGAAGATGGTTATTGTAACACCGTAGGGGAGGGGCTTGCTCCTCCCGCTTATACGCATCTCCGCCCGAGATCCCTCGCGGCACCACCACGCCGTCATCCTGAGTGGAGCGTAGCGAAATCGAAGTTTTGCCCCGCGAGATTCCGCTACGCGCTTTTGCTACGCAAAAGTTCGACTCCGCCTGCGGCTTCGCTCAGAATGACCGGGTGGGGCAAAACCGCCGCAAGGCGGGATCTCGCGGTGGTGCCATCGCGTAAAGTATACCGTAGGAGCTTCGCCACTTACACCCGCTTTGCCGTGAAATACAGCCGCTCGGTATCCCGCTCCACGGGGCTGCCGTCGATGTCACCGTCTACCGAAACGACCTCGAATCCGCATTTTCGAAGCAAAGTCTCCACTTCTTTTTGCGTAAAGCAATACTCCCGCTCAAAATCGTCGCGGCGGGTGTAGCTGCCGTCCTTGTTCTCGGTGAACACACTGGTGTAAAACTCGCAGATACGGCTCTCGGGATCGTAAATATTCTGCCAGCCGCAGTACACGCCCTCATCCTCGAGGACATAGGCATTCGTGCCGTAAATATGTTTGAATTTGTACGGCGAGTTGAGGTCAAAGCAGAATACCCCGCCCGGTTCGAGATAGTTATGTACCAACGAAAAAACCTTTTGCAGATCGGCTTTGCCGTCGAGATGATTCAGCGAATCCAGGCAGCTCACCGCCGCCTGCACCGTGCCGTACAGCTCAAAGGCACACATATCCTGGCAAAGGAACAGGATATTTTCCCCTCTGCCTGCCGCCTGTGCCTTGTCCCGCGCGATCTGCAGCATATCGGGCGAGAGATCCACGCCCGTCATGTCGTAGCCGAGCGCATCGAGCGCCAGTGTCATCTGCCCCGTGCCGCAGCAAAGGTCGAGCACAAGTGTCACCGAAATATCCGCATGCGCCTTGATCTTTTTATCGATATATGCCGCCCACGCACCGTAATCCAGATCGCCGTTGAGCGTGTCGTACACCAGCGAAAGCGCACTGTAATTGTCGGTCATGCTCCCTCTCCTTTCAAAACAAAAACGCGCTCTCACGCGTCTTCCCTATGATCTTATCTCTATTCTAATCCATTTTTACGCGCTTGTAAACACTTTTTGTGCACCAAAAGTGAATTTTCTTGCTATATTTTTAACAAAATATAGTTGATATTCTAAAAGTTGTGTGGTATATTAAAGGTTGGAAACAAAAAAGATTTATATTTAATTTATCATAAAGGAGTGTACAGTCATGTATAACAAGAAGACTATCGAAGATGTTGCAGTCTCGGGCAAGAGAGTCCTCGTCCGCTGCGACTTCAACGTCCCGCTCAAGGATGGCAAGATCACCAGCGATAAGAGAATCGTTGAGGCTCTGCCCACCATCAAGTACCTGCTCGCGCAGGGCGCAAAGGTCATCCTCTGCTCCCACATGGGCAAGCCGAAGGGCGAAGTAAACCCCAAGTACTCGCTTGCTCCCGTTGCTGCACGCCTGACCGAGCTGCTCGGACAGAACGTTGCCCTCACCGCTGACATCGTCGGCGAGGATGCAAAGGCAAAGGTTGCGGCTCTCAAGGACGGCGAGGCTGTTCTGCTCGAGAACGTTCGCTTCGACGCTCGCGAGGAGAAGAACGACCCCGAATTTGCAAAAGAGCTGGCTTCTCTGGCTGAAGTATATGTCAACGACGCATTCGGTACCGCACACCGCGCACATGCTACCACCGCAGGCGTTGCAGACTACCTGCCCGCAGTTTGCGGCTACCTGATCCAGAAAGAGATCGGCATCATGGGCAAGGCTCTGGCAAACCCCGAGCGTCCCTTCGTTGCGATCCTCGGCGGCGCAAAGGTCAAGGATAAGCTGAATGTTATCAACAACCTGCTCACCAAGGTTGACACCCTCATCATCGGCGGCGGTATGGCTTACACCTTCCTGGCTGCTAAGGGTTACAGCGTCGGCACTTCGCTTCTCGACGAAGAGAAGATCGACTACTGCAAGGATATGATGAAGAAGGCTGAGGAAAAGGGCGTTAAGCTCCTGCTCCCCATCGACACCACCATCGCTGCAAGCTTCCCCGATCCGATCGACGCTCCCATCGAGACCGCTGTTGTAGATTCCGACAAGATCCCCGCAGACAAGATGGGTCTGGACATCGGTCCCAAGACCATGGAGCTCTACGCAGAGGCTGCAAAGAACGCAAAGACGGTCGTTTGGAACGGTCCTATGGGCGTATTTGAGAACCCCACTCTTGCAAAGGGTACCATCGCTGTAGCAAAGGCACTGGCTGAGAGTGACGCGACCACCATCGTCGGCGGCGGCGACAGCGCAGCAGCTTGCGAGCAGCTCGGCTTCGCAGACAAGATCACCCACATCTCCACCGGCGGCGGCGCATCCCTCGAGTTCCTCGAAGGTCTGGAGCTGCCCGGTATTGCTTGCCTCGAAGACAAATAAGGATCGGTTGGCATATTTCTAAAAAGAAAGGATAACGACCGGGCAGATTTGGATGCAGACGGCGTGATCGCGTACTCGTCGCCGTATGTGTATACGGCAGAGAAGCGAGCGCGGCGAAAAACGCGAGATCAGGGAACATGCCTTGGCATGTTCCCTACCTTATGAGACGGCTTTCCGCAAGGCAGCCGCGTATGCTTGCTTTTCCTCGCGTTTTGTTCTGCGCCGAAGATGCAGGTCGGAACTATAGCAATGAGTAGACGTTATGTAATCGCAGGCAACTGGAAAATGAACCAGACGCCCGCACAGGCAAGAGAATTCATCACAGCCCTTGCTCCCATGGTCAAGGGAAAGGACGGCTGCGACATCGTACTTTGCGTACCGTTCGTAGACATCTGGGTAGCTGCTGAGGCTGCCAAGGGCACCAACATCCACATCGGCGCACAGAACGTACACTTTGAGGCAAAGGGTGCATTCACCGGCGAGATCAGCGCAGACATGCTGAAGGAAGTCGGCACCGAGTATGTCATCATCGGCCACAGCGAGCGCCGTCAGTACTTCGGTGAGACCGACGAGACCGTCAACAAGCGCGTGAAGGCTGCGCTTGCAGCAGGTCTGAAAGTCATCCTCTGCGTCGGCGAAATGCTCGATGCAAGACAGGCAGGCATCACCGACGAGCTGGTTGCCATGCAGGTCAAACTCGACCTCGCAGGCGTCAGCGCAGACGACCTCAAGAATGTCATCATCGCATACGAGCCCGTATGGGCGATCGGCACCGGTCTTACCGCAACGCCCGAGCAGGCTGACGAGACCTGCGGCGTGATCCGCGACACCGTTGCAAAGCTCTATGGCTCCATCGCCGCAAAGGAGATCATCATCCAGTACGGCGGATCCATGAATGACAAGAACGCTGCCGACCTTCTCGCAAAAGAGAACATCGACGGCGGTCTGATCGGCGGCGCGTCCCTCAAGACCGACGCGTTCACCGCGATCGTTTCCGCAGCACAGTAAGCAAAAAAAGCCGCAGTTTGTGCGGCATCCCTTCGGTTCGCCCCGAAGGTACATATGTATTGATTTTATTTGATTTTAAGGAGAACATAAAAATGGCTGAATATGTAAAGCTTCCGATTAACGTTTTGGACGACTTTTGCATGACCGCATTCAAGAAGCTCGGCTTTAAGAAGTCCGAGTGCCGTATCATCACCGATGTACTCATCATGTCCGACAAGTTCGGCATCGAGTCCCACGGTATGCAGCGTCTTGTCCGTTATCACAAGGGCATCGAGAAGGGCACGATCGTTGTCGGTGCCGCTCCCGAAGTTGTAAAAGAGACTTCCACCACCGCAGTGATCGACGCACACGACGGTATGGGTCAGCTCGCAGGCCACAAGGCTATGCAGCTCGCGATCAAGAAAGCGAAGAAGAGCGGCGTTGGTATCGTTTCGGTACGCAACTCCAACCACTTCGGTATCGCAGGCTACTATGCAAAGATGGCTTCCGATGCAGGTCTGCTCGGTATGGCATTCACCAACTCCGAGGCGATCATGGTTCCTACCTTTGGTAAGCTGGCAATGCTCGGTTCCAACCCGATCGCGATCGCAATGCCCGCAGAGCCCTACGACTTCTTCTTCGATGCTTCCACCACCGTTGTTACCCGCGGTAAACTCGAGATGTACAACAAGATGGGCAAGCCCCTTCCCGAAGGCTGGGCGCTCAACAAGGACGGTAAGGCATCCTCCGATGCTCCTGACGTTCTGGCAAACATCGTTGCTAAGAACGGCGGCGGTATCATGCCTCTCGGCGGCAATACCGAAGTTCTCGGCAGCCACAAAGGCTACGGCTACGGCATGATCTGCGAGATCTTCTCCTCCATTCTTTCGATGGGTATGACCTCCAACTACACCATGCAGAACGGCAAGAGCGGTATCTGCCACGGCTTCATCGCGATCAACCCCGCAAACTTCGGCGATCCCGATGCGATCCGCGAGCACCTCTCCACCTACCTGCGCGAACTGCGTGAGTCTCCCAAGGCTGAGGGCGCAGAGCGCATCTACACGCACGGCGAAAAAGAGGTTGAGGCAACCGAGCGCATCCTGCGCGAGGGCGCTCCCGTCAACGTCAACACCCTGCGCGAGATGGTCGAGTTCGCAAACTTCGTCGGCATCAACCCGAAAAAGTATTTCGGCGACGCAGTGGACAAGATCAGCGACAGCAAGATGTTCTCCGGCAACTATTAAGATACATACGAAAAAAGCTTCCCGAACGGGAAGCTTTTTTTGTTAAAGAATCTTGGTCGGTCTTGTTTTTCCGATTTGGGCTTATTCGGTAATTTTGAACAGCTCATTGGGAGTACAATTCAACAACAGGCACAGGGTCTCAATATTTTCATATTGGATGGACTTGGTTTGGTTGTTCACCATTTTGTTGAAATTTTGATAACTCATACCGAGTTGCTTATATAACCAATACTTCGTCTTACCGTTTTTCTCGAGCAATTCCAGAACGTTCAATCGAATCATAAGATATTTCTCCATGTCTCATGTTATAATGAGATAATATCCTATTTTTCCTCTTTGCATATAGACTATCACATTATATAATGTAATAGTCTATATCGATAAAAAGGAGAACAACATGATTATTGACGTTACCGGGGTAGAACTGATTCCGGGCAATCGAGGTAAGGACTGTCCGGGAAACGGCAGTTATATCGATGAGCAAGGCGAACCGATCGAATGCTGCTGTGACGAATGCGACTATATGAAATGCTGCACCAAGGAGCATACGCCGGAGCTTTGCTTCACCTGCAACGATTTATATTGTCCGCATGTAAAAACGAAACGAACGCACTAAACTATTTCTCAAACTTATCGCACAGGGCATTGATCTGATCGGTCATGCGGGCGAGGTCCTTATTGGCGCCGCCGCGGCTGCGCGTAATGATCGACATCAGCCGTCTGCCCGCCGCAAGCAGGCGTTCGTAGACGGCTTCGGCGCGTTTTGTCGCCGCTTTCTTCTTCTCGAGACGGACGATCTCGCCGCGCTCGATGCACACGCCGCTGACAAGGTCAAACTTGTCGCCGCTGTAGGGCGCGGTCGCCGTGAAGCCGAGTTCTTCCTCAATGCTTTTCGCAAACACGTCGCACACGGTATCGTCACCGTGGTTGACAAACACCTTGGTCGGCGTGCTTTCCAGATTTTTCAGCCAGCCAAGCAGCATATCCCTGTCCGCGTGACCGCTGATACCGTCGAGATTGGAGATCTCCGCGCGCACTTCGATCTCCTCGCCGAACAGCTTGACAAACGGCGCGCCGTCGAGCAGCTTTCTGCCCACCGTGCCCTCGGACTGATAGCCGACAAACAAAATTGTGCTCTCGGGTCGCCACAGATTGTGCTTGAGGTGATGACGGATGCGTCCCGCCTCACACATGCCCGATGCCGAGAGGATGACTTTCGGCTCTTTGTCCGCGTTGATAAGCTTGGAATCGTCCGCGGTGACGGACAGCTTCAGCCCCGCAAAGCGGATGGGATTGATCCCTTTCGCCAGCAGATCCAGCGTTTCCCGGTCGTAGAAGCCAACGAGGTCGCCCGCGTAGATATTGGTCGCCTCGACCGCCAGCGGGCTGTCCACATAGACGGGGAAATTTTCATGCCCTTTGACAAGTCCCGCGTCCTTGATCGTGCGGATCAGATACAGCAGCTCCTGCGTGCGCCCAACCGCAAACGAGGGGATCACCACGTTGCCGCCGCGGTCAAACGTGCGCTGCAGGATCGCCGTAAGCTGTGCGACGTAGTCGGGGCGCGCACCGTGCAGGCGGTCGCCGTAGGTAGACTCGATCACGACATAGTCGGCGGCTTTCGGCGGCTGCGGATCACGGATCAGCGGGCGGCGGACATTGCCGATGTCGCCCGAGAACACGATCGTGCGCGTCTCGCCATCCTCTGTGACGGTCATGCAGATGCTCGACGAGCCGAGCAGGTGCCCCGCGTCGATGAATTTTACCGTAATGCCGTCAAACGGCTTGAATTCTTTTTCATACGGATAAGGCTCAAACGCGGCGATCGCCTTTTCGGCATCCGCCATGGTATAGGACGGCTTATAGGGCGGCTCGCCCGAGCGCTGTGCCTTGCGGTTGCGCCATTCTGCCTCAAACTCCTGGATGTGCGCCGAGTCGCGCAGCATAATACCGCAGAGTTTATGCGTTGCCTCGGTGGCGTAGATCGGGCCATCGTATCCCGCCGCGATCATCGCGGGGATCTTGCCCGAATGGTCGATATGCGCATGCGTCAAAAAGATCGCGTCTACTTCGCCGGGCACGATCGGCAGCTCGCAGTTTTCATAAATATCCGCGCCCTGCTCCATGCCGCAGTCGATCAGCAGATGCTTGCCGCACGCTTCCAGCAGCGAACACGAGCCCGTAACCTCATGCGCCGCACCTAAAAAAGTCAGTTTCATCGCTCTGCCTCCTTTGCTGATTTTATTATAGCATAAAAAGAATGCGGGGGAAACTTTTTGCAGAAAGTTTCCCCCGCACCCCTTTCAAAAACTCTTGAAAAATAAACGGCTGTAGCCATATCTTTTTTTAAAAGTTTTACGAGGGGGATACATGTTTTTGCGATGTTATTGAGCATCGTGTTTGAACGATGCTCAAAATGCGGCAGAACAAAAGCCGTTTTTTGCAGATAGCTGAAGCCGCATTGACGCTCTTTTCAAAAGCGTTCCCCACATTTTCTCATTTCTTACAAAAACAGCGATACCGCGCAGTACACCAGCAGCAGTGCCATGATCGTGTTGACCACCTTGGCATGCCCCGAGAACAGCCACTTGAACACCGAGCCGAACGCCGACCACAGCAGCGTAAAAGCAAAGCCGATGAACGCCAGCAGCAGCGCAAAGCCAACGAGCTGCAGAAGCTGTCCCTGGTAAAACGGCAGAATGTACGCCTCCATCGACGCGATGCAATAAATGTAGATCTTCGGATTGACAAATTGCAGCAGAAGTCCCGCCGTAAAGCCGTCTTTGGTCTCCTTCTCCTCGATCACGCCCGAGGAGCGGAAGGTTTCCCACGCGAGATAGAGCATATACAGCGCGCCGATGATCAGCATCGGCAGCTTGATCTTCGGGATCCACGCGGACAGCAGATTGCAAAACGCCGTACACAACAGCATGACGACCGAAAAGCCGACCCAAATGCCGAGGTTGAACGGCAGTGCGCCGCGAAAGCCCTTGCGCGAGCCGTTGGACATCGACAAAATGTTGTTCGGCCCCGGCGTGACCGCCGTCACGATAGCGTATGTCAAAAACGAAAAACAGTTGAACATGTTGACATTTCTCCTTTGATGGTGTATGATGGTGATATGAAAGTCCAATATATCGGATTTCTATTATATTGCACTATCAGTTTATTATATTGTCAATAGATTTGGAGAAAAAATGGATATTACAAGCGCAGTTGCCCAAAATGCCAAGGCGATCCGCGAGCAAAAGAAGCTCACGCTGGACGCCGCCGCCGAGCTGACCGGCGTGTCGCGCAGCATGCTGGCGCAAATTGAAAAAGGCGACGTCAACCCCACCATTTCGGTGCTTTGGAAGATCGTGAACGGCTACAAGATCACGTTCACCGAGCTGCTTGAAGAAAAAGGCAGTGCCACCGATCTGATCCCCTGCGACACCGTACAGCCGCTCTGTGAAGACGGCGGACGCTACCGCAACTACCCGACCTTTGTATTCAACGATCAAAAAGCATTCGAGTGCTACCGCATCGTCATCGATAAAGACGGACACCTCGAAGCACTGCCCCACCTCAAAGGCACCGAGGAATACATCACCGTCTTTTGCGGTGCGGTGGAGATCACGGTGGACGGCACTGCGCATACACTGCAAAAGGGCGACTCCATCCGCTTTTTCGCCGATGTGGCGCACGCCTATAAAAATATCGGCGAGGAGACCGCCGAAATGAGCATGCTGATCTACTATAATAAGTAAGACAAAAGCGACATTCGTTTGAATGTCGCTTTTTTTACATCTCTACTACAAGATCCGCGTTTTCTTTTGTGCGGTTGGCTTTGTAATACGCTTCTTCAAGCGGGATCCAGTGCTTTTGAAACATCTCTGCCATCTGCGCGCCGTTGCGGGCGATAATGCGCTGCATCTGCACCTCGGGCGCAATGTCGAAGAAGACTTTCAGATCAGCATAGTCTCCAAAAGTGGGATGACAGCTATACGCGCCCTCCACGATGCGATACGCGGACGCATCCACTTCCCTTTCCCCCTCGATCGCCATTTTACCGCAGTCGAAAATGCGGTAAGCAAAGCGGTCGGGGCATGCCACATGCGGCAATACCTCCGCAGCAAAGCGCTCATAGTGTACGTTTCCGCCGGGCACGGCAAAGCGCTCCTCACTGCGCAGCTCGGGCGGCAGAAAGAAGTCGTCCATGTGTACAACGCCCGCGCCGAGGAGCGCCGCAAGGCTCTCCGCTGCCGTGGATTTTCCCGCCGCGGCACGTCCCTCCAGCGCGATCACGCACGCGCGGTCGCCCCTCGGCAGTGCGGCGATTTTTTCGAGGATCGGCAACAGTTTTACAAAGCGGCGATCCACGATGCGGTATGCAGGATGTTCGGCGGCGCGATACGCGTCGCTGTGGTGTACCGTCGGCATACCCGCCGCCCGGTATGCGTCGAGGTATGTCTGCCAGTCGGCAAGGGGCAAGACCTTTTCCGCCGTGGTAAGATATTCTTTGAACAGTTCGCGCGTGCCGCGCTGCAAACGCACCGATGCGGTGAACATACGGAACAGCCACGCGGCGGGCAGCCCCTTTGCCTTCCACGCGGCAAGGTTCACGCGGCAAACCTCGGGGGAGATCTCCTCAAACAGCGGCAGCGACGCGGGTGTAACGGCGGCATATTCCGCGGTGAAATATTTCTCCGCGGCATCGAAATCGGTCAGCAGATGCTCAGCGCCGAGCGCCGCCTGGTAACACAGCTTCACCGCGTCCTGCGGCTGCATCGAGGGGTGCAACTGCAGTTGTTGTTTTAAGTACACTTCAAATTCCATTGTAGTCTCCTCAAAAATCCGTGTTCCCTGTAGGGGACGGCGCACCGACGTCCCGCATCCCACGCATCAGAGCACCTTTGCTTTCCGCAGCGCCACCAGAATAACGGGAATAAGGATAAGCTGCAACACGATTCCCGGCCATGCGGTAACAAAATAGCTCATGACCCACATCTGCGCCGTGAATGTACCCGGCATAAAGACCCATGCCTTTGCCGCTCCCGCCGCGACTCTGCCAAGCAGCATCGCGCAAAGCAGGCGAAGATATACATACGGCATATATTTTTTTACGCGGCAGGGATAAAACCCGAATCCGCTTGCAAAACCGTATACCGCAAGCTCAACCAGCATCGGCGGCAGATAGCCCATCGGCGGCATCTGCGTGAGGATGCTCGACAGAAACGGGCCGGCAAGTCCGGAAACAAGCCCGTATTTCCAGCCACAGACGAGTCCGCACAGCAATACGGGGATGTGCATCGGGCTGAAAATGCTACCACCGTCCGGAATGACGTGGAATGCATACGGCAGAACCACGCACAATGCTATACAAAGTGCGGTGATGATCATCTTTTTCGTAGAAGTTTTCATCGCAAAATCCTACCTCCCTATCCAAAAGCAAGAGGAATGCTCCTAAAAGACCATTCCTCTTATGCAAAATTACTTCAGTTCAATGATAGAAGCGTCCCACATAGCAGGTGCCTCGTAGCCGAGGAGGTTGACGGTGGTCGCCGCAACGTTCGACAGACCGAACTCGCCGGTATCCTCCTTTACGGTGTACGCGCCGCTCGAGAAGTTGTCATAGAGAATGCAGGGTACGCGGTTGAGCGTGTGGCTGGTCTTGGACTTCATGGAGCCGTCTTTGCCGAGCTTCAGCTCGCCCTTTTTGTCGAGCTCATACATTTCATCCGCATTGCCGTGGTCCGCGGTGATGATCGCCGCGCCGTGCAGCTTGTCAACGACCTTGAGGATGCGTGCAAGACACAGGTCAAGCGCCTCCATCGAGCACTGCGTAGCCACAAAGTTTCCGGTGTGACCGACCATATCGCCGTTCGGGAAGTTGACGCGCAGACAACGGTACTTGCCGCTCTCCAGGCACTCGATCAGCTTATCGGTGATCTCTGCGCACTTCATCCACGGGCGCTGCTCAAAGGGAACTACATCCGAGGGGATCTCAATATAGGTTTCCAGCGCGTCGTCAAACTTGCCGCTTCTGTTACCGTTCCAGAAGTAGGTAACGTGACCGTATTTCTGCGTTTCGGAGATCGCGAGGATCGAAACGCCGCTGTTTGTGAGGTACTCACCCATGGTATTGGTGATCTCGGGGGGATTGACAAGGAAGTTCGAGGGGATATGCAGGTCGCCGTCGTACTCGAGCATGCCCGCATATACGACCTTGGGGTAACGAACGCGGTCAAAGTGGGTGAACTCCGCGTCGTCAAACGCCTTGGAGATCTCGATGGAGCGGTCACCGCGGAAGTTGTAGAATACGACGCTGTCGCCATCATTGATCGTGCCGACAGGTGCGCCGTTCTCTGCGATCACGAACGCGGGCAGATCCTGGTCGATAACGCCGAGCTCCGCACGGTAGGTCTCAACCGCCTCGTGCGCGCTTGCAAACTGTCTGCCCTCGCCGAGAACGTGAGTCTTCCAGCCTGCTTCTACCATCTTCCAGTTTGCTTCGTAACGGTCCATGGTGATCTGCATGCGTCCGCCGCCCGATGCGATCTTGATGTCGAAGTTTGCATCGCGGAGGTCTGCCAGGAATGCTTCAAAAGGATCGATGTAATCAAATGCGCTGGTCTCGCCGACGTCACGACCATCGATGAGGATGTGGATGCGCACGCGTGCGACGCCCTCGCTCTTTGCCTGCTGGATCATGGCTTTCAGATGGTCGATGTGCGAATGCACGTTACCGTCCGAGAACAGACCGAGGAAATGCAGGGTGGAGTTATTCTCCTTTACGTTGCCGATCAGCTTTTTCCAGGTCTCACCTGCGAACATCTTGCCGCTCTCGATCGACTGGGATACCAGCTTTGCACCCTGTGCAAAGACCTGACCTGCGCCGAGCGCGTTGTGACCGACCTCGGAGTTACCCATGTCGTCGTCACCCGGCAGACCTACGGCAGTGCCGTGCGCCTTGAGCTTGACCATGGGGTATTTTTCCATCAGCATATCGAGGGTAGGCGTGTTTGCCGCCGCAACTGCGTTTGCCGCATTTGCCGCCGTCAGACCGACACCGTCCATAACGATCGTCAGCACGGGACCTTCGATGCCTTTAAAACTTGCTTTGTTGAGCTTCGTTTCCATCTATATATCTCCTTAAAATTATTTTCCTAACTTATATAGTATACCAAAAACAGCAGATTTTGCAAGAGGTTTGTTAAATTTTTGGCTTTTGAAAGAGAAATGCATACTGCGCTCGACACGCAGCTCCGCTCAGGATGACGGCGGTGGTGCCGCAGTCGAAACCCGTAGGGCAAACGGCATGCCGTTTGGATCTCGTGGGGCTTCGCTCAGGATGACGCGCGGGGATAGCTTTGTACTATTTCATCACATTTCCCCTATGGAGAACAACACGTTTTTCGTATCCATGGACAGCAGTCCATACGTGAACCTGCCGTCCCGCGGCGCGCCGATGCTGCCGGGGCACAGAAGATAGATCCCGCTGTCGCTGTCGTATTCCTCATGCACGATGTGTGTATGCCCGTAGAGCGCAATGTCGGCGTGCTTCTCCTTTGCGGCGCTGAGCAGTCCGCCAAGACCGTATTTTACGCCGCGCGTATGCCCGTGGCAGAGAAAGATACGATGCCCGCCGAGCTCCAATGTCAGTTCGGTCTCGCTCACGCCGTCGAGAAAGGTATCGCAGTTGCCGCGCACCGAGACGAATGCGGCGTTCGGCGCGGCTTGCCGCAGGGCATCGAGATGCCGACAGCCGTCGCCGAGAAACAGCACCGTTTTGCACTCAGGGTGCATCTTCACCGCCTCCACCGCATAGCGGTAGCAGGCGTGTATATCGGATAAAATCAAGATATTTTCCATAATATACCTACAATAAAATTTGTCTGCGCGTGTGTCCCTCATCCACCGCGAAGCGGTCCCCCTTCCCCCAAAAGCGAACTACATAGACATATCTTTCTTCGTTGGGGAAGGCTTATAGTTACTGCGTTCATGGTATTCTACACCAAGCCTTCCCTCGGGGGAAGGTGGCGCGTAGCGACGGATGAGGGATTTCGCTGTGTTCTGTTTTTTAATCACTTCAACTTTTCCCTAAGATACAACCCCGTATAAGATCCCTCCACTTTTGCGACTTCTTCGGGCGTGCCCTCGGCGACGATCCTGCCGCCGCCCTCGCCGCCCTCGGGACCGAGGTCGATGATGTGATCGGCGATCTTGATCATGTCGAGGTTATGCTCGATCACAACTACCGTGTTGCCGCCGTCGCAAAGGCGGTTGAGCACTTCAATGAGCTTTGCCACGTCCGCGGTGTGCAGACCCGTGGTCGGCTCGTCGAGAATGTAGATCGTTCTGCCCGTGGAGCGCTTCGACAGCTCGGTCGCAAGCTTGACGCGCTGCGCTTCACCGCCCGAAAGCGTGGTGGACGACTGTCCGATCTTCACATAGCCGAGTCCCACATCGTAGAGCGTCTGCATCTTGCGCTGGATGGCAGGGACGCCCGAGAAAAACTCGATGCCCTCCTCCACCGTCATTTCCAGCACTTCGTAGATGTTCTTGTCCTTGTATTTTACTTCCAGCGTCTCGCGGTTGTAGCGTCTGCCGCCGCAGACGTCGCACTTGACATACACATCGGGGAGAAAATGCATCTCGATGCACTTGACGCCGTCGCCCTCGCAGGCTTCGCAGCGACCGCCTTTAATATTGAAAGAAAATCTGCCCGACTTGTAGCCGCGCGCCTTTGCCTCGCGCGTCTTAGCAAACAGTTCGCGGATGTCCGCAAACACGCCCGTATAGGTCGCGGGGTTGGAACGCGGCGTGCGTCCGATGGGGCTCTGGTCAATGCAGATAACCTTGTCGAGCGCGCCGACGCCCTCGATCTTGTCGTGCTCGCCGGGGAACGTGACCGCGCGGTTGAGCGTCGCCGCAAGGCTCTCGTAGAGGATCGAGTTGACCAGCGAGGACTTGCCGCTGCCCGAAACGCCCGTCACGGCGATAAACTTGCCAAGCGGGAAAGTCACATCAATGTTTTTGAGGTTGTGCTCGCGCGCACCCTTGACCGTGAGGAACGCGCCGTTGCCTTGGCGTCGCTCGGTGGGCACGGGAATGGTCTTTCTGCCCGAGAGGTACGCACCCGTGATGGAATCCTTGCACTTCGCGACCTGCGCGGGCGTGCCCGCCGCCATCACCTTGCCGCCGTGGATACCCGCGCCGGGGCCGATGTCCACAACATAGTCCGCCGCGCGCATGGTGTCCTCGTCGTGCTCGACAACGACGACCGTGTTGCCGAGGTCGCGCAGCTTGCGCAAGGTGGCGATCAGCTTGTCATTGTCGCGCTGGTGCAGACCGATGCTCGGCTCGTCGAGGATGTAGAGCACGCCGACCAGCGAGGAGCCGATCTGCGTGGCAAGGCGAATACGCTGTGCTTCGCCGCCCGAGAGCGTGCCCGCCTTGCGCGCAAGGTCGAGGTATTCGAGTCCCACGCTGCACAAAAAGGAAAGGCGCGCGCGGATCTCCTTGAGAATTTCGGCAGCGATCTGCTCTTTTTCGGGCGGAAGTGCAAGACTTTCCACAAATTCGAGCATCTTGTCGATCGGCATGAGACAGATCTCGTGGATGTTTTTGCCGCCGACCGTGACCGACAGCATCATTTTATTGAGGCGTCCCCCGCCGCATTCGGGGCAGATCTGCTCCTCAAGCAGGCTTTCGTAGTACTCGAGACCGTAGCTTTCGCGGCGGCGGTCGATCATGGGGATGATACCCTCAAAGGCGACTGTCTGATGATGCGCGGTGCCGCCGAAATAGCGCGTGACCTTGTAGAGCTCCTTGCCCGTACCGTAGAGCAGCGCGTTCATCGCCGTTTTGGTATAGGTATTCAGCGGCTGATCCATCGTGAAGCCGAACTTCTTGCCGACGGCTTCGATCAGCGGGCCGTTCCAGCTCTCCTCCTCCATGGTCTTAAAGCCGTTGCACGCGATACCGCCCTCGCGGAGCGAGAGCGACTTGTCGGGCATGAGCTTTTTCTCGGAAACGCGGGTGAGCGAACCGAGGCCCGAACAACGGGGACATGCGCCGTTGGGCGCATTGAAGGAGAACATGCGCGGTTCCAGCTCGCCGAAGCTGATGCCGTGCTCCTCGCAGGCATATTTGAGCGAGTAGTCAAACTCCTGCTCGTCTCCCTCGCGCGGCATAGTGACCACGCGAACCAGTCCGTCGGTGAGGTTTACCGCCGTCTCCACGGAGTCGCCGATGCGCGTGCGCGAATCGGGGCGGTTGACGATACGGTCAATGACGATCTCAATGGTATGTTTGAGGTTTTTATCGAGCGTGATGGTCTCGGAGAGGTCATAGAGACTGCCGTCCACACGCACGCGGGAATAACCGCTGCGGCGCGCATCGGTAAACACCTTTTCGTGCATGCCCTTTGCCGAACGGACCACGGGTGCCAGGATCATCATGCGTTCGCCCTCGGGCAGGCTCTGAATGTGGTCGATGATGGTATCGACCGTCTGCTGCGTGATCTCCTTGCCGCAGACCGGGCAATGCGGTACGCCGCAGCGCGCGTACAAAAGACGCAGATAGTCGTAGATCTCGGTGACGGTGCCCACGGTCGAGCGCGGATTTTTCGAGGTGGTCTTTTGGTCGATGGAGATCGCGGGCGAAAGTCCCTCGATGCTGTCCACGTCGGGCTTGTCCATCTGTCCGAGGAACATGCGCGCATAGGACGACAGCGACTCGACAAAGCGGCGGTGTCCCTCGGCATAGAGCGTGTCAAACGCCAGCGAGGACTTGCCGCTGCCCGAAAGTCCGGTCAGTACCGTCAGTTTATCGCGCGGAATGGTGAGATCGATGTTTTTGAGATTATTCACCCTCGCGCCTTTGATGATAATATCTTTAGCCATGGTATTTATAGGTAAATTAGTGTTTATGTTACTTTGTTTAAATCCCTCATCAGTCACCTACGGTGACAGCTTCCCCCGTTTTAATGTGTAAATAGACATAACAAAGTTCGTTGGGGAAGCCATTGACAGCACTATTTAAGCCTTCCCCAAAGCACTATGCTATGGCTATAAAGATAGAATAACGGGGGAAGGTGGCGGCGAAGCCGCCGGATGAGGGACTTTGTTTCTCCGATAAACTCTAATTTACAATCCTTTCAATTCCTTTATCTTATCTCTGAGGAATGCTGCCTTCTCGAATTCGAGCTTCTGCGATGCGGCGCGCATTTCCTTGGTGTATTGTTCGATGAGGTTTTCGCGCTCGGTCCCCGTAAGCTTCTTCTTTGCCTCGGCTGCCTCTTTCTTGCTCTTGCCGCCGAGACTGATGACGTCGCGCACATCCTTGACGATGGTTTTCGGCACGATGCCGTGCGCCTTGTTGTAGGCATCCTGAATGCCGCGGCGGCGCTCGGTCTCGTCGATCGCGCCTTTCATCGACGCGGTGATGCTGTCGGCATACATGATGACCTTGCCGCCCGCATTGCGCGCCGCGCGTCCGACCGTCTGCACAAGCGAGGTTTCACTGCGCAGAAAGCCCTCTTTGTCCGCATCGAGGATCGCCACGAGCGAAACCTCGGGGATGTCAAGACCCTCACGCAGCAGGTTGATGCCGACCAGCACGTCGAATACACCGAGACGCAGATCGCGCACGATCTCCATGCGCTCCATCGTCTCCACGCTGTGGTGGATATACTTGACCTTGATGCCGTTGGCATCGAGGTAGCCGGTAAGATCCTCTGCCATCTTCTTGGTCAGCGTGGTCACGAGCACGCGCTCCCCGCGCGCGCTGCGCGTGCGGATCTCGCCCATGAGGTCGTCCACCTGCCCCTCGATGGGGCGAACCTCGACCACGGGGTCGAGCAGTCCCGTTGGGCGGATGATCTGCTCCACGATCTGCCCGCTGCGCCCTTTTTCATACTCGCCGGGCGTCGCGCTGACGTAAATGACCTGGTGAATCTTGCTTTCAAACTCGTCAAAGAACAGCGGTCGGTTGTCGTAGGCGCTCGGCAGGCGGAAGCCGTATTCCACAAGGTTTGTCTTGCGCGCCTTGTCGCCGCCCGACATGCCGCGTACCTGCGGCAGCGTCACATGCGACTCGTCGATGAACAGGAGAAAATCCTTCGGGAAGTAGTCGAGCAGTGTGTACGGCGTGGAACCCGCGGGTCGGCGAGAAAGCACGCGCGAGTAGTTTTCGACACCCGAGCAGAAGCCGACCTCGCGCAGCATTTCGAGATCGTAGCGCGTGCGCTGTTCGATGCGCTGAGCCTCGATGAGCTTGTTCTGCGACTTGAAGAATTCGATGCGCTCCTCGAGCTCTTCTTCAATATCTTTGAGCGCTTCTTCGCGCTTGTCATCGGTGACGGCATAGTGTGTCGCGGGGAAGATGACCGTCACGTCCAGCGAGCGGAGCAGTTCGCCCGTCAACGCGTTGACCTCGCTGATGCGGTCGATCTCGTCGCCGAAAAATTCCACGCGAATGGTCTTTTCGTTTTCGGACGCGGGGAAGATCTCGACTGTGTCGCCGCGCACGCGAAATTTGCCGCGCACGAAGCCGACGTCGTTGCGCTCATAGCTGATCGCGACCAGACGGCGCAGCAGCTCCTCGCGATCCATCGTCATACCGCGGCGCATCACGATCTGCAGCTCCTGATACTCGCCCGGATCACCCAAGCTGTAGATGCAGGAGACGCTGGCAACGATGATGACATCCCGCCGCTCAAACAGCGAGCTTGTCGCGCTGTGGCGAAGCTTGTCGATCTCGTCGTTGATCATTGCGTCCTTTTCGATGTACATGTCCTTGCCGGGGATGTACGCCTCGGGCTGGTAGTAGTCGTAGTAGGAGACGAAGTATTCCACCGCGTTGTTCGGGAAGAACTCGCGGAACTCCGAGCAGAGCTGTGCGGCGAGCGTCTTGTTGTGTGCGAGCACCAAGGTGGGCTTGTTGACGTTGGCGATGATGTTCGCCATGGTGAAGGTCTTGCCCGAACCCGTCACGCCGAGCAGCGTCTGCTCGGAAAGTCCCGCGTCCACGCCCGCCGAGAGCTTATCGATCGCCTCGGGCTGATCGCCCGTCGGCTTATATTTGGAAACCAATTGAAAGCGATCCATGAAAAACCTCCCTATAGAAAACCTTCAAAAAATCCGACACTTATGGATTATACTATTATACCACAAGCAAGCGAGAATGTATAGAGGATTTGCAATTTTCTTTTGCTCCGATTTTTACAAATCGTCCCGAAAAGTACATTGACAGAGCGGCGGGGCACGCGGTATAATAGAAAGTGAGAAAATAGCATTTCGGGAGGTTTTTTCCATGCTGAAAGGAAAGAAAATACTCATCGTAGGCGCAAGCCGCGGCATCGGCGAGGCGATCGCCTATGCCTATGCCAAAGAGGGCGCCGATCTGGTGCTCGCCGGCCGCAATCTCGAAACCCTGCAGCCGGTCGCCGAAACATGCCGCGCCATGGGCGTCGCCGCCTACACGATCGAATGGGACGTTGCCGACGTCAAGCGGGCGGACGAGGTCATGGCAAAAGCCGCAGAGCTGATGGGCGATCTCCATGTCGTTCTGCACAACGCCGGCGTGATCGACCGCGAAAAGTTCCTCTCGGTACGCGAGGAAGAATGGGACCGCATCTTCGCCGTCAACGTCAAGGGAGCGTACTTCTGCTGCCAGGCAGCGGCAAATTTCTATCTTTCGGCACATGAAAATGCCGATTTCAAGGGCAAGATCATCGTCATCTCCTCGGAATGCGGTCACCAGCCGCACATCTCCCCCTACGGCATCTCCAAGTGGAGCGTACACGGACTCTGCAACGGACTTGCCAAGGCGCTGTTCAAGCGCGGCGTTGTCCTGCAGAACATTGCGCCGGGTCCCGTCACCACCGAAATGATGCTGTGGGAACCGGGCAAGTCGGATGCGTACAACAGTGCCTTCGGCAGAATGGCACACCCCGAAGAGATCGCCGACCTCGCCGTATTCCTCGCCACCGACAAGAGCAACCGCATCGCGGGTATGCCCATCTACATCAACGGAGGTTTGAACACCTGATGAAACAAGCTGCCATTCAGCGCATCGAACGACTGCGCAAGCTGTATCTTGCGAGCCCGATGTTTACAGATAACCTCTCCTTCAACCGCACGCGCCGCCAGCGCCTGCATTTTCTGCGCGCGTTTGCGCAAAGCGGACACCTCTACTCCACGCGTCTGCGCCGCTCGGCGGCGGACGCCTATCTGTTTGACAACATGGCACCCGTGATCCACGAGGATGAACTGATCGTGGGACTGCCCGACGTTTCGCCGCTGACGCCCGAGGAACAGGCAGAGTATGACACGCTCTGCAAGGGCGCGCAGTTTGCACCGCAGTACGCCCGTGTTACTGCGGCGCACATGGCACTCGACTACGCAAAGCTGCTCCGCGTCGGCGTGCGCGGTCTGCTCGAGGAAGTCAACTGCCGCGCGGCGGGGCTCGACCTCAACAATCCCGAAAACATCGAAAAATGCGAATTTTACGACGGCTGCCGCATGGAGCTGGAAGCGCTGATCCGCCTGCAGCACCGCTATGCCGACCACGCACGCAAAATGGCGAAAGCCGCCGCCGAGCCGCGCAAGAGCGAGCTGTTCGAGATCGCGCGGATCTTAGATCGCGTGCCCGAGCAGCCTGCCGCCACCTTCCGCGAGGGACTGCAATCCATCCACTTTTTCAATGTGATGGCGTGGGATCTCTACTACTTCGGCAGAGTGGATCAATACCTCATCGACCTCTACAACGCCGATGTCGCCGCGGGACGCATCACGCACGAGGATGCAGTCGAGCTGTACTCCTGCTTTTTGCTGCTGCCCGAGGCGTATATTTCCCCGAATGTCGCACTGGACGCCATGGTCGGCGGCAGTGACGAGCACGGGAACCCGATAGAAAACGAGGTCACGCACATCGCCATCGAAGCCATCGAATATGCCCGCAGTGCAAACGGAAAGGTCAGCCTTGCCGTGACGGACGGCACGAGCGAGGAACTGCTCCGCAAGGCGATCCGCTTAAACGCGATGGGCTGTGCCCAGCCCGCGCTGTTCAATGACCGCGTTGTGGTGGAAGGCTTTCTCCGCGCGGGCATGCCGCACTGCGACGCGCACAACTACTGCAATACGGGCTGTGTAGAGGTCACACCCGTGGGCAAGAGCGGCATTCATGTCGTCTCCCCCTACCACAACCTCGCCGCCATGCTGCTCACCGCCATGGAACAGGGCGGCGCGGCGGAAACCTTTGAAGAATTTTACAAAATATTTGAATCCATCCTGCACAGCGAGATCGCGCGCCGCAACATCGACATAAACCGCGCACAGATGGAGCGCGCGCGCAACGGCCGCGAGGCAGCGCGCGTTTCCTGCCTGATCGATAACTGTCTCGAACGCGGCAAGCCCGTGGACGCGGGCGGCGCGGTCTACAACTATGTCGAACCGAACTTCCTCGGCTTTTCCAATGTTGTGGACGGACTGACCGCGATCCGCATCCTCGTCTACGAAAACCGCGAGTACACGCTCGCCGACTTTCTGAACATCCTGCGTGCAAACTACGAGGGCGCGGAGACATTGCGCCTGCGCATCATCCACAAATTTCCGCATTACGGCACCGACGAAGAGAGCACAAACGCCCTCTCGGTGCGCCTGTCGGACAGCATCCTTGCCGGCTGTAAGGGTCTGATCACCTACCGCGGCTCGAAGCTCCTGCCGGGCGCGTTCTCCTACTACGAGCATGTCCGGCACGGCAGACGCACGGGCGCAACGCCCGACGGCAGAGTGGCAGGCTATCCGCTCGCATCCGGCTCCAGCCCCGTGCAGGGACGCGAAACCAAGGGCCCGACCGCCGCGGTACGCTCCGTGCTTTCCTGGGATCACCGCAACTTCCTTGGCGGCATCGCCGTAAACATGAAGTTCTCCCCGCAGTATATGCAGGGCGAGTCCGAAGACAAAATGCTCGAATTCGTGCGCAGCTTCATGCGTCTGGGCGGCTTTCAGCTACAGCTCAACGCCGTAGACCGCGAAACGCTGCTCGATGCGCGCGAGCATCCCGAAAATCACCGGGATCTGCTGGTGCGCGTGGGCGGCTTCTCGGCGTATTTCACCAAGCTTTCCCCCGAAATGCAGCAGGAGATCATCGACCGAAATGAACACAGTATCTGACGCACGCGGCAATGTCTTTGACATCCAGCGTTTCTGCCTGCACGACGGCCCCGGCATCCGCACGACCGTCTTTCTCAAAGGCTGCCCCCTGCACTGCGCGTGGTGCCACAATCCCGAATCCTGGAAGCGGGAAGCGGAACTGCTCTACTACGCTTCGACCTGCGTAAACTGCGGCGCCTGTGCCGCAGTCTGCAAAAGCGGCGCGCACCGCGCAGGCGTCACGCACACCTTTGACCGCGCAAGCTGTATCGGCTGCTTTGCCTGTGCCGATGCCTGCCCCACGGGGGCGCTCGCCGTCACAGGCGCGCAAAAAAGCGTTTCGGAAGTGCTGACCACCGTGCTCCGCGACCGCGAATTTTATCGGGACGGCGGCGGCATGACCGTCAGCGGCGGCGAGCCGTTTCTGCAAAGCGAATTTCTGATCGCGCTGCTTGCGGCGGCGAAGCAAGAGGGCATCCACACCTGCGTGGAGACCTCGGGCGCCGCCCGCAAAGAGGATCTGCTCGCGGCGGCGGCATACACCGATCTGTTTTTGTTTGATTGCAAGCTCGCGCCCGGCGAGGCGCACAAAGCGTGGATCGGCACGGACGGAAACGACTTGCACGCAAATCTGAAAATGCTCGACCGCAGCGGTGCCAAAAGCATCCTGCGCTGCCCGATCATCCCCGAGGTCAACGACAACGCGGCGCATTTTGCCTATATCGCGGCGCTTGCAGGCGATCTGCAAAATCTACAGGCGGTGCACATCCAGCCCTATCATGCAACCGGACTTTCCAAGGCGCGTGCCATCGGCAAAACCGATGTGTTTTCCCCGGAAGTAGACATAAAAGCGTTCAAAGCGCGCGTGCGGGAAACGCTTTTGCCTTTGCTCGCAGAGGTGAAAGTCAATGTGGTCATGTATTGAACTTTCCAAAATCCTTCTCTGTGAGGCGGATTCAGCTTGCCGAAAAAATATTTTTTAATAAAATCCCGTTTTAAAGACGGACATGTGCCGGCTTTAAAACTCCTTAAAAACCGCGCCCGGTGAGGGCGTCGCGAGACTTGCGGTTTTGCTTTCTGTCGAAAAACCTTGGTTTTTCGACAGCCTCAATCCGTCTCACCGAGACGGATCTTTGTTCTGCAGCGGCGGGCGGCGATGTTGTTGACATTATTCGCGCCATGTATTATAATAAGCAGTGACAAATCTCGCAAAAAAGGGGGGCGCGCAATGAAGGTATTTTCCATCACATGGTACGAAAAGCTGCGCAAGCTGGACTATACCGTGCTGTTTTGCATCGTTGCCCTCACCTGCGTCAGCCTGCTCACCTTGGCAGGCGCGGCAAAAGACTTCGGCGTGCGCTACTTCTATGTGCAGATGATCGCCGCCTGCCTCGGTCTTGTGGCAATGACCATCATCTCCACCATCGACTATGAGGAAGTCGCCGACAGGTTGTCGGTTCCGCTGTTCTGCATCAGCGTATCTTTGCTGGTATTTACCTTGCTTTTCGGCAGCGACAACAACGGCAACAAAAGCTGGCTGGAATTCGAGTGGCTTCCGTTCAGCATTCAGCCGTCCGAGTTTGTCAAGATCATCTATATCATCACATTTTCCAAGCACTTACATACCCTGAAAGACAAGATCAACCATCCGCTCTCGCTGCTCAAATTAGGTGTGCACGCGGGCGCCATTATCGGACTGATCCTGCTGCAGGGCGACCTCGGCACGGCACTGGTGTTTATGTTTATGACGGTCGCCATGCTCCTTTGCGCGGGACTAAGCTTTTGGTACTTTCTCGTCGCGGGCGCTGTGATCGTCGCGGCATCCCCGTTCCTCTGGAGCATCCTCAAACCCTATCAGCAGAACCGTATCATCGCGGGATTCTGGCCCGAGACCGACCCGCAGGGCGCGGGCATGCAGGCGCTGCTCAGCAAAAACGCAATTTCCGCAGGCGGCTTTTGGGGTACGGGATTTTCGGGCGGCACCGAGTATCAGAAGGTGCCGTATGTCCACACCGACTTCATTTTTGCCATCACGGCTGAAAAATTCGGCTTCTTCGGCGCCATGCTTGTGATCCTGCTGCTCTGCGTACTGGTCATCCGTGCGCTCATCGTCGCGCAGAAAATGCAGGGCAGCTACGCCTCGTATATGTGCGTCGGCGTTGCCGCGGTCATCATCGCACAGTCGGCGGAAAACATCGGTATGTGCCTTGCCAAGCTCCCCGTCATCGGTATTACCCTGCCGTTTATGAGCTACGGCGGCTCTTCCATGCTCGCATCCTACTGTTTGATCGGCATTATTCAAAGCATCAACGCCCACCGCGGAAAATATTTCTTTGAACGACAAAAAAAGTAGTGCAATTTACCAGAACATGTGCTATAATAAATGAGCGCGTAACAGAAATTCTTTACGCGCGCTATGCGCCCTTAGCTCAGCCCGGATAGAGTACCGGATTCCGATTCCGTTGGTCGTGGGTTCAAATCCCTCAGGGCGCGCCACGAAAAAACACTCTTTTGTCCGATAGACAAAAGAGTGTTTTTTCGAACTAAGTGTGCCTTACGGCACGAGAAGTGATGCTTCGCATCGTGAAGTTGCTTCGCAGTGAAGTACCTGCGGGCGTGAGTGGCACACTTAACTTCACTTCGCGCAACAGCGCGATACTTCACAGCGGCATCGCCGCTGCTTCACTTGGCGGAGCTAAACTTCACTGACCGTTGCAAATTTTAATAATGTATAGGATTGGGGTGCAGTATGTCTGAAAGCAAATTAAGAACACAGTCGATGGATTTTGCCGTATCTATTATTAACCTTGTAAAATTGCTCAAAGAAAAACGGGAGTCCATCATCTCCAACCAAATCGGCAGAAGCGGCACTTCGATCGGCGCAAATATTCGAGAAGCGCAATATGCTCACGGCAAGGCGGATTTCATCGCCAAGTTGCAGATTGCACTCAAAGAAGCTAACGAAACAGGCTACTGGTTAGAACTGTTATTCAAAACAAATTACATATCCGAAGCAGAATACAAAACGCTTGCCACCGCTTGTACCAGCATTCGTGTCATGCTCATTTCCTCCATCAGCACCGCAAAGGAGAACGATGATGGTAAAAAATAACGTCTCCCCGATCATTTACCGGAATGGTATTGGAAATCCGGACTGCACGATGCTTGTATTGTCAGTGTTGAGGCATTGGAAATTCCGTTTGATGATACTAAATTTATCAGCGAAAAAAGTAAATATAGTCGAAACCATTTTACATTAAAAATCAATGCCAAAGGTGCACTATATGATACCACCGTAAAAGAGATTCATTTCTTTAACTATGAAGTCTTATCGCAAGAAATCTCTCTGAAAAACAGAAATAGAGTATGGTGGCTTTCCGATAGACTTACAGATCACGGCGACCATTATATACTGGAAATTGATTTGCAGGATTTCGATTCTGATCCCGAAGAATTTACATTCATAATCAAATTTGAACAAATAAAAGTGGATAGGGAAAAATAATTATACTACTTTGGGTCTTCTTATGCAGCAACAAAAAGCCACCTTTCGGTGGCTTTTCTTATGTTCAAATAAAGAATTTTCTTTCCATAGATTCTCTTGCGGGGCGGCAGATAGCAAGGAAGATCAGCATAGCGCCGATGAGCACGAGCGCAACGAGCGGGTAAACCGACCAAACCAAGCGGTGCGGGAAACCGAACGTGAAATTGAGCAAAAACTCCATCACGGGAGCGAACGCGCCCGCCGCGATGGCAGCGCCGCCGAAGATGTACAGCCATCCGCGGTGTACATAGCGCGCGAGCGTCACCACGGTGGTAACGAGCACGCATGCGAAGCCGACGACGGGGAATGCAAAGCTGAGGAACCAGTCACCGCCCGTTACAAGGTTGATGTAGAGCAGGTACAGCCCCACCATGACAAATCCGCAGGGGACAAAGATCACGGGATTGGGCTTTTTAAACCAAAGCGGCAACACGCAGATCTCATATGCCACAAGCAATGCGCCGAGGACATACCCCGACCATGTCATACCGCCGTTTAGCTGCAGATCACACAAGAGCGGGATCAGCATCGACAGCAAAAAGGCGGTGGTGACTGCGATCAGCACGCCGACACGGCTCATCTGCGTCACGGGCAGTCTGTTTTCGGGATACAGACGCTCGGTCTGCACCCGCGGAATATCGGGATGAAACGGCACCGTGCCGCACAGCGGGCACGCCTTTTCCGTATCCGCCAGCTTCACCCCGCAGTTGATACAATACATAGTTTTCTCCTTAGTAAGATAGCTGAAAGTTTATCTATGATAACAATCCCTCAGTCACCTAACGGTGACAGCTCCCTTTACACAAGGGAGCTTCTGGTGCAAATAGCGACGCAAGCGTCGCATGGGAAGGTGGCGACGTAGCCGTCGGAGGGATTGATACCATGCTAAATTCCTTTATATTCCGTTGCTCTCGACTTCGACTTCTATGCCCATATCGCGCAGGACGGCGAAGAAGTGCGATTCCAGCAAGGGCTCACGGATATTGCGAATAAAGTTGATGTACAGCGTATCCCCAAACGAGATCACGCCGCAGTTGTAGGGCGCGGTCGCCTGCGCACCGAGAATAAAATCGATCCGCTCGACATACGGCAGCATCACCTCGGGCAACGTGACCGCACCGAGATTGGAGAGGCTCAGACAGGACTTGCGCTCCCCCACCGCGTCAAACACGGCTTTCATCACGATGTTTTTGAGGAACAGCGGCGTGATCTTGAGGGCAAATACGCGCTCGCTGCCGACATTGGTGGCGATCTTCATGCTCATCTGCTTGGGATTGACCTCGAGCCCCATCCAGTGGCGAACGACCTGGCAGATCTCCTCAAACGTATACTCGCCGAGCTTCGGATGGATCTCGGGCGTGGTGTAGAGCGCAAAATTGCGCAGCGTGCGGCTGGGAAACAGCCGCCGCAGGTTGACGGGAAGCAGAATTTTGATCGGTTTGCGCCGACGGATGTTCGGCACTTTTTCTTTTTGCAGATCCTGCAGCGCCAGCATCATCGCCGCACAGATAAACACGGTCACGCTCACGCCGCAGGCGTGTGCTTTTTCCAAAACCGTCTTTGCAGGGAGCTTCAGGCAGGTGAGGTGCAGAAAGCCTGCTGGCTCGGGCGTGCCGCAGAGCCGCCATGCGGTGTTCTCGCGGCGGCTCGCGCTGACATTGCCCGCGTATTTGAGGAAACTGTCTTCCATCTCTTCCTCGCTCGGCTCTTCGAGTCTGCCGAGCACGCCCTGCTCCGCGGGGATCGAAATGCCATGCTTTTGCTGCAAGTACTCGGCAACCAGCGTCTTTAAAAAGATGAGCGCGCCCGTGCCGTCGGTGAGCGAATGGAAGATCTCCACCGCGACGCGCCGCTTGTACACGATCACGCGGAACGCGCACTGCCGCGTCTCCTTGCGCGACATACGCAGCAGCGGGTAGCTGCTCTCCTCTCGAATGGAGGGCGCCTCCGAGATCTGCTGCAAATAATACCAGAATACGCCGCGGCGCAGTCTGGTGGCAATGGACGGGAACCGCCGCACCGTTACATCCAGCGCCGACTGCAGCACCTGCACATCGACTTCCTCGTAGAGCGTCGCGGACAGACGGAACACGTTGCTCCAGTTCTGTCGGGCGGCGGCAGGATAGATCTTCGCCGCGTTGTCCAGCCGCATCCAGCGGAGCTTGCGCTCGGGGGACATCACGCGGTTCAGGAACTGATTGATGGTGACGAAGTCCTCTTGATTTTCCTGCAGGTTATAGACCACATAGGCATGCCAGCGCTCGGGTGCGATCACCATCTCACTCTTGCAGCCAACCTTGCGCAGCCGATCGTGCATCTCCACGGTGTCGCTGCGCATGATCTCGTCGCCGCCGACAAACAAGAGCGACGGCGGCATGCCGCGCAGGTCGCCGAACAACGGCGATACCAGCGGATCGGTGCGGTCATCGGTGTAGCTGCTTGCAAAAAAGTCGAGCTGCTCGACCGTCATCGAGGGGTCAGCTTCCTTATTTTCTATATAAGACTCGCCCGACGCGGTGAGGTCGGTCCACGGAGAAATGCCGAGGATGCCGCCGGGCAACGTCTCACCGAGGGATTTCAGCTTCAGGCAGAGCGCATAGCAAAGACCGCCGCCCGCACTCTCGCCCGCAAGCGTGATATGCGCGGGGGCATACCCCTTTTCGAGCAGATAGCGATAGGCAGTGAGCGAATCGTCGAGCGCCGCGGGATAGCGATGTTCGGGTGCCAGGCGATAGCCGACGCAGAACACACGCACGCCGCACTGCACCGCGAGCGTCGCGGCAAAGCCCTTGGCATATTCGAGGTCGCCGCAGGTATACCCGCCGCCGTGCAGATACAGGATCACGCCCTGCCGCCGCTCGTCGCGCGGGATCACCCATGCGCCCGTAAAGTCGGCAAACGGATGGTCCTTGATGATGACCTCTTTGCGGTGCATCACTTCCATCAGCTCGCCGAGCATATTCTGTCCGCGCCGCATCGTCGCAAGCGAACAGCTGCAAAGCAGCGGCTGCAGGCGCTGCATTTGCTTTTGAATTGTCTTTGCCGATAATGCCATGCCGTGGTTCCCTTTCGTTGTTGATTTTATTAGTATACCATAAAGCGCACTCTGTTTGCAACTATGAAAAGAAAAATGGACGGGAGTTCATGCGGCGCGTCGGGGACGTCGCGCCCTACACGCAGATATATCCCGCCGCCAATAAAACGACAGCAAAAATGCATACCCAACCGCATAATTTTGCAAAAAGATGCATTTTTTTACAAAAACCTCTTGCTTTTTGCAAGAAAGGGTAGTATAATAGCGTCAAATTTCATATTTCTGTATGACGTTTGCAGGAAATTGCGATATGCGCAGCCGAAGGAGTAACGCTCTCAGGTGTCCGAAAGGATGAGGACTGCAAACCGACAGAACTTTGGAGAATCCCGCAAAAGCGGGTGCCGAAGGTGCAAAGCGCTGATACGCTAATCTCTCAGGCAAAAGGACAAAGTTGATTTTTTTCATCTCTCTTTTTGTATTCTTTGGGATCGCGTTCTATGCGCGATCCTTTTTTATTGCATCGCGGCGGAAAGGAAAAAACATGGATCAGTTTTTTAACAAGCTTGCAGCGGTCAACGATGTGATCAACACATTCGTCTGGACCAAAACCGGTGTTTGGCTGCTTGTGGCTGTCGGCATCGTTATGACCCTCATTACCTGCTGCTTCCAGGTAACCCACATCGGTCACTGGATGAAGCACACGATCGGCAGCCTCTTTAAGAAGAATGTCATCGGACACAGCAAGGACAAGAAGTCCATCTCCCCCTTCCAGGCGCTCTGTACCGCGCTTGCGGCTACCATCGGTACCGGTAACATCGCGGGCGTTGCAGCGGCGATCGTCATCGGCGGTCCCGGCGCCGTTTTCTGGATGTGGCTCGCGGCATTTTTCGGCATGATGACCAACTACTCCGAAAACATCCTCGGCATCTACTACCGCCGCCGCAATAAAGACGGTGAATGGTCGGGCGGCGCGATGTACTATCTCGCGGAAGGCCTCGGCAGCAAAAAGGGCTGCAAGTGGCTCGGTAAGATCCTCGCCATCCTCTTCTCCTGCTTTGCAATTCTCGCTTCGTTCGGTATCGGCAGCATGGGCCAGGTCAACAAGATCGTTGCCAATATCGCAAACGCGTTTGACATCAAGGCACTTTCCTCTGTTACCCTTTACGAGGGTGTATCGCTTTACAACCTGATCATCGGTCTCGTGATCATGGCGCTTGCCGCTCTGATCGTCCTCGGCGGACTCAAGAGAATCGCAGCGGTTGCGGAAAAGGTCGTTCCTTTCATGGTCGTATTCTTCGTAGCTGGAAGCCTTGTGATCATCGGCGTCAACTATGACCAGATCATCCCCGCATTCAAGGCGATCTTCGTCACCGCGTTCAAGCCTATGGCAGTCGTCGGCGGTGGCATCGGCGCCGTGATCGGCAAGGTCATGACGCAGGGCTTCAAGCGCGGCGTATTCTCCAATGAGGCAGGTCTCGGTTCCTCGGTCATGGTCCACTCGAATTCCAACGTAAAAGAGCCCGTAACACAGGGTATGTGGGGTATCTTCGAGGTATTTGCGGATACCATCATCGTTTGCACCATGACGGCACTGGTTGTTCTCACTTCCGGCGTATATGACCTGAACACCGGTCTTATGCAGGAAGGTCTGAGCGACGCAACGCTGGTCGCAAGCGCGTTCAACACCGTGTTCAGTTGGGGCAACATTGGCGAAAAGTTCGTTGCCATTGCTATGTTCCTCTTTGCATTCACCACCGTTCTCAGCTGGTCGCACTACGGTACAAAGGCTTGGGAATATCTCTTCGGCACCAAGACCACCATCGTTTTCAAGGTCATTCATATCATCACCATCATCTTCGGCGCACTCATGACTTCCTCGCTTGCATGGGATATTTCCGACACCTTCAACGGTCTGATGATGATGCCCAACCTGATCGGCGTTGTCACTCTGTCGGGTCTGGTTATGAAGATCACCAAAAACTATGTGGATCGTAAGATCAAGGGCAAGGATGTCGCACCGATACTCTCCTATGATCCCGCTATCCAGGCAGACATGGAAGCAAAACCCGACGACGAATAAGCAAAGCCATACAAAAAGGACTTCCCACGGGAAGTCCTTTTATTTTATTCGGCAACAACGCGGATGCAGTCGATGCCCGCGTAATAGTTGGTTGCCGAAGCGTTTTTGCCGCTGATGCGCAGCAAAACCTTGTTGTCACCGACATTTAGCTGCACGCCGCTCCATGCAGAACCGAAAGATGTCTTCGACTGCACAGATGCCTTGCCGCCGCTGAGCGCAGCATACACTTTCAGATCCTCGCCCTCAAAGATGTATTTCATCGGATCTCCGGTCCGTCCTTATCGGGGAGCGTACCGCTTGACCGAGGACGTCTGCCAATTTCCAAGCATGAACAAGTTATCCATCGTATGCCCTCCCGCAGTATTTTTCTGCTTTCAGCATACAAAATTCCTTGCGGAATGCCAATAGCAGCTCTTAACAAACTTTGCGAATTCATTTAACATTTATTGCAGTAGGGGGGTGTATATATGAACCTGAACACGATCTCACCGTATGTGCGCCGCGCGATGCGCTCACAGCTTCGCGCACCGTTCAAACTCGGACAGCGCGTGATCTTTGACTATGAGATCATCTATCTTGCCTCGGGAAAATTCCTGCTGACGGTAGAGGGAAAAGAATATATCTGCCGCAAGGGCGACGTGATGTTGCTACGCCCGGGACAGCCGCACACGCTCCAAAGCATTGATGGCATTTCCGTCTCCCAGCCGCACATCCATTTTGACATGACCTATGACGAGCACAGTGACAAGGTGTATATTTCCTTTAAAGACCTGCCGAAATTCACCGATGAGGAGCGTACTCGGATCCGCAGAACATCTTTTTCCTATATACTCTTGAAATTCCTACCGAAAACATGGTATACTTATGTATAGTAGAACACAGGAGGCGTTTGCATGAAAAAAGCAGCTCAATTTCTGCTGATGTTGGCAGTAGCAATATGCATTTGTATCGCCGCGCCCGAGGTCTATGCCGCCGAAGGAACCTGCGGTACCAATGTCCTCTGGACACTCGACGAAGACACCGGCGCCATGACCATATCCGGCAGCGGCGCCATGACCTCCTATACAGGCTGGAAAAACTACCGGGCACAGATCAAAACGCTGACCGTGGAAGACGGTGTAAGTGCTGTTTGCGACTATGCCTTCCACAACTGTGAGAATCTGACCGATGCAAAACTGGCAGACAGCGTCACAAGCATCGGCGACTATGCCTTTTACAACTGCGACCGGCTCCGGGATCTGCAGTTGCCCGCGGTCTGCGAACTGGATGCAGGCGCCTTTTACAGCTGTTCCGCTCTGACCGAAGTAACACTGCCGAAAGCATCTGTCATAAACGAAGAGGTATTTGCCGCCTGCTCCGCACTGCAAAAGGTGACCATCCCGGAGGGATATGTATCCATATCGGACGGAGCCTTTGCATACTGTGAATCCCTGTCGGAGATCACCATTCCCGAAAGCGTGCAGGATTTGGAGATGTTTGCATTCCACCGTTGCTCGAATCTTACGCGTATCCATGTGCTCGGAGATCTGGAAACGCTGACCGATGATGACGGCGGTGCAACGCTTACACAGCTGGTAGGCATCTATTTTTACGGCAACGCTCCCGCTTCGATCATTACTATCATTCTACAAACACCTTTGTAGACGGTACGGTCACCGACTACTATTGGGACCTGTCTCCCTACCAGGCGTTGGGCAATAAACTGCATATGGCGCGCAATATCGTGGGACTGGAATCGGACGGGCTGAGCTGGACGCTGAACATCAAGCTTGCCACCTATACGGTCTCAAACGTCACCATACAGGCAACTTCCTCGCGGGACGTGACCGAGGTCACCGTGCCGAACACGATCGCCTCCTATCCCGTATCCGCCGTCTCTTTCAGAAATAACTCTACGCTGAAAAAGGTGCGGTATCAGCGCCCCGCGGTCACAGACAACGCCTTTTACCAATGCACTGCCCTCGAGGAAGTCATTTTAGAGGAAGGCGTTACCTCTATCCGTGACCATGCATTTTATGGCTGCACCTCCCTCAAAAAAGTACATCTCCCCGACACATTGACCGATATTCGCCAAATTATATTTTTGAACTGTTCCTCGCTGCAATCCGCGATCATCCCGCGTGCCGTAACGGATATCGAAAGCTATATGTTCTTCGGCTGCACCGCCCTGCGCTGGCTGTACATCGACGGCAACTATAACGCGAACAGCTACGAATTTTCAGATTGCAACAGTCTGGAATGGATCCGCTTCTCCGACTTGGTCACCGAAATGCACAGCTGCGGTCTCAGAAACTGCACCGCAAAGACAATCATCTTCGCGGGCGAGCTGCCGACCTGCACCGATACTGAGGAAACATTGACATGCTTCGGCAGTGCGGAAACGGTCTATTACCCCGCCGACAGTGCAAGCTGGGCTAAACTTGCCGCTGAGTGGGACTCCGAGGACTGCGAACTCAAACCCTATCGCACGGGATTCAGCGTGGACGAACGCACCACGACCCGCCTGCAAGGCACCTATGTCCCCGAGACGCACCCCGAGGATCCCGCCCTTGTTGTGATCGCGGCATATACCGCCGACGGCAAGCTGGCAGCGGTCGATTGCTTACAGTATGATCCCGACAAAGTGCCCGTCTACTCCGTAGAAATGCGCGGTATCTTCCACGGCGAACTGCAGTACAAAGTATTCTGGCTGTTGCAAGACAGTTACCTTCCCCGCATTGCCGCATAAATCCAAAAATTTACAGTAGGAATGCTTCGGCATTCCTGCTGTTTTTTGTTGTATCCCTGCCGAAAAAACTGCCTATCCTATTGACACACATGCGAAAACGTGATAATATAGTTTTTAAAACCATATGAGGTGATTGCATGAGCAAAATCATAAAAAAAAAGCGCTACACGGTGGGCGAGGAGATCTTCAGCGCAGTGTCACACGGGATCGGCGCGGGACTGTCGGTGGCGGCGCTCGTCACGATGATCGTGCGGGCAGCACGCAGCGGCGACGGATACGCCATCATCGCGGCGGCGATCTTCGGCGCGGCACTGGTGATCCTCTACACCATGTCCACGCTGTATCACGCGCTCACGCCCGTGGGGGCGAAAAAGATCTTTCGCATTTTCGACCATGCCACGATCTTTCTGCTGATCGCGGGCACATACACGCCCTATTTGCTCGTGACCATGCGCGGAACGGTCGGATGGATCCTGTTCTGCATTCTGTGGGCACTCACGGCGATCGGCATCGTATTCGACGCGATCATGCTCGAACGCTTTCACAAGATCGAAATGGTACTGTATGTTGCGATGGGATGGTGCATCGTGGTCGCGAGCAAGACCCTGGTCGCAAGCCTTGCGCCGGGCGGACTGATCCTGCTGCTCGCGGGCGGCGTACTGTATACCCTCGGCATCATTTTCTATTCACGCAAAAAGATCCGCTATATGCATTCGATCTGGCATCTCTTTGTCCTCGCCGGCTCGATCCTGCACTATTTCTCGGTGTATCTGTATGTATTATAGAAACTGTCGAAAAAACACAGCAGCCGCAACTTTTTCCGTTGCGGCTGCTGTTTCATTTATTGCTTTTCCGTGACGATGCCATCGGCTAAGATCGATGCGGTGGCGGACTGATTCAGTCTTTCCAGGATCGCCGCACGGCTTTCCGCAGAGGCGGAGCGAGTCATACCGTCGCTGTTTTCACAGGGGATCAGCTCGATCGACTTGACCTCGCCGCTGCTTGCCAGCGTAACTTTTACGAGCGCGCTCTCGGTCTGCTGCAGATTGCTCCACAAGTTGCCGATGCTGTAAAAGATCGGCTTACCGTTATAATATTCCACGGTTTGCAGCGTGTGTGTATGCGAACCGATGACGATGTCGGCACCCGCGTCGATCAGCGCGCGTGCGCCGTCGATCTGCTCCTGCTCGAGCACCAGCGAGTTTTCGGTGCCCCAATGCACATAGGCGACCACAAAATCCGAGTTTTCCGCCGCCTGACGGATCACCTCGGTATATGCGTCGAGCGTGTACATCTTCATCACACCCGAGCTGTTCTCCGTCGCCTCGGGCGTATTGACGTATTTTTCCGAACGCATCGCCGCGGTATACGCGATGCGCACACAGTTCACCGTGCCGTAACGCACGCGGGATGCCTCGGTGATGTTCTCCCCCGCGCCGACATGGATAATCCCGGCGTTATCGAGCGCCGAAAGCGTATCGGTAAGCCCTGCTGCGCCGTAATCATAGACATGATTGTTCGCCAGCGAAACGATGTCCGCGCCCATTTGCTTTAAGACCGAAACATTTTCCGCATCGGTGCGGAACGTATAGCGCTTATTCTCCGGCTGCGTACTGTCGGTAAAGGCAAACACATTACCAAGCATAAAGATGTTTGCATTTTGCATTTCGGTCAGCAGGGCGGCATCTATGCAGGCGTAAAGATCTCTTTGGGCAGCCGCATATGCCGACCACGAGCCGTAGTCTGCATCCAGATTGACATCGCCGCCGAACAGCAGCACTGTGTCGGGGTATTCGATCTCGACAGGTGCGCTTTGCGTCTCGGCAGTGCTCACCTCCGACGTTTCGACAGGGGCAGTTGTCTCGACAAGGTCAGTCGTCTCGATCGGTTCGGGCGGATCGGTCACCGTATCGGTCACCGTAGGCTGCCCGAAAGTGTCGCGCACTTTTGCTTCTCTGTATTCTGCGCCCGAAAACTGCCACGCTGCCAAAAGCAGCAGGAGCATACCGAGCACCAGGAGTGCGGAAAGCAATTTTTTCATCGTCCGTTTTTCCTTTTATTTATTTTAGATTGCAATGATGCCCATCATCGTGCCGCGCTTCTCTCCCATACGCCGGTGCGAACCGCGACTCCGACGGTCCGTGCAGGATCACTTGGGGTGCAGTCGCGGCTTGTCTCCGCCTCATCGGCTATGCGCCGATGGTTTTGGTAAAACACGGCGGATACTTCGGCATACTGCGCTTTGCTTTTCTGTCCTCAGATTGCAATGATGCCCATCATCGTGCCGCGCTTCTCTCCCATTCTCCGGTGCGAATAAAAGAGCTCGCTGTCCGCATAGGTACACTCCCTCGAAAGGTCGATGTGCTCCTCGCGAAGTCCCGCCTGCATGAGCAACGTTTTGTTGACGGCGCCCAGCCCGCAGAGGAATTTGCCTTCGTTTTCGGACGGACGCAGATGTGCAAAGGTCAGCGAGTCTTCGCCAACGGCGGCAAGCACCTGCTTTGCGACCTCTTCGCCCACCTCGTAGTTTGCCATCGAAATGTGCGGACCGATCGCCGCGCGAATGTCCTCGGCGGACGCGCCGAGATAGCACATCTTCTGCACCGTCTTGCCGACGATGTTGCCCACCGTGCCGCGCCATCCCGCATGCACCGCGGCAATGACGCCCGCACCGGGATCGGCAAGCAGGATCGGCACGCAGTCAGCCACTCTGACACCGAGTGCCGTGCCCGTCGAGCAGCTCACAAGCGCATCGCCCTCGAACGTGGCGGGGGTATAGATGCCGTGACCGCCCATCTCGCGATCCACAACGATTACATTCGTCGAATGGATCTGCGGCATGATGACCAGCGTCTCGGGATCGACATCGACCGCCTCGCAGAAGCGCTCAATGTTCTTCTTCACGATGATATCCGGGTCGCCGCGGTAAAATCCGAGATTGAGCGACTTTGTATGCGCCTGCTTCGACATGCCGCCGAGGCGGGTGGAAAAGCCGTGCCGCACGGGGTACATCCCCTCGGAATAAAAATAAGTTACGCCATTATAGTCTGTGCGTTTCTGCATGATAGTTCGTTTTCCTCTTTGTGAAAATTGGAATAGGGGGAGTTTGCTCGCGAAAACGTGCAAACCACAGTGAAATTTTGCTGCGGCGATGAATGATTTGCACGCAGTGCGTGCATGATTTGATGCTATGCATCATGATTTGACGGCGACGCCGTCATGATTTGAATTGCCCTTAATGCGCCGCAGCGCAAATCATGGAGCAAAGCGAGAAATCATGAACATGTAGTGTTCAAATCATGCCCTGTCAGGGGCAATTCATGCAGGTTGCCCTACAGGCAACCTGCTTTTACAAAGCAAACAATTTCACCATTTTGATCGCGCTGCCCTTTTCATACTCGCGCACCTCGCCGACGGCGAAAAAGCCGCTCTCATCCAAGAGGCGCACGCGCGTGCCGACGGGCAGCTTCGTGCCGATCTTTTTCTGGTACACCTCGCAGCCGTTGCGGCAGAGACGTGCGAAAAAGGGCGTAAGACGCACCGCCGTAAGGTCGGTAAACGCACTCTCGATCGGCAGCAGTAGCGCCGCACGCTCGGACGGCTCCATTGCCTCCAGCTCCGCAAGCGTATGTGCCGCCGCAAGGTCGAACGCGCCGCTCACCGTGCGTCTGAGCGAGGACATCACCGCACCGCAGCCGAGCGTTTCCCCGAGCTCGGTGATGACCGTGCGGACATAGGTGCCCTTGGAGACCGCGAGCAAAAGGCGGTATTCGGTGTCCGAAATCTTCGCCGCCGCGGCGGAATAGATCTCGATGGGACGCGGCGCGACCTCTACGGTCTCGCCCGCGCGCTGGTAGTCCACCAGTTTTTTGCCGTTCACCTTGATCGCCGAGGTCATCGGCGGGGTCTGCATCCGCTTGCCGACCATGGCAGCCACAGCAGCGAGCACTGCCGACTCGTCGGGAATGGTTGCGCCCGTTTCGCGCACTTCGCCGTCGGTATCGCCCGTTTCGCTGACCTTACCGAGCGTGAACGTCGCCTCGTAGGCTTTATCATGCTCGGAGAGATATTCGGATGCCTTGACTGCTCTGCCGCAGAGGATGGGCAGAACACCGGTCGCCATGGGATCCAGCGTCCCTGTGTGTCCGATCTGCCGCGTATCAAAGAGCTTGCGCATTTTACTGACGGCATCGTGCGAGGTAAAGCCGCTCGGCTTATCCAGCACCAAAATGCCGCAGAGATCGGTCGGTTTACTGCGCATCGTCCTCGGTCTTGGTCACGGCGAGGCAGAGCTCGTCGAGCGCCTTGGGATCCGGCAGACCGGGCGCCTTGCTCATCAGCTCGGATGCGTTCTGTACCTTCGGGAAAGCGATAACATCGCGGATGTCCTCAAGGCCGAGCAGCAGCGTGACCAGACGGTCGAGACCGAATGCCATACCGCCGTGCGGGGGTACGCCGTACTTGAAGGCTTCTACGAGGTAGCCGAACTTCTCCTGTGCATCCTCGTCCGAAATGCCGAGCGCACGGAACATGCGGCTCTGGATCTCGGCGTCATGGATACGGATGGAGCCACCACCGAGCTCGGTGCCGTTAAGCACGATGTCATACGCGATGGCGCGGCAGTTTGCGGGGTCGCTCTCGATCTTGTCGAGGTCGTCGGGGTTCGGCATAGTGAAAGGATGATGCTTTGCGCAGTAGCGGTTCTCCTCCTCGGAGTACTCGAACAACGGGAAGTCGGTCACCCACATAAATTTGAAGTCGCGGGGATCCAGCAGGTTCAGCTTCTTTGCACAGTGTACGCGGAGCGCGCCCAGCGTGTCAAATACAACGCTGTCCTTGTCTGCGCAGACGAGGATCAGGTCGCCGTCGCACAGCTCCATGCGCTCTGCGATCGCAGCATTCTCCTCGGCACTGAGGAACTTTGCAAACGAGGAAGAAACCTCGCCGTTTGCCATCTTCGTCCATGCAAGTCCCTTTGCGCGGTAGGATTTTGCGAACTCGGCGAGTGCGTCGATCTCCTTGCGGGAGAAGGATGCGCCGCCCTTGACGTTGATCGCGCGGACGCTGCCGCCGTTTGCGATCGCACCTGCAAATACCTTGAACTCGGTGTTTGCAACGATGTCGGAGAGATTTTTCAGCTCAAAGCCGAAGCGCAGGTCGGGCTTATCCGAGCCGAAACGCTCCATAGCTTCTTTATATTCCATGCGCAAAAAGGGCGTCTCGATGTCGATGTCAAGCATCTCTTTCCACAGCTTCTTGAGGAAACCTTCGGTCACGGCGATGACGTCATCCTGCTTTACAAAGGACATTTCCACGTCGATCTGGGTAAACTCGGGCTGACGGTCTGCGCGCAGGTCCTCATCGCGGAAGCAGCGTGCGATCTGGAAATAGCGGTCAAAGCCGGCTACCATCAGAAGCTGCTTGTAGAGCTGGGGCGACTGGGGCAGCGCATAGAACTTGCCGGGGTGTACGCGGCTGGGTACGAGGTAGTCGCGCGCGCCTTCGGGCGATGGCTTGATGAGGTCGGGGGTCTCAATGTCGATAAAGCCGTTATCCGCATAGTAATCGCGCGCGATCTTGGAGATCTTGGAGCGCGCGATGATGTTGCCCTGCAGGTCGGGACGGCGCAGGTCGAGATAACGGTAGGTCAGACGCAGCTCGGGACGAACGTTGCTGTTCTCCTCGATCGCAAAGGGAGGGGTCTGTGCCGAAGCGAGGACGCGCAGCTCGCTGACAGCGACCTCGATCTCACCGGTGGGGAGATTCTTGTTGACGGCGCCCTCTCCGCGTGCGCGGATGGTGCCCTTTGCCAGAAGGACGTATTCACTTCTGACAGAGAATGCGGTGTTGAATACCTCGCGGTCGGTGTTCTCGTCAAATGCAAGCTGCAAAATGCCCGAGCGGTCGCGCAGGTCGATGAAAATGAGCGAGCCGAGGTCACGCTGACGCTGTGCCCAGCCCATCACGCAGACTTCTCTGCCGATGTCTTTTGCCGAAAATTCGGCGCAGCGCGCCGTGCGGTTGTCGTTTTGATTTAAAAGTTGTGCCATGATTTCAAAACTCCTTCTATTTTAAAAGTTCCTGTTTGATTTTATTTTATTCTGCGGAAAGTCTTTTCTCAATAATGGAAAGTGCCTTTTCGTAGAGCGTTTTGCGATTGTAATAGTTGATCGCCAGCCTGTCGTCCCCCTCGCGGAGCGTATCGGCAAGCAGGCCGTCAATGTCGCCGTAGCCGAACAGCGCGCTGAGGTCGCACGCCGCCGTGTCTGCAAGGAGCGAAAGGATCTTTTCGTCCTCGGCATTGCCCGCCGTGACCTGCTGCCGCAGTACGGGTTCGATGTATCCGTAGGACAGAAATGCCATACGGCTGACCAGATATTCGATCTTGACAGGCTCTGCGGCGTTTTTCGGAATGGCAAGCATCGTCGTGTGCGCAAGGTCGATATAGCTGTGATAGTCCTCTTCTGCCGTTTTCTTCGGCAGCGGAAGAATGCCGATGTTCGTGATGGTCTCACGAATACTGTGGATCTCCGAGAGCTTATGTACCGAGAAGAGCGCCGCCCCCTCGCTGAACGCATACGCATTTTCAACGGTGGTCTCATCCTCTGTGAGCGTTTTTACGGCAGCAAGGCACTCGCGCAGTGCAGACAGCGATACGATCGACAAAGTATCTGCATCGGTGGTTACGAAATTGCCGCCCGCACCGAAATAGAGCGGGAAAATATCCGCACTGTCGTAGCTGAACCCGTAAAACGCGCCGTCTCCGTACGCTTCGGCGAGCAGCCTTTGCTCCTCGGTGGGGACAACATAGGCAGCACGGCTTGCCGCCAGCAGCGTCTCCACGGTGAAATCCCCCGCCAGCGCCAGCGAAGCGAGCGTCTGCCCGTCCGCAAACGGCAAATCCACGGTTTCTGCAAGCGAGCGGTTGTATACGATCACGGCAGCATTCGAGCGTGCGTCCGCCGCCGACGAGGAGATCAGGTACTTGCCGCCGTAGATGGAGAGCTCGTCCATAATATCGCCGTCAAACCACGCCTTTTCGCCGCGGATATAGGCGCTGTCCGACACATCCGCAAGATACCCCGCGGAAAGCAGAACCGAAAGCGAACCGGCGGCATCCGCCGCATACAGATTATACCGATTTTCGCCCGAAAGGATGTCCTCTTTGGCGGTCTTTACAAAATCATCGGTAACGGTCACGAGCAGTGCCGCTCCCGTTTCTACCGAAAGATGCTCATTTCGTTTGGCAGCGTTTGCGGACAGGGTAGTCGTGGTGCTGCTTTCGGCAGCAAAGGTCTCGGAAGCTTCCCTGTCGCAAAGGATGTGCAGCGCAAATCCCTCCACGTCCTCCACCACCCGCTCGGGCGGTAAAACGGACGCAAGCGCTTCGCGCTGCAGGCGGTTGTCCTCTTCCGTATCCGCATCGCGATCCGCGGTGAGCAAAAACGGCAGCGTGCCGAGCATGATCGCGCCAAGCATCAGACATACCAGTATGATTACGCCTTTTTTGGTAATACGGACAACCCCCTTTCCGGTAAATTCGCCTGCGGCGAGTGAAATTTGCGCCTCGCGCAAGTGAAATCCGCACCTGCGGTGCGGGCGAAATCCACGCCCTCGCGTGGGTTATGGTATAAAATCGCGCTGCGATTTTAGGATCTTATATCTGCACGCCGTCATTTTAAGCGGAGCATTCTCGTGCTCGTCAACTTAAACGGTAGGGGAGGGGCTTGCTTCTCCCGTATACAACCATCATGTCGCGGCAAAACGGACAGTCGAGGACGCCTGTCCCTACAGGTTTGTGCGGGCAGAAACAATGTGCGTTATTGCCCTCACCAAACCGTAGGGGAACAGCGACCGAAGGTCGCATTAGGCTTGTTTCTCCCGAAAAATCTTATATCTGCACGCGTTTTACGCGTTTGCTGACGAGGCAGATGGCTTCGTAATTGATGGTACCCGCGGCTTTACACAGGCGGGCGAGGTTTTCGCCGCTGGCATCGAAGATGTAGACATAGTCACCGACCGAAACATCGGCATCGGTGACATCGACCATGCACTGGTCCATGCAGACTCTGCCGAGCAGGCGCACCGCCTTGCCGCCCGCGATGACCGTGCCGCCGTTTTTGTAGCCGCGCAAAAATCCGTCGGCATAGCCGATCGGGATCGTCGCGACCGTCATTTCTCTGTCGGCGCAGAACTCCGCGCCGTAGCTGACGCAGTCACCCGCGTGCAGTTTATGGATATGGGCAATGCGGCTCTTCAGGCGCATGACGGGAATGAGTCCGTCGTCCTTCGCCTCGTCCGAGGGCGAGAGTCCGTAAAGCACGATGCCCAGACGCACCATGTCCTGGTACATAGCGGGGAAACGCAGTGCCCCCGCGCTGTTGCAGATATGCTTGGTCGCAAAGTGTACACCCGCCGCTTCACAGCGTCTGACCACCGCGTCGTAGCGGTCGAACTGCGCCTTCGACATGGCAATATCGCCCTCGTCGGCGCAGGCAAAGTGCGAGAAGATACCGTCGATGCGGATGCCGGGCAGCTCTGCCACGGCACAGATCTCGCGCACGGTATGTTCCGCCGCTTCCGCATGCGTGTCAAAGCCGAGACGGTTCATGCCGCTGTCGAGCTTGATGTGACAGCGGATAATATCCTCGCCGCCGAGCACGCCGCTCTCGCGCAGCGCGCAGAGCGAGTCGGACAGCGCCTTGGCATATTCGAGCGAATAGACCGCCTGCGTGATCTTATGTCTTGCGAGCAGCTTGACATTCTCGTATTCCGCAGGGGTGTAGCCGAGGATCAGAATGCTTTTTGCCACGCAGTTCTTAGCGTCGAGGATCTCGTAGATCTGCTCTGCTTCCTCAATACTGGAAACGGCAAAATGCCGCGCCCCCGCCGCAAACAGTGCGGGCACGCAGATCTCGGCGGAGTGTCCGTAGGCGTCCGCCTTGACCACGCACATCGGCTCGGTCGCAGCCGATGCTTTTTGTATTTTATCGCGCAGATACCGAAAATTGTGCTGCAGGGCAGACACATCGATCTCTGCAATATTTTTTTCGGTCACTGTGGATCACTCCTTTCCATGCGCGCAAAGCGCAAAACCTGTATATCGTATTCTCTGCCGTCTACCGTGCCGCAAAGGCGCAGCGGCAACCCCTCGGGATCGGTATATACCGTGTAGCTGTCCGCACCGTCACTGCCCGAAAAGCAGCGCTCGCCGTCCGTGTCGGACACAAAGCGCAAGGTATCGGCAGGCGGCACAAACAGCGCCGTGAAGCCGAACATCCCGTCTGCCGCCTCGGCGGCATAACAGAGGTCACCGACCGTGACCGTGATCGCGCCGTCCGTTCCCCGCACTGCCGTCATGCCGCAGAGGCTCTCGGGCGCGCCAAAGACAAGCGTTTCGGTTCCCGCGGCGTTCGTATACGTCGCCGCATAGTCTCTGCCGCCGAGCGAAAAGGCAATGTCGGCAGTAAAATCCGTGCCCGAAAGATCAGGCGCCGCAATCCCTGCCGCACATCCGCAGAGCAGGGCGCAAATAAGCGAAAGGATAACAACTTTTTTCAAACAAACCACCTCATAAAAACATATGAGGTGAAAATATCGGAATATGAATGCGGGGCGGGATGTGCCGATGACCCGTTTTACTCGGGCAACGTATCCGATACCACCGTGATCGACGGAACCTGATGATAGATATTTCGGATCAGGCGTGCGGTCGCGTCAAACAGAACCGCTTTATGCGTCTTGTTCTCCTCGTACACAAGGACATACGCATTCTCGGCTGTGGGCGAAGAGCGGAAATCCAGCACCGACGTTACCGAAAAGCCATCAATGCGTCCGTCCGTGTACGGTGCGACGCGTCTGGCGCTCTTTTTAAGATCCACCGAAAGTTTCTCACGGCGGTACTGCTTGGAATAGACGGCGGCAAAGTCCAGCGTGCTGCCAGTCTGCGTGTATTCATACTCAATAAAAGTAAAGCGCGAAAGATACCAGAGTGCAAGGCATACGGCTGCGAAGATAAGGAGTCCGAATGTAAAGCCGGCAGCAGGCAGGATCTTCCAGAAAAAGACGACGACAAACACGATTGCCAGCACGATCGACAGGCAAAGCATCAGGCGGTAACGTCCCTCTTTCTTTTTTTCCACTGCGTATTCGCAAAAATCATGCTCGTACATATGCAAACCTCCATACTTATTCAGTTTAGTATAGCATACGAGCGGCGCAATTTCAATATTTTTGCAGATTTCTTATTGAATATTCGAACGTTTTATAGTAAAATAGTATTGTTATAAAATTCACTATATATTGGAGAACCACAACTATGAAAGCAGTTATTACGGTTATCGGTAAAGACCAGGTCGGCATCATCGCTTCTGTCAGCGCAAAATGTGCAGAGCACGGTGCAAACATCACGGAGATCACGCAGAGCGTTCTCGACCAGTACTTTGCCATGATCATGATCGCCGACATCGACGGACTGAAAGCCGATTTCGTTACATTTGCAGACGAGCTGGAAGCACTCGGCAAGAACAGCGGTCTTGAGATCCGCTGCATGCACGAGGACATCTTCGACGCGATGCATAAGATCTGATGCTTGCCGCAGGCAAGCATCCATGAATTGCCCCTCACGGGGCATGATTTGAACACTCCGTGTTCATGATTTGGCTGCGCCATGATTTGCGCTGCGGCGCATAGGGCAATTCAAATCATGACGGCGGTGCCGTCAAATCATGATGCCGCAGGCATCAAATCATGCGCGCAAAGCGCGCAAATCATCCTTTCAATTCAATTATCATAAGGAATCAATTATCATGATCAACACCCAGGACATCTTAGAAACCATCAATATGATCCGCGAGGAGAACCTCGACGTGCGCACGGTCACGATGGGCATCTCGCTCTACGACTGTGTCAGCGATGACGTGGACAAGCTCTGCGCCAATATTTACGACAAGCTGATGACCAGCGCAAAGGATCTCGTTCCCACCGCGGAAGCAATCGAAAAGCTGTACGGTATTCCGATCGTCAACAAGCGCGTTTCGGTCACGCCGATCTCCTATATCGGCGGCAAGGCAGGCCCCGACGGCTATATCAAGATCGCAAAGACGCTGGACCGCGCTGCAAGCGATCTCGGCATCAACTTTATCGGCGGTTACTCGGCACTGGTGCAAAAGGGCATGACCCGCGGCGCCGATGCACTGATCGAATCCATCCCCGACGCGCTGGCAGAGACCAACATGGTCTGCTCCTCGGTCAACGTCGGCTCGACGCGCGCCGGCATCAACATGGATGCCGTTGCACGCATGGGCAGAACCGTTAAGGCTGCCGCCGAAAAGACAGCAGACCGCGACGCGATCGGCTGTGCAAAGCTCGTTGTCTTTGCCAACGCCGTAGACGACAACCCCTTCATGGCGGGTGCGTTCCACGGCACGGGAGAGGGCGACTGCGTCATCAATGTCGGCGTCAGCGGCCCCGGCGTTGTCGAAAAGGCGATCCGCCGCGCAGGCGACTGCGATTTTTCCGCGCTCGCCGATGTTATCAAGAAGACCGCGTTCAAGATCACCCGCGTGGGTCAGCTTGTCGCGTATGAAGCCTCCAAGCGTCTGAACGTGCCCTACGGCATCGTTGACCTTTCGCTCGCACCCACGCCCGCCATCGGCGACAGCGTGGCATGCATCCTCGAGTCCATGGGACTGGACGTTTGCGGCGGTCCCGGTACCACCGCGGCACTCGCCATGCTCAACGACGCGGTCAAGAAGGGCGGCGTCATGGCATCCAGCCATGTCGGCGGTCTGTCGGGCGCATTTATCCCCGTCAGTGAGGACGCGGGCATGATCGCAGCAGCCGAGGGTGGCGTGCTGACGCTCGAAAAGCTCGAAGCCATGACCGCCGTTTGCTCGGTAGGTCTGGACATGATCTGCATCCCCGGCGACACCACCGCCGAAACGATCAGCGGCATCATCGCCGACGAGATCGCCATCGGCATGGTCAACAACAAGACCACCGCTGTCCGCGTGATCCCCGCACCCGGCAAGGGCGTCGGCGAGAAGGTCGAATTCGGCGGTCTGCTCGGCTATGCACCCGTTATGCGCGTAAATCCCGTCTCCTGCGAGAAGTTCATCGCCCGCGGCGGCCGTATCCCCGCACCGATCCACTCGCTGAAGAACTAAGGTAAATCAGTCGAAAGTCAAGACTTTCGACTGGTGCAGATCGCATGTCTCGCGACTCGCTCACCGCTCGCGATCTGTAAGGAGTTTTAAAGCCGGCGCATGTCCGTCTTTAAAACAAATCTTTATTTAAAAATTTTAATTTAGAATTCGCATCCCTCGCGAATTCTCACCTTACCTCTTCACTCTTCCCTTTAACTATGGAGGTGATTCCTTGCGTATCAAGATCTACGTGCATCCCGAATCTGCACAGTCCTTCTGGTCACAGCTCTCTCTCAAGGCAGTCGGTGTGGAAATCACGCGCAAGCGGTACACCGCGGAATATATCAATGCTCCGTCTGTGAAAGACATCGACTTTGATGCCGAATTCGAGGGATACGAAAAGCGGGTGCTGCTCTATATCGGCTATTCGCTGACCAGCGCGCCGTACGATCTGAAATACTTGACCGATCTCGGCATCCACGTCCTGCTGCTCAACTATGAGTCCTCCGTCCTCTCGGGCGGCTGCTCCAAGGTGCTGCTCAACTATCGGGACGGCATGCAAAAAAGCATCAGTTACCTCGTGGCAAATCGCCATGACCGCATCGCGCTGTTCGGTGTCAATCCGAACTCCCCCACCGATATACTCAAGGATCAGTATTTTGTGGAGTACCTGCGCGAGCGCGGCGGTAATCCTTCCCGCGACATCTACTACAACTACGGTTCGATCTCGGGTTGCTTTACCCGATTTGCCGAGAACCGCACCGACTATAACGCGGTCATCTGCGCAAACGACGTCACCGCCCTCACGCTCCTGCGCCTGCTCAAGGAAAACGGCGTGCGCGTGCCCGAGGATCTCTATATTACCTCCTGCGGCGGCTCGACCATGCTTGCCGAGCGTTCCAACCCCACGATCACCACGATCGCAGCGGATCAGTATGAGATCGGCAGACAGGCGATCCTCACCTATGCCAATCTGATGAAGAACCCCTGCGACATCGCCATGACAGTCAAGGTCGCGGCAAAGCTGACCGTGCGCGGCTCGACGAATTTCGATCCCAACCCCGGCATCGACATTTTCTCCCCGCAGCTCACCGCCTACCCGAACGTCGACTTCTTCGCAGATCCCGACGCGCAGACCGCACTGAACGCGGAATCCCTGCTGCTCAGCAGCGATGAACTGGATCAGGGCATCCTCGACGGGATCCTCGCGGGCGAGACCTATCCGAGCATCGCCGAACGGCTCTATACCTCGGAAAATGTCATTTCCTACCGTATCAAACGCATGTGCAAGATCACCGGTTGCCAGAAAAAGAGCGAACTGGTGGCACTGCTGTCCCCGTATATGAAGCAGCCCTGAGTTTGAAAAAACCTTGAAAGGAGGGGGTCTTTTGCATATCAAAATATTTGTACACCCCGAATCCAAGGAGTCCTTTTGGCAAATGCAGTGTCTCAAGGCGATCGCCGCAGAGATCCTGCGCAAACGATATATTGCAGACTACCTGGATGCATCCTCGGTGACCGACATTGATTTTGACAAAGTTTTTGCTCCCGATGAAAAAAAGGTACTGCTCTATATCGGTTATTCCAAGAAAGATTCCCGACGGGATCTGATCTATCTCACAAAGCTCGGCATACACACGCTGCTGATCAACTACGGCAGCCCGAATTTCTCGGGCAGCTGTTCCAAAATACTGCTCAACTACCGTGATGCCATGGAAAGATGCATCGGTTATCTTGCGGCAAACGGGCATGATCGCATCGCGCTTGTCGGCGTGAACCCCATTTCTTCCACCGACGTCGTGCAGGAAGAATCCTTTTCGGGATACCTGCGCGATCTCGGACAGGATCCTGCCCGGGACATCTATTACAACTACGGCTCGATCAACGATTGCTTTACAAAATTTGCCGCCGAGCGCACGCACTACAACGCGATTATCTGCACGAACAATGTTGTTGCGCTGACGCTGCTCCACCGTCTCGGTGCGATCGGCGTGCGTGTCCCCGAGGATATTTACATCATCTCCTGCGGCTGTTCCACCCTTCTTTGCGAGCGTTCCGTGCCCTCCATCACCTCCATCGTCGGAGATCAGAATGAGATCGGCAGACAAACCGTTTTGGCATACGCATCCTTGGTAAAGAATCCGGGAAACGTCGCCATGACCGTCCGCGTCGGCACCAAGATCGCCGTGCGCAGCTCCACAAACTTTGATCCCGATCCCGACACTGCGATTTTCCCGCCCTGCGGTACGTCTGCTTCCAAGGTCGATTTTTATGCCGATCCCGAGGTCAAGAGCTTTTTCAGCGCGGAATCTCTGCTGCACAGCAGCGATGAGCTGGATCAGGGGATCCTCGACGGTCTGCTCGCGGGCGAGACCTATCCGAGCATTGCCGAGCGGCTTTACACCTCCGAGAATGTGATCGCCTACCGCATCAAACGAATGTTCCGCATCACAGGCTGCAAGAAAAAGAGCGATCTGATCGCCCTGCTGAACCGATATTTGAAACAATCGTAACCATACTCTAAGAAAAGGAGGGGCTTCCTTGCAAATAAAGATCTATGTATTGCCCGAATACAAAAAATCTTTCTGGTCCACGCAGTCGCTCAAGGCGGTTGCCGCCGAGATCTTACGCAAGCGGTATTCCGCGGACTATATTGAGGCATCCTCCGTCACAGAGATCGACTTTGACAAGGAATTTGCCGACGGGGAAAAGAGAGTACTCTTATACATCGGCTATTCGCTTTGGCAAACGCCCACAGATCTGAGCTATCTCGCCGAGCACGGCATACACACGCTGCTGCTCAACTACGAATCCAACAATTTCACGGGCAGCTGCTCGCGCGTGCTGCTCAATTACCGCGACGCCATCGAAAAATGCGTCGGATACCTCACGGCAAACGGGCATGACCGCATCGCGCTCATCGGCGTCAATCCGCATTCCACCGTCGATATGCTGAAAAAAGACCGCTTCTCCGAATACCTGCGCATGAAGGGCGAGGATCCCGCGCGCAGCGTGTATTACAACAACGGATCGGTCGAAGGCTGTCTGGAGAGCTTTCTGCACAGCCGCGCGGACTACAACGCGGTCATCTGCGTAAACGATGTCAGCGCACTGGCGCTGCTCCGCCGTCTCAAAGAAACCGACTTGCGCGTGCCCGAAGATCTCTATGTGATCTCCTGCGGCTTCTCGACCATGCTTGCCGAGCATGCCGCCCCCACGCTCACCACGGTCTCCGCCGATCAGAACGAGATCGGTGCGCAGGCGGTGCAGGCGTACGCATCCCTCATCAAAAACCCCGGCGACATCACGCTGACGGTCCGCGTCGCGCCCAAGCTGGTCGTGCGCGGCTCCACCAATTTCGATCCCGACCCGGGCACCGTCGTTGCACCGTCGCTGCCCTCTCCCGCCCCCTTGTTTGATTTTTATGCCGACCCGGACGCCAAGAGCTTTTTCAACGCGGAATCGTTGCTGCTCGGCAGTGACGAGCTGGATCGCGGCATCCTGGCGGGCATTCTCTCCGGCGAGACCTATGCCAGCATCGCCGAGCGGCTCTACACCTCCGAAAACGTGATCTCCTACCGCCTCAAGCGCATGTTCAAGATCACAGGCTGCGAGAAAAAAAGCGAGCTGCTCGCTCTGCTTACCCCATATTTTAATTGATCCGAAAGGATGTTCCCATGTCTGATAAAAAAACAGTTGTGCTGATCGCCTTTTACAACACCAAGGCGCTCGGCGTCCGCTATCTCGAAACCGCTCTGCACAAAGCAGGCTACGCGGTCAAAACCATCTTTTTCAAGGGCTTCAACAGCCAGAATCCCAAGGTCGCGACCGAAAAGGAGATCGAGCTGTGCGCCGCAGAGATCCGCCGTGCCGACCCGCTCTTCGTGGGACTCTCGGTCATGAGCTCGATGTATCTCGAAAGCGTGGAGCTGCTCTGCAAGAAGCTCGGCACGCTCGGCTATCCGCTCGTGTTCGGCGGCGCATTCGCCTCGATGTTCCCCGAGCGCTTCCTCGACCTCGGCGGCAGTTATGTCATCCGCGCGGACGGCGAGATCCCGATGGTCAAGCTGGCAAACGCCATGCTCGCGGGCGAGGATCCGACCGGCAATCCCTCTCTTTGCTATAAAAAGGACGGCGAAGTTGTCGTCAACCCCATCGGCGACCTGTACGAGGACATTGATCAGTACGGTCTGCCCGCCATTGAATGCGAGGACGCATGCTATATCGAGCGCGACACCATCCGCTACGGTGACCCGCAGCTTAGTGCCATGAGCTATGAAGTCATCGCCTCGCGCGGCTGCCCGTTCACCTGCTCCTACTGCTGCGTTATCAATCTGCACCGCATGTTCCCGAAGGATGTCAAATATGTGCGCACCCGTTCGGTCGAGAGCGTCATGCAGGAGCTGATCGAAGCGAAAAAGAAGCTCAAAAAATTAGTATTCGTCCACTTCTACGATGAGATCTTCCCCAACACCCCCGGTTGGATCGACGAATTCATCGTGCAGTATAAAAAGCACATCCACCTGCCCTTTACCATTTGGTCGCATCCCAAGATGGTCAAGGTAGACGAGCTGAAAAAGCTGGTCTCGGTGGGACTGACCGAGGTCATCATGGGTATCCAGTCGGGATCGCCCTACATCCGCAAGGAGATCTTCCACCGCTACGAGACGCAGGAAGACGTCATCGAGGCGACCAGGATCATCCGTCAGAGCGGTGTATTCTGGGCAAGCTACGACTTCATGCTGCAGCATCCGTTTGAGAAGATCGAGCATCTGAAAGAGACCTATTCCCTCGTCGAAAAGCTCGCCATGCCGCTCGAACTGCAGCTCCACGGACTCAACTTCCTGCCCGGCACCGACATCGTCGGTATGGCGATCGAGCAGGGACTGATCACCCAGGAAGAAATGGACGAGATCATGTACGCGCCGATGAAAACGCAGTTCGATGCGTACTGGAAGCGCGAGGATGAGCGCGAGAGCCGCCTGTGGTACCGCCTCACCTACTGCCTGCAGTTCCAAAACTGCCGCAAGAAGTGCGCCGAGTACTCCACCGACATCGATAAGTACGAGGGCGCGATCGACGCAATGTATCAAAAATGCCAAAAGCGCGCCAAGCTCCGCTACTATTACAAAAAAGGACGCGTCGTCCTCAAGAGCATGCGCATGCGCGTATTCGGATAAATGTGTCAAAAAAAGCCGCCTTCGGCGGCTTTTTTGTTTTACAAGATTTGTGGGGACGCTTTTGTAAAAGCGTTCCCACACCCCCGTAAAACTTTTTAAAAAATATATGCAGCCGTCCACGATTCAAATTTGAAAAGCAGAATTATCTTTTGCCACCCCCTTTGCATATATTGATAACAAACCGAAATGTACAAGGGGGAAATTGCTTTGAAAATTGATAAAAACCTACTGGATCAGCTTGCAAATCTCGATGATACTTCGCTCTCCGCCGCCATTCGCATGATCGCCGCTTCCTCGGGCGTAAGCCTCGGCGACACAAAACTGGATCCTGCAAGCCTGAACGCACTGCGCACCGCGATGCGCGGCGCGACTGACGAGGACATCGCCAACGCCAAGAGCATTTTTGAGGGTTATTCCAACCAGTAAGGTGCACATATGAGTGAACAGAACATAAACGACCTGCTCTCGGGGGGCGGGTTCTCCTCCCTGCTACAAAATCCCGATATTGCCGCCAAGCTGCCGCGTATCATGGAAGCGCTCAAACCCGTGATGGAAGAAATGCGTGCCGAGCAGGGCGGCACATCGCCAAGCGCAGAGACTGCGGCAAACAACAGCGCGGAAAATACCGAAGCCGCGCCTGCATCCGCGATCGCCAATCTTTCAGCGGCTCTGTCCGTAGGCGGGGGCGGCGGCAAGCAGCGATCGAGCAGTGCGCGACGATGTGCGCTGCTCAAAGCGCTGGAACCCTATCTGTCCGACAATCGCCGTGAAGCGATGGAATATATCATCAAGGTCTCCTCACTGATCGACATTTTATCGGAGGTGATGTAGCTTGTACGTCAGCGTACCGAAAAATTACAGCGGGATCGCCTTTCCGCGCGGCGAGCACGCACAGGAGATGCAGCGGCGTGACACGCAGCGGCATGACATGCCCCTGCAGCCCATGACGATGCCGCTGCCCATGCCGCCCGCACAGCCGCAACCCATGCATGAACCGCCGAGAGAAGAATGCCGCGAGTGCCGCGAACCGCCCGCACGAGAGGAAAAGAGCCCCTGTGCCTGCGACGGCTGTCAGAAGCAGGACAAAAATCCGCTGACCTGCCTGCTCACCGCCCTGCGCGACCGCGGAAAAGCGGGCTTTGACACCGAGGATTTTCTCCTCATCGGTCTCATCGTCCTGCTCCTCGGCAAAGAGGGCAACGAGGACATCGTGCTGATCCTTGCCATGCTGCTGCTGATATAGATAAAAGGGAAAAACTTTTTTCAAAAAAGTTTTTCCCTTTTTGTTACAGCTTTACGGTAAAGCAGATCGCATCTGTGCCGATGTACTCCGCCGTGATCGAACCGCCGCTCTGCTCGACGATCGCCTTCGCCGCCGACAGTCCGATACCGTAGCCGCCGCTGCTGCCGCCCCGCGCCGCATCGCCGCGGAAGAAGCGGTCAAACAGCTTTTCGGGCGGGCAGTTTGGCAGAGTGCTGCACTTGTTTTGCACCTTGAGGAGCACCGCGCGGTCGCTGCTCGTGAGCGTGACCTGCACCTCGGTGTCCGCGTCCGCATACCGCACCGCGTTGTCAAACAAGGTGGAGAGCAGACGCGTGATCTGCTCGCGGCTTGCGCGGATCGAAACATTTGCACCGACATTCTCGGAAAGGGTCAGTCCCCGCTGCTGCATCGGCTCACGGAACATATCCAGCGTATCGGCAAGCAGCGCGGAGAGCGAAAACTCGGCAATATCCATCGGCTTTTTCGGTTCTTCCAGCCGCGCCAAGGTGAGCAGATTCTGCATGAGCCTTGTCAGGCGCGTGGTCTGCTCGCGGATATTGCGGCTCCACTTGCTCTCGCCCGTATGCAGTTCCAGCGCATCGGTGTTGGCAAGAATGATGGCGATCGGCGTTTTCAGTTCGTGTCCCGCGTCGGTGACGAACTGCTTCTGTCGCTCGATATTTTCGGCGATCGGGCGGATCGCCTTTTTGGAAAGCAGCACGACAAGCAGCAGCATCGCACCCCAGCAGGCAAGTCCCACGAGCAGTGAGAGCACCGCAATGCGTGCGATCGCGTACCACTCATCGACGTCGTCCAAAAAAATATATACCTTTCCCTCGCCCTCGGCAAGCGGCGTCACCCGATAGCGAAAGCGGTCGATCTTCCCCTTGTCTTTCTCCAGAGCCGAGACGGTAGCAACATAGTTGCGCGCCTCTTCCTCGGTGACGGTGGCAATACGGCGGGTATCCACGCGGACTACCTCGCCCGTGCCGTCGGTCTGCGCCGTGAAATACACGGCGGACATCTTGGTATCCTCGTCAAAGGGCGGTGCAAAGAAGCCGCCGCCCCGCTTATCAAAGGGATGCTGCCGCATGGCGGCGGTTTCGGTCTCGATCAGAAAGTGAAACAGGCTGTCCGTCTGTTTGACCGACGACCACGCATTGATCCCGTTGATCACGCCGAGCAGCACGAGCAAGAGGATCGTCACGGCGATCATCGCGGTGGTGATGAACTTTTTTTGCAACGTTTTGATCATTTATATCGCCTCCAACACATAGCCGATGCCGCGCTTCACGCGGATCTCGGCGTGCGCATGCAGGGAGACCAGCTTTTTGCGCAGATTGGAGATGTATACCCACACGATACCAAGCTCGGATTCGGTGTCGTAGCCCCACACCTTGGTGAGCAGATCCTCGGTGGAAAAGTACATCCCGCGGTGCAGCATCAACAGCTCCATGATGCGGTATTCGATCTTGGAGAGCACAAACGAACGGTCACCGCAGGAGAGCTCACTGCTCTGCATATTGAGCGACAGGTCGCCGCAGGTGATCACCTCGGGCGTGAAATTTTCGCGGCGGCGCAGTACCGCGCGCACGCGGGCAAGCAGCTCGCCCATGTCAAAGGGCTTTGGCAGGTAATCGTCCGCACCTGCGTCCAGTCCCTCCACGCGATCCTCTACTTCCGCTTTCGCCGTAAGCAGAATGATCGGCGTTTTGCATCCTTCGGCGCGCAGTGTGCGCAGGACTTCCATGCCGCTTTTCTTCGGCATCATAATATCGAGAATGATCGCGTCGTACGTCTCCGCGCGGGCAAAGGCAAGTGCCTCGTCCCCGTCGTAGACCGCGTCTACCGTATACTTATGATAGGTCAGGATGTCCGTGACCGCTTCCGACATCGCGACCTCGTCCTCCGCATAGAGAATTTTCATGGTTTCCACCTCGCTTTATATCAGTATATATAAGAAACCTTAAAGCAGACTTAATGGGGGAAATGAATCCATGCATAACAACGGGAGGGGAAACCCCTCCCCTACGGATTTTTAATCCCCATACAAAACAAGGGAAAGCGGCGCTTTCCCTTGTTTTTATTGCTCATACACGGCAAGCGCGTATTCGCCGTCATTTTCAGTGTAAAAGGAAAGCGCGGCGGTATCCACCGAAAGCGCCGCCGACATGCCGCTGCCCTGCCACTTTCCATAGGCTTCTTTCTTCGTCCAGACTTCGTAAAAGCGGCGCAGCAGCGCCCCGTCCTGCGCTTCTTTCGGCAGAGAAAGATCCTGCTCGGTCGGCACTTTGCCAAACACATACGCCTGTTCGGCAGGCGTAAAGAACCGCTTTGCCACGCCGAGCGAAAGCGGACGGATCCGCTCAATATCCGCGCCGATCTCGCGGTCGGACACGGCGAGGATCACCTTATCTTCGCTGTGGCTGAGGCTGAATCGAATCGGCAGAGCGGCAAAATACGGCTTGCCCGCCGCCGTGCGCAAAATCACGGGATCACTCGCACCGCAAAGCTCCTTTGCCGCGCCGAGGATCAAGAGATGACCAGCCAGCGTGCGCTTGCGGTCATCCGTGTGCGCCATGCGATCCAGCCGCGCACGAAGCTCGTCCGAGCCTGCGGCAGCAAGGCGTTCATATTCGGCATCCGACATCTGCGCCGTGTCATAGCGATAGAGCTTAATCACCGGTCGTCGTCACCTCTGTCGTTTCCGCGGCATATTTGGCGTCGTGTCTCTCCTTGATCAGCCCGCCGATCGCATAGATAAACTGCGTGTTGGCGCGCTTGAGATGCCCCTCGTCGAGGTTCGACATAAACACGAGCACATACGGGTGCTCCTCGTTTAAGACGACCGCGCCGTCGCAATAAGAATCCACATCCCAGCCGTATTTATGCGCGACGCGCTCGGGCGCGAGGGCACGCTGCAGCATGACCGTCTGCTGCGAGTCACACATGATGTCCGCGAGCCACGCACCGTATTGATTTTCGCCGGTGAGATATGTATACAAAACTTCAAAAAACTTTCCGTACTGCACGACATTCGTGCGCCACCAGAAGCCGAAGCGCGTGATCTCCAGGTCGTTTTCTTGCATAATATCTGCAAAAAAGCCGTAGCCGAATCGCTTTTGCAGCATAGAAAATGCGGTATTATCGCTGTAGCGCATGGTGTACGCGATCAGCTCCTGCACGGTAAAGGGCGTGTCGCTCTCCACCTTCTGGAAGCGTCCCGTACCCTCCACAAACATATCCTTGGTGTAGACGATCTCCTCACCGAGATCGATCTCGCCCCGCTCCGCCAGTTGCAGGAGCGCATAGACATAGACCGCTTTGATCATCGAAGCGCCGAAAATGACCTCGTCGGGCGCAAACACCAGCGTTTCACCGTCGGTGAGATCCTTGTAATAGAGCGCCGCCACGCCGTCGATCTGATAGGTAATGATCTGCGGTGCCGCCGTTGTCTCGGGCACCGTAGTTGTTTCGGGCGCTACCGTTGTTTCGGGTACTGCCGTTGTTTCGGACACTGTCGTTGTCTCAGGCACCGTCGTTGTCTCGGACACTGCCGTTGTCTCAGGCACCGTCGTTGTCTCGGGCACCGTCGTCGTTTCGGGCACCGCCGTTGTCTCAGGCACCGTCGTTGTCTCGGGCACTGTCGTTGTCTCGGGCACCGTCGTCGTTTCGGGTACTGTCGTCGTTTCGGGCGGCTCGGGTGCTGCGGTCGTCACGACCATGGTCTTTGCCACGGCGGGAACCTGATGCAGCAGCAGATCTGCCAATTTGTACTCGGGCGTTTCGGGATCGTAGATCATAAAGTTCTCGATCCGACGCATGCCGTCGATCTCGGGCACGGTGGTCACGGGTACCACCGTTTCGGATGTTTCCGCAGCACCGGATGCAGTCGTCACAGGCGGGATGCCCGTCTCGGGCGATGCGGACGTTTCGGTGTGCGCAGGCGTCTCGATCGGAGCAAGCGTTTCGGGGGGTACGAAGTTCACCGTCGCCGCAGGCGTGCCGTCCGCGCTCAAAGCGGTGGTCACGGGCACATCGGCAGTGCCGATGTGCCGTACTACAAACATGCCGAAAAGCGCCACGGCGATCACCGCTATGGCGCAGATGCATACGAGCAGGATATTTCCTCTGTTTCTTTGTCTTTTGTATCTTCTTTTCGGCATTTTAATCTTCAAAATTGCTGAAGTAGATCACTTCTCCGGGCAGACAGTACCCAAGCTCGCGGCGTGCCACGCGCTTGACATACTCATCGTTGAACGGAGCGGCGATCTCCTCGCGCAGACGATCATTCTCCTCTTTCGCGGCGGCAACCTCTTTGGCAAGCTGCTCGCTCTTTTCGTGGATCTCATTATAGCGCATCCACAGTGCCCCCGTCAGTGCAAAGCCGAGCACCAAAACGATCACCAAAGCCATGCGCGCCGACGCAGGCGCCGTTTTTCGATTCTGTTTTGCCACGCGCATCTCTCCTAACCGTTTTTACAATACCCGTTTTTCTGCATGCGCTTTTGCCGACGGCGGCGCAGCGCTTCTTCTTTCTTTTTCGACTTATATTCATTATACCGCGCAAACGTGCGGCTGACAATAGGCAATCCCGAAATTCGTACAATGATTTTTTTGGAAACGGCAAAAAGAAAGCGAAACGGCACAAGACTCTTGCGAAAGAGCCATCGGATCGCCTTTTTGCAGAGTGCCGCCAGGTACGAGCAGATGCCGATAAACAATCTGCCCACCGTGTGATAATAGAGCAAAAAGCCGCCGAGCGCGCCGAACAGTGCATACGCACGCATGCGTCCGTCCCCCGTCAGGAAGAAAAACACGCACATGCACGCCGTCGCCACGGCGAAAAATAACAGATCGCCCAGCGTGACAAACACATAGGAGAACCACGCGCCCCGCCGCCGCTTCTGCCCTTTGCCTGCAAAAGGCGAACGCACGTCCACCGAAAACAGTACGCGGGTGAAGCGGATCACATCGTACACTGCCCCAAGCAGCACGCCGACCAGTACAGACAGCGCCGCCGAGAGCGCCGCCATAGACATGGAAACTTCCATTTATGTACCCGAACGCGAAAAAATTCCTTTTTTCGCAGAGGGTTTTGCCGCGTAATACACGCCGTCGATCCTGCCCGCCACGAGCAGATCGCCGCTATCGGAAGACATGTTGAGGATACGCAGATCTCCGCCCTCGATCTCCACCTTTCCGAGCGGGGTATTCACCGCCACAAAGTCACTGTCAAAGCTCAAAACCTCGCTCACGGCGCTCATCACGACCCGCTCGCGGTTGATGACCTCAATATTCGCTCCCTTTTCCATATACATACCTCCGTTTTCTACTAAGGTATGCGGGAAAACACGCAGAAATGATTGTTTGCGCGCAAACACTTACACCACTTCGTACATTTCGGCGGCGTCTGCCTTTTTGGTGCTTTCCTTTACGTCGGTGACGCGGACGCGGAGCGTCTTTTCCCCGAAGGTGATCTCGATGATGTCGCCGACCTTGACATCGTAGGATGCCTTGACGACTCTGCCGTTGACGCTGATATGCGCCGCGTCGCACGCTTCATTTGCCACGGTGCGGCGCTTGATGAGGCGCGACACCTTTAAAAATTTATCAATACGCATGATCTTACCTCGCTAAAACAAAAGTCGGCTCACTGCAGCGAGCCGACCCATGTTGTACTTACTTGTTTACAGAATCCTTGAAAGCCTTGCCTGCGGTGAATGCAGGATACTTGGAAGCTGCGATCTTGATGGTTTCGCCGGTCTTGGGGTTTCTGCCCTCTCTTGCACCTCTGGTCTTGGTCTCGAAAGTGCCGAAGCCAACGAGCTGAACCTTCTCGCCCTTTGCGAGAGCACCCTCAACAGCATTTACAAATGCGGTAAGAGCAGCCTCTGCGTCCTTCTTTTTCAGACCGGATTCGCCGGCGATTGCTTCGATCAGTTCTGTCTTGTTCATGGTAGGTAATCCTTTCAATTCTAAGAAATTTTTGCCGAAAGCGGCAAACTTTTACTGTCGGTAATATTTTAGCACGCCCATACGCACAATGCAAGAGTTTTTTCAAAAAAATGACGTCCGACAGCCCCTTTTTTAGGCATTTTCACTACTTTTGCTCTTTTTCACCGCGTCCCAATATGCATCCAGCTCGCACAGCGGCAGATCTGCCATGTTTTTGCCGTCGGCGGTGACGCGCTCCTCGACTTTGGCAAAGCGCGCGATGAATTTATTGGTGGCATGCGTCAGCGCTTCCTCGGCGGAAATGCCGTATTTGCGCGCGGTGTTGACCACGGCAAAGAGCAGGTCGCCGAGCTCCTCGGCGCGCGTTTCGTCGTCCGCCTCGAGCAGCTCCGCGGTCTCCTCGGTGATCTTTTTCGCCGCATCCTCCGCCGTGGCAAAATCAAAGCCGACTTTTGCCGCCTTTTTGCCGACCTTCTCGGCGCGCATCAGGGCGGGCAGGGGCTTCGGCACGCTCTCGAGCGTTGCCGTCACGGTGTCGCGATGCTTTTCCTTTGCCTTGAGCTTATCCCAGTTGACCAGCACCTCGTCGGAAGTATCCGCAACCGTGTCGGCAAAGACATGGGGATGGCGGTAGATCAGCTTCTGCACCACGCCCGTGGTGACATCCTCCATGGTAAAGCCGTTTGTTTCCTCTTCGATCTGCGTGTGAAATACGACCTGCATCAGCACGTCGCCGAGTTCCTCACAGAGCAGCGTTTTGTCATCGGTGTCGATCGCCTCGACTGCCTCATAGGTCTCGTCGATGAAGTTCTGCCGAATACTCTTGTGCGTCTGCTCCATGTCCCACGGACATCCTCCCGGCGCACGCAGGATCGCCATCACATCGCACAAATCGCCGAAATCGTATCTTTCCTTATTTAATAATGCCTTTTTCTTGTCGGTCATGGTTGTTGTTATCCTTTGTTATATAGAGTTATCGGCTCCCTCTGACGAGGGAGGCTATGAAAGTTACTTCACCAGATGCATTTTGCCGAGCAGGCGGTAGAGCGTCTGTCCCTTGGGAATGAAATCGAAGTCCTCTTTGTCGAGCGCGCCGGTGAGCAGCAAAACGACGAGGTACACGACGGCTGCCGCCGCGATGGCAAACGCAGTCGTGACAAAATGCGACGCGATCAGCCGATCCAGGAGCGCGTACGCGCCGACCGCGGTGAGACCGCAGAGCGCCGAGGCGATCAGCGGCTTTAAGAATACCTTACGCACACTGGGACGGAAGTTTGCATACCGTGCGCAGAAATAGAAGTTGAACAGCACGACGATGACATAGCAGATGCCCGTGGAAATGGGCGCGCCGTAAATGCCGATATTCGGGTTGCCGATCAGCACATAGCTTGCGAGGATCTTCGCCGCGGCGCCTACCAGCATGGAAATGAGCGGCAGGTACGGGCGCTTATGCGCCTGCAGCACCGAGTTGGTAATGGCGAGCATGCTGACGAGGAACGAGGAGATCGCCAAAATCGAGAGCAGCGGCGCGGCAAGCGACGCGCTGGTGCCGCTCTGCCCGATATATTGCATGTACACAGAGTCGCCGAGCAGTTCGCTCTCCATGGCGACATACTTCGAGTGCAGATTGGCACTGCCGTAGATCATCGTGAGGATGGGCTCGGCGAGCACCGCCATGCCGACCGTGCAGGGCATGGACAAAATCGCGGCGGTCTTCAGCGAGGAAGTCATGACGCGGTGCGCGCGCTGTTCCTCTTTCTGCACAAGCAAGGCACTGATCATCGGCACGAGCGAGTAGCCAATGGGGTACACTAGCACGGGGATGAGGTTGAACATCGGCACGGCAAGCGTGGTGTAGTTGCCGTAGATCGCCGACGCGCCCGCCGCGGTGAAGCCGATGGACTGCAGTCTGCGCGAGATGACCGTGAGGTCTATCAGGTTTGCCAGCGACATGACCGAGGACGAGAGCGTGACGGGAACCGCCATGACGACAAGCTCACGCAGCAGCGACTTCGTAGACTCGGTCTGCATGGTATAGCTGTCGGGCAGCGCATACTCGGCGTTGACGGTGTTGGTATTGTAGAGCAGCTTGGTGATGAAGATAAACACCATGCCGCAGAATACACCGACCGTGAGACCGAAGATCGTCCACGCGGCGGTGATATATGTTTCGTGTCCCTGACTTGTGGACCAGATGGCAAGCAGAATGCCGATCAGCAGCTTGCCGAGCGATTCGAGAAGCTGCGAGACCGCAGTGGGCCACATGACCTGATGTCCCTGGAAGTAGCCGCGGAAGGCAGAGGTCAGACAGACGAAGAACAGCGTCGGCGCGATCGCCATGATGCAGTATTTGGACTGCGGCAGTTCGGCTACGGTATTGGCAAAGAAGTCGGCGCCGAAGAACAGCGCGAGCATGCCTGCCGAACCGATGATAAAGAAGAGCCAGAACGCAAGGCGGAAGATCTTTTTGACCTGATTGAAGTTGCCTGCGGCGCGGCTGCGGGAGACCATATACGAGATCGCCACAGGCAGTCCCGCCGTGGAGATCATAAAGAACGCCGTGTAAATGGTGTACGCCGCATTGAAATAGCCCATGCCCTCGTCGCCGAGGTAGCCGTGCAGCGGGATCTTAAAGAGCAGACCGATCACCTTGACCAGAATGTTGGAGACGGTCAGGATCAGAACGCCGTTGACAAACAGCTTGGTACTGGTCTTTTGTCCTGTGGATGTCTTGTTACTCAAAACTTTTTACTCCTTTTCCCCGATGAACTCCCGGAAAACAGAACCCGCGGGCACATAGTTTCCGTCCAGCATCGGGATATTTTGCAGCTTTTCGCGTAAAATGTTCGCCTCGGGAAGATACACGCTGTCCGCGGGCAGCGTGTCGAGCAGAGCGAGCACATACGGCTTGATCACGCTGACCTCGTAGCCGAGCAGCGAGTCGATGCGGCGGTGTACGCCGGCAAGATTCGGATAAATGTGCGTTTCTTCATTGGCGACCACGCCGCTCCAGAGCGAATAGGTGAACTCGGCAGTGGCACCGCGGGTGCGCGCGTCACGCACAAGACGGCGCATGAAACGGATCTCGCGCGGTGCAAAGACCGCTTCGCCGCAGGCGAGCGAATCCTCGACCGAGATAAACAGCGAGGTAAAGTTGTATGCCGCGAGGTACTTCGTCAGCTCGGGGTAGACCGCCTGGATGCCCTCAAACAGAAAAACATCGCCATCCGTCACCGTGATCTCTTCCATCGCGGCGCGCTTGCCGGTTTGAAAATCAAACTTCGGCAAGAGGACCTTGCCCTTGGCGTCAATGCGTTCGATCACCTCGCCAAACAGCGCAAGGTCGATGGTGCTCGGCGAATCGTAGTCGAGCGGTTCGCCCCGCTCCCTGGCACGCGCAATGAGCACATTGCGGTCAAAATAGAAGTCGTCGATCGAAATGGTGTGCAGCTCCTTGCCGCGCTGCAAAAATGCGTCGTCGAGGATGCGCGCGGTGGTCGTTTTGCCCGAACAGCTCGGGCCCGCCAGCGTGATGATGCTGCCGCCCGCCATGGCGATGTCACATGCCGCCTCGACCTCGGCACGATACTCCGCTTCGCAGGCATCGACATATGCCGCTGCCTGTGCCGCAGAGGAAAACTGTAATTTTGCTTGCTTCAATCCAATACCCTTTCCGGTTTACGCCACATTGTCGAAAAGAAAGTATACTCGGCAAGAATCCCTCATCCGGTGCTCCGCACCACCTTCCCCCAAGGGAAGGCATATGGACCGCACTCTCAAAAAAGGCTTCCCTCGGGGGAAGCTGTCATCGCAAGATGACTGATGAGGGACTTCCCGGATGATAACTCTCCATCCAACATGTGGCTACTATTTCCTATCGAAAAAGTCCAGCACCTTCTCTTTATAGGATGGGATGCCTTCCTCTGCGTCGCCACGGAGGATCTTTTCAATATCTCTTATATATTCGTATGGATATTTCGGCGAAAATATGCGTTTCATACGCAAGCCGCCGTCCAGCGACGGATCGCGCTCAACAAGCTTCGTCACGGCGCCTGCACCCGCGCCGAAGATCGAGTGCAGTTCTTCCATCATATAAATATTATACATGCACTCGCTGCCGACCTTGGCATAGCCGACGTTTTCGAGGTTGCCGACCGCGTTTTTCTGACGGTACATATAGTACGGCTTATACGAAGCGTTGGAAAGCATGAGCTGTGAATACTGGATGCACTTTGCCGCCATGGGCACGTCGGGCACAAAGGGGTCACCGTCGGGACGGGAGAGTGCCGCCGCGCGCTTGAAGCAGAAGGTATGTACCGTGATGTTGGTGGGATCAAGCGCCACGATGCGCTCGAGTGAGGACGAAAACTTTTTGAAGCTGTCGCCCGGCAGACCCACGATGAGATCAGTGTTGATGTCGCGGATGCCCGACGCCTCGGCAAGTGCGTACGCACGGAAAAAGTCGTCCGCGTTATGCCGCCGTCCGATGTTTTCAAGCACATCGTCTGCAAGCGTCTGCGGATTGACGCTGACGCGCGTCACGCCGTACTCCTTGGCAATGCGCAGCTTTTCTTCCGTGATGGTATCGGGTCTGCCCGCCTCGAGCGTGAACTCGTCGAGCGCCGACACATCGGTGCACGCCGCGACCGTCGAAAGCAGCTTTTTGAGCTGACGCGCACTGAGCGTGGTGGGCGTGCCGCCGCCGATATAGACGGTGACAACGCGCTTGCCGAGTGCCTTGATCGTGGCAAACACGTTTTTGATGTCGCGCAGGAGCAGTACGAGGTAGTCGTCAAGCATGGAGAGCATTTTCTGCGACGCCGAAACGAACGAGCAGTACGCACAGCGCGTGGGGCAGAACGGGATCGAGATGTACACGCTGCAGCCGTTCGGATCCATTTCCTTGGTGAGCTTCAGCTCGTTCTGCGCGACCGCGGTGGCAAGAAACGCCTTTTTCGGATTGAGAAAATACTCGGTGGCGAGCAGCTTGCGTGTTTTCATCACGCCGTAGCCGTCCTCAAGGTACTGCGCGGCAACCTTGGCGGGGCGCACACCCGTGAGCAGTCCCCACGGCGAGATATAGCCGAAAAATTCCTTTGCCGCCAGCGTCATCGCATGGCCCGATGCCATCTTGCGCACGCGTTCTTTCGGGAAGATCTCCGAAAAGGGCACAAAGCACTCCGCGGCGCACTTCTTCTCGCCGAGACGGATCGTTGCATGCGAATAAATGCCGTCCTCCCGATCGACGACGACAAAATCCACCACGGGCACATCCGCGCGTTCGACCTCGTTTTCCCCGAATTTTGCACCCGGGAAGTAAATGAGACACAGCGTCTGCGCGTAATATCTGTTTAAATTTCCTTGTATGTTTAAAATCATATATAGCACTTCGTGCAATGAATTGCGATCCTGCGGATTGCATGATTTGAGCACCTTGTGCTCATGATTTGGCTTCGCCATGATTTGCGCTGCGGCGCATTGGGGATTGCAATTCAAATCATGGAGCATCAGCGAGAAATCATGACGGCACAGCCGTCAAATCATGCGCGGGACGCGCAAATCATCGTCTTATTTTTTCCAGATTTTTGAGTCCATCAAGATGGTGACGGGGCCGTCGGCAACAAGGTCGATCTGCATATCCGCGCCGAACACGCCTTTTTCTACGGGCACGCCCGCCGCTTGAAGCTGCTCGCAAAAGCGCTCGTAGAGCGGCTCGGCGATGGCAGGCGCCGCCGCGCCCGTAAACGAGGGGCGGTTGCCGTGCGAAACATCGGCGCCGAGCGTGAAATTGGAAACGACCAGCGCACTGCCGCCGATGTCGGTGACCGACAGGTTCATCTTATCGTTTGCATCGGTGAAGATGCGGAGCTTTGCAACCTTTGCCGCCAGGATGTCGGCATCCTTTTCGCCATCGCCGTCCACCACGCCGCAAAGGATAAACAAGCCCTTGCCGCATTTGCCCGCGGGGACGCCGTCTGCCACGACCGAGGCGGACGCGGCTCTCTGAATCACTGCGATCATTTTCCGATACCTCTCGTGACCGAGATGACACTCGGTATATTTTTCAGTTTCGACACGATGGAGTTGTAGTGTCCGACGTTCTTACAGCCGACCGTGAGGTTGACGAGGATATTGTCCTCACCGCGCTTCTGCGTGTTGATCTGCAGAAGCGAGATCTTCATATCGGCAAGCGCCGCCGTGATCTCGGCGAGCAGCGTGATCGAATCTTCGGCATAGATGATGATGAGCGACTCGTACACATCGTTTGCGCTCTCCTCTGCCGCGCCGTACTCCCAGTGCGCATTGATAAAGCGGTCACGCGAATCGGCATTTTCCTGTCCGCGCAGGACGTTGGGACAGTCGATCTTGTGGATCGACACGCCGTAGCCGCGCGTGATAAAGCCGATGATGCTGTCGCCCGGCAGCGGGTTGCAGCAGTGCGCGAACTTGGTCACGCAGCCTTCCTCGCCGTCCACAATGACGCCGCCCGTCATCTTGACGCGGCGCTTGGTCACCGTTTTGACATCTTCGATCACCAGCGGTGTCGAAGGCACAGGCTCCTTGACCACGCGGTCAAATTCGTCGCGCAGCTTGGATGCGATCTTGGAAAGCGGCATACCGCCGTAACCGAGCATGTTGTAGAGGTCATCCACCGTCTGCATGCCCACGCGCGCGGAAATGTTGGCAACGATCTCATTGCGCTGCTCGACCGTATACGGTCTGCCGTAGCGGTGCAGCTCGCGGTCGATGTCTGCCTTGCCGAGTGCGATATTTTCGGTGCGCTTTTCCTTTTTGAACCAGCTGCGGATCTTGCTGCGCGCGTCACCGGTCTTGACGACGTTCAGCCAGTCGCGGCTGGGGCCCTTGGACGAGGACGAGGTGAGGATCTCCACGATGTCGCCCGTCTGCGGTGCGCGGTCGATCGGCACGATCATGCCGTTAATCTTGGCGCCGACCATCTTGTTGCCGACCGCCGAGTGAATGGCGTAGGCAAAGTCGATGCAGGTCGAGCCCTGCGCCAGCACGATGACGTCGCCCTTCGGCGTAAAGACGAAGGTCTCGTCGCGGAAGATGTCGATCTTGAACGCATCGAGGAATTCGTCGGGGTCGCGGGTATCGTCCTCGATCTCAAACAGACGCGAGACCCATTTGAGCTTTTCATCGATGCTCTCGTCCGCCGTTTCGCCCGACTTATACTTCCAGTGCGCGGCAATACCGAACTCGGCAACGCGATGCATCTCAAAGGTGCGGATCTGCACCTCAAAGGGGATACCCGAGGAGCTCATAACGCTCGTGTGCAGCGAGCGGTACATGTTCGGCTTCGGCATGGAGATGTAGTCCTTGAAGCGTCCGGGGATCGAGCGGAACATCTCGTGGATGATGCCGAGCGCGGTATAGCACTCGAGCTCGGTATCCACGATGATGCGCAGCGCATAAAAGTCGTAGATCTGATCGAAGCTCTTGTTGTGATTATACATCTTGTTGTAGAGCGAATAGATCGACTTGACGCGGCCCGTCAGCTCAAAGTGAATGCCGTTTTCGCGCAGGCGCTGTTCGATGCTGGCTTTCGCTTCGTTGAGCAGGGTACGCGATTCGCCGTACTTTTCATTGATGCGGTTTTTGACCTCTTCATAGCCGATGGGATCCAGATAAGAAAGGCTGAGGTTTTCCAGCTCCTGCTTAATGAGGCTGATACCGAGACGGTGTGCGAGCGGCGCGTAGATATACATCGTCTCGAGCGCAATGGCGCGCTGGCGATCCTCTTTTTTCGCCGAGAGCGTGCGCATGTTGTGGAGACGGTCGCACAGCTTGATGAAGATGACGCGGATGTCCTTCGACATGGCAAGCAGCATCTTGCGGATATTCTCGATATTCGCCTCCTGCTTATCCTCGACATCGATCAGCACGAGCTTGGTCAAACCGTCCACGAGCAGGGCAACGTCCGCGCCGAATCTCTCGCGCACGATGTCGAGATTGGTCTTGTCGGAGCAGTCCTCCACCGTGTCGTGCAGCAGTGCCGCGCAGACCGAATCAGTGTCGAGCCCCAGTTCCACCACGATGGTCGCGACCGCAAGCGGATGCGAGATATAGGGCTCGCCGGAGAGGCGCTTCTGTCCCGCGTGCAGCTCGGCAGCATAGGTGTACGCCGCATCGATCTTCTCTCTGTTATAGTTTCTGCCGCTTGCATCCAGCGCGGCATAAAAATTTTGCAATGCAGTATCCATATAGTTCCTCTTTATGAGCGTTTATGAGCGCGACTGTGCGCGCAGACGGCGAAGGATCGCCGATTTTTCAAGATCGGTTCGTTTGCTCTGGTAGTGTACCTTGAAGCTGTACTTCTCGGGTGCAAGCTCCTCGATGCCGACGAGATTCATTTCAAACAGCACGTTCAAGATCACGCGCAGCTTGACATAGCCCATCGCGCCGATCTGCTCGTCGCGCTGCAGCATCTCGCGCAGGGTGAATTCCTCTTCACCGAAGCGAACGCGGCGGCGAATGAAGTTGTACACGATGCCGAAATCGTCACGCGAGGGAATGACATTCTCCTCCGCGGCGATCGGCGCACCGCCATGGATCTCTTCGTAGCGCTTCTGCTGTGCCGCATAGAACTCGACGTCCTTTTCGCACAGGCGAATATCGCGCACAATGAGCTGTGCGGTCTTCTGCCCGCCGAACTCGTTGATGTCCACGGTGGCAAACAGGTCCACCACATCGCCCGCATACACACCCGCATCCTTGGGCGAATGCGAAAAATACATCGCGGTAAGCTCGGGCATGTCGCGGCGCGCCAGCAGGATCTTGGTATGTTTGCCGAAGCTGATCGACTGTACGTCCACGACCTGCATATTCCGCAGAATAAACGCGGGAACCGGGTTGGAAACGCCGTAAGGCTCGAGCAGACGAAGCTCCTCAGCATTTTTGAGCGTAACTTCCTCGCCCGTAACTTCAAAGTCGGCGTCCAGCGTGGGGACAAGGTCCTCATGCGAGAAATTCTCGCGCGCATAGGCATTGATCTTTTCGCGGAAAGCGTCGATGTTTTCGCGGCGCACGCTCAATCCGGCGGCAAGCTCGTGCCCGCCGAATTTTTCGAGCAGATCGCTGCAATGTACCAGCGCGTCCACAAGGTTGAGCCCCTTGACCGAACGGCCGCTGCCCTTACCGATGTCGATATTGCCGTCGCTCTGCGCGCCGTCAAAGGAAATGAGGATGGACGGCAGACCGTATTTTTCGGTGATGCGCGAAGCGACGATTCCGATGACGCCGTGGTGCCAGTTGTCAGCTTCGAGCACGATGACGGGATCTCTTGCAAAGTCATGGCTTGCCTCGATACGGGCATACGCCTCGAGCGCGATGCGGTTCTCCTCGGTCTGCCGCTCGCGGTTGATGTCGCAGAGCCGCGCGGCAAGCTCATCGGCTTTTTCGCGCGAATCGGTGAGAAACAGCTCGACCGCAAGGCTCGCCGAGCTGATGCGTCCCGCCGCGTTGATGCGGGGCGCCAGCGTGTAGCCGACAAATCCCGAGGTGACCTTGGGTGCGCGGGCACTCTTTGTGCCGTCGGGCTTCTTGGCTACTGCCTCGCACAGCGCCACAAGTCCCATGCGCTCCGCTTTTTCGATCTTGTGCAGACCGTAGGCAACGATCAGGCGATTTTCGTCCTTGATCGGCATGACATCGGCAATGGTGCCGATGGCGACCAGATCCGCGAAAGTTTCGCAGATGCGGCGCACCGCCTCCTGCTCGGAAATGTTCTTGTGCTTTGCCTCAAAGGCGCAAAGCAGCTTGAAGACCACGCCGACGCCCGCCAGTTCCTTAAAGGGATAGGCACAGTCGGGGCGGCGGGGATTGACCACCGCGGCGGCTGCCGGCAGGTCGCCGTGGCACTCGTGGTGGTCGGTGACGACCACGTCGGTGCCTCGCGCGAGCGCGTGTGCGACCTCGCTGTTGGCAGTGATGCCCGTGTCCACCGTGACGATGAGGTTGGCGCCCTCGTCAATGAGGTGATCGACCGAGCTCTCGCTCATGCCGTAGCCCTCTCCCATGCGGTTGGGGATGTAGTAGCTGACATCCGCGCCCATCGCCGAGAGGTAAAGATACAGGATGCTGACCGAGGTCACGCCGTCCACATCGTAGTCGCCGTAGATCACGATCTTTTCCTTGTCGGCAAGCGCCCTTTCAATGCGGGCAACTGCCTTATCCATGTCGAGGAGCAGCATAGGAGAGTGCAGAAGCTCCTCTTCCATGCGCAGGAAGCGGGATGCCGCCTCTTTGGTGGCATACCCGCGGTTGGCAAGCAGCCCCGCCGTCAGCGTGCCGATGCCGAGTGACGCGGCAAGTGCCTCGGTCGCGCTGTCCCGCGTGCCGAGCACATTCCATTTTTTTTGCATTTCATCTATCTCCAATTTTTTAATAATAAACGAGAGTAAGCATGGCACTGACGCAGCCATGAGAGCAAGTTAAGGGAAAATAAGCATCTTTATCGGCTCCCTTGTGTAAAGGGAGCTCCCGCGGAGCGGGTGAGGGATTGTTCTAAAGCAGTGTTTCATCTTGAAAGACAATCCCTCAGTCGCCTATGGCGCCAGCTCCCTTTACACAAGGGAGCCTTCATGGGTGCAACATTTCCGCACAGCCATTTCTACACAAAATATTTTTCAAAAGTTTTACGGGGGCTTGGGGGCGGTTTTACAAAAACGCCCCCAACGTCTTCCCCTTATCCAAACGGTTTAAACCGTGCGATAATCTTTTCGGCGATGCGAACGCCGTCCACGGCGGCGGAAGTGATGCCGCCCGCATAACCGGCGCCTTCGCCGCCGGGGTAAATGTCGCTCTCGCCGAGCATGGTCAGGTCGTCCCCGCGCTGCAAACGCAAGGGCGCGCTGGTACGCGTCTCCACGCCCGAGAGCAGAGCGTGCGGCGCGTCAAAGCCCTGTATTTTTCTGCCGAAGTCCACAAGTCCCGCCGCCAGCGTGTCGCCGAGCTCCTTCGGAAACAGCGCGCGCAGGTTTGCTCCGCGCACCTTACCGCCGCGGTAGGTCGGCTGCACCGCACCGAGCGCCGTGCAGGCACGGTCGGAAAGGAAATCGCCCACGGTACAGACCGGCGCTGAGTAGTCGCTGCCGCCCGCCGTGAACGCCGCACGCTCCAGCGTGCGCTGAAACTCGATCGCGGCACGCGGACTGTCTCCGTAGTCACTGCGGTACACCGAAATGCAGACGGCACTGTTGGAATTTCTGCCGTTTCGCGCATAGGCGCTCATACCGTTGACGCAGAGCCCGCCGTGTTCGGACGCGCCCGCAACGACCTCGCCGCCGGGGCACATGCAAAATGTATAGACGCCGCGCGCCTTCGTGTTGTATGAAAGATTATATTCGGCATAGGGCAGCGCCTTGTGCCCCGCAAAATCGCCGTAAAGCGCGCGGTCAATGTCACTTTTCAGATGCTCGATGCGCATGCCGACCGAAAAATCCTTCGGCGTGACGGTACAGCCGCGGTCGAGCAGCATCGAATAGGTGTCTCTGGCACTGTGCCCGATGGCAAGCACGGTCACGGATGCCGCCACCTCGCCGCGCGAGGTCACAAGGCGGCGCACGCCGTGCTCTACACTGCCGAGATCCAACAGCGTGGTGCGATAGAGGATCTCGCCGCCGCATTCGGTGATGCGGCGCGCCACGTTTGCCACCACGCCGCGCAAAATATCGGTGCCGATGTGCGGCTTTGCCATCGTCAGAATCTCGTCGGGCGCACCGAGCGCATGCAGCTTCTCGAGCACATAGGCACAGCGGCTGTCGCTGATGCGGGTGACGAGCTTGCCGTCCGAAAAAGTACCCGCGCCGCCCGCGCCGAACTGAATGTTGCAGTCCGCGTCAAGCGTTCCCTGTTCGATAAAGCGCTCCACCGTGCGCACGCGGTTTTCCACATCGTCGCCGCGCTCGATGAGCAGCGGACGATAGCCGTTTTCGGCGAGCAGGAGCGCGGCAAACATGCCGCACGGTCCCATGCCGACGACGACGGGGCGCGCAGGCATCGCGGCGCTGCCGCGTACAAGACGCAGCGGCTCCGCACTGAGGCGCGAGAGCCGCAATTTCTGTTCCGTCTCTTTTTTCAGCGTGCCCGCAGTGGCAAAGCGCACTGCGTAGACCAGCCGAATGTCCTTTTTATCCCGCGCGTCCACGCTGCGGCGGTAGAGCGAAAGCTTTTCCGCACGCACGCCTGCACGGCGCAGTTTTTTTGCGGCGACTGCCACCGCTTCCTCGGCGGGAGCGTCGAGGGGCAGCGGGATGCCGCTGATCACATATTCCGTCATTGTTCGATATTCACCATTGCCGTATATTCGCCGAGGGCATAGACGCTGTCGGCATATTCCGCGGGCACCTCTACCGTCAGAGGCACCTGCACGATGCCGCGCACGCCTGTGTAGTTGAGCTCACCCACCAGCGTAAAATCTTCGGGGAACAACATTTCCGCGATGTCGCTCGGGGCGCGCAGCGTGATGTTGATGCTGTCGGCGATGAGCGTATATTCGAGATCGTTGGGGTTTTTCAGCTCGATCTGGCTGACCGAAACGCTCTTTTTGACCGTGCCCTTATGTTTGATCGAGATCGACGCGGTCTTGGTGCCGCTCACGTTTTCCACTCCGTCGGGCAGCGTGATCGACACGATGCGCGTGGTGCTGTTATCCGTGAGCTTGGTCTCGTCCAGCGTCGCCACGGTGAGTGAATCCACATCGGTGAGGAGCTTCGGATCGGCGCGGACCGTGATCGTCTTCGGCACGACGGTGATCTCTGCGTTCTCGGCATTCAGATAGCCGTATTTGGTATCCACCGTGATGGGCAGATCGCGCTCGACATAAACCGGAATGGTCACGCCGACCGAGCTCTGCGAAATGGTGAGATAGGGATTGTCGATGGCAATGCCCGACTCGGTAACGACTTTCAGCTCGCCGCGCGCGCTCAGGCTGGTGGTCACCGTGCCGAGATCCAGCTCCACGATCGCCGTCTGTGCCGCATCGATCACCGAAGCGGGGCCGCTGATCGTCACGGCGCTCACATCGGGCGTCAGTGCGCCGAGCGTGATCGACTGGTCATACTGCACCGAGGTGACATTGACCTTGACCGGGATGGTCTTGGTGGAGATCTCATCGACATAGACCTCGATCGAGGTCGGATACACATTTTTGAGCATACAGCCCTCGGGCGTAGTCACCGAAACGCTGAGGTGGTGTCTGCCCGGTTCGGTAATACCGCTGACATCCACGCTCGCCACGATGTCCTCGAGCGAATAGGAGATGACATCGCTTTTTTTACCGGTGATGGTGATGTCGGCAAGATTGCCGTAGCCGCTGATGACCGAAAGATTTTTCTCTGCCGAGAGGACCGCCGCGTTTTCCACGGATACGGTCACGCCCGAAAAGGTGCTTTCATAGTCGGGGCTGTCGCTCGACATGGCATACAGCCAGATCACGAGCGCGAAAAACACGCAGCAGATACGCGGGATCAGATCGGTGACGCGCAGACGCTTGCCCACGGTCTCTTTGCTTTCTGCCTTAGCCATCGATCTTATCCTCCTTCTTCTTGTCTTTTTTGGAAAACTTCGGCATTTTCTTTGCCTGCACATCGCCGAGCAGAATGTCGGTCAGCTGCTTGCGCAGCGTAGAATAGTTCTGTCCGCCGAGCAGTTCGCCGTCGATCGCCAGCGAGATCTCGCCCGTCTCCTCCGAGACGATGACGACGATCGCGTCGCTGACCTCGCTCATGCCGACACCCGCGCGATGGCGCGTGCCCTTGTCCTTATTGAGCCTTGCGTTCTGCGTCAGGGGCAAAAAACAGCCTGCCGCCGCAACGCGGTAATCCGAAATGATGACCGCGCCGTCATGCAGCGACGCCTTGTTGAAGAAAATATTTTTCAAGAGACTCTGCGAGACGATCGCATCGATCTGCACACCCGTTTTCATAATGTCGCCGAGCTTGGTCGAGCGCTCGATAACGATCAGCGCACCCGTGCGGTCGCGCGACATATCGCTCGCCGCGATGCAGATGTTGTCGATCACGGCGGTGTGCGCCGCGATCTCCTTGGACTCGGTCAGATTCTTGATCGAGCGCAGCGGGTCGCCGCCCACTTTTTCGAGCGCCGTGCGCAGCTCCGGCTGGAACAGGATGACCAGTGCGAGCAATCCGACCTGGAAAAAGTTATCCAGCAAAAAGCTGATCGCATGCATTTCGAGCAGGGACGCGAGCGCATACAGCATCGCAAGCAGCGCAAGACCGAGTGCCAGCTTACCCGCGCGCCGCTCACGCACAAAGCGGTAAACGTAGTAAAGCAGGAATGCAAGCACCGCAATGTCGATCACGTCCACAAAGGTCATGGACAGGATCTGCGCACCGATGTTGCTGAAAAATGTTTTCAGATAGGCAAGGATTGTCTGCACGAAAGCACCTCCGTTTTTTCAGCCGAAAACCAAGAATGTCGCACGCGCGCGACGCGCGCGTATACTTATATAAATTATAGTATATCATACTTGCAGCGCACATACAAGCGTAAAATCAGCTTTTCGCACAAATTTCACATGCAATTTTTTTCAAAAAATGTGGCATATAGGAAAAATTCATGCTATACTGTAGAGTGAATAATTATGTTCGGAGGCTGGCATGGCAGAAAACTACGGCGAAAAGATCGCATATTCCAAATTCGGCAGCGGAGAGAAGCTGCTCGTGATCCTGCATGGCTGGGGCTGCTACAAGGAGATGTTCGCCCCGATCGCCGAGCACCTTGCAAGATGCTATACCGTGGTAGTGCCCGACCTGCCGGGCTTTGGCGAGAGTCCCGAACCTTCCCGTCCCTTTTCGGTGGACGACTACACCGACACGATGATCGATTTTATAAAAAGTTTCGGTTTTGACACCGTCTCGCTGCTGGGACATTCCTACGGCGGACGCATCATTATCAAGCTGTTTTCCAAAGGCGATCTCCCCTTCGAAATCGAGCGGGTCTGCCTTGTCGATGCGGCAGGCATCAAGCCGAAAAAGAGTCTCGGACAAAAGCTGTCGCTCCTTTGTTACAAAGGCGGCAGACGCATTTTATCTCTCCCGCCGCTGCAAAAGCTTTTCCCCGATGCCATCGAAAAGTGGCGCGCAAAGCGCGGCTCCGCCGACTACAATTCGGCAAGCGAAGTGATGAAAAAAACGCTGGTACTTGCGGTCAACGAAGATCTGACCGATTGTTTAAAAAATATCACTGCGCCCACCCTGCTTTTCTGGGGGGACAAGGACGACGCAACGCCCCTCTCCGACGCTAAGATCATGGAGAAAAAGATCCCCGACGCAGGACTCGTCGTGCTGAAAGGCGGCAGTCACTTTTCTTTCCTCGAGAACACGCCCTATTTCCTGCGCGTCGCCGACGCATTTTTTGAGAATTAAAAAGAGGTAGCCTATGGAACTTTCCGCACATATTCTTGCGCTTGTTTGTCTTGCGTTTTTTGCCGCACTCTCGGCGCGGTACTTCACACATATGTTTCAGCTCAATTCCTATACCGAAAAGGTGCAGCGTTCCTGGATGCAGAGAAAATTTCTGCGCCTTGTCCCCTGCGCCTTGATCGCCGTGATCGCGATCGTATGCGCGTTTTGCAAAGAGAGAAACTTTATCTACGCGTATCTGTGGCTGGCGCTCGGCGCGCTCGTGCTCTCCCTCTTTTATTTCCCGCGCAAGGCGAAAAAGCCGCTCGCCTGCACCGCACGCGTTAAGCGCCTTTGGGTGACCTATGCATTGCTGACGCTGCTCGTGGGCGCGCTTGCCGTACTGCTCGGCGGCACGGGAGAATTCGTGCTGCTGGGACTTGTCACCGCGGCAACGCCCTTCACGCTTCTGCTCGCCAACTTCTGCAATGCGCCGATCGAAAAAGCGGTGCGCAACTACTACATCCGCGACGCGAAAAAGCTGCTTGCCTCGCACAAGCGCCTGCGCATCATCGGCATCACGGGCTCGTTCGGCAAGACATCGGTAAAATACTATCTCACCGCGCTGCTCGGCGTCAAATACAACGTACTGATGACGCCCGAGAGCTACAACACGCCGATGGGCGTGGTCAAGACCATCCGCTCCTCACTGCGCGCCACGCATGACATCTTCGTCTGCGAGATGGGTGCAAAGTACGTCGGCGACATCGCGGAGCTCTGTGACATCGTGCATCCCGAAAACGGCATCGTGACCTCGATCGGCGAACAGCACCTCGAGAGCTTCGGCAGCGTGGAAAACATCATTAAAACCAAATACGAGCTTGCGGACGCTCTGCCCGAGGGCGGCAAGCTGTACATCAACATTTCCAGCGACACCGTAAACAAGCACCGCCCCTCACGCAGCGCAGTGACCTACGGTCTGTTCCCCGACGCGGACTACTACGCCACCGACATTTCGGTATCGAGCGCAGGCACGACCTTCACGCTCTGCCACGGCGAGGAGAAACAGCAGTACACGACGCGGCTGATCGGCGAAGCGAACGTGGTCAACATCGTGGGCGCGATCGCGGCGGCAAACGATGCCTACGGCATCCCGCTGTCCGAGCTGAAAGGCGCTGTGGCATCGCTCAAGTGTGTGCCGCACCGCATGGAACTGCTCGACCGCGGCAGCATGATCATCATTGACGATGCGTTCAACTCCAACCCCGCGGGCGCGGCGGCGGCACTGCGTACGGTCGCACTGTTCGACGCGGTCAAGATCATCATCACCCCCGGCATGATCGAGCTCGGTGCAAAGTCGGACGAACTCAATGCCGGACTCGGTAAAAATGCGGCATCCGTCTGCGACTGGATCGTAGCGGTGGGCGAGCGGCAGGCAAAGCCGATCGTTAAGGGCGCAAAAGATGCAGGCTTTGACAAAGATCACATCCACGTGGCAAAGACCTTTACCGAAGCGATGGACTTTGTCCGCGCGATCGATGCCAAAGGCAAGAAAAAAGTCATTCTGCTCGAGAACGACCTGCCGGACAATTTTTAAAAAAACAATCGAAAGCACATCCCCGGCAAAGTCCCGCCGAGATCCCGCCTTGCGGCGGTTTTGCCCCATCGTCATCTTGAGCGTAGCCCGTCCGAGATCCCGCCTACGGCGGTTTTGCTGGCGCAAAACTTCGACTTCGCTACGCTCCGCTCAGGATGACGGCGGACGGGCGCAGTCGAAACCCGCAGGGCAAACGCGAAAGCGTTTGGATCTTATGGGGCAAAACTTCGACTTCGGCTTCGCCTCTGCTCATAATGACAACGGCGGGACAGCCTACATCTCTCTGTAAAATCCAACCATACGAGGTATTATACTATGAAAATTCAACTCGGCGTACTGTACGGCGGAAATTCCACCGAGCATGAGATCTCGGTGATCTCGGCGGTGCAGGCAATGCTCTCGCTCGACCGCGAAAAATATGACGTCATTCCGCTCTACATCACCAAAGACAGCCGCTTTTTCACGGGCGACGCGCTCTTTACCATCGAAAACTACAAGGACATTCCCGCGCTTCTGAAGCAGTGTACCGAAGTGATCTTAGTCAAGGAAAACGACATTGCGGGCATCTACAAGTTCCCGCCGAAAGCGTTTGGCAAGAACCGTCTCGGACACATCGACATTGCTTTCCCGATCGTACACGGCACGAACGTAGAGGACGGCGTACTGGCAGGCTACATCGAGATGCTCGGGCTGCCCTACGTCGGCTGCGACGTGGCATCGAGTGCGCTCGGCATGGACAAATTCGCGATGAAAGCGATCTTCCGCGAATACGGCATTCCCGTGCTCGAGAGTAAGCTCTATACAACCAAGGATCACGAGGACCCGGACGCGCTGCTCGGACGCATCGAGGATGCATTCACCTACCCCGTGATCGTAAAGCCCGTCAACCTCGGTTCGTCCATCGGCATTTCGGTGGCGGCAGACCGCGACGCGCTGCGCAAATCGCTGGACACGGCATTCTCCTTTGCCGAGGTAGTGCTGGTCGAGCGTGCGATCACAAATTTGCGCGAGATCAACTGCTCGGTGCTCGGCGACCGTTTCAGCGCGGAAGCATCCGAGTGCGAGGAGCCGATGGCGGCAGACGAGATCCTTTCCTTTGAGGACAAATACATTGCGGGCGCCAAGGACGGCGGCGCCAAGGGTATGGCGAGCGTCAAGCGCAAGATCCCCGCGCCGATCACCGACGAGATGCGCACCGAGATCCGCGAGATGGCAGTCAAGGCATTCAAGGCGCTGGGCTGCTCAGGCGTTGCCCGCATCGACTTTATGATCGACGGTGACGAAAACAAGCTCTACTTAAACGAGATCAACACGATCCCGGGTTCGCTCTCCTTCTATCTTTGGGAGCCGCTCGGCGTAAAGTACACAGACCTGCTCGACCGCATGATCGAGCTCGGCATGAAGCGCCACCGTGCGCGCAAGAACCTCACCTTCTCCTTCGAGAGCAATGTTCTTTCGGGCATTCACCTCGGCGGTGCAAAGGGTAGTAAGATGTAATAGGGATAATTTATGCGGGGGAAACTTTTCGTGAAAAGTTTCCCCCGCACCCCTTTCAAAAGCTTTTGAAAAAATGGTTCCGCCTAACAATGGCTCCCGCAGACGAGGGAGACTTTTTGCAACAAAAAAGGCTTTCCTCTCGGAAAGCCTTTTTTTACAATATCTTAGTTATCCGCAGATGCGTCGAGGCAATCGAAGCGCTCCTGGCAAGAGGGGCAGATCAGATCGCGGGGATCGCAGGTCCCGTCGAAGCAAACGCTTGCGCCGCAGTGGGGGCAGGTCGCTTCATAGAAGCCGTCGCAGTCCTCATCGCAGTTGTCGCAGTCGCCGTCGCACTCGAAGTCGTCCTCGTCGTCGCAATCATCGCAATCGCAGTCGCACTCGTCATCCGAGTAAACGAACTCCTCAACATCGCCGAGGTCCTCGTCGAGCTCCTCAACGTAATCGTTCAGCGTTGCAACGTCGTCGGCAACGTCGGTCAGGTCGTTTGCCAGCTCGTCGAGCGTTTCGATAACAGCCTTGAGCAGCTTGCCCTCAGGCTTATTGTCATCCAGATTCAGACCCTCGAGCAGGCCCTTCAAATATGCGGTTTTTTCAGTAATCGTCATAACAATCTCTCCTTATATAATAAAATTGGAGTAAAAAAGCGCGACCGAAAAAAGTGGGCGCGCTTTTCGTTTTTCCTTATGCTCTGGAAAGGTACTCGCCCGTACGGGTATCAACCTTGAGGATGTCACCGGTGTTGATGAACAGCGGAACCTTGATCACAGCGCCGGTCTCGAGCGTTGCGGGCTTCAGGGTGTTGGTGGCGGTGTTGCCTGCGAAGCCGGGATCGGTATCGGTAACCTCGAGCTCAACGAACGTGGGAGGCTCAACTGCAAATACGTTGCCCTTGTAGGAAACGATGCGGCACATCATATTCTCTTTTACGAACTTGAAGTCGTCGCCGAGCTTGTCCGCATTGATGGGCAGCTGGTCATAGGACTCCATGTCCATGAAATAATAGAGCTCGCCGTCATTGTAGAGGTACTGCATGTCTTTGCGCTCTACGTATGCGTTCTCAAACTTGTCGGTGGGGCTGAAAGTTCTTTCGACAACGGCGCCGGTGATGACATTCTTCAGCTTGGTTCTGACAAAAGCTGCGCCCTTGCCGGGTTTTACATGCTGGAATTCAACGACCTGCAGAACATTGCCGTCCATTTCAAACGTAATGCCGTTTTTGAAATCTCCTGCTACTACCATATAAAAAATCCTTCTCAACGACTTATGAATTTTTTAAAAAAGTCAGGCAAGACACATGCGGTCGTTGTCACATATACTCGCCCACAATACTGTTACGTTTTATTTTACCGCATATTCTGCGTTTTTGCAATAGGTTTGTTAAAAATTATTCCAAAAATATAATAAGAAAATGCATATCTGCCCTTGACATTGCAAAAAAACTCTGTTATAATGTAAATACCTCTGCGCAAGAGGTCTTTTTTGCGTGCCTTTTTCCTTCCGCACGCAATGCCTTGTGCACCGAGGGAGGTACGGCGATGTTCGGCGGTTTCGCCGACAAGATCGCAGCTTAACGGGTATATGCCCGAAAAACAAACAGGAGGTGCCGATACATGAGAGTTAAGATTACCCTGGCATGCAGCGAGTGCAAGCAGAGAAACTACGAGACCAAGAAGAACAAGAAAAACGATCCTGACAGACTTGAAATGAACAAGTACTGCCGTTTCTGCAACAAGCACACTCTGCACAGAGAAACCAAGTAATTACGGAGGAAAGAAAGATGGCAGAAGCTACGAAAGAAAAGAAACCGAGCCGCATCGCAAAATTCTTCCGCGACTACAAGAGCGAGCTGAAAAAGATCACCTGGTGCCCTTTCAAGAGCGTTAAGTCCAATACCGTTTTGGTAGTCGGTCTGGTTGTCGCACTGGCAATCGTGATCGGTCTGCTGGATCTGGCATTCGGCACGGGCTTCGTTGCCTTCGGAAAGCTCTTCGGCTGATCCCATCACGGAGGTCGGTTATGAGCGATATTAACGAACTGGCAAGACTCGGCCCGAGATGGTATGTAGCACATACCTATTCCGGCTACGAGAACAAGGTGAAGACCAATCTCGAGAAGATCATCGAGAACAGAAATCTCGGACATCTGATCTTTGAGATCAGAATCCCTGTGGAAACTGTTATGGAAACAAACAGCGCAGGTGAGGAGAAGGAAACCGAGGCAAAGCTGCTTCCCGGCTATGTGTTCGTGAAAATGATCATGAACGACGAGAGCTGGCATGTAGTTCGAAACATCCGCGGCGTTACAGGCTTTGTGGGCCCCGGATCCAAACCCGTCCCGCTGACGGAGGACGAGCTCGCCATTATGCAGGGCGAGACGACCAAGGCTACCTTTAAGGTGGGCGAGACGATCAACATCGTCCGCGGCACTTTCGAGGGCTACAGCGGAAAGATCTACGACATTTCCGAGGACGGCGCGTCCGTGACCGTACTGGTCAACACCGGCAAGCGCGATATGCCCGTGAAGGTCGAGATCGGCGACATCAAACTCGCAGAATAACATTTCGTCCTTTTTTAAAGGACAGCTTCGCTGATGCGAAGTACTGTGGGAGAGGAAAAATTCTTTTAATTCCTCGAAATAACCACATTTGGAGGTGCATTTAACATGGCAAAGAAGATTACCGGTTACATTAAACTGCAGATCCCTGCCGGCAAGGCAACGCCTCAGCCGCCTATCGGTCCTGCACTCGGTCAGTACGGCGTTCCGATTCCGAACTTCACCAAGGAATTCAACGAGAGAACCAAGAACGACATGGGTCTTATCATCCCTGTAGTTATCACGGTTTACGCTGACCGTTCTTTCACGTTCATTACCAAGACTCCCCCCGCAGCCGTTCTGATCAAGAAGGCTTGCGGCATTGAGACCGCTTCGGGTACCCCGAACAAGACCAAGGTCGCTTCGATCACCAAGGAGCAGATCCGCAAGATCGCTGAGACCAAGATGCCTGACCTGAACGCAAGCTCTGTTGAGAGTGCTATGAGCATGATCGCAGGTACCGCGCGCAGCATGGGCGTTACCGTTGTAGACTAAGGAGGGGACCGAAGATGACAGGAAAGAAGTATACCGAGAGCGCAAAGCTCATCGACAAGAGCAAGCTCTATGATGCATCCGAGGCAATTTCCCTCGTTTGCCAGACCGCAAAGGCAAAGTTCGACGAGACCGTTGAGCTTCACGTTCGTCTGGGTGTTGACTCCCGCCATGCAGACCAGCAGGTCCGCGGCGCGATCGTTCTCCCCAACGGTACCGGTAAGACCGTAAGAACTCTCGTTTTCGCAAAGGGTGACAAGGCTACCGCCGCTACCGAGGCAGGCGCTGACTACGTTGGTGCCGAAGATATGGTTCAGAAGATCACCAGCGAGAACTGGTTTGACTTCGACGTAGTTATCGCTACTCCCGACATGATGGGTGTTATCGGTCGTCTGGGTAAAGTGCTCGGTCCTAAGGGCTTGATGCCGAACCCCAAGGCTGGTACCGTTACCATGGATGTTGCCAAGGCTGTTAAAGAAGCAAAGGCTGGTAAGATCGAGTACCGTCTCGACAAGACCAACATCATCCACTGCCCCATCGGCAAGGCTTCCTTCGGCGCAGAGAAGATCGGCGAGAACTTCGACGCGATCATGAGCGCTATCATCAAGGCGAAGCCGGCTGCTGCAAAGGGTCAGTACATCAAGAGCTGCGTTATCGCAACCACGATGGGCCCCGGCGTAAAGGTAAACTACGCAAAGCTTGGCTAATCAGCTATCAAAAAGGTGCACGCAATGTGCACCTTTTTTGTTTTGCGCGGAGCGGTTGACAAAGGATGGCAAATATGGTATACTAAATCCGTGAACGGGGACGGCACCCATCAGAAAAAACGGACTCACGATAACTGCATATTTTACGGCAAAGGGGATGACACCCATCGAAAAAAACGTGATTGTTGTAGATGACACAGGCAAAGTATATGAGGCTACCTACCCCAAGAGGGCAAAGGGACTTGTTAAAAACGGCAGGGCACGCTTCATAGATGAACATACGATATGCCTTGCGTGTCCGCCAAAAAATGAATTGGAGGACAGTACAATGTCAGAAAATAAAAACATCACAACCGCTAAAACCGAGAACACCGCTCCCGCAAAGGTCGCATCTGAAAAATTTACCATGGATTACTGCCTCGGGCAGATCGAAAACATCCGTGTGCAGACCGAATATTTGAACACCGTGTTTGCAGAACTCAGCAAAGTAAAAGCGGAGGGACCCGGTGACACATGCGGTCAGGAGCGCGCAAAGGCGCTCGGCGATGTCGTAAGATGCCGCGAAACCACCAATCAAAGATTGATCGCATTTTACGAAAAGATGTATGACGATTTAAAACCTGCTTCCTCTTTGAAAGAGCGCGCACTCCAGATCATGGAAAATGCATCGCACGGCGATCTTTCGGCAGAAGCACTCGAACAGATCAATTATATCTTGGATGACATTCGCCACATCGACAAATAAACAAACAATAAAAGCAGGACAGCGAAAGCTGTCCTGCTTTTTACGTATTCTGCATCAACTGCAAATGCGCGATCCACGCATCGAGTGTTTCTGCGGTAAAGTTGCGGAGCGCGGCGGAATACAGCACAAAGGCGTCAGGGTCTTCCCGCTCCATTTTGCGCAGCGCCTTTTTGGGACCGAAATAATACTTGCCGCAAAGCTCGTAATAGATCTGCAAGCTGTCGATCAGTACCCAGTGCCAACGGTAATCCCCCTCGGCGTCGCCGCGTCCCGCGCGCAGCCGCATCTTTTCGCACCAACTGAGATCATGCGCGATCTCCTCGGCGGATTTTTTCGCCGCACCCTCAACAAACGCGGTCACGTTTGCCTTCGCCTGTTCCAATGAATCGGTGGTATCGAGCAGTATCTTACCGTCGTAGAGCTGCAAAAAGTCCTCGCAGGCAAACGGCTGCAAAAACGTATCGACAGGATAGAGAAACACATCCAGCAGCACGCCGCCGACCGTGGAATTGTCATATTTTTCTGCAGAGCGGTCGGTCAGCACCAACGCATCGAAGTCGCTGTGTGCATTGTTGGAGCCGTCCGCATAGGAACCGTACACCACGATACCCGCGGGCGTATAGGTTTTCTGCAAATACTCGATGATCTCCTGCATGGCGATCTCTCCTTTGTTTTCTTTTATATATACCACATGCGTGGAAAAAAGTCAATCTCCGCGTCTACAAATTGCCCTGCCCACTGGAAATTTGCGCGCCTTTGTGCTATAATCGGCATAAAGAGAGGTGTCTACAATGGATCACAGCGAAAAAGCAGCAGAGCTGTTTTTATCGGGATATAATTGCGCACAGTCGGTGGCAGTCGCGTTCTGCGACGTTACGGGGCAGAATCAAAGCCTTACGGCAAGGCTCGCTTCGCCGTTCGGCGGCGGCATGGGACGCATGCGTGAGGTCTGCGGCGCGGTCAGCGGCATGTTTATGGTGCTCGGCGTGCTGTACGGCTATGACGACCCGTGCGAAAAAGAGGGCAAAAAGCAGCTTTACACCGATGTGCAAGCGCTCGCGGACAAGTTCCGCGCCGAAGCGGGCAGCATCATCTGCCGCGACATTTTGAAAAATCCCGCGTCCGACCCGAATCCGAGCGCACGCACCGCGGAGTATTACGCCAAGCGCCCCTGCGCGCGCATGGTCATGCTCGCATCCCGCCTGCTCGACGAGTTCATCGCGGCGCATCCGATAAAGTTATAAAAACAGGCGTGCTTTTTATTAGCACGCCTGTTTTTTATCTCTGCGGTTTTCTGCCGCAGCTTTTTTTCTCGGTGCAAAAGCCCGTGACCTCGCACTTTGCCACAAAGTAGGTATCGACAAGATACTTCCACTCGTCCGAGTACGCGCTCAGTGCCTGCATCAGATCCTGCATCAGGCGGCGGTACTCCCAGTACGCTCGCGTGCAAAGGCGCTGATGCGCCATGTCGATGAGATTGCGCAGATTGGTGCGCAGCACGACCTTACTCTCCATGCCGAGGGGCAAAAGCATCGCGCAGTCCTCGCGCGGGATGTTCAGCGCTTCCAGCTTCTGCATGGCGACCTTGATCTCCTGCATCGCATCGGCATAGATCTCGCTCGCCTGTGTGTCCTTGGCAATCGCGGGCGGAACGACGTATCCAAATCCCTTTTGATAGTCAATATAGCGCGTGGACGCCTGCAAACGCGTCGGCGCGCCGCCGATATGGGTGTACAGCTCGCGGATGACGCGCGCGGAATAGCCGTCCAAAACCACATAGACCTGCGGATACTCCCAGGTTCTGCCGTGCCCGGAGACCAGGCAGTCCATGCCGCGCTTGTAATTCTTCTCCGCGTTGGTGATGTCCGCGCCCCAGCACACGCCGGCTTCTCTGCCGATCAGGCTGATCGGGTCGATGGTGGTTTCTGCTTGTATCGTGATGTTTGGCATAGTTCGCCCTCCTTTTACAGCGTATGATAATACGGGCAGATGTCCTCGTAGTGCCCGTCCTGCATGCGAAATCCTTTTGGGATCGTGCCGAGCTGCACAAATCCGAGGCGTTCATACAGATGCCGCGCGTGGATGTTCGTTGCCACGACGGCGTTGAACTGCAGCACGCCGAAACCGTGTAGCCGTCCCTGCGCCATGCAGTCGAGCACCAGCTTTTCGCCGATGTGCAGTCCCCTGCTGTCACCGCGCACCGCGTAGCTTGCGTTGCAGATATGCCCGCAGCGCCCTATGTTGTTGGGATGCAGGATGTACAGTCCGTAAATACGGTTGGTTTCGGTATCCACCGCAACCGCGCTGTAGGTCTGCGCCGCGAAAAACCGCGCACCCGTCTCCTCGGTTAAAAGCTCCTCTTGCGGAAAGGCAATGCCCTCCGCCACGACCTCATTCCATATGGTGATCATTTCGGGCAGATCCTGCTCGGTATACGCCCGCACTGTGATATTCATGTATTTTCCCCCGTTCTTATACGGTGATCTCGATCTGATTGCCTTCTATGCCGACAATACAGCTTTCATAGTACCCATCGCCCGTCGTGCGCGGACCGCTGACGACCGCATATCCGTCCGCCCGCAGTCTTTCCGTGAGGGCGTCCACTGCCGCTTTGCTGCCCACTTGAAAGGCAAGATGGATATATCCTGTTCGGCTCGGCAGCTTCTCGCTGTCGTCCATCCTCGGTCTATGCATGATCTCCAGCCTTGCACCATCCGAAAACGACAGAAAGTAAGAACGAAAATCGGTGACCTTGTTATGATACCCTTCGTTCGGTATGGCACCGAAGTACTTTACAAAGAAGTCTTTCGCGCCTTCCAGATCCTGCACATACATCGCAATATGTTCTATGCGCATAACCAAAACCTCCGAGCAATTCTCTTCTGCTCTATTATACCGAAAATCCGCGCAATAGTAAAGGCTAAAATTTGCGATTCGCAAATTTTAGCCTTTTTAGAATGTATTTACGCGTCAAAGTCCTGCCAAAACTGCTTGACGACCGTCTCGTAGCCCTCTTTATCCACCAGATAGCTCATGCCGTGGGCGGCACCCGGTACTACAAACAGGCGCTTGGGCGATGCGCAGGCTTTATAATTCTCGTAGGTCATCTCGATCGGCACAAAGCGGTCGTCCGTGCCGTGCACAAACAAGACCGGCACGCGGCACTGCCGCAGTGCATCCACGCAGGAATAGTCCTTAGCACCGATTTGGATCTTCTTTCTGCACATATCATTTGCGATCGCACCGTTGATGCCGCGATAGGGGATGTGCAGATTTCGCTCCACGACATGCTGCCAGATCGCGTGCGGCGAGGTGAATCCGCAGTCCGCCATCACGCCGTGTACGTTGGCGGGCAGTTCCTGTCCCGCCGCCATCAGCACGGTGGACGCGCCCATCGAAACGCCCGCAAGGTAGATCGGCAGATCCGCACAGCCGTTTTGGTTTGCCCACTCGACCCAGTCCAGGCAGTCGTAGCGCTCCATCAAGCCGAAGCCCATGTAGGCGCCGTCGCTTGCACCCTGTCCGCGCTGCTCCGCGTACAGAATATTGCAGTCGCTTTCCTGCCAGAAGTCCGAGATCGAACCGAAATCCTTCGTCCAGGAGGAGCGCCAGCCGTGCATCGCGATGATCACGCGCTTCGGATGGGCGCATGTGTGCCAGTGCCCGATCAGCTTGATGCCGTCGCGGCTGGCGATCTCCACGAGCATACTGTCGCCGTTTTGCAGGTTTTGCGCCGCCTGCTCCCGCTGTTCATAATATGCACCGCTCTTTGCAGAGCCGGACAGCTTCTTTTTCGATCTCACGCTGCTTTTCGGCGCTTCGCGGTCGAGCGCGACTTTCACAAGACTGCGCGTGAGCAGATACGACGCTGCCGTGGCAGCCGCGACCGAGACAGTCACAATGCCCGCGCCGACGGCGATCTTTTTACCCGTGCTCTGCACCTTTTTCTTACTTTTTCTCTGCATAAGAACCTTCCTTTCCTTCCGTTGCATCATCTTTATTCCCATTGTATCCATGCAGTCGCGCCGCAATGCAGCTTTTCTCACAGAATACCCCTATTATAGTTGAATTTTCACCCATATCATGCAAAAAGGATACGCAAGAAACTGCCTGCGTATCCTTTTGCATTTAAAACTCTGTTTTTTCCGTTTGTGAAGCGGTGAAGCTGCCGGACAAAGCAAAGCTCGAAGCCTTTGCTGCCTTCTGCAGCACCGCCGCATCAAAATCGGGAGCTAAGTACATATACGAACTGTATCCCCAACGGAAGGAGGGGCAGGTGCGAACATCCAGCATCCTGCCGTTTTCCTCGTACAGGGCGATGAGCAACACGCTGCTGTTGCTTTTTTGGAAGCCGGTAACGGCATCCGCGCTTCTCACCCAGCCGCTCGCGGCAAAGTATCCCGTGTCGGAGATCTCCGGGCTCGTGAGGATCATACTGGGCGAATGGCTCGACGACCGACTCACCAAGAAATAGTTCTTTGTGCTGTACGCTTGCGTAGCAATGCCATTATAGACGGGATCATCCCAGGTGGGATCCGCCACATACCATTTGCCGTCCAGCCGCACAGCCGTCCAGCGATGCCCGTTTCCGGAGATCTGCACGCAGGGGACGCCGATCTTGTTGCAAAGCAGTTGAAACGCCTTGGCATATCCCTCGCACACAGGCTCGTATCCCGACAAAAAACCGCTGATAATGCTCCAGGGCGATGCATCCCTTTTAATATATGTGCTGTCGTTTGCCGCCGTCAGATTGTAGTCGTTATCTTCCGCAAGCCACTGATCCCAGTATCCGAGTCTTGCGACCACCGGCATGTTCTCCGTATCGTGCAGCAGCTTCTCCACGACTTTGTCGATCTCTGCCTGAAACGCATCGATCTTTGCCTGCGTGTTGCACTCGGGCATCGCGGGCGTCGTTATATAAATTTGCGCGTCCATCTCATTGCCGACATAGCTGCCGCCGTAACGCAAGTACAATTCACCGCGTATCCAAAAGTATTCGGGATGATCGAAGATAAATGCCGTGTATGCCTGTTGCAGCACGGGTTTCATGCTGCTTGCCCAACTGCTGAATTCCGATGTAGCAATCGCTTCAGAGAAGACGATGCCGATCTCCCATTCTTCCACCGTATCGGATCCGCTCGCCGTCAGCGCCTTGACAGCGCCGTTTGCAAAAGCGTTCTCGATATTCGTATAGATCGTTTTTCCCTTTTCGGTCAGCTGGTCAAAGTAGCGGGTATCTTCGCCCCATGCATACGCAGAAGCGGTGCTCAGCAGAGATTGCTGCGCATCTTCCGTCTCATAGAATGTGTATTCGATGAACAGATCGCCCATCGACACATCGGGTTCTTCTGCAACAGTCGTGACCGACAGCATGAGCGCAAGGAGCAAAAAGAGCGCCGCAGTCACCGTAATTTTTCTTGTTTGCATTCTATTTCCCTCAATGGCAAAACAAGGGAGAAACCGATGGATCTCCCTTGCTTCGTTTCAAATGTTACTGTACGTTTTCTACAAAGCGTACAATGAGTGCCGCGATCTCTGCACGGGTCGCGGTGTCCTTCGGACGGATAGTGCCCTCGACATCGCCCTTGAGCAGACCAACCGAGATCGCCCAGTTCATCGCATCCACTGCCCAGTCGCTGGTCTGATCGCTGTCGGTGAAGTCGTCAAGACCGTTGTCACTGACCTTGGGCGAATCCATGTAACGATACAGCATGGTCACTGCCTGCTCGCGCGTAATATCGGCCTCGGGGTTGGTACCGTCGGAAATGCCTTCTGCAACAGCCCACTCCATGCTCTTCGCATACCAGGTATCGCCGCCGTCGGTGTCTTCACCGGCAATACGAGCGAGAACCGTCATCATCATAGCGCGCGTGAAATTGGATCCCGGCGCAAACAGATTCGTGTCAACGCCCTTCATCAGACCCTTGCCGTAAGCGCTGTATACGGTTACATAGTACCAGTCGCTCTTCGCTACATCGTCGAAGATGTCGCCTTCGCCGTAAACGAAGGAAGCAGAAACGGTTACTTTCGTTGCAGGCATCGTGAAGGTGTACTTGCCGTTTGCGGTTTCGGTAACCTTAACGGCATTGCCGCTCAGATCGGTAACCGTGACCGAAAATACCGTATAATCCTCGTCAGGCGTTGCGGTAACGGTGATCTTATCACCCTTCTTTGCAGTTGCAAAGTTTGCGATCACGCTGCCGTCTGCAATATTTTTGTCAATCACGATCTGCGAATCGCCGGAGCCGGAATTCACACGTTTATAGAGTACAACGCTGCCGCTGAGTTCGGTGTAGTTATCGGTATCGACGGGGGTGTAGCTCCACTTGTATGCGGTGTTCGGAGCAACAACGGTAGCATCGGAAAGTGCATTGCCCGCGTTATCTACCCAACGGATCGTACCGCCGGCAGGCGTGATGCTGCCGATCGCCAGATCAGCTGTCTTCAGCGTCTGACCGGACGCTTTCAGCAGCGTGTAGCTCGGCGTGCCTGCGCAGGCTGCCTTGGAGATGGTCCAGGTGATCTCGCCGTCAAATGCGCTTGCCCATGCGTAGTTTGCGGTATCCTTGAGCGCAACCGTCGCGGTGTAGTTGCCTGCGTTGACAGCGGAGCCGCCCTCTACGGTGTAGAGAGCACCATCGGCAACGCCGACCTGCGCTTCGCCGCTGTATACAAGACCGGTTGCAGCGGTAGGAATCGCTACGGTCGCCTTGTTGACCGTCACAACGATCGTGGTATCCACGTCGGTGTAATTGACAATATCATCGGGTGTAAACTTAACGGTTGCGGTATAGGAATCCGCGCCGATCATGGTTGCGGGATCGGTTACAAAAGACCATGTACCTGCGACAGAAGCGGTACCGACGATGCTGTCCGCGGTCAGTGCCGTGCCGCTGTAGGTAACGGTGATGTTCTCGACAGAAACAGTCGGTACATCACGGTCGGTGATGGTGATGGTGATCGTAATCTCGGCAGTCTCGTAGTTCTGCATCGTAACCGTAACGGGAATGCTTGCGGTCACGCCTTCTGCAAAGCTGCTCATACCGTTCAGCGTGAAGTTGACCACGCCGTCGGCAACCGTAACGGAGTCTGCAAGAATATCCTTAGCATCCGTAACGGTACCTACCGTATACGAAACCTCGCCTGCGTTCGCAGGAACGCCGCTGATGGTCACGCTCTGTGCGCCGGAAACGGTGTACTTATAGCCGGTCGCGCCCTGTACTGCCAGAGCAGGTGCAGCCGCAGGAACGATCGCAAAGGTTGCAGATGCATCTGCAAACGTATAGTTGCTGCCTTCTTTGCTTACAACGGTAACCGAAGCGGTGCCGACGTTTTCGTTGTTTGCGCAGCTTACCGTGTAGTCCGTGTCCTTCCGGAGCGTATCGCCTGCAACAAGGTCATTGGTGCTCAGTGTAACGGTCGGCAGGATCGCCGCACCGGTAAAGGTCTGGTCTGCGATCGCATCCACCGTAACGGTGATGGTCTTCGCTGCAATGCTGAAGGCGGTCGTATCATTCGTCAAGCTGTAGTTGGTGTCCGTGGTAGAAGCGGTCGCGGTGTAATCCTTGCCCGCGCTCACAGTCTTGCCGCCGACCGTCAGAACAAGTGCGCCGTTTACGCCCTCGGCAGCAGCTACAGGTGCCTGTGCCTCGCCGTTGTAGGTCAGCTCGGTGTTGCTCCAAGTAACGGCTACGCTCTTCGGCGCGATCGTGTACTCGGTGCTTGTATTCGTCAGTGCGTAGTTGGTATTCGCGGTAGAAGCGGTCGCCGTGTAGGTCGTGCCGCCTGCATTTGCATTGGTCTCGCCGCCGTCAACGGTGATCGCAAGATCCGCAACCTCGGTCGAGGCGGTCGGCTTCTGCTCGCTGCCGTTGTAGGTCAGTGCCGTGTTGCTCCAGGCAACCGCCACGCTCTTCGGCGCGATCGTGTACTCGGTGGTCGCATTCGTCAATGCGTAGTTGGTATTTGCAGTAGAAGCGGTTGCCGTATAGGTCGTGCCGCCTACGTTTGCATCGGTTTTTCCGCCGTCAACGGTGATCGCAAGATCTGCGATCTCGGTCGAAGCGGTCGGCTTCTGCTCGCTGCCGTTGTAGGTCAGCGCCGTGTTGCTCCAAGCAACGGCTACACTCTTCGGTGCAACGGTAACGGTGCCGGTGAACACTTCAACGCCCTGATACTTGCTGTCGGACGTTGCGGTAAACAGAACCGTATAGCTCTGCACGCCCGCATCGGGAGTGCCGCTGACATTCAGTTTGTATGTACCGGGAACCTCGGTGCCGTCTACCGAAGCCTTGATCTGATCGCTTACGGTAACGATCTGCTCCCAGGTATCGCCGTAGGTGGGATTCTCTTTCACGGTAACTGCATTCGCTGCGGTAGCATCCTGATCGCCGATCTTGAAGAGAATGTCTACCATCGTTACGGTGATGGTGTCTTCAAGCGTCTTTTCATAGTTACCCGAAGCAACGAACTTGTAGCCGATCGCAGCAGTCTCACCCTTGGAGAGCTTCTGCAGCTCTGCCTCGATGTCTGCCTTGGCCATTGCGGTGCCGCCGTAGGTGTATGTCAAAGCACCGTCCACTGCCTCGCCGCCGATGCCGCTGAATACAGGAGCCGTAAAGCTGCCCACGCCGACAACAGCGTTCTGCTGGTTGGAAACAACTGCGGAAACCGCATCACTGGGCGTGATGGAAGCGGGGATCACCACGCTGTCCGCAGAAAGTGTATAGCAATTTTTCTTTGCGCCCTCGAGACTCAGCGTCAAAGTAACGGTCTTGTCGCTGCCGACATTTTTATCGGCATACTCGCCTGCCGATACTTTGAGGGTAACGTCGTCTTCACCGACCTTGCCGGTAAAGGTAACGTCTTTGTTCACGGTGCCTGCCGCCGTGGTGGCATCGTAAACCTTGGTCATGCTGACACCGTCGGAAACGACCGTCAAAGTCTTCGGTGCAACGGTCACTTCGCCTTCATATACAACAAGGCCGGTGTATCCATTGCCGTTGTACAGCACTTTGAAGGTATAGCCGCCGACATCGGGGGTGCCGCTGACATTCAAAGTATATTCGCCGCCCGTCAGCGTCTCGTCACCGAGCTTTGCGGTGAACTTGTCACTGTCGATCGCAACGATCTCTTCCCATGTATCGCCGTAAACAGGGCTGCCCTTGACGGTTACAGCACCGTCATTGGTAAAGGAAATATCTACCGTCTTGACGGAAACGGTCTGCGTGATTCCGCCCGCCGCGGCATGCAGCGTAAAGCTCTGATTGCCAACGCCTGCGGGAACGGTAACCGTACCGTTCGTATCCACAGTCACACCTGCGGGTGCATCGGTCAGCGTCCAAACCACGGTGGTGCTCATCTCACGGTTGTACTGATCCTTGACCGTAGCTTTGTAGGAGGCAGTAGCAACGCCCGAAGCGGGAACCGTGATGGTATCGGCGGTCTTATCCAAAGTCAGAGAAGCCACTTTCGCAGTCTCTTCGGTAACGGTGATCGCAGCACTGCCCGAAGCATTGCCGCATGTTGCCGTCACCGTATAGGTTCCGGCTGCCGTGTCATCCGAAACGGTAACGACGCCATCCGCAACGGCAAGGTCGCCGCTCCATGTAACCTTATCATTCATGGTCGCGCCGTACTGGTCGTATACAACAGCGCTCAGCGTAACAGTAGCATCATCTGCACCGTAATACGGTCTTGCCGCCGTAGAAGTAGCCGGTGTAACAACTACCTGTGTAGCCACAGAGTTTTCACGAGTGACCGTCAGCTCCTCGGAATAAGCAGTCGCATCGCCGAAGCTGCCCGTAGCCGTGATGGTATAAGTACCTGCCGCAGCCTTGGCACCAACGGTGAGTGTACCGTTTGCATCCACAGAAACGCCCGCATTCGCAGGAGAAACAGACCAGCTTACGCTCTTGGTAATATCCGTTCCGTCAGAGCTGATCGCAGTAGCCGTCAGCGTGCTGTCGTTCTTACCGTCTGCAACTGCCGCAGTGGCAGAAAGGCTGACACCGGGCTCTACGCAGATCAGCGAAGCCGGCGCTTCGGGCAAAACAGCGGAGACCGTCAGGTCATCCTCGCCTACCATGGACCATTTGAAATTACCCTGATCCTCGGTGTTGAACTCGCAGGCAGCATCGCCTTTGCCCACGACGTCAAACTTCAGATACAAGAAGCAGCCGTTTTCCATATCCGCCATATCATCATCGGTAACAACGCCGCCTTCATAGCCGGCACCGGTAATGATGATCGTTCCGTCGGTTTCGGAATTGACTACATTATATTCCGCAACGGAATAGAGGCCGTTGGAAAAGCCTTTCTTTTTATCCTTATATGTAGAGTCAAACGCAAGCACTTCGGAATCGTAATCAAACTTCCATCCGAAAGCCTTGATCGGTTCATACGGATCCAGCTTGATGCCGACAAACACGATGTCTCCCACTTTTGCGACACCGGTCAGCACATCAAAGCTCTCATCCGTAAAGACGAAAGACATGTGCACATCGGTATCCGCTGCCGAAATCGGGAAACAGCACAAGCCGAACACCATTGCCAGTGTCAAAAGCAATGACACCGAGCGATTCAAACTTTTTTTCATGGTATGTATCTCCTAAATTAAAATTCCTCAATCAGATCTGCGCAGTATTCCAAAATGCGCACCGCATCCAACACGCTGATGCTTCCGTCTCTGTCTGTATCCGCCGCATCTTCGACGAAGTTTGCGGGCTGCATATCCGCGCAGTACTGCAGCACGGCGACTGCATCCAGAACGGTGATCTCGCCATCGCCGTCTACGTCGCCGAGATCTTTAGACACCTGCAGTTCTTCCGTAGGGATGTCATTCTCTTTGGCATAGGTTTCCGCATAGCTGCCCGCTTCGACACAGAAGGTCAGATCCTCGTTGCAGTTTTTGAAAGCGGAGGAGTCGATCTTGGTGACGCTGCTCGGGATCTCTGCCGAAGTCAGCGCTGTGCAGTTGTTGAATATGTTCAGTCCGAGGCTCGTTATGCCGTTGCCAAGTGTTACCGATGCAAGCGAAGTGCAGTTGGCAAATGCGCTTGTACCAAGGCTCGTTACACTGCCCGGGATCTCCACCGACGTGAGCGCGCTGCACCAGTTGAAGGCATACGCATCGATCTTCGTGACGCTGCTCGGAATGGTGATCGACACAAGCGAACTGCAATGGTTAAAGGCAGAGTTGCCGATTTCGGTCACGCTGTTCGGAAGGATGACCGACGCAAGACCGCTGCCGCCGAACGCATAACCGCCGATGCTCGTGACGCTGTCGGGAATAATGATCGCCTGCAGGGCGCTGCAGCCATAAAAGGACCAGCCACCGATGCTCGTAACGTCATCACCGATCGAAACGGCAGTCAGCGCGCTGCAATCGCGGAATGCATTGCCGCCGATACTCGTGACACCATCGCCGATCGTCACCGTTTTAATATTTTTTCTGTAAGCAAACCACGGCATCTGCGGATATGTAAAGTTTGTCATCGCTCCCGTTCCGGAGATGACCAGACTGCCGTCTGCATACAGTGCCCATGTCAGTTGGTCACCGCAGGTACCCGAATACTCGGGGGTTCGCTCCTGTGCATACGCAATATCATTTTCTTTGGCATACGTCTCTGCGTAGCTTCCCGCAGGCGTGTATATTGTCAGTTCCGCATCACAGTTTGCAAAAGCAGAAGCGCCGATGCTCTTGACGTTCTTCGGGATCGTTGCCGATGCAAGCATCGAGCAGCCGTCAAACGCATTCTCGCCGATACCGATGACACTCTCGGGAATCGTGACGGAGGGCAGCGCACTGCAGCCGTAAAATGCTCCGTCATCGACGCTCTCGACGCCGTCCTGTACCGTCACCAAGGTAAGCGACCCGCATCCGTAAAATGCATAGGCGCCGACAGCCTTCACGCTCGACGGGATCTTGATCGATGCCAGTGCCGCGCAGTTTTCAAATGCAAACTCGCCGATGCTCGTGACCCCCTCGGGGATCCCGACCGCGATCAAAGCGCTGTTTAAAGCAAACGCTTCTGCGGCAATGCTCGTAACCGAATCGGGAATGACGTATGTCGTCTGTGTTTTCCCCGCCGGGTAAACGATCAACTCGGTCTTTGCCTTATTGAACAGTACGCCGTCCACGCTGCAATATGCGGTATTGCCCGCATCCACGGTGATCGCTTCCAGCGCACTGCAATCATAAAATGCGCAGTCGCCGATGTTTTTCACACCCTTCGGGATCTCGACCGAAGTCAGCGAACCGCTGTCCACGAAAGCAAAGATCTCGATGCTCGTGACCGTGTCGGGAACGCTGTATGCCTTCTGCGTACTGCCGCCCGGATAAGCGATCAGCTCGGTCTTGGCTTTATTGAACAGCACGCCGTCCACGCTGCAATATGCGGTATTGCCCGCATCCACGGTGATCGCTTCCAGCGCGCCGCAATACGCAAACGCCATGAAGCCGATGCTCGTGACACTCGCGGGGATCTCGATCGAAGTCAGCAAATCGCATTCTTCAAACGCGCTCCAGCGGATGGTCTTTACCGTGTCGGGTATACTGTACGTCTCCGCTTCGCTGCCGCTCGGGTAAGCGATCAGCTCAGTCTTATTTTTGTCGAACAGCACGCCGCAGTCATCCGAGGAATAGGCGGTATTGTCGCTGTTGACAATGTATTCTTCCAAAGAAAAGCAATAATGAAATGCATAATCGCCGATGCTTTTCACGCTTGCCGGGATCGCCACCGACGAAAGCATCGAACAGTTGAAAAACGCCTCTTCGCCGATGCTTGTCACGCCCTCGGGAATGGTCACCTCGGCAATCGGACAATACTGAAAGGCGTGCGCGCCGATCTTGGTCACGCCGTCGGGGATCTCGACCGAAGTCAGCGCAAAGCAATCGAAGAATGCGTAGTCACCGATGCTCGTGACGCCGTCATCGATGGTTACGGTCGTAATATCTTCTGTATATTCATACCACGGCGCATCTGCGTCGGTCAGAAAGTCATCCATCTCACCCGTGCCGTAGACGGTGAGCACCCCGGTTTGGGTGTCGAGACGCCAGCTTACGCTATCACCGCAAATTCCGTTGTAGTTTTCGGCATGGGCAGCGATGCACAATGCCAATACCGTGCAAACAAGAACCGCGAGACAAAAAAGCCGCTTGATTTTTTTCATTGTCTGTCTCCTTTACGCTTTCATCGGCAGGCTTGCCGCATTGCCGTCATCCTGCAGTGATTTTCCGTGTGTATCTAATAATTGTATAGCAAAAATGTTCCGCTGTCAATGGGTTTCCGACATTCCAAAACCGTGTCGTCCTTACAATTTGAAGGATCAGAATTCCCCGATCAGGTCTGCACAGTACTGCAGAATGCGCACAGCGTCCTCAACACCGATACTTCCGTTTTTGCTGGTATCCGCTGCATTTTCACAAAAATTATTCGGCGTCATGTTTGCGCAATATTGCAAAATGGCTACCGCGTCGAGAACGGTGATCGCACCGTCTCCGTCCGCATCGCCGAGGGATGAGGTGAAGCGCTCCACGGTAAAGGAAGCAACCTGTTTATACGAATCGTTGTCAGCGACGCAGACCGTATACGCTCCCGCTTTCTGCATCTGGTCGGGATAGAGTGTAAAATCCATGGCGGAAGCGCCCGACTTCTGGTCGATGTAGCGGATGCTGCTTTCGGTGGGCACTTCTGCGCCGTCACTCAGCAGGAACACCACATACTGATAGCCGCTGCGGCCGGTAAACTCCAGCTCCAGCTTCTCGGCATTCCGATACCCCGTATTCGCAGTACCGTCACCGTCCGGATCAAACGTGATCGCAGGCACTTTCTCTCCGTCGGCGTCCAGTGCGGTCACGGTATAACCGTCCTGCACGGTAAGGTTCATGAGATAGGTGCCCGTTTCTGTTTCCTCTGCCGCACCGATCGGGAAGCACAGCGCACAGCCGAAAAGCAAGCACAGTGCGCATACTCTCTTTTTCCATGTTTTCATCACGATCACTCTCCGATCTTATCCTGGTAATTGACCATCATCACTACGATCTCCGCGCGGCTCGCATCCTGCTTTGCGCCGAGGGTATCGCCCACGCTCACAGCGCCGACACCGCACCAGATCTCTTTGTATATTGCCCAATAGACTGCCGCTCTTGCCCAATCCGCGGTTTCGCCGCTGTCGGTGAAATGCTTGTCATAGGTATCGGCAAACAGCAGCTCCGTGCCGCTGGCACTTCCTGCCGCACGCCACAAGAACAAGGCAACCTCCTCACGGGAGACGGGTGCATCGGGCAGAAATGTATTGTCGCCGACGCCCAGCACATACCCCTTTTCCTGCGCCCAAGCGACTGCATTATAATAATAGGAAGATTTTTGAACATCCGTAAAGGAAGTTTCCGCCGCAGGCGCGGGCTCGCCGACGCTGCGCCACAGGAAAGTCACGAACTGCGCACGGCTCACCGCTTCATCCGGGCGGCAAGTATTGTCGGGGTATCCCTGCAGGAGTCTTCGCGCAATGCCTTCGGACAGAAACGCCTCTGCCCAGTGACCGCTGATGTCACGCAGCAGGGCGGTTTCGGTCTTTTCTTCGGTCGGTGTCTGCACATCGCCGTCGGATGCCGACTCGTCCGCTTCCGTAAACGCAAAGGGCAATACCTTTCCGCTGCCATCGGTAAACATCGCATTCTGCAATGCAAAGCCGCAGTCTCCCTCTTTTAAAACCGTAAACGTGAAGGTAGCAAGCACGCCCTCTCCCTGCACGGGAGCAACACCGCCGGCGGCAACGGTGGCACCGTCCTTTGCATCGGGGTTGGCAACCGCGATCATTCCATCGAGAGCTTCGCCTTGTTTGCAATCGGTGCAGTCCAACACTTCTTTGTCATACGCCAACGTAAACTGCGCCGAAAGTATGCCCGGATTGCCCGTGCATAAGAGCTCTGCCGTCAGGCTTTCGCCGACGCGAGGCTCGCCGCTCGTGCGCAGCACAAACTGCAAAGAGGTTTCCGCCGCCATAGCGATCGGGCACGTCAAAGAGGCGCACAAAAGCAAAGCCAACAAAAAACACAAGGACTTTCTCACAGACATACCGAAATCTCCGTATTTATCATTTCCGATCTTTTCAGATCCAATCATTGCACATAGTTATACATATATAATTGTATATGAAAATGTTGGATTTGTCAATAGGAAATAAGTGCTCCGGCACAGTTGCAGTTCTCTTTTTGTTCCGAAATCAAAATGTGGTGAGGTCATCTCGCCAAAACTCTCGATCCTATTTTTGAAAGTCTGTCATATAAAAAGTGCTTGCCGAATCGGCAAGCACTTTTCGATATATTTCCTTAGTCCTGCGGTTTCATTGTGGGGATTACAAGAGCGGGCAGTTTATATGCCTACACAACTCTGCAAAAAGCCTTTATTTACGGGCTTTTTAAGATCACCCGTTTACATAACCCTTTGTATCTCTGCATAAGTTTCAGGCATTTTGGTGTAGTAAATGGTGTA
>JAFQFR010000016.1 GCA_017398595.1 Clostridia bacterium
ATACCTGTTCAAGCTGCCACCAACGCAGATCTTCTTCATCTTTCGCGCGGTACACAACGACGTCGTCTCCGCCGCGTTCACCCTCATGCATAACGGTCAATCCGTCAAGATACTCTCCTGCAAAGCAGTCTAAAGGCTGGTTTGCCACTTCCTTAGGAAGATGTGCGCGTATCCATTTTTCATCCAACCTCATTTTTGATTCACCTCCACAAAATGGAATTAATCTTTGCCTTTATCATGTCGTATTGTTTGGAAACGGTATCAAAACCGTGTTTTTTCAAAATGGAGGAAATCTCTTCAATTTGCTTTATCAGTTCTTCTATTGAAATTGTTTTATCATAATTGGATTCTTCGTAAAAATCGTTTTCGCACCATCTGTATCGTTCAAAAGGATGATTTTCGGCATCGATACCCCATTCAAAAATTTCAGCAGGAGCAACAGATGACTTTGAAAAAATGACAAGTTGACCGTTTTCGTCGGATGTTTGAGCTGGTTCTGAATAACGCCATCGTCCAACGGTAACTACTTTGTTTTCCACTTGTATCACCTCCGCAAATCCTAGTTTCTCAAGATCATTTGCCCGACTTGAGACCGCAGGACTTGCTCGTTTCTTTCCGTTTAATGCTTTGTAGTCATTTCAAGCTCGATATTGAAAAATCCTCTACCTATTTGATCCGGAACAAGTCTGTCATTTTTTACGATGATTTCTCTGCCGTCGTCAAACACAAATGTGAGCTGTTTATCAATTCTGTAAGAGAATCCGTTTGAAGGCAGATCGCTCCACGCGAGAATACCTGTATCCTCAATATTCTTTTTGATTGCGACAACCGTTTCGGCGTCGATCGGCTTTTCACTCTCGTAAATCTTCGGATCGTCGTATTTTGACTGCTTGGCGTTGATCCCGGTACCGTCCGGCTGAATTGTCAGAACTGCTTTCGTAAATCCGCCGTTTTTCCTGAGTTCTTCAAAACGGATTTCTTTGAGCGATGAAACAACGGGAAGTTCTACCTTTTCACCGTTCATCGCTTTGGTGAAAAGATTTGCAATCTCAGCGCCGGCAGCGAGTGTGATAATTGATTGCTGGTTGTTTGAAAAGCTTATCTTTTCGCCGCTTGCGTAGCGTATATCAACACTGCCGCCGAAATTTTCGGGAAGTCCGTGCGTCGTGGAGTGAAAGCCGTTGCTTTTTGCGATATCCCGGTCGCGTACAAATCTCACAAGGGACGGAAAAACGTCTTCCTTTACATACGCCCACGAGCGTGTCTTTTGGGCGCGTTTTTGGAAACTGTCGCCCTTTTCGAAAAAAAGAAACGTTCCGTTGCTCACCGGAGCGGCGAAAGCCGAGACGTAACCGAGCTTTTCGACTGAGTTTCTTTTTCCTTCTGACGGGATGTATCCGCGGCTCAATGCTGAGGTTACATCAAACAGGATCATATCCTCCGATAAGATCTCTTTCGGCGCTTTTGTGTCCTGCGACGCGTCAGTACCGCCGCACATACCGGGTTCTGTCTTTTTCAGAATGACGACACCGTCATCCGGTTTGTCCTGTTTGTTTTCCACTTGTATCACCTCCGCAAATCCAGGTTTGTCGGGATTATTTGTTATTCAGTATTTCATAGAGACCATCCGTGAATCTGCGGTAATACATGGTTGCCCGCAGGGAACGCAAAAGCTGAAACAAATTCGAGCGCTTCCAATAGTCCTTCAACTGGTCGGAGAGAACGCCGCCTGCGGCGCTGACCGCTGCATGGATGGGTCCCATGCTGTCATCCTCCTGCTTGATTCAAAAGCTGCGCCCCGAACCGGAATGGCTGCTGCCGGAGGAGCCGGAATAGGAACCGGAATAGGAGCTGCCGCCGCTCGAGCTGTGGGAACTTCGCTCCCGTGGCGGATCGTAGCGCCGCGAGGTGGTGGTGTAGAGATAGTAACTGCCTGCGTCGGTGATGCGGGAGCCGGGGTCAATGTATGCGTCAGCGTCCCTCTGCTCCGCCGGCTTGTTCATTTTAGCTCGGGCCATTCCCAGGGAGATCCCGCCAAAAACGGAGCCCGCCAGAAGTCCGGCAAGGCCGATCAGCACCCAGTAGAGCGTGGAGCGCTGCACGCGCCCGGTGCGCAGCATATGGTCGGTCTGATCCAGCCAGTAGGACATCGCTCTATGGTATTCGTACTTCTCCATACGATCCGAGCAGGCATCCCGCATCCGCTCCTCGTTTAGTTCGCTCAGTTTGTCAGTAACGGAGCCGAAAGCGGCAATACGGGTCGTGGCATAGTAACCCTCGCGCTTGAACACGTTCAAAATGATGCCATCGTAATTCTCGCCGAATCCATAGCCCATGTAGGTATAATAATTCCCGCATACCTCGTTGTAGCTCATGCCAACGGGATCGATCATGGTATGGATCGCCACATCTACGCCGTGCCTTTGCGCGATTTCTGTCGCCCGCGCAGTCAACTCGGCGATCTCGGCTTCGGTCAGCAGGCCCAGCTCGTCCACCACGCGCGGAGCGTCGGGATCGTGACGCGGCGTCAGCGTTTCCCCCGCCGCAGGGTACCATTCCGGCACGAAAGGATTGCCCTTGATGTAGAGCATACGGATGTTTTCGATCCAGTTCGCGACGCCGGCCGAATATCGGCCCGACGACATATACTCATACAGCACGTCGTCCACGCTGTTGGCAATGTCCGCACTGTAGAGTCCCATTGTCTCGCTGCCGGTACAGCAGCACCACCAGCCCCGGTCGTTCGGATCCATGTCGATGTACAGGCAGACGCCCTCGCGTTCGCTTCCATAACCATAGCCGTTAAAGTCGTAAAAATCCGCCGCGCAGATATCCTTCCCAAAACCATAGTCGGTCACATCGGTGTAGATGACGACGTCCCGCCGCAGCTCCGTGCGGATCTCCGTAATGCGTGCTTCCAGCACTTGCTCCTCCACGTCGGAGAATATATCCGCGTCGTCTATCACACGCGGGGCGTCCTCATCGTGGTAGAACGGAAAGTTTTCCGTGTCGGCAGGATACCATGCAGGCAGAGCCGAGCCCTCGCCAACCCGTTCAACGCTGGTCCCGTCCTCGACCGTCTTCGCGCTGTTGTCCAGATAGTATGACAGGTAGCGGATACCGCTGTACAAGATGCCGAATATGCCGTGCTCCTCTTTGAGCGACAACGCCGCATCCGTGATGAAAGCCTCATAGTCTTGCGTAACGATGCCCTCCGCCGCGCCGAAGCTGAACAGCGTCACCTGATCCGCGTCCGCGTCATAGACCCAGAGGAAGCCGTCGCGCCCCTCACCGTAACCAAAGCCGCAGCTCTCGTAGTATGCCTCCGCCTTTTCGCCCAGGGTGCTGTCCTCATAGTTTTTCGCCGTCAGACACAGCAGCGCCAGGTCGTAGTGATACTGCTTCATAAACTCAATGCAGTCCTCGTCCAGACTGTCGCGCTGCGCCTCAGACAGCTCGCCGGTGGTATCCGAGGCACGGTAGTAATCCTCGCTCCACAAGCCCTCCCCATGTGCCGGTACGCAACACAGGGGAATACACAGCGTGAAAAACAGAATCATCGCGGCAAATCGGTTTTTCATCTTTCTCACGCTCCCAACATATACTTTATAAAAAACGCCGCGATAAATGCCGCCGCAACGACGCCCGCGCGGAGCAGGAAATACTGCCAGCTGACGCCCTTGCCCACTGGCAGTTCGCCCACGACTTTGCCGGTCTGCCCGTTCATGGCGAACTCGTAGGACTTGCCGCCGTATTCGATGGAGAACAGGTAGACGGGCAGCAGCAGGTACCGTGCGGTCAGCATTGCCCGCAGCTCACCGCCTGCGCGGCGAATGCCAGCGTAGTCGTACAGCGTAGCCTCGACGGCGTCCTCCGCGGAGGCGATCATCCGCCGTTTGGCGCGATCAGACACATCGTATTTCGCCTGATCGAAGCGATCCGCCGTAAAACCGGCCAGATAGCGGGTGTCAAACGCCTTCGCATCCGCCATGTCAAAAGGCTCCAGTGAGTCCATCAGTTTGTCAGGGATACGCCCGCTGGCATCTACAGGCACATCCCTGAAGGTCACGTCAGCATCCCGCATAAGCTGGTAGTGGTGCGTCTGCGTGATTTCGTAGTCACCCTGACGGAACATGGACACGGTTTCGCCCCAAAAGCGCAGTGTTCCGCTGACCTTTCCGCCGAACATCCAGAACGGAACGTAGACGCCCGTGACCTTGCCCAGCGTGTGTTCGGTGAAAAAATCCCGCGGCAGCAGCGCCTTGCCCCTGTAGAAGTCATTCACCGCATCCGGCAGATGCTTTTGATCAATGCCAAACGGGATTACTCCATCCGGGCGGAGCTTGCCTGTGACCTTATCCGTCAGGACGATGTTGTTCCCACAGTAGGGGCAGGTCGTGGTGATCCGCGCCTCCGGCACGATAACCTCCGCGCCGCAGGAGACGCAGTGGTAGACCGGCAGCGCGTCCGCATGCTCATCCGCTGCGTGATCGGTCAGCACGTTGAAATCGAAGCCGTCCAATTGGACGTCGCCGATTTGCAGCTCAGCGGGGATCGCCTGCCGATTGCCGCAGCTGTCGCAGAGCAGCACGCCCTGTTCTGGGTCAAATCGCAGCGGCGCGCCGCAGGACGGGCATTTTTGTTCCATGACGTGTTCCATGCAGAGATCATCTCCTTGTGCTGTTTTGCCCTGTTTCGAAAAGCCTCCGGCTCGGGAAAATAGAGCCGGAGGCTTTTCCTTTGTTTATATTCTTTGTACCATATTTCGTGCGATGGCGCAAGGGATATTTGTGCTTTTTGACAGAGTGCTCAATGCTTCACCGCCAGTTCCATCTCAATGTCGAAGAACCCGCTCTGAATTTGATCGGGCAGGAGTCGGTTTTCCGGCACTTCGATCTCCGTTCCGTCGGTAAAAACAAATGTCAGGCACTTTTCACCGCTGAATCGGTATCCGTTGTCCGGCAGTCCCTCCCACGCGAGGATGCCGGACTTGTCCACACCATCCTTGATAGCCGCAATAGCCGCTGCATCCAACTCTGACTCGCTCTCGTAGATCGTTGGAGCACTGTAGCACGCTGACTTTCCAATCTTCCCCGAACCATCTCCAGAGATTGTCAGTGTCGCACGGGTAAAACCACCGTCGTCCCGCGTTTCTTCAAAACGGATTGTCCGGAGTGTTGACAACTCAGGCAGCGGGACACGCTCGCCGTCCATCAACTCGGCAAAAAGCGCCGCGATCCTTGCCCCTGTTTCGGAGGAAATGACAGGGGACTGGTTGTCAGAAACGCGGATCTTTTCGCCATCCGTGTATTGAATGCAAATGCTCCCGCCGAAGTTTTCCGGCAGGCCGTGGGTTTCGGAATAGTAGCCGTTGTGCTCGGCAAGATTGCACTCGGCCGTCAGCGCCACAAGCCGTGGAAACACGTCCTCCCTGACAAGTGCCCAAGCCTGCCGGCGTTCGCTGTAACGGGAAAAGCCATTGCCCGTTTCGAGAAACAGAAAAGTACCTTTATCGGCGGGAGCAGCAAATGCGGAAACGTAGCCGATACCGTTTGCAGCTTCCGGCAAAACGGAGGTCGCGTCAAAGAGCATCATCTGGGTCGAAGTGATCTCCTTTGGCGCATTTTGGTCAAGGATCGCATCCGTGCCCCCGGTTTGCCCGGGCTGGGTCTGCTGAAGGATGAGAATGCCCATGTCGCTCACTTCTCTTTTCTGTGAAAGGTTGGTATTAGTATTATCAGTTCGGTGCCCCGACTGTTGCATTAAAAGGAGAAGCAAGAGCAGAGCAAAACATGAAATCGCCGTAATGCCGTGGAAACCTCTGCGACCCGGTCGCGTAAATCTCTTTCCCTTCGTTCACGGTCGCTTTGAGAATAAAATTCGTGCCGTCTTTGATTATCCGTCCCACGACAGCAGACGGCATTTGTTCATCAGCTTCAGCGCATATTCCGCAGACTTTGGTATTCCGCATTACATTCGGGCCATATCCAAAATCCTCTAAATTCTTTAACCGTGTTTTCTGTGTCATATCAGAGAGACCTCCCTTC
>JAFQFR010000017.1 GCA_017398595.1 Clostridia bacterium
GATTGTTCGCTTCATTGGAAACACAAGGATAAGTGCGGTACGCACTTTATCCGAGAGTCTGTGTTGGAGCGAATGGTGCTGAAACACATCCAGTTGGTCATGGGGTATATTCTCAGATACCGTCAGCATTTCATCTTCGTAATGGAACAACAGCTCCAGTTGGAGTCGGCAGAAAAGCTTCAGACAAGCCGTAAACAGCTTGAACGCAACGAGCGCCGTATCGCTGAACTGAAAAGGTTGTTCGTCAAGATCTACGAGGACAACGTGAAAGGCAAGCTGAACGACGAGCGATTTGAGATGATGAGTCAGAACTACGAAGCGGAACAAAAACAGCTTGAAGCAGAGGTTGTCGCTCTGCGACAGGAAATTGAAGTACAGGAAAGACAGAACGAAAATATTGAAAGGTTCGTCCGAACGGCAGACAAATACGTGGACATTGAGGAAATCGACCCGTGTATGCTGCGAGAGCTGATAAAGGCGATCTATGTGGAAGCACCCGACAAGTCCAGCGGTAAGCGCAGACAGAACATCCACATCGAATATGACGGTATCGGCTTTATCCCTTTGGAAGAACTGACGAAAAAGGAAACGGCGTGACCGAAGTCACGCCGTCCCTTGAAAACAGTCGTTTTCAAGTATTTTTCAAAATAACTGTTTTACGAAGCCCCGCCATTGCACGGGATTTTTTGCTATATACGGTATAAATGCGTACTGTTTTGCATTTGAAAAATTATGCCACTTTGCAAAACGCATTGACAGAAAGCCAAAAAAGTTATATAGTATAAAGTGCATTATAATGTGCTTTTTCAAGATGTTTTATTACTACATAAAGCATAATTCAACAAAAATTGGAAAGGAAGGTCAAAATATGGCTTTTTCTCTTCATGGCGTGCATGTGCCGCATAGGAAGAATACCGCCGCGATGCCTGCCGTACGGATGGGAGCACCGGGCACGGTGACTCTGCCGATGGTCATGCATATCGGCAAAGCGGCGATCCCGGTCGTCAAGGTCGGCGACCATGTCGATGTCGGAACGCTTGTTGCAGAGCAGGATGGCAAGATCTCCTCGCCCATCTATGCCAGCGTTTCGGGCAAGGTGAGCAAGATCGGCGATATGCTGCTGTCAAACGGCTCTACCGCCCCCGCGATCACGATCGAATCGGACGGCGAAATGACGGTGAGCGAGACCGTCGCACCCCCAAAAGTGGAAAACGGCGCGGATCTGATCGAAGCGATCCGCAAGAGCGGCATTGTAGGACTCGGCGGCGCGGGTTTTCCGACCTATGTCAAGTTTGACGTGGGCGATCCATCGAAGATTGAGGAGCTGATCATCAACGGCGCCGAGTGCGAGCCGTATATCACCAGCGATACCCGCACGATGCTCGACCGCGCGGACGATATGGCGTTTGCGCTCCGTGCACTCGAACAGCATCTCGGCATTAAAAAGATCCTGATCGGCATTGAAAACAACAAAAAAGAAGCGATTGCAAGCATGCAGAAGCTTGCCGCCGAGGATGTGTGTGTCAAGGTCTGCGTGCTGCCCGCATTGTATCCGCAGGGCGGCGAAAAGGTGCTGATCTACCACACCACGGGAAAGACTGTGCCTGCGGGCAAGCTGCCGATCGACGTTGGCTGCGTCGTCTGCAACTGCACGACGCTTGCGGAAATCGGCAGATATCTCCAAACGGGTATGCCCCTGGTCGAAAAGTGCGTGACGGTGGACGGCGGCGCTGTCAAGGAGCCGAAAAACGTGATCGTTCCGATCGGCACGGCACTTTCGGATGTGTTTGACTTCTGCGGCGGCTTTACCGTCGATCCCGAGAAGGTGCTCTACGGCGGCCCGATGATGGGCATCGCCGTGCCCGACACTTCGGTTCCCGTGCTCAAGCAGACCAACGCGATCCTCGCTCTCAGCAAAAAGGAAGCCGCGCCCAAAAAGACAACGGCTTGTCTGCGCTGCGGCGCTTGTGCCAACCATTGTCCCTTCCGTCTCGATCCGTGCGCCATCGCTTTTGCGTATAAAAAGCGCGACGTCGAGGAACTGGAAAGACTCGCAGTGGAGACTTGCATGGAATGCGGCTGCTGTGCCTTCAACTGCCCCGCGGGCAGACCGCTGATCGAGAATCATCGCCTTGCCAAGGCGCTTGTGCGCGAGGCGCGCGCCGAAAGAAAAGCAAAGGAGGCGACAAAATAATGGATTCTAAACTGCATGTTTCTGCGTCCCCGCACATTCACAGTGCGCGCACCACACAGAGCATTATGCTCGATGTGGTCATCGCACTGCTGCCTGCGGCGATCGCAGGCGTGATCTTGTTCGGATTGTCGGCACTGGCGGTGATCGTTTGCTGCGTTGCCGTGTCGGTGCTCTCCGAATTTGTATTTAACCTCATTCTCAAAAAAGAACAGACCGTAGGCGACCTCAGCGCGGTCGTCACAGGTCTTTTGCTCGCGCTGAACTTGCCTGCAAATGTTCCGCTGTGGCAGGCGGGAGTCGGCTCGGTGTTTGCCATTATCGTTGTCAAATGCCTGTTTGGCGGTCTCGGTCACAACCTTGTGAACCCCGCCATCACCGCGCGTGTATTTATGCTGGTTGCTTTCGGCTCGATGGCACAGGCGGCATTTCCGCTGGACACAGTCGCGGGTGCAACACCGCTGGTAGAGCTGGCAGCAGGGAACAGCCCCTCGCTGATGGATCTCTTCCTCGGCAAAACGGGCGGCGCGATCGGCGAGACCTGCACGCTCGCGCTCCTCATCGGCGGTATCTATCTCTTGTGCCGTCGTGTGATTCAGTGGCATCTGCCCGTCGCTTTCATCGGCACGGTGTTCCTCTTTACGCTGGCGCTGGTCGGTTTTGACTTTGTCACTGCGCTTGCATGGACGCTCTCGGGCGGACTTTTCCTCGGTGCGATCTTTATGGCGACCGATTATGTGACCTCTCCCGCAACGCCGCTCGGTATGTTCGTGTTCGGCGTGCTCGCGGGTGTACTTACCGTTGTGATCCGCTTTTTCGGCAACTACCCCGAGGGCGTATCCTTCGCGATCCTCTTTATGAATATCATGACACCGTTTATCGATAAGTGGACGGCGCGCAAGCCGTTCGGTACGGGAGGTGTCAAAGCATGAATAAGAATGTGAAAAACATCGTAGTCCTCACCGCAGTCTGCGCCGTAGTTGCGCTGTTGCTGTCGGTGACCAACTACATCACCGCGCCCATCATTGCAAAGCAGCAGGAAGCGGCTGCCAACGAGGCGCTGCTTGTGGTCATGCCGGGCGGCGAGGATTTCACCGCGGTCGATCTTTCGGCATATGAACTGCCCGCCACCGTTACCGAGGCGTACAGCGAAAAGAACGGCGGCTATGTGTTCAAGCTCACCACGGCGGGCTATTCCTCGGGCATGGTCATCATGTGCGGCGTGGATGCAAGCGGCACCGTGACGGGTGCGACCTGCCTTACGAGCGGCGAGACGCTCGGCTATGAAAAGACCTACGGCGACACGGTCGTCGGTGCGACTGCCGGCAGCGTGGATGCGCTGGATACGATCGGCGGCGCGACCAAGACCACCGCGGCATACAAAAATGCCGTGAAGGATGCGCTGAATGCGGCGATCATTCTCGGCGGCGGCTCGGTCGATATTCGCAGCGAGGCAGAGATCCTCGCCGATACCCTCAGCGTGGCACTGCCTGCGGGTGAGGGCAAGTTTGCTCCCGTGTTCATCACCGAGGAGCTGACCGACATCTCCGCGATCTACGCGGCAGAAAACGGTGCCGGCTATGTCTATGTCAGCGGCGAGAACTTTGTCGGCGTGGACAAGGACGGTAATGTCGTTTCTGATGTTTCCGACGAACTGCGCACGACCGTTTCCGATGCGGCAAAGATCATGTTGGCATCTACGACCGAGGATATTGACCTCAGTGCGTACGCCGATATGCCCGCCCAGGTGCTTTCGGCAAAGAAGACCGCAAGCGGCAACTATGTATTCGAACTGCGCGCAGCCGGCTTCGGCATCAACGGCAACGCATACTACAATCCCTCGGGTGAGTATATCTACATTCGCGTTTCGGCAACTGCGGCAGGTAAGATCATTGCCTGCGAGACGGTCTCGCAGAAGGAGACCGACGGTGTCGGTTCTGCCTGTGCGGATGCGGACTTCTATACGCAGTTCAACGGCAAGGAAGAAAGCAACTACAAGGAGATCGACGCTATCAGCGGCGCAACGATGACCACAAACGGTTATAAGACGGCGATCTCCAAGGTATTTACCGCAGTGAAAATTTTGGAAGGAGAGGCATGAGTATGAATAAGAACAGCAATATGTCCGTTTTACTCCGCGGTCTCCTTCTGGAGAACCCGGTATTCGTCCTGATCCTCGGCACCTGCCCGACGCTCGCCACCACCACTACGGTGATCGGCGCGCTCAGCATGGGCCTTGCGGCAATGGCGGTTCTGATCTGTTCCAACGCGGTCATTTCGCTTTTGCGCAAAGTGATTCCCGACGGCGTGCGCATCCCTTGCTACATCGTCATTATTGCGGGCTTTGTCACCATGGTACAGATGTTCGTACAGGCGTTTTTGCCCGAGATCTATGAGCTGCTCGGCGTGTATCTTGCGCTGATCACGGTCAACTGCATCATCCTCGGCCGCGCCGAGATGTTTGCAAGCAAAAACACCGTGGGCAGATCGGTGCTCGACGGCATCGGCATGGGACTCGGCTTTACGCTCGCGCTTGTCGCCATGGCGACCGTGCGTGAAGTGCTCGGCAGCGGCTCCTTTGCGGGTATCGCGCTTCCGTTCTTCAGCACGCACACCATTTCGTTCTTTATCAAGGCGCCCGGCGGTATGCTGGTCTACGGCGTGATGATCGCCATCGTCAACAAGCTCACCCACGGCAAAGCCCCGAGAAAAAAGAGCTTTGCCTGCGCAGGCTGCCCCTCGGCTGCCATGTGCAGTGCGGGCGCATGTGAAACTTCTGCTGTAAAGGAGGACAACTGAGATGGATACTTTTAAGAACTTGATCGTGATTCTGATGTCCTCGGTTCTGGTCAACAACTACGTGCTCAGCCGATTTCTCGGTATCTGCCCGTTCCTCGGCGTTTCCAAAAAGCTCGGACAGGCAACGGGCATGGGCGTTTCGGTCATCTTCGTTATGCTGATCGCAACGCTTGTCACCTGGCCCATTCAGCACTATGTTCTCGATCCGATGAACCTCGGCTACATGCAGACCATCGTATTTATTTTAGTCATCGCGGCACTCGTACAGTTCGTGGAGATCGTGCTCAAAAAGTTTATGCCCGCGCTCCATAAGAGCCTCGGCGTTTATTTGCCGCTCATCACCACCAACTGCGCCGTGCTCGGCGTTACCATCAACAATATCACCGACGGCTACAACTTCGTCGAGTCGCTTGTCAGCTCGCTCGGCGTCGGTCTCGGCTTTCTGCTCGCCATGGTTCTGTTCGCAGGCGTGCGCTCGAGACTGGATGAGAGCGACGTGCCCGAGTGCTTCAAGGGTCTGCCCGTCACGCTGATCGCGGCATCGTTTGTCTCGCTTGCGTTCTTCGGCTTCGCGGGCGTTGTAGACAATCTGTTTGCATAAAGGGGGAACCGAAATATGATGAGTATTGTAACGGCTCTCCTTGTGGTCGCCACAGTCGGTCTGATCGCGTCGGTACTGCTTACCCTCGCCGCGCATTTTCTGCATGTCGAGGAAGATGAAAAGGCAAAGCAGATCCGCGAGTGCCTGCCCGGTGCAAACTGCGGCGCCTGCGGCTTTACAGGCTGCGATTCCTATGCAAAAGCACTTGCCGACGGCGGTGTAAAAGCAAATCTCTGCATTCCCGGAGGTGCGGATACTGCAGGTAAGCTGTCCGAAGTGCTCGGCGTTGCGGTCGAGGCGGGCGAAGCAAAGGTTGCCTTTGTACATTGCAACGGCAACTGCGAGGCAGCACCCAAAAAGATGATCTATGACGGTATGCATTCCTGCAAGACGGCATCCATGTTGTACGGCGGACCGAATGCCTGCCGCTTCGGCTGTGTGGGATGCGGCGACTGTGCCGCCGTCTGCTCTGCGCATGCGATCTGCATGCAGGACGGCATCGCCCATGTGGACAGCCGCGCTTGTATGGGCTGCGGCGCTTGCGAAAAGGCATGTCCGAAGCATCTGATCACGCTTGTGCCTAAGGGTGCAAAGACGGTCGTCATGTGCAGCAATACCGAAAAGGGCGCCACGGCACGCAAAAACTGCCAGAACGCCTGCATCGGCTGCAAAAAGTGCGAGCTGAACTGCCCCCAAAAGGCGATCACCGTCACGAATAATCTCGCCGCAATTGATTACGCTACATGTAACGGCTGCGGTGCATGCGTGGAGCTTTGCCCCATGCACTGCCTGAAAACGGCGGATTTCTCCGCGTAAGATTCGGGGAAGAGATGGGAACAAACGATCGCAAAAAAATTCGCAATGATGTCATCCTTGCCGTCGTCCTGCTTTTGCTGGCGGCGGCGGCGATGCTCTTTTGGCAGTTGCAAAAGACCGAGGGCGATTTTGCCGTGGTGCTGATCGACGGTGTCGAGACGGCGCGCTATGCGCTCGATACCGATACCGAGGTCGAGATCATTACCGACGGCGGGGGCACCAATACGCTGGTCATCCGCGACGGCGAAGCCTTTGTCGAGACTGCCAACTGCCCCGACCTTGTTTGCGCGGGGCACCGTGCGATCTCGCGCGTTGGGGAAACCATTGTCTGCCTGCCGCATAAACTGGTGATCAAGATCGCGGCGTCCACGGACGCAGGCGGCGTGGATATGGCGGCATAAAATTTTTGTGTAGGAGAGGGACATGCAGGGAAAAGCAAAAAGACTGACTTTTTTAGGCCTTGCGGCAGCGGTCGCGCTCATTCTCTCCTATGTAGAGATGCTCCTGCCGCCGATCCTTACGGCAGTGCCGGGCATCAAGATCGGACTGCCCAATATCGTGATCATTTTTCTTCTGTATCGCTTCGGGATCAAGGATGCGGCAGCCGTGTCGGTCGTTCGTCTTGCGGCGGTGACGCTGCTGTTCGGCAATCCCGTGATGCTGATCTATAGTACAGCGGGCGCGGCGCTCAGCCTTGCGCTGATGGCGCTGTGCAAAAAATGCGGGCTGTTTTCCGCGGTGGGCGTGAGCATCGTCGGCGGTGTCATGCACAATCTCGGGCAGATCCTCGTGGCAATGCTGCTGCTGGAGACGGCGGAGATCGGCTATTATATGATCGTTTTGGCGGTCAGTGGCACTGTCGCAGGTGTTTTTATCGGCCTTTGCGGCATTGCACTGTTAAAAGCGATGAAAAATGTACGTTTTTAAGCATTTTGGGTATAATAGTTGACAAAGCAGTGCTTTTATGGCATACTCTGTTTAGTATGAGATTCCTAAAAAATTGCGAATAAGGAGAGAATCAACATGAAGAAAATTCTTACATTGGCGCTTGCTGCACTGATGCTGTTGTCGGCTCTGTCGCTGACCGCTTGCGGCAAGGCAGAATCCCTCAAGCTGGGTCTCGGCGTATCCGCTTCCTATGAAAAGGCATCCGATGCCGACGGCGATACCAATGGCGAAGGCGAAGTTGTTGTCACGGCGGCAGTCGTTTTGGTCGATGCCAACGGCAAGATCGTAAAGTGCGTGATCGACACCGCCGACAATACGGTCGGCTACACCTCCGACGGTAAGTATGTCGCTGCCGACAGCTTCCAGACCAAGTACGAAAAGGGCGATGCATACGGCATGAAGGCGTATGCAGGTTCCGCAAAAGAGTGGTATGAGCAGGCGGACGCGTTCGCAGCGCTGACGGTCGGCAAGACCGCTGACGAGGTCAAGGCACTGGTTGCCGACGGCGGCAAGGGCACCGACGCTGTCATCAGCGCAGGCTGCACCATCGCGGTTTCCGATTTTGCAAATGCAGTTGTCAAGGCAGTTGCAAACGCTGCGGATTCTTCCGCGACCAAGGACGATACTCTGAAGATCGCCATGGTTTCCAAGCAGGCAAGCTCCAAGGATGCGACCGACGAGGCAGAGGGCGTAAACGAGGTAGACACCACCATCGTTGCCGCTGCACTCGACAAGAACAACAAGGTCACCGCTTGCAAGGCAGACGCACTGCAGGCGACGTTCACCTTTGACGCAAAAGGTGTAGCTACGCTCGATACCGCAACCGCAATTCAGACCAAGAATGAAAAGGGTGATGCATACGGCATGAAGGCGTATGCGGGTTCCGCAAAAGAGTGGTATGAGCAGGCGGACGCATTCTGCGCTGCATGTGTTGGCAAGACCTCGGCTGAGATCGCCGCACTGGCTGCAGGCGACGGCTACGGCGTAGAGTCTCTGCAGACCGCAGGCTGCACCATCGGCGTGACCGATCTTGTAGAAACGGCTGTAAAAGCGGCAAAGTAAACTTTCAGTCACAGAAAAAGGGTGCTATGTAAGCACCCTTTTGATTTACACGAACGAAAGGCGAAGAGCGGATGAACAAAAAGCGTTTGGCGGCGTGGATATTGGCGTTGTGTTTGCTGGGGAGCTTGGTCTCCTGCCAAAAGCAGAGCGGAAAAACCAAATATTCGGCGTACTACTTTGATTATTTTGACACCGTGACCACGGTGGTCGGATACGCCGATTCCAAGGAAGAGTTTGACCGCGTTTGCGAGAGCATCACGGCACAAATGGAAGAATACCACCGCCTGTATACCATCTACAACCGCTATGCGGGGTTGAACAATCTGCACACCGTCAACGATGTGGATGATGGTGCGCATACTGTCGTGCAGGTGGATGCAAAGATCATGGATCTGCTGCTCTACGGCAAGGAGATCTGCACGCTGACAGGCGGCAAGACCAATATCGCTATGGGCAGTGTGCTGTCGATCTGGCACGAGTACCGCGAAGCGGGCATGTACGATCCTGCGGGGGCGGAGCTACCGCCCATGGATGCACTGCGCGCTGCGGCGGAGCATACCGACATTACGCAGATGATTCTCGATACCGAAAATAACACCGTGTTTCTTGCCGATCCCGAAATGCGTCTCGATGTCGGTGCCATCGCAAAGGGATACGCTGTGGAGATGGTCGCACAACAGCTCGCGGCAGAGGGCATCGGGGGGTACATCCTCAATGTCGGCGGCAATGTGCGCGCCATCGGCAGTGCGAATGGAGATCCGTGGTCGGTCGGCATCGAAAATCCCGATACCGAGGATACCGAAACGCCGTACATCGCATATCTGCATTTGTCGGACGCCGCGGTTGTGACCAGCGGTTCCTATCAGCGGTACTACATGGTGGACGGTAAGAACTATCATCATATCATTGACCCCGAAACGCTGATGCCGGGCGAAAAATATCTTGCGGTGTCGGTGCTGTGCAAGGACAGCGCCCTCGGCGATGCGCTTTCCACCGCGCTGTTTTTGATGGATTTCGAGGAAGGGCTGGCGCTCGTGGAATCCACCGCCGATGTCGAAGCCATGTGGACGCTCCCGAGTGGCGAGCAAAAATACTCCTCGGGATTTGTAGCGTACACATTTACATTGGAAAAATAAAACCAAAAATGTCGGCGAGAACATTATAAAAGTCCCTCATTGGTTGCCTGCGGCAACGGCGGAGCGTTTGACGGATGAGGGATTCTGGCAAGTCAACTGACAAACAAATTTTCGTTTGAACAGGTACAAACAATGAAGCATGTATATTTGATCGGCGGGACGATGGGCGTGGGAAAAACGACCACCTGCCAAATTTTAAAAGAAAAGTTACCAAGCAGCGTGTTTTTGGACGGTGACTGGTGTTGGGATGCCAGCCCCTTTGTGGTGACCGAGGAGACAAAAGCGATGGTCATGGACAACATCTGTCATCTGCTCGGCAATTTCATTCGATGCAGCGCCTACGACAATGTGATCTTCTGCTGGGTGATGCACGAACAAAGTATCATAGACGATCTCGTTTCGCGGTTAGATCTGTCCGACTGCGCGCTGCACTGCATTTCGCTCGTTTGCAGCGAGGAGGCACTGCGCCGCCGCCTTGCCCGCGACGTGGCATCGGGTATTCGCCGTGCGGATGTGATCGGGCGCAGCGCCGCGAGAATTCCGCTGTATGATCGGCTTGACACGGTCAAGGTGGATGTGTCCGACATTTCCCCCGAGACTGCGGCGGAGAAGATCATTGACAGCACACAGCAGGCAAGATCATGACTACACCTGCGAGCTCTGGATCGCGGTAGAGAAAAAGGAAAAGTAAAATTTTCAGATGTCGGCGAGTATGCACAGGCAAGAAAAGATACATACAAATGGGGGCGGCTGTTTTGCCGTTCCCATTTATATTTGTGCAAGGTGGATATTGCCCGCATTTTCATTTGCTTATTTTGCACAAAAATCAAGAAAAATGCAAAACGGGTATTGACTATTGTGCCGACTCGTGTTATAGTAGCTATAGTAAAAAGAATACTTGGATACTATGTATTTGGGGTGTTACCGCGAGGGCATGACCAACTTTGTACGCAATTTCCAGATAGATTTGCGTGTAAGGTTGGCTTTTTTATTTTCAGAAACGGGAGAATGTTATGAAAGTGATTAAAGCCATCAATAATAATAATCTGTGCGTGCTGGATGACGAGGGCAGAGAACAGATCGTTTCGGGCAAAGGCATCGGCTTTGGAAAAAAGTACGGCGACACGGTCGATGTGTCGCAGATCCAAAAGACGTATTTGATCACCGATTCGGAGCTGCAGAAAAAAATGATCTCCATGCTGAAAGAAATTCCGTTTGAATACATGGTTTTTGCCAATGATATAGTAGAGCATATTAAAAAAGAATATTCGGGCAAACTAAACGAATCCCTGCTCGTGACGCTCAGCGACCATATCGCATTTGCCATCGAGCGCAAAAACAACGGCATGGAGTTTACCAATCCGCTGTTGGATTCGATCCACGATTCGTATCCCGAGGAGCTGCAGCTCGGCAGATACTGCGTCGAGCAGATGCAAAAGCGGCTCGGTATCGCCATGGCAGAGGATGAAGCGGGCTTTATCGCCATGCACATCATCAATGCAAGCCTCGATACAAAAATGGACGATGTATATAAAATTACAAAATTGATAAATGGATGCATCGAAATCTCGGAATACTATTGCAAGGAGAAGTTTGATCGGGAGAGCGTGGAGTTTGAGCGATTTTTGTCGCATCTCAAATATCTTGCGCAAAGATTGTTTCAAAATAAGCCGCTGCCGAATGCGTTCGGCGACGACGATGCGTTTTCGGTGATGATCCGCAAGACCTGCGCCGCGCAGTATAAATGCGCCCTGTGCATTCGGGAATACATCGAAAAGACTTTTCAGAAAACCATCAACGGTGACGAACTGATCACGCTTACCATCCATCTCAAAAAGCTTACGAAAAAAAGCTGATATGCAGAATTTCAGCGGAACACTGCAGCGGCAGGATCCGGTACCGATCGTGCAGAAGCAATGTGCCGCAGAAGAATACGGAGGAAATCATATGAAAGACAAAATTTTCGGGGTGCTGCAAAGAGTCGGTCGCTCTTTTATGCTCCCGATCGCACTGCTTCCCGTGGCGGGTCTGCTGCTGGGCATCGGCAGCTCGTTTACAAATCCCACTACGCTGGAAGCGTATCATCTGACAGGCATCATTCACGAGGGAAGCCTGCTCTACACGATCCTCAACATCATGAGCAAGACCGGCAGCGTCGTGTTTGACAACCTTGCCTTGCTGTTTGCCATGGGCGTTGCGATCGGTATGGCGAAAAAAGAGAAAGAAGTCGCCGCCCTTTCGGGTGCGATCAGCTATCTCATCATGAACACCGCTATCAGCACGCTGATCGAGGCAAAAGGCGGTGTGGGTGCCATGGCGGAAAACACCACGACCACGGTTCTCGGTATCACCACATTGCAAATGGGCGTTTTCGGCGGTATTTTGGTCGGTCTCGGCGTTGCGGCACTGCACAACCGATTCTATAAGATCGAATTGCCGCAGGTGCTGTCCTTCTTCGGCGGCACAAGATTCGTGCCGATCGTCTGCAGCATCGTATATCTCGTCGTCGGTATCGTGATGTTCTATGTCTGGCCCGTTGTACAGTACGGTATTGCACAGCTCGGTCAGCTCGTTCTGGCATCGGGCTATGCGGGCACATGGATCTACGGTATCATCGAGCGTGCGCTCATTCCGTTCGGTCTGCACCACGTCTTCTATATGCCGTTCTGGCAGACAGAGCTCGGCGGCTCGATGCTGATCGACGGCGTCATGGTACAGGGCGCGCAGAACATCTTCTTTGCAGAACTTGCGTCGAAATCCACCACGCAGTTCTCGGTAGCGGCAACCAGATTTATGTCGGGCAAATTCCCGTTCATGATCTTCGGACTCCCCGCAGCGGCATTTGCTATGTACAAGGCGGCGCGCCCCGAAAAGAAAAAGGTGGTGGGCGGTCTGCTGCTGTCCGCAGCGCTGACCTCCATGCTCACGGGTATCACCGAGCCGCTCGAGTTCACCTTCCTGTTTGTAGCGCCTGCTATGTATATCGTACACTGTATCCTCGCAGGTCTTTCCTATATGCTGATGCATGTCTTTAACGTCGGCGTCGGCATGACCTTCTCGGGCGGTCTGATAGACCTGACGTTGTTCGGCATTTTGCAGGGCAATGCAAAAACCAACTGGATCTGGATCGTCATCGTGGGACTTGCCTACGCGGTCGTTTATTACTTCGTGTTCTACTTTATGATCAAGAAGTTCAATTACAAAACGCCGGGCAGAGAAGCGGACGATGAGGAGACCAAGCTCTACACCCGCAAGGATGTGGACGCGAGAAAAAAGGGCGCCGCGTCGAATGCCGAAAGCGTCGGATTTGACCGCACCAGCGCGCTGATCTTAAAGGGGCTCGGCGGCGCGGACAATATTTCGGACATCGACTGTTGTGCTACCCGTCTGCGCATCACGGTCAAGGATTCGAGCCTTGTCAGCGACGCACCGCTCAAAGAAAGCGGCGCTTCGGGCGTGGTGCACAAGGGTAACGGCATTCAGGTCATCTACGGTCCCCGCGTTTCGGTCGTAAAATCCCACCTCGAGGATTTCCTCGACACGGATCTTGCCAAAGACGTAGACGCACTGCTCGCAGATACGGTTTCCGGGGAACCGGAGAGCGCGAAACCTGCCGCAGCCGCAAGCCAAGGCAAGGGCGAAACGCTGTACGCGCATCTGAGCGGAACCGTCGTTCCTCTCGAATCGGTGGAGGATGAAGCGTTTGCTTCCAAGGTTCTCGGCGGCGGCGTTGCGATCGAACCCACCGAGGGCAAGCTGTACGCACCCTGCGACGGCAAGGTCGATATGGTCTTTGAATCCAAGCATGCGATCAATCTCGTGTCCGCGGCAGGCTGTGAAATTTTGCTGCATGTCGGCATCGACACGGTACGTCTCGGCGGCAAATTCTTTACAGCGCATGTTGCGGACGGCGACACCGTCAAAAAAGGCGATCTGCTGATCTCCTTTGACATGGCGGGCATCCGCAAGGCGGGTTACAAGCTCACCACTCCCATGATCGTCTGCAACACCGACGATTACAACTCTCTGCAAACCATCTCGTCCGGTTCTGTCAAGGCGGGCGACAAAATTCTCGAAATCCAATAACCGTAAAGGAGTTTATTATGAAAACATTTGAGTATACCATCAAGGACGAGCTGGGCATTCATGCAAGACCCGCAGGGCTTTTGGCAAAGACCGCGAAAAACTACCAAAGCGAGATCACCATTACGAAAAACGGCAAATCCGTCGTCTGCACCAAGCTGATGGCACTGATGGGTCTCGGTGTAAAGTGCGGCGATACCGTTACCGTTACCGTAAACGGTGCGGACGAGGACGCGGCAGAGGCAGGTATCAAGGCTTTTCTCGAAGCAAATCTGTAATTGAGGTATCCCTATGATGAAGTTTACCGGAAAAGGCGTTTACGGTGCGATCGCCATCGGCAAGATCGCCGTGTTTGAGCGGCAGGGCATGCGCGTCAAGCGCGTGCCGATCAGCGATCCCGCCGCCGAGATCGAACGCCTGGAAGCAGCAAAGGCGGTCGCGCTCACGCAGCTCGGCGAGATCTATGAAAAGGCGCTGAAAGAGGTCGGCGAGGCAAATGCGCAGATCTTCGAGATCCACAGCATGATGGTCGAGGACGAGGACTATAACGATGCGATCGCGGAAATGATCCGTTCGCAGAGCATCAACGCTGAGTATGCGGTGGCGATGACGGGCGAGAACTTTGCCGAGATGTTTGCTTCGATGGACGACAGCTATATGCAGGCGAGAGCCGCCGATGTCAAGGATATTTCCAACCGCATCATTGCCTGCCTTGCCAACGAGCAGGGCACGGGAGAGCTCTCGGATGAAAAGGTGATCCTTTGCGCCGATGATCTTGCTCCCAGTGAAACGGTTTCGCTGGATAAGGACAAGATCCTTGCATTCGTCACGGCAAACGGCTCTGCCAATTCGCATACCGCCATCCTGGCAAGAAACATGAATATTCCCGCCATCATCGGGCTTGGCGAGGCGTTTCTCGGCGAGGTGCAAAACGGCGTGACGGCAATTGCCGACGGCTTTACCGGTGAGCTCATCGTGGATCCCGATGCCGAGACTCTGACAGCGTATCAAAAAAAGCAGCAGGAGGAGATCGAAAAGAAGCTCCTTTTGCAAAAGCTGAACGGCAAAGAAAATATCACGCTCGACGGCACCAGGATCAACGTATTTGCCAACATCGGCAGCGTCGATAATATCGGCGCGGTGCTGCTCAACGATGCGGGCGGCATCGGACTGTTCCGAAGCGAGTTTTTGTACCTCGAAAAGACCGATTATCCCACCGAGGAAGAGCAGTTCCGCGTGTATAAAAAAGTGCTGGAGAGCATGGCAAGCAAAAAGGTCATCATCCGCACGCTGGACATCGGTGCGGATAAGCAGGCAGACTATTTTCATCTGGAAAAAGAGGAAAATCCCGCGCTTGGACTGCGTGCCATCCGCCTGTGCCTAAAGCGCCCCGAGATCTTCAGGACGCAGCTTCGTGCACTCTATCGCGCATCGGTCTATGGCAATCTCGGCATCATGTTCCCGATGGTTGCAAACGAGTGGGAACTGCAGGAGATCCTTGCTCTGTGCGAGCAGGTCAAAGAGGAGCTCACTGCCGAAAACCTGCCCTATGCGGATGTGGAGCTTGGCATTATGATCGAGACGCCTGCGGCGGCGATCATCAGTGACAAGCTCGCGCCCATGGTGGACTTTTTCAGCGTGGGCACCAACGATCTCACGCAGTACACGCTCGCCTGCGACCGCCAAAATCCGCAGATCGAGCATTTCTGCGATACGCATCACGAAGCGCTGTTGCGCCTGATCGAGTGGTCGGCGAAAAATGCACATGCAAACGGCGCTTGGATCGGCATTTGCGGCGAACTTGCCGCGGATACCACCCTCACCGAAGCCTTCCTGCGTATGGGCATCGACGAACTCTCGGTATCGCCGTCCTTCGTTCTCAAGGTGCGCGACACCATCCGCAAGATCGACCTTCGCAAATAAAGCAAAGCCTTGGAGTATGTCGCTCCAAGGCTTTTTCTGTTGCCATATTCCGAAAACTGTGATACAATGGGTACAACCGATTACGGAGCAGCTATAGGAGGCACTATGCAGATCCAAATTGCAACGATGGATGACATCGAAATTTTATCCGAACACGAAAAGCATATTCCGCGCAGGGAGCTGGAAAACTGCGTCCGACAGGGCAGAGTGTACATGGCTTTGGATGGCGGCGCATTTGTCGGCTGGCTGCGGTATAATCTGTTTTGGGATCTCGTTCCGTTTATGAACATGCTGTATATGCTCGACGGCTGCCGCGGTAAGGGATACGGTCACACACTTGTCGCGCAGTGGGAGAGCGATATGCGTGCGCAAGGATACGACGTTGTGATGACCTCGACTGCGTCCGATGAATATGCACAGCATTTTTACAATAAACTCGGTTACAAAACGATCGGCGGCTTCACGCTGAAAGACGATCCGTATGAGATCATTTTGAGTAAGGTATTATGACAAACGAACAAATTTGGAAAATCGCACTCAAGCAATCCGCATATGATTGTAATTGCGCGCCCGAGGATTTTTTCTCGGGCAAAAATCTGGTAACAACTTCAAAAAAGCATCCGAAAGCGCGCAAATATCTGCCGCTGCCGTTCGAGTGCGACATGGTTTCCTACGGCTCGAACATTGTCGTGCAGACGAGTGAGCGGCTTGCCGCGGTGGCGCGCGCGTATATCGACAAATATCCGACCGAGCACGCCTTTGAGACGCCGAACGTCCATGCGTTAAACGATGCGCTCCTGCCGCACGGCTTGAAAGTCTGCTTTATGGCGGAATACTTTTTGCCCGATGTCAACGCCGTCAAGGCTTTGCCCTGTGCATATGAGCTGCGTGTGCTGCACCAAGCCGATTTTGCGGACCTCTATACCGAGCAGTGGAGCAATGCGCTCTGCGAGCAGCGCAAGGAGCTGGATGTGCTCGGCGTGGGCGCGTATGACGGCGAAAAGCTGATTGGTCTTGCAGGCTGCTCGGCGGACTGTGAGGACATGTATCAGATCGGCGTGGATGTGCTGCCCGAATATCGCAGACAGGGCATTGCCTCGGCACTCACCAGCCGCCTTGCACTCGAAGTTTTCGCGCTCGGTAAAGTGCCGTTTTACTGCGCGGCGTGGTGCAATATAAAGTCCGTTCGCAACGCGATCAAATGCGGCTTCCGCCCCGCGTGGGTAGAACTCACCGCAAGGGATATTGCCTTTGTGGATGGGATGAATCAAAGAGATTGAGGGCTGAAAGTGCTTTAAGGAGACTTAATACTTTGCAGTCGTTGCTGTAAAACCGACATAGGAGAGTTAAGATGGCCTTTGATTTTAAAAAAGAATACAAGGAATTCTATTTGCCGAGGTGCAAGCCGGAGATCGTGCATGTGCCGCGGGCAAACTATATTGCCGTGCGCGGCAAGGGGGACCCCAACGAGGAGGGCGGCGCCTATAAGGCGGCGATCGGTGTGCTGTATGCGGTTGCGTATACCATCAAAATGAGCAAGATGGGCGATCATCGCATCGACGGATATTTTGATTTTGTCGTGCCGCCGCTCGAAGGCTTTTGGTGGCAGGAAGGCATTGACGGCGTGGACTATGCAGACAAGTCCTCGTTTCGGTGGATCTCGGTGATCCGTTTGCCCGATTTTGTAACCGAGGTGGATTTTGCATGGGCGGTTGCCGAGGCAACAAGAAAGAAAAAGTTTGACTGCACCTGCGCCGAGTTTTTGACGATCGACGAGGGACTGTGTGTGCAGTGCATGCACCTCGGCGCGTATGACGACGAGCCTGCAACCGTCGCGCTGATGGATCGGTATCTCGCTGAAAACGGCTATGTCAACGATTTCTCCGACACCCGCCGCCATCACGAGATCTATCTCTCGGATGCCCGCAAGGTCGCTCCCGAGAAGTGGAAAACCGTCATCCGCCATCCGGTCAGAAAGATATAAAAATAGCCGTGGAAAATCCCACGGCTTATTCTTATCCTTGTGCAGACAGGGTATTGACCAGCGACTGCATTTCGGTTTTGGAAGATGCGGCGTGCGCTTTTTGCAGGATCGCGGTCTGTTCGGCTTCGGAGAGATTGGAGAATTTTTCCATCGCTTTGGGATTCTGCGCCAGTGCAAAGCCGAATCCCAGCGGCATTTCGTTGTTATCCATTGTATTTACCTCGGTTTATAAAGTGGCAACAATAGATTGCCCCGTGCGCGGGAGTTTATACAGGGAGAGGGAATGAATTGTTTGAGAATGAAGTAATGGCGAGTGTAGCCTCCCTTGCCTAAAGGGAGGGGGACCGCGTTAGCGGTGGAGGGATACGTATCCCCCAGTCGCCGTTCGGCGACAGCCCCCTTTAGGCAAGGGGGCCTTGGTAATGCTAACCATTCATTTTTCTTTCTATCTTTCATTGTTATGATACCAATAAAGTAGACATTTAAATACCGGACACCTTGATGTATAATAAAGAAGTCGAGGAGTTGAGGAAAATGAGGAAACAGCAGATCAGTTACGAAGAAAAGATTACCATCATCAAAGAGCACGAAGAGAAGCATAAGACACTGAAAGCGATATGCGAAGAATATGA
>JAFQFR010000018.1 GCA_017398595.1 Clostridia bacterium
ATACAAAATGGTATAATCCATATATAAAAAATTCTTATTTTAGGAAATGACCATGAGAAGCATCAAAAAAAGATTTGCAAAAGCAAAAATCATTTCGCGCGTAACGCAGTTTGAGGAAGATGGCAGCGCATCCTTCACCGATAAAGAATCCGTAAGCGGAAATACCGAGTGTACCACGCTGACCACCGACTGCACCGTTGCCGACAAGGGCGGCAGACTCGAGATCGAATACGAGGAATCCGAGATCACGGGCATGGAAGGTTCCAAAACCAAGGTGATCGTGGATAAGGACAACCCAAGTCTTGTCAGCATTCTGCGCGAGGGAGCAGTCTCCACGGCGCTTGTGTTTGAAGCGGGCAAGCGGCATCACTGCGTGTACGAAACGCCCTACTTCCCCATTGAGCTGTGCGTAAACACGCTGTCGCTCGAAAACAAACTGACCTACGAGGGCGGATACTTCACCGCCGAATACCTCGTGGAAATGAACGGTATGCTCGCCGAAAAAACGCATATCACGGTAACGATTTTATAAAAAACAGGAGACACCATGGCTGAGATCGAGATCAAAAAAGAATATAAATCGCCGAGCGGTGTCTATATTCTGTTTGGCGAAGAGGATTATCTCAAGCGGTTTTACACCGGCAAGATCCGCGAGAGCATCCTCGGCGATTCACCCTATGCGCTGTTCAATCACGCCGTTTTCACGCCGAAAAACTTCTCGGAGGACGCGCTTGCCGATGCGTTGGCAACGCCGCCCGTTTTCGAGGAAAAAAAGCTGATCGAGCTTTCGGAATTCAATTTTTCCGAGCTGAAAGCCGCCGAGGTGGAAGTGCTGCTCGACTTTTTTGCCGCGGTCAAGGACTACGACTACGCGGTCGTTGTGATGAATGTCGCCGACGGCGCGCTCGACTACGGCACGACAAAAGGCGCCAAGATCACAAAGCCTTCCCCGCTCTACAAGAAGCTGAACGCCGCTGCCAAAACCGCCTATCTGCCGCGCGCCTCACAGCGCGATCTTGTCGTGTGGGCAGACAAGCACTTCACCAAGGACAAAATTCAAGCGGATGCAAGCGTGCTTGCACAGCTTGTGGCACAGTGCGCAAACGACATGATGACGCTCGTGGGCGAGATCGAAAAGCTCTGCGCCTATCTGCACACGCACGGTGAAAATGTGCTGCAAAAAGAGCATATTGCGACCGTCTGCTGTGAGACGCGGGAGCTCGAACCGTTCGGACTGTCCAACGCGGTCCTCGCGGGCAAGACGGACGCCGCACTGCAGATCCTGCATCTCATGGAGCAAAAGCATATCCGCCCCGCGGTCGCCTTTGCGGGCATCTACAGCACCTACATCGACCTTTACCGCGTCAAAGCGGCAATGGACGGCGGCATGCTCGTACCCGATATTGCCAAGAAGCTGAAAATGAACGAATACCGCACGGGGCTTTACGCCGCGGCGGCAAAGAACAGCAGCCTCAAAAAGATCAGCCATGTGCTTTCTCTCTGCCGCGATGCCGATCTCAAGATCAAGGGTGAGAGTACGAGCTACGATCGCTTAAAATCGCTGATCTGCGAAGCTGCCAAGGGGTAAAGCTATGGATAAAATCAAGATCTCTTTACCCGTCATCGTGGAGGGAAAGTACGATAAGATCAAGCTGGACTCCATCCTGGATGCGCGGATCATCACCACGGGCGGCTTCGGCATCTTCAACAACGCCGAGAAAAAAGCGCTCATTAAACGCCTGTGCCAAAACGGTGTGATCCTGCTCTGCGACAGCGACGGCGCAGGCAAGGTGATCCGCGCACATATCAAGAGCTTTCTGCCGCCCGAAAAGGTGATCAACCTGTACATTCCGAAAGTTGCAGGCAAGGAAAAACGCAAAAAAGAGGGCTCCAAGGAAGGCACGCTCGGCGTGGAAGGCATGGACGCCGACCTGCTGCGTGCTCTCTTTCAAAAGTACGCGGACAGCAGCACCAAGGGGCGCACGCCGATCACCAAGCGCGATTTTTACCTGCACGGTCTCTCGGGCGGGGACAATAGCACCGCCAAGCGTGACGCGCTCGCCGCACGCTACGATCTCCCGAGCGGCATGACCGCGAACGCCCTGCTCGACGCACTGAACATCATTGCATCGCTTGAAGAATTTGAAGCGACGGCTGCGGCTTTATAACATAAGGAGCAAGCCCCTCCCCTACGGCATACACAAGGGCAACCACGGCACCCTAAAAATACATGTGAGGATTTTTCGATATTGTATCGACTAAAGGACAAATGGAAATTTTAAGAGAACTTTTCAAAAAATACCGGGAACAGATCTCCTATCTGTTTTTCGGCGGCATGACAACGCTGGTCAACTGGGTAACATACGCTCTCCTGACGGGTTTTAGCGACAACTTCAACAAGAGTCTCGCCAACGCCATCGCATGGTTTGCGGCAGTACTGTTCGCCTTCTTCACCAACAAGTTTTTCGTCTTCAAGCACGAAAGCAACGAACATTTCTTACGCGAGTTCCTGACCTTCTTCGGTGCGCGTGCGTTATCGGGGCTCGTGGAGATCGGCGGATTTGCCCTCTTTGTGGATGTGATCGGCTGCAACGACTGGATCGTCAAGATCGCCATTGCCGTTTTTGTTGTGATTGCCAACTATGTTCTCTCGAAATTTCTGATCTTTAAGAAATAAAGGAGAATCGCCATGAAAAAACTCGCTCTCATTTCCCTTGCAACCGTTCTGTGTCTTTCGTTTTCGGCATGCGGCACCGCTGCAAAAGACAGCATGGCAGTTACCGCGCCGAGCAACTCCGGCAACAAATCTTACTATTTTGTAGCCGAAGACAGTGCAGACACCCTGTATTCGGAATCCCTGGAATACGGCACGGTCACAGGCAGTACAAGCAGTGCCGTGGTGCAGGAAGAAAAGCTGGTGTACACCTCGTATGTAACGCTGGAGACCGAGGAGTTTGAAACGGCGACCGACAGCCTGCATAGCACGATCAAATCGCTCGGCGGCATCATCATTTCCGAAAACGCATATAACCTCAACAGTGTCAACCGCGCGGGCTACCGCTCACTGGAAATGACCGTGCGCATCCCGCAGGAAAGCTATGACACTTTCCTTTCGGGACTTTCCGAGAGCTACAACGTAGCCAGCATCCGCAACACGGTGGATAATCTCACCGAGACCTACTACGACAATGAGAACCGCCTGAGATCCTACCGCATCCAGGAAGAGCGCCTCTTTGCCATGCTGGAAAAGGCGGAAACCGTAGAGGAGATGCTGCGCATCGAGGAGCGTCTGTGCGAGGTGCAGTATCAGATCGAAGCGCTGACCAACACACAGCGCACCATCGACAACGATGTAAAATACGCGACCTTCCATTTGAACCTGGAGGAAGTCACTAAGTACACTTCTCCCGTCCCCAAGACCTTCGGCGACCGCCTCGGCGAGACGCTGACCGACTCGGGTGAAACATTCCTCGAAGTTCTGGAAAGTCTGCTCTTTGCGTTCATTTACCTTGCGCCCTATCTTGCGATCTTTGCAGTGATCCTTGTAGTCGTGCTCCTGTGTGTCAAGCGCTCGAATAAAAAGCGCTTTGCGAAAATACAGGCGGCAAACGAGGTAAAGAGGGATGAAAAATAAGCGCCCCTGTGCAGTTTGCACCGCTGCTTTCCTATTGACCTGTATGCTGTGGATAACAAGCTGCAGCCAGACAGCGTCGCAAGCGGAAAGCGCAAATACTGCATCGAGCGATACGTTTACAATGCATGACTTTGATCTTTCCGATGTCAAAGCGATTCAAATTCGCAGCGGAATGACAGGCAATACAATCCTTTTGACAAAGAAAAGCGATATGGAAACGATCATAAACGCTGTCACACCGCTCGCGGGACGCGATCCGATCAGTTCCCGCGGCTACTACGGCTGGTCCTACGACTTTATGTTTTTTGAAACATCCTCGCCAAACGACAAGGATACGCCTATTCTTTCCTTCGCCTTATGTGACTTTGGCAATAGCACCGCCTATTTAACATACGGTGTATATGAGGAGGTTAACGGGCACTCGTACAGTGCAATGTATACCGCAGATCCGTCTACGGTCGATGCAGTAGCAGATGTATGCACAAACTATCTCCAGTAAACCTTGCAAAGTCAGATACAAAGAGCGCCCGGGAAGAAAACGATCTTCTGCGGGCGTTTCTTTGCATAAGCAGTAAAAAATTTAACACTTTTCTGTTATACTATACCTATTTGTGATGCCGCTTTGCGGCAGAATGGAGAACATTATGAATTATCAGGATATAAATGCACAAACGATCGATCGCTGGATCGAAGAAGGCTGGGAATGGGGAAAGCCGATTTCCCATGAGACGTATGAAAATGCAAAGCTGGGACATTGGGATGTGTTATTGACACCGACAAAGCCCGTTCCGCACGAATGGTTCGGAGACATCCGCGGCAAAAAGATCCTGGGACTCGCGAGCGGCGGCGGACAGCAGATGCCGATCTTTGCCGCACTGCAGGCAGAGGGCGCGGTGCTCGACTATTCGCCCCGTCAGTTGGAGTCGGAACGCATGGTATCCGCGAGAGAAGGCTACAGGATCAACATCCTGCGGGGCGATATGACAAAGCCGCTTCCCTTTGCGGATGAAAGTTTTGACCTTATTTTTCATCCGGTTTCGAACTGCTATGCGGCAGAAGTGCTTCCCATATGGAAAGAGTGCTACCGTGTGCTGAAAAAAGGCGGTGTTCTTTTGGCAGGTCTGGATAACGGGATCAATTACGCATTCGATGCCACCGAAACGAAAATCGAAAATGTACTTCCGTTCAATCCGCTTGTCAACGAAGCACATAGAAAAATACTGGAAGAAGGAAACGACGGCGTGCAGTTTTCGCACACGATCGAAGAGCAGATCGGCGGACAGCTCCTTGCAGGATTCCGCCTGACCGATATTTACAGCGATACCAACGGATGCGGCAATCTGCACGACCACAACATTCCGTCATTTTGGGCAACCAGAGCCGTAAAAGAATAATTGCGAGAGAGAATCACAATGTTATCTTTTGTGTAAGGATTTTTTCTCCGATTTTCGACTAAAGAGCAAATGGAAAATTTTAAACGCAAAGGAGAACATACCATGAAAAAACTTGTTTTGGTTTGCATCGGAACGATTCTTTGCATGCTGCTCCCCTCTCTGCTATTTGCCGCATGCGATGCGGAAAGCGACACGCGTGACGGAACTGCATCCAATACGCAAGGCGGTACTTCCTCGCCTGCAGCCAAGGCAGACGAGTCTCTCAGTTTTGCCGACAACCTCATACTGCTCACCGCCGGTGACGGCAACCGTATGCTCTCCCCCTACTCGGCAAAAATGTGCCTCGCCCTGCTGGCAAACGGCGCTGAGGGCGAAACCAAGCAGCAGATCCTGGATGTGCTCGGCATTGCCGATCTCGATGCGTACAACACCGAAGTGAAAACGCTGCTGGAACGCTACGCCACCTATGCAGGTGTGATGAGCCTTGAAACTGCCAATTCGATATGGCTGAACCAAACGGTCTTCGGCGGAAAAGGCGCGTTCCTCTCCGCCTATCAGACAGCCATGCAGGAATACTTCTCCGCAGAGGTGCGCGAAGTCGTGCGTCAAAACTCGGTCGAAGAGGTAAATGCATGGGTAAATGAAAAAACGCATGAAAAGATCTCCGATATTCTCACAGAGGAGCACCGCGACTTTGCCACGGCACTTGTCAACGCCGTATACTTCAAGGCACATTGGAAAGAGGAATTTTCCAAGCAATTGACGGTAAAAGAGGATTTTCACAATATAGACGGCACGGTCAGCCGAGCAGATTTTATGCAGAATACCGAGAAATACGGCTATTTCGAGGGAGACGGTGTGCAAGCACTGCGTATCGACTACGGTCGCTTTGGCGGTGATGCATATGTGAACGACAAAGATTACGATTTCAGCATGTATATCCTGCTCTGCGACGATCCGAAGGCAAGCTTAAACGTCGATGCTTTTCTAAACGAGAATACTCCCTTTGCAAGTCAGCGTGTCAAGGTGCGCATTCCGAAATTCGAGCTCGAATACTCGGTCGGGCTTACCGATATTCTTGTTGCCATGGGCATGACCGATGCCTTTGATCAAAATCAAGCCAATCTCGGCGCAATGATGGATCTTTCCGCAATTGACGGAAACCTGTTTGTCAGCGATGCCTTGCAGAAGACCTATATCAAGATCGACGAGGAAGGCACCGAGGCTGCCGCCGTTACCGCGATCATAGTGGACTGCACCTCTGCCGACATCGACATCCGGGATCCGATCGAATTCACCGCGGACAAACCGTTCTACTTCGCCATCCGCGACAATACGAGCGGCGAGCTGCTGTTTGTCGGCAGATACGAAACCGCAAAGTAAAGAATAATTGCGAGGGAAATCACCATGTTATCTTTTGTTTTACCGACCGAGGCACACAGAAAAGACGTTCTGGCTTTCTATGCCGAATTTGAAAAAAGCAACGAAACCTGCATCGGATACGGTGACCATGCGGATTTTGACAAATGGCTTTGCGGGATGCACAACCGCATCGCGGGCAAAAATCTTCCCGAAGGGTATGTCAGAGAAAATTTTTATCTGTGCTATGACAAGGATGAGCTGGTCGGTGTGTTCAATCTGAAGTTTGAATTGACGCCGTTCCTTTTCAATTACGGCGGACATATCGGGTATGCGGTCAAGCCTTCGAGAAGGAACAAAGGACTCGCAACGCAAATGCTGAGACAGGGACTCGAGATCAGCAAAGGATTCGGATTTGAAAAAGTCCTCGTGCTGTGCGACGATGACAACTGCGCATCCGAAAAAGTGATCCTTAAAAACAACGGCGTGTTTGAAAACAAGTTGTTTGATGCCGAAGAAAACGTGTTCGTAAAAAGATACTGGATCTATTTATAGACTGTGGAACAAGCACAGGAAAAAGCATCACAGAAATGATCTGTGATGCTTTTTGTTCGATCAAGTTGTTTTTGCAACGGTACGCGCACGGGATACAATGGCTTGAAAACAGGCATCCTTTTGCATTTTGCAAACAGGCTGCGCTTCCATCATCCAATCCAGCAAATCGGAAGTGTGCTTTTTTCCGCCCTCGGGAATCCAACCGCCGCTGCTGTACCCGCGAAGCGCGGGTGAAGTGTGCGGTGCACCAAAGCCGTATGTATCCATGTGTATGGCATAATCCGCTGCTTTTTCCAGCCAATACAAGGCGTTTTCAATATCGCCCGCCCTGCAAAATTCCGCAGCCAAGTCACAGCAGGCACTCTCTGCATGCTGCGCCAAGATTTGATAGTCACCGTCCGGACAGAGCAGTTCAATGATATACACGATCTGTTTCCAAAGGGCGATTTTGTCCTGCGGAGAATATACCGGAGTGCCGTCATCGTTTCGGTGTCCTGCAATCAAGGTAAGAGCCGACAGGACTTGTTCGAGGAGCGCAGTCAAATACGTCTGTCGCTGCGTTACTCCCTCTTTGCCGACAAGACTCCATTCCCACAGCATAAAGCGTTCTTGCGAGAAGCGAAACGGCGGCATCTGCTCCGCAAGCTGCAGCATCGCATCTCTTTTGCCCGCGTACCCGTACGCCAGTCCCAAAAGTTCCAATGCTTTGTACCGAAGCATGCTGTCGGTGCATTCCGAAAGGATCCGATCGCACAAGCGGATCACATCGTCATACTCCCGGATCCCCTTTCGGGAATACACACATACCAACGCATTTGCCAATCTTTCCATGATCGCATAGGAACGCGGAAACCGGCTGTACGCTGCACGCAAGATCTCCACCGCTTTATCAAATGCACCGCTATGCGCTGCTTCTTCTGCCATAGCAAGGCTCTCGCGTATTTTTTGCTCATTTTTTTCAATATCCACACCGAGCAAAACATCGGTGCCGACCTCAAAAATGTTGGCAAGCAGCGGAAGCTGCGTAATGTCGGGCATTGTTCTGTCGCATTCCCACTGCGAAACCGCTCGGGAAGTGATACCGAGGTATTCGGCAAGCTGTTCCTGCGTGATGTTCTTCTCACGGCGCAGTTTTTTAATGGTAGCTCCAATCGACATATATCTATCCTCCGAAAGTTTATGCAAAGCGATCTTGTACTTCTATTATACCAGATTATGACGAGATTTCCACGAAGTATTTGCAGATACGGAACATAGCGCCACTATGATTTTTCAAAGGTACAGCAAAAAAGGACTGCCCGCATGGGAAGTCCTTTCATATTTTAGTCGATCCAAGTGACTTTTTTCATAACCATATCCATGCGGGGACGATCGGAGTAGTCGGTTGCAACGTCTGCGATCTCGTCTACGACGTCCATGCCCTCAACGACCTTACCGAATGCGGCATACTGACCGTCGAGATAGAGTGCATCCGCATGCATGATGAAGAACTGCGAAGATGCCGAGTTGGGATTCTGCGAGCGAGCCATCGAGATAACGCCGCGTACATGGCTGATGGGGTTCTGATGACCGTTTGCCGCAAATTCGCCGACGATGTTCTGACCCGAGCCGCCGCAGCCTGTGCCCGTGGGGTCGCCGCCCTAGATCATA
>JAFQFR010000019.1 GCA_017398595.1 Clostridia bacterium
GGTGATGTTTACAAAGCTCTGTTGGACTTAGGTTGGGACGGCGACACCGCCGCTTCTTTTCTTGACATTATCCCCGACGCATGGTAAAAATAAATAAAACGCGGAAAGGTTTTACCTCTCCGCGTTTTCTATTGTCAGGCAGAACACGTTTTTGAACCAAAAGAGTTCGTACCTGTGTGTTATGGTGGACCATCGGGGACTCGAACCCAGGACCAACCGGTTATGAGCCGGGAGCTCTAACCAACTGAGCTAATGGTCCGTACGTTTTATTATACTATGGGGCAGGGGCGTTTGTCAAGCGGTATCGGGTGACAATTTCCATCATTTCTCTTTACGCGCGGGCAGGGGTTAAATATTTCTCCGAATAAAATTATTTTTTGTATGGCAAATGCGGTTTCCTTCCTTTATAATATATATAACGACCTTTTGGGAGGATACCGAAATGAAACGCAGAGGAATTTTGGCATGTTTTGCGATGCTGCTCGTACTGATCCTTGCGATCGGCGCGGCGGCGTATGATTTCGCGCCCGACAGCAGCGCGGTCGTATTTGTCAGCGACAGCGGCGCGGATACGAACAGCGGTGCAAGCGCAGAAGCGGCGGTAGGGACGCTCGGACGCGCATATGCGCTGCTTGCCGACAGCAAGGGCGGCACGATCGTCGTCTGCGGTACGGTCACCGTTTCGGACACGGGCGGCTTTTCCCCCGCGAATGTCGGCGGCGCAGTCCTGTACACCTCCGTGTACGGCGGCATCGACTACCGCACGAGCGGCGCAAAGCTCCGCGTCGCGGTGAACCTGTCGTTTGCAAACGACACCTATTTTGACGACATCGAGATCGCATACACCGCGGGCGCACTTGTGTTTGCGGGCAATTTCAACAACTTCGGCTTCGGCGCGGGCGTCACCTGTGTCAAGGATTCGACGCAGACGCTGACCGCACCGCTGCTGGTGGGCGGCGTGAACTATCCCGCCACCGTCGAAGCGGCAAGCTCGGACAAGGACTACACCATTACGGTCGCGGGCGGCAGCTGGCAGGGACTGATGAGCGGCAACCGCCGCGGCCCGTCGAAGAACGCCATCGGCGTTCTCTCGGGCGACATCGCCGTGCGCATCAGCGGCGGCACGTTCAGTGCGGGTGCGAGCACGCAATACGTCAGCGCGACGGGCGCAAACTACCACACGGGCAGAACCGTGATGGAGATCACGGGCGGCGAGTTCAACACCGCGCTGCGCATCTTCCGCAACGTCGGTTATCTCCCCGGTGACGCGGCGCTTGACCCCGGCACGGGCATACACGGGCAGGTCATCACCCGCATCAGCGGCGGCACCTTCCGCGGCGACCTCGTGATCGGCAGCGAGACGCAGAGCGTTGCCTACATCGATGCGCAGACGGCGATCGTCATCACGGGCGGCGAATTTTACCGTGTGCCCAAGGTATACAATCAGAGTTCGGTCAGCGCCGCAGTGATCTGCACCACGCCGACCATCCAAAACCTGCTCTCGGTCAAGTGTACGACGTCCATTTACTTCTCCAACGACACGGCTACGCCCACCGCCGACACAATGGATGTGCATTTTTCGGGCATTGTGAACACGAATCCCGACCCGTATATGGTCTGCAAGGACGGCGTGTACTACTACTGCTACTCCTCAAACGGCGTGAAGGTGCAGGCAAGCACCGATCTGCTCTTCGGCGAGCCGTCCAAGAGCGCGGTGCAGGTATTTACCCCGGCGCAGACCTCGATCGCCAACGCGAAAAAGGAATACTGGGCGCCCGAGATGCACTATTTCCCGGCGGATGTCGTCGGGGAGGCGGACGCGGGCTGGTACATCTACGTTGCCGCGGACAACGGCTCGGACGTCAACCACCGCATGTACGTCCTGCGCGCGAGTGAGCCCGAAAATGCGCTCTCGCAGTACCAAATGGTCGGCGAGCTGGAGCTGGACGGCGACAAATGGGCGATCGACGGCACCGTGATGGTGCTGCACAACAAGCTCTACTTCGTCTGGTCGGGTCGAGAGGAAAACGACCTCAAATACTCGCAGAACATCTACATCCAGGCAATGGCGAACCCCTACACCGCAACGGGTACCAAAACGCTGCTGGCAAAGCCGACCGAGCTTTGGGAGACCAAGGCGGGTTCGACCGTCAACGAGGGTCCGCAGATCCTGCAGCACGGGGGTACGACCAACATCGTGTACTCGGTCAACGGTAGCTGGACGCAGTACTACGCGCTGGCGTCGCTGACGCTGATCGGCGACGATCCGATGCAGGCGTCGAGCTGGTACAAGTGTACCGAGCCGCTGTTCCAATCCTATAGCAAAAACTCGATGTACGGCACGGGGCACTCCTCGTATGTGCAAAACACCGTGGACGGCTCCTGGTGGATCTACTACCATGCGAATCCCTCGCTGAGCGTGCCGAGCGGTTCGAGCTGGTGGGCGGAGCGCAACACCTATTTGCAGGAGTTCACCTTTGCGGACCAGGTGATCGGCGGCAAGACCTACTCGATGCCCGTCTTCGGCGTACCGCTGAAACCCACCGAGGCGCGCATCGTCACGGTGAACACGCCGCACAAGTGTGACGGAGAGCACTTCACGCTTACAAACGATGACGGATCGAGCTATTGCGGCGTCTGCGGCACTTCGCTTTCGGTTTCGACCGTGCCCAGTCTGAAAAATGCGCTCCTCTTGCTCCGCGGCGGCGACAGCACGGGTGCAAAGACGATGCTGGCGGCGCTCGTAAAATAAAATTTTCGCAAATTTGAAAAATATAGTTGACAAATCGAAATTGTCGTGCTATTATATATAGGTCGGTAGAACCGACCTATATATGCGCTTGTAGCTCAGTGGATAGAGTGCCCGGCTACGAACCGGTAGGTCGCAGGTTCGAATCCTGCCAGGCGCGCCAAAAAAAACCGAGGACTGTTGTCCTCGGTTTTTTTGGCGCTGTCGAGCAGGCAGGATTCGAAAGGGCAAACGCGTCTCCGACTATCCTCGTGAATAGGATTCTGTTCCGACGCGTCTTGCGTATGATGCAACGCATCATACGCATAAACAAAGTTTTAATATTGCTGCCGGGGGCAGGCTTTCCCGCGCCACCGCTCCGCCCGCAGGCGGGCGAATCCTGCCAGGCGAACGCGTCTCCGACTAACCTCGTGAATAGAATTCTGTTCCGACGCGTCTTGCGTATGATGCGTTGCATCATACGCATAAACAAAGTGTCGGTCGCCTCTCCCCGTCTACCCGCATATTTCCCGCCTTTATGCGCAGAATATTCCATAATAAATCTACTTTTTGAGGTACGCCATGGCACACCGGAAACTTCTACAACCGAATATGCTGTCGGTGATCTTTACGCTGGCGTGGCCGACGATGCTCGAACAGCTGCTGCAGACAGCAGTGCAGTACATCGACACTGCCATGGTCGGCGCGCTCGGCACGAACGCAACGGCGGCAGTCGGTGCGACCGCCACGGTCAACTGGCTGATCAGCGGTACGATCTCGGCGCTCGCCATCGGCTTTTTGCCGATGATCGCGCAGAACCTCGGCGCTGGCAACAAAGAGATGGCAAGGCGCGCCGCCGCGCAATCGGTATCGGTGACGCTTGTCTCGGGGCTGCTGTTCACACTGCTCACCCTGTCGCTCAGTCCGCTCGTCCCCGCCTGGATGCAGGTGGACGCGCCGCTGCGCCCGCTCGCCGCGCAATACTTTTTCATCCTGTACATGCCGATGCTGCCGCGCGCCGCGACGATCCTGTTCGGCACGGTACTGCGCGCCGCGGGCGATACCAAAACGCCGATGCAGGTCGGCGTGCTGGTGAATGTCGTCAACGTGCTGTTCAACTTCCTTTTGATCTACCCGACGCGGCAGGTACAGCTCTTTTCGCATACGTTCACAGCCTACGGTGCGGGCATGGGCGTCATCGGCGCGGCGATCGCCAGTGCGGTCGCGTTCACGCTCGGCGGCGTGCTCATCACGATCGCATTCTGGCGGCACCCCGAGCTTTCGCCCCGCGGGCAGAAGCTCCGCCCCGACAAAGAGATCCTGCGCCCCTGTATGCGCGTGGCGATCCCCAACATGTTCCAGCGATTCGGCACTTCGCTCGGCTATGTCGTTTTTGCCGCGATGATCAATGCGCTCGGCGAAGTGGCAACGGCGGCGCACACGATCGCCAACACGGTGGAGTCGGCGTTTTACATCCCGGGTTACGGCATGCAGACTGCAGCGGCGACGCTCGCGGGCAACGCGGTGGGCGCCGACGACAGACAGCGCATGCGCGACTTTTCGGGCATGATCTTAGTGGTGGAAGTGCTCTTGATGCTGCTCTCGGGCGGACTGCTGTTTGCATTTGCGCCCGACATGATGCGGCTGTTCTCGGACAAAGACGAGGTCATCTCGCTCGGCGCGACCGTACTGCGCATGGTTGCCGTCTCCGAGCCGTTCTACGGCGTTTCCATCATCCTCGAGGGCATCCTGCAGGGCGTGGGCAACACCAAGGTGCCGTTTATCTTCAACATCGCGGGCATGTGGGGCGTGCGCATCGTGGGCACGTTCCTCTGCACGAAGCTGCTCGGCATGGGGCTGATCGCCGCATGGGCGTGCATGATCCTGCACAATCTTTTGCTGTTCTGTGCATTTGTGGCGTATTATCGAAAAAAGATGTAGAATTGCAAACTTGTACGACATCAAACCGTGTCTCGCGGGAGGGGTAACCCCTCCCCTACGGGTTTGTACGTCACCTCTACGATGCGCGCAAATTGGAACACCTGTAGGGGTCGGCGTTTCGCCTCCCGCATGTACAACATCGCACCGAAGCATGCGGGCGATTGATAATCGCCCTTACGTTTTGGAGGGACTCGTTTAAAAACACAAGGGACGGTTCTCTGTGTCCTTCGACACAGAAAACCGTCCCTTGTGTTTTTCTTTTACTTTTCGACGATCTCGGTCTTGCCGCCCATGTACGGCTGGAGTGCCTTCGGGATGCGGACAACGAACTTGCCGTCGCGCACCTCAAGGTTGTTCTCGAGGAAGGCGATCAGCATTCTCGGGGGAGCAACAACGGTGTTGTTGAGCGTGTGCGCCAGGTACTTCTTGCCGTCTGCGCCCTTGACGCGGATGCCGAGGCGGCGCGCCTGTGCGTCACCGAGGTTGGAGCAGGAGCATACCTCAAAATACTTGCCCTGCTTCGGCGACCAAGCCTCAACGTCGTAGGACTTGACCTTCAGGTCTGCGAGGTCACCCGAGCAGCACTCGAGCGTGCGGACCGGAATATCCATCGAGCGGAAGAGCTCTACCGAATAGCTCCACATCTTGTGGAACCACTCCATCGACTCCTCAGGCTTGCAGATAACGATCATTTCCTGCTTTTCAAACTGGTGGATGCGGTAGATGCCGCGCTCCTCGATACCGTGCGCGCCCTTTTCCTTGCGGAAGCAGGGAGAATAGCTGGTCAGGGTGTGGGGGAGCGTCTTTTCATCGGTGATGGTGTCGATATACTTACCGATCATGGAGTGCTCGGACGTACCGATGAGGTAGAGATCCTCGCCCTCGATCTTGTACATCATTGCGTCCATTTCCTCAAAGCTCATAACGCCGGTAACGACGTTGGAGCGGATCATAAACGGGGGAATGCAATAGGTGAAGCCCTTGTCGATCATGAAATCGCGGGCATACGCGGTAACGGCGCTGTGCAAGCGCGCGATGTCGCCCATCAGGTAGTAGAAGCCCTCGCCCGCAACGCGGCCTGCGGCTTCCTTATCGATGCCGTTGAACTTTGCCATGATGTCGGTGTGGTAGGGGATCTCAAAATCCACGACCGTCTTTTCGCCGAAGCACTGTACCTCGACGTTTTCGCTGTCGTCCTTGCCGATCGGCACACTGTCGTCGATGATGTTCGGGATCTTCATCATGACCTCTTTGAGGCGTGCTTCGATCTCGGTCTCCTCGGTCTCAAGAGTCGCAAGCTCCTTTGCCTGCTCGCCGACGAGCTTCTTCTTTTCCTCTGCCTCGTCACGCAGACCCTTGCCCATCAGCATACCGATCTCCTTGGAGATCTTATTGCGGTTCGCGCGCAGCTCGTTTGCGCGGGTATTTGCCGCACACTTGCGGGTGTACAGCTCGACCGCTTCATCTACCAGCGGCAGCTTTGCGTCCTTGAATTTCTTGCGAATATTTTCTTTCACAAGCTCGGGATTGTCACAAACAAATTTAATATCCAGCATATTTCTGATCCTTTCGGAGAATTACAATTTATTACCTTATATTATCTCGCAAAATCGGCTCCGTGTCAAGCATTTGCAGGATTTTTGAAAAAATATTTGCGGCTTTACAGCGCGGCTTTGACTTTCTTCTCGGCGGCGGCGTTGTCGGGCATCATGTACAGCGCGACGATGTTGCCGTAGGTGCGGACGTAAGCGGTGTCGGCGTGCCCCTCTTTGCCGCCGAGCCGCAGCGCACGCCCTGCCGCCTGGATCCGCCGCTCCAAAAAGAGTGCGCCGTCCGCGGCGTCCGACGAACGATACAGCCGCATGACCGCCAGCTCGCAGTATTCCCCCTGCAATGTGGAAAACACGGCGAGATCCTCGATCTTGCTCTTGAATTCGGGGTAGCCGCCGAGTCCGAGATAATCGGAGAGCGTGTCGTCGGTGACGGCGTTTGCATACTGCCGCCCGTAACAGAGAATGCTGCCCGCGGGCAGGGATGTATCTGCCGCCGTCACCGACGCGACCACGTCATAAAGGCAATCGGTGCGCGCGCAGGACAGCAGGAAAAAAAGTCCGATCGCCAGAATCAAAAACGTATAAAAGAAAAATTTTTTCATATGCGGCATCCCCCCAAAAAAGCGCAGGATATACCGTAAATATATGCCCTTTTGCATAGAAAAATGACGGCTTGGCAGCAACCGCCGCCAAACCGCCATGAAAAGGAGAAGTGTTTTAAAATTTAAAATGCCCATTCGCCGTCACGGAAGATCTGCACCTGACTGCCGTCGCGCAGCGTGGCAACGATGGAGAGGTCTTCCGAGCCGATCATAAAGTCCTCGTGGATGATCGAATCGTTGACGCCCATCGCCTTCTGCTCCTCGTGGGTGTACTTGTCGTAGTCGCGCAGGGTGTTGGTGAATCCTCTGCCGAGCGCGAGGTGGCAAGCCGCGTTTTCGTCAAACAGGGTGTTGTAGAACAAAAATCCGAGCTTGTTGATGGGGGAAGAATACGGCACCAGCGCGACCTCGCCGAGGTATGCCGCGCCCTCGTCCATGCCGACCATGGTGCGGAGCAGTTCCTCGTTCTTTGCCGCCTTGACCTCGACGACCTTGCCGCCCTCAAAGCGCACCGAGAAGTCCTCGATGAGCTGACCGTTGTAGGACAGCGGCTTTGTCGAGTAGACGATGCCTTCCGCTCTGCCGCGCATGGGGCTTGTGAACACTTCCTCGGAGGGGATGTTCGGCTCGAAGGTCTCGCCCTTGCCCTGCGTATCCTCGCTGCCGCCGCAGAACAACGCCTCGGGGATCATGCCGACCGTGAAATCGGTACCGTTTTTCGAGGTGTAATGCAGGCTGTCGATGCCGAGGCTGTTGAGGTAGTCACAGCGGCCCTTGAGATCGACGTTGTGCAGTCTCCATGCCTCGATGGGATCGTCGCCGTCGGCGCGGGACGCATACAGGATGGATTCCCACAGCTTTTCGACCGCTGCGGCGGGGCGCAGGTCGGGGAACAGCTTCTTTGCCCACTTCTTGCCGGGGACAGCGGCGATGCACCACTTATATTTGTTTTCCATCCGGTCGCGCAGGGGCTTGATGATCTTGGAGCGGTTCTGCGCGCCCTTGGCGTACTTCTCGTAGTTCATGCCCGCGAGTCCGTCGGGATCCTCGCTGACAAGCCAGATGCGGGACGGCAGAACGTCGATGTAATGCTCATAGCGCTTGACTTCCCAGTCCTCGACGGTGGAAAGCGTGGTCAGACTGCGGTGACGCACATGCAGCTTTTCGAGCGGCTGATGCGTGAACTCCACCGTGACCTTCTTTGCGCCCGCCTTGTAGCAGGCGTCCACGACGTATTCGACAAATTTCGGCTGGTCGAGCTCGGCAACGACGATGACCGTGTCACCCTTGTGCACATTGACGCCCGAACGCGCGATCAGCTCCGCATATTTTTTCAGTACTGTTGTTTTCATGGTTAGATACTCCTTGTATTGTGGGGAGCTTTTTGAAAAAAGCTCCCCACACCCCGCAAAAACTTTTAAAAAAAGTATATGGATACACCCATTTTCTTTTTATAAAGTTTTTGGAAAGGGTGCGGGAAAATCTTTTTTACAAAAAAGTTTTCCCGCGTAATATTTATTTTTTCTTACTTGTCGAGCCGAAGCCGCCCTCGCGGACGCCGTCTGCGTCGTCGTCGAGCGTGATACCGTATTCAAGGAATACGCCCTGCGCGAACGCGTCGCCCGCATCGAGCGTGAGCGTTTTACCCTCGTTTGAATCGTTGGTGATCTTGATGAAGATATGCCCCTCGTTTGCCGCGTGGTAATAGTCACTGTCGATGATGCCGACGGTGTTGTTGAGCTGCAAACGGTACTTGAAGCCGAGTCCGCTGCGCGGGTAGATCTTCAGCACCCAGCCGTCCTCCATCCATGCGCGCACACCCGTGGGGATCTTTGCAGTTTCGCCGGGGGCAAGCGTGACGCCGATCGGCGTACAGAAGTCGTAGCCCGCACTGCCCGAAGTGGCACGGCGCGGCAGTTTGATCGTGTCATACAGCGCGCTGCCGTCACAGCCGAACGTGTCCTGCCAAGCCTCCGCAAACTGCTCGGGCGAGACCTTCTCAAATTTTGCGATTCGTTTCATGATTTCTCCTATGCTATTGTTGCCTTCTTTTCCTTATTCTATTATAGCGAAAGCAAAAGCGGTCTGTCAAGAAGATTTCGCGCGCCACCATTACGATACGCGTTATTGGGGACTACCCATCGTAGGGGAGGGGTCTCCCCTCCCGTTTGGCACACACATCCCACGGATCACACACTTTTGTGCAAAATAAAAAAGCCGAGGAGACCTCGGCTTTTTTATAAGTATACGGTTTAGTCGTTTGTCCAATCCTGGACTGCCTTTGCATAGTAGGTGTTGATAACCTTCAGCAAAGAGTTCGCGGACGTCTTGTAGGTATCGTACATGGACGTGAAGTTGTTGTCATAAGCACGGAGCTTGTAGATCAACTGCTTGTTGTAAGGACCTACCTGATAGTAGTAACCGATGTCGTATACCAGGTTGTCGAAGATGATCTGGAGCATAGGCTCAGACTCCTCGTCACGGGTAGACTGACCGATCAGCGTTACATCATACAGAGCGGGGGTAACGATCTGCTGGCCGTAGTACGAAAGAGCCTCGGCGATGACACCGGTGCGCTCAACATCGTCCTGGATCAGCGGTACGCAGACGAAGTTCGAGTTGAAAGGCGCGATGGTGGAGTAGTAGTTATCCTGGGTCTCGCTCAGCTTCGGATACGGCAGAACGCCAAAGTCTGCTTCCATTTCACGGAACTCGGGCAGAAAGTCTACGAGCGTTGTGAAGAACAGACCCTGGTTAGCCTTCCACATGGTACGGCCGGTAGACTCAGCAACTCTCTGATACTGGAATGCATACTGCTTGTCGTATGCGATCTGCGAGTACTGCTCGAGAGCAGACAGCGTAGACTCGTTGTAGAACGTCAGCTCGAGCTCGCCGGTCTCGCTGTTGATGGTGCAGCAGCGCTGACCTGCAGCGTTGACCATACCAACGATGGAGTCGTCCCAAACGAGCAGACCGTAGCGGTCATCCTTGGTGTACATACCATCCTGGTTGAGGTCCTCGGAAACCGACTTAACCAGCTTGCCGAAGTTCTCGATGGTCCATTCGCCGTCCGTGACCAGATCATAGGGGGACTCGAGGTTGTAGTTTGCGAGCAGTTCCTTATTGAACATAAGGCAGAATGCCGCACGGTTGTCCGAAACGGTCATTTCACCGGTGGTGAAGAACGTAACGCCCTTGATGGTAAGGCTGTTGGTAGCGTTTTCGTCCCACCAGCTCTTCTCGAGGCTGATCGCATCGATCGAAGCCAGGTCGTACAGACGGCCGGTGTATGCCAGTACGGATACGTCGTAACCTGCGATGATGCACAGATCATAGTCGCAGTCGCCCGAACCGACCTGCTTGTTGACAGCCTGGTATCCGGGGCCGTTACCGCTGGAATAAGACTTCTTGGAAGTCTGCGTGATCTTTACGTTGTAGTCTTCCTCGACCTTGATCTTACGCTTATACTGTGCGTTATCGAGCGGGAGAGAAGACTCCTCCTCAAAATCAAAGTCATTCCATACCTGGTTGCCCGCAGACAGAATGTTGAACTCATACTCTTCATAATCCGCAGTCAACGGAATGTCGAGCGTTTCCTTCGGATCGGTCGTCTCGGCAGTTGCATCCGCCGAGGTAGAAACCGCATCGCCGCTGGTCGTTGCAGGCTCCTTATCGTCACATGCAACAAAAACAGTGGAAAGCATCAGAAGCGCTAAAAGCAAACAAACGATTCTTTTCAAAATTTTTACTCCTTTCGTATACATAAACCTTGTTTTATAGTCACCTATACAAGATTATGGTATCATATAAAAATAAAGGAATCAATCCAAAAAATTAAACTAAATGTATAAAATCTTTGCAAAATCTAATCTTCATGCCCGCTTTTTGTATATTTTGACGAAGGCGCGCAGAGCGGACAAACAAAAAATTAAGCCCAGGGGTTGAACATTTTTTGAAATTATGTTACAATAAATCTATATCAAGCGCGAATTTTGCAATGTTTTGTTCTTGGGAGGTGTTTTTGCATGCATATTCTGGTCGAGCCTTCTTTTAAAACTTCGCACTGGTGCTCCCAGTATATCAAGGGCATCACCTGGCAGACAAAGCGTAAAAATATGCCCGTGGAGATCCACACCGACATACAGTTCATCCATGATCCGAGCTTTGACGATACGCATGTGATCATGCTCGGCTCTTCCCTCTCCTGGGCATCAAACTATATGACCCGCCTGTATGCCGCAGGCATCCGTCCGATCGTGCTCTCGATCGCCAATTATCAAAAAATGTTTCCTTTTGCGACGTTCATCGCCATGGATTATGACGATGCCTCGCTCAAGCTCATGAAATATCTGCGCAGCAAGGGCTGTACGCGTACCGCCTTTTTCGCGGGCGATCAAAAGAGCTCCACCGACATGCAGAAAAAGCTCAATTTCCTGCAGAGCGGCGGCTCCGAGAACGACGTCTATCCGTATGCCAATTCGATGCGCGAGATCTGCGACAAGCTGATCGCACGCATCGGCGAATATGACTCGGTCCTGTGCGCAAACGACGTTTCCTCGGTGGTGCTGATGCGCCGCCTACTGAATCTCGGCTACAAGATCCCCGAGGACATCCGCATCGCCACCTTCGGCGACACGGTACTCTCCAATCTCGAAGTGCAGAACGTCGCCATGGCGCGCGTCAAGAGCGTCGAAGCGGGCAAGCTGTCGATCAGCGCCTACCGCATGCTCAAATCCAACCCCGCGATCGCGTCCCTGTCGCTGCTGCTGCACTGTGATATTCTCGATTCCAACGGCAAGACCACCGATATTCGGCTGGAGCATACCCCGCCGACACTGGACAGCTATCCCAAGACCAACTTTTTCAGCGATCCCGATGTGGAAAAGGTGCTGCTCGTGGAAAAACTGCTTTCCGGCTGCGACAAGCTGGACATCAGCATCCTGCGCGAGGTGCTCAACCGCGAGAGCTATTCCAAGATCGCGGCAAAGCTGTTCATCGCCGAAAACACGATCAGCTACCGCATCAAAAAGATCCTCTCCCTCGCCCCCGACAAGACCAAGGACGAGATCTTCTCCCTGCTCGCACAGTTTTTGTTTTAAGAATAGAAAGGAAAAGCCGCATTTGCGGCTTTTTTTGTTGGTATACGGCAAATGGGTTTCGTTATAGCAGCCATCGCCCCGCGAGATGCCGTACATGCGAAAGCCCCTCATCCGTCAAACGCTCCGCTGTCGCGTTCGACACCTTCCCCCATCATGCAAAGCATGCAGCCGCATTTTTCTTCGTTGGGGAAGGCTTATAAAAGCGCTGCGCCGATTTTCGGGGGAAGGATTAACGAAGGTAGGGGAATAGCGACCTTCGGTCGCATTGGTTTCGCCTCCCGAAAAGCTGCGACTTGATGTTGTACAAAACGGGAGGGGAGACCCCTCCCCTACGGCGTTACAACAACGATCTTCGTATAAA